>DXAA01000017.1 GCA_019117285.1 Candidatus Limosilactobacillus intestinigallinarum
AGGCCCTTTTACCATGGGCAGAAAACGTGCAACAGGTATGCCATAACTAGAGGAAGGGCGTGAACCGCGCAAAAGTCAACGGCTCACGCCCTTCTATTCGTTTTCAATACGTATCGTTATTGACTGCTTACGGAGGAGAGGACGATGGGCCTTTTTAATCATCATGAACTGGAGATCGATCTAGACGGTCAGAAGGTAAGCGTCAGTGAACTAGTGGACCGTTATAACAAACTGGGCAAGCAGCGGGAACAGGCCGGCCACACGATCGACCAGCTGCAGGATCAGGTCAAGTCCTTGCAGGGGCAACTGGTCGCGGCCAATAATTCAACGGCCGACCTGCGCCAGCTCCAGCAGGAGATCACCAGCCTGGAGGACCGTCTCCAGGATCAGCTGGCGACCAACCAGCGCCTGCTCCAAGAACAGGATCGCCTTCACCAGCAGTTGAACAACCGCTCATCGGCAGCCGCCACGACCCTGACCGTCGATGGCCAGACTATGACGGCAAACGATGTCCAGGGGGTCATCGACCAGTGGCAGGCCGCCAGCAAACAGGTTCAGACCGCCAACGCCCAGCTGCAGGATCTGAAGGCCAAGAATGCTGCACTGACGAAGGAAGCCCAGGCGGCGCAATCCCTGACCATCGGTGGTAAGCCGGTCACCATTGACGAGGTGATTGACCGTTACAACAAGCTCCTCGACCAACTTCAACAGGCCCAGGACCAGGTCCGCCAGCTCCAAGATCAGACCTCGGCGCCAGCCACCCTGTCGGTCAATGGGGAGACAGTAACGGTGGCGGACGTCCAGGACCTGATCAAGCAACGGCAGGCAGCGGACGGCCGGGTCAACCGTGCCCAGGCCCAACTGACCCAGCTGCGGGCCCAAAACACCAGCCTGAGCCGGGAACTGGCCGCCACCAAGCAGGTCACGGTAAATGGCCAGACGATGTCAGTGGCCGAGCTGGTCCAACGTTATTACCGGCTCCTGCAGGCCCGGCCACACCGGTCGGCCACCACGACGCCGACCGCGGCCTCGTCCCGGACGGCCCAGCCAACCACCCCGGCGTCGTCGTTGCATTCACCATCGTCGCAGGCGGCCCTGATCGACCGCTACTACCGGGCCGTCCAGGCGGTTCTCGGCGACTATCAGGACCAGATTGACCAGCTCCAGGCCCAACTGACGGACTGCTTGTCCGGCAACGGCCAGACGGAGTTCCTCAAGTTGGCGGAGCACAGCATGTCACCGAGCAGCTACCAGAAGATGTTTTTGGAGCGGAACCGGGATATGATCCGCTACGTTGAGAACCACCAGCGTCAGGCAGACCTGGTGCGGCCGGACTACCAGGACAAGAACCAGAGTGACGAGCTACGGGGGGTCCGCTACTGGGGCAATTTCATCTACCTCTACCGGCGGGCAGTGGCCCAGCTCTTGGAACAGAACCACAACGTTCATCGGAACTTCCGGTACGCCTGCCACTATGCCAAGCCAACCGCTCTGCGGATCGGCGAGAGTAAGCCGTCCTATTTGTCCGACCAGAACGTCATGGACCTGCGGACGATCCATAGTGGGATCAAGGACGAGGCGGCCTGGAAGAAGGACATCAAGAAGTTCCGGGAGCAGGCCAACTTCACCCTCAAGGGGGCTCGTGGTGAACGCCTGGTCAGAAACATCGTCAAGTCTTACGAATACAACCGGGTCCTGTCCTCGCTCAACCTGCCCTATGACTACCACCGCGGTAAGGAGAACAGCAACCAGATCGACTGTATCGTGATCAACCAGAAGGGGATCTTCATCCTGGAGATCAAGAACTACACGGCCGACACGATCGGCATCGATCGGGAGGGCTTCATCGTAACCGAGCGGGGCGGCAAGTCCTACCGGGACAGCAAGATCGCCCGCCAGGGGCAGTACCACTACAACGCGGTCCTGAAGGCCCTGGAGGCCGACGAGATGGTCAAGCCCTACCTCAACTACCTTAAGCACCAGCTCCACGTCCTCTACGTTTCGACCAACCCCCACACCAAGATCAAGCCCCTCCTGCCGGGAGCCAACCGGAACTACCGCTTCCTGAGCCTGGACGGGTTGCGGCAGTATATCGATAGCACCAACGGTAATCTACGGCCCGAGGTCATCCAGGCGGTGGTCGAGGCGATCGACAACCGCCAACAGGCCGAGAAGACCTACGACTACTTCTGCTTCCCGGCGGATCCGGCCAAGCGGGCTGAGGCGGCCTGGCGGCAGTATACGATTGTCCGCCAGCTGCTGGACCTCAAGCTCGATGACCTCGTGAAGCGGCAGGATCCCGATATCCTCCACGAGCTGGACGTGGCCGGGTTGAAGGCCTGTGACGGCTACGTGACCAGCAAGCCCCATTAGGGTATATAATGGTTACCGGAAACTAAAATAGGAAGTGCTTTTATGGACAAGAAGAAGATCCTCCACCAGCTGTGGAACTTTTTACAACTGTGTATTGCGGCCCTGTTGCTGTATTACATCGTTAACTACCTCGACATGTTGATTAAGTAAACAAAAAGGACAGCCTCGCTGCCCTTTTTTAATAGTGTTGATTTGGTACTCATCCGAACAAAACAGCCTAGTTAGTGATATAATGTTCATATTAATTTGAAGGAGGAACATCCATATGAACAAGGCCGACTACATCAACTACCTGCACCTCCAGCCCCATCCGGAAGGGGGCTGGTACCGGCAGGTCTACCATAGTGCCGATACCTTCACCCCGGCCACGGTGGGGCAGGAGCGCTACTACTACACCTCGATTTATTTCCTACTGGACGCCAGCTCGCCGTCCCACTTTCACCGCCTCCAGCACGATGAGCTGTGGTACTACCACGCCAGTGACCCGATCACGATCTACACCCTGTATCCGAACGGTTCGGCTAACCGGGTGATCCTCGGTCCCCACCTGGATAAGGGGGAACAGCTCCAGTACCGGGTATCGGCCGGGGTCATCTTCGGCTCAGCGGTCAACGCGGCGGGCTTCAGCCTGGTCAGCTGTGCTGTGGCCCCAGGTTTTGACTACCACGACTTTGAGATCTTTGACCAGCAGACCCTGCTGGCCAAGTATCCGCAGCATCGCGCCGTGATTGAAAAGCTCGCCTACCAGACGCTTCCCGATGAGTAAGGTAAGGCCGCCATTCTCGTTCGTGAGGATGGCGGCTTTTAAATAGTTAATTTCTCGAACGTGTGTTTGAAAAATGCAGGAAAGTATGCTATCTTTTATATGAACATATGTTTGTAGAGGATATCCTTAATACTAAATTTGGGGAGTTAAAAATGAAAACAAAAGAACGGTTAACAGACGCACAGCTACAATCAGCATTTATCACTCTCAGCGGTGATTATATTCGTAATAGTGATTTTGAACGTGGAGTTTTTCAAGAAAACCTGACACTAAACACATACGATGACAATGAAAGGGGCATTGTTGTCGGTGAGGCGAGGTTGGTGCTTGTTAATGGTGAGCAGACAGATTTTGAAGATGTAGCAGATAGCATAAGTGGCGACGTATGGTTTGTTGCCTCTAGGATGCTAAATCATTTTAACTTACCTCATGACAGTCGATTTGCAATTATCGATGATTTCTTTGTGTACGGCAAAAAGGTAACGGTTAAGACACGTGTGAAGTTGCTTGAGGAGCAAGTGCTGCCCTATCTATATGACCGCGGTATTGACAAAGTTGGTTTCCTTAATGCCAGCATTTGTTATACTGACAGTAAATTAGAGCAAGAAAACTTAGACAGCTTATTTGAATATGTGCTCCCAATGACTCGGGAAACGGTTAAGGGTGAACCGTGGAGTGAGGGTGTTAATGTCATTGACTTAGCTAAGGCGGAAATGTTTGACTAGTTGTTTTGATGATATACTTAAAATAAAGGTTATCAATGATATGGGGTGTAAAAATGCTTGTTGAAAAACTGCAGACGCTGTCATTAAGGGTTCAGGACGAGGGACAGTCGTTTGTTATCCTCGTTAAAAGGGATGCACCGGTAAACGTCACTGTTCAATTTAGTGCTTTTAACATTAAACTTTCAGGTAAAGTATATCGTCTTAATTTTAAGATTTCTAATGAACATACAGAAACCGTATTTCAGAATACTTACAACCTTAACACGGAAAATTCCTCTTTTGTAACTAAGAATATTATTGATGGGTACGGTAGTTCAGGATATCAGTTTTCGTTTGAAACAGTGCTGAAAGCTGGGCAAACGTATAAAGCAACCCTTGGGCTCATAGATAATGATGATAATGAACTTAGCAAGGTTGAAGTATTCTTTAATACAAAGGGGGACTAGAGATTGGAAAAAGTAAGAAAAGATAATGTTAACGTTGCTAACCCAGTTCCGGTAACAGCTCAGAACATTGACGGCTCGATACCGGTTAATGATCTCACGTCGAAGATAATCTACCTATTAGGGCAATCAGAGCGACACACTGAACAGCTGAGCACCATCAATAACACTACCCATGATCTCAAGCAACAGCTACAAAGTCTCCACAGTGAGGTTAACGATCATGACCAGCGCCTCAATGATCGAATCGACCGGGTCCTGGATAAGGTTGACACCAATTTTAAGTGGACCGTGGGAACACTGATCATGCCGATCATTACCATGGTGATCACGATTATTGTCAATCTCTTACTCACTCAAAAATAGAACCCTCAGTAACTAAGGCTGCATCTAAATTTCTGCCAAGGGGTTGACATCTCCCGCCGATGACGCTATGATAATGACAATTAAATTAGAGATTGATTAGAGAAGATGAGTAATCACTTATTTCCTGCCCAGAGAGTTACCATTGTGCTGCGAGGTAATCTGGAAGTGGGTGATGAAGATGGTCTTTGAATTCGCTGGGTGGTGAGCATGTCGCAAGCCAGCCACGGGTTAGCCCCCGTTATCACCGCTGCGGTTTGTTGGAACCGGTTGAGGGTACCGTGTCTTGGTACCGAATTAGGGTGGTAACACGTTCAAAGCGACGTCCCTAGAGGAGCATAATGCTCCCCTGGGGACGTTTTTCTTTTCTGATCACTAGAGGAGGAGAATCATCATGAGAAGAAAGCGTCATTCAGGTTTGATCTGGTGGATCATCATCGCCGTCATCGTCATCGGCGGCATCGCGGGCTTCGTCCATCAGCGCCTGGCTCAAACCAAGACGACTACGGTCCGGCTGGGCCTGGTTGGCACCGACTCGCAACCGGTCTGGGACAACGTCAAGAAGCGCCTGGCCAAGCAGGGGATCAACATCAAGTATGTGACCTTCAACGACTACGTGCAGCCGGACGTCGCCCTGAAGGAGGGCAAGATCGACATGCACTCCTGCCTGACCCGCTACTACTTCGATTCGTATAACAAGAAGGAGCACGCCCACTTGACCTCGATCGGGAACACGGTCATCTCGCCGCTGGGTGTCTACTCCAACAAGTACAAGAGTATCAAGGACCTGCCGGATGGGGCAACGATCGCCATCCCCAACGAGCCGACGACTCTGGGCCGGGGCCTGAACGTTCTCCAGTCCGCGGGCTTGATCAAGGTCAAGCCGGGATCAGGCATCAAGCCATCCCTGCAGGATATCACCGCCAACCCGAAGAACCTCAAGTTCAAGGAGGTTGACCCGGCAACGGCGGCCCGGGCCCTCGACTCGGTCGACGCTTCGATCATCAACGGGAACTACGCCGAGGCAGCCAAGCTGAACCCGAAGAAGGATTCGATCTACCTGGAGCCAATCAACAAGGCGGCCAAGCCGTACGTCAACATCATCGCCGTCCAGGATAAGGACAAGCATAACAAGGTCTACCAAAAGGTCGTCAAGGCTTACCAGACCGAGGAGACGAAGCACGTCATCGACCAAACCTACAAGGGTTCCGAACAGGCAGCCTGGCCAATCTACGGACGCAACTAAAGTAAGGAGGAATTTCAGATGAGTTTTGATACAGCAATTTTTGCGGGTGGTTGTTTCTGGTGCATGGTCCAGCCCTTCGATACTTATCCTGGCATCGAGAAGGTGGAGTCCGGCTACACCGGCGGCCACGTGGCCAACCCAACCTATAAGCAGGTCAAGTCGGGGACGACCGGCCACACCGAGGCGGTCCGGATCACCTTCGACCCGGCCAAGATTTCCTACAAGGAGCTGGTCGAGATCTACTGGCACCAGACCGACCCGACGGACGCGATGGGCCAATTCCAGGACCGCGGCGACAACTACCGGCCGGTGATCTTCGTCAAGGACGCCGAGCAACGCCGGATTGCCGAGGCCTCCAAGCGCCACCTCCAGGAGAGCCAGCTCTTCGGCGACGCTAAGATTGTGACCCAGATCGAGGACGCCCAGCCCTTCTACCTGGCCGAGGACTACCACCAGGACTTCTATAAGAAGCATCCAGAGCGCTACGCCGCCCAGGAGGCCGGGGGCCGCGAACAGTTCAAGCAGGAACACTGGGGCGAATAAGTACTCGTTGCCCTATATAGATATCAAAAGCATCTTCGCTCCCGGTATCAAAAATTGTGAAACACCCCCATGATTGGACAAAGCAATCCAACCATGGGGGTTCACTTTATGACTTCAAATTACGTTACATTCTTTTTGCTCAGGAAGAGATCTGTTATTTATAGGGAATCCATACTTTAACTAATCGCTTGCCATTGACTATTCCTAAATGAAGAACATAAATTCTGTTGCCTTTTGCCTTATCGAGAAGCAATGCTGTATCTTTTTCATTGAATACTAATGAATTTGCAATTAATAAGTTTATTGTCCAGGCTGAACAGGATTTGATAGTAGTCATATGGTTAATATTAAACGAAGCAGGCAATAGCTCCTTAAAGAAGGCAGTTCCTCCGATATAGGAAGACGAATCATTTAGTCTTTCAGAAAACATAAAGTCACATAGAGAAAATTCGTTTGTGTTCATATCATTGAAATTTTGGTACTGTGCATTCTTAGGAAATTTTTCCCGTGTTTTATAAGCTGGGTCAAGATAAAGACTGGGCATTTGACACCGTTGAAAGTTGTTTAATGGTTCATTAAGATAAGAAATTAAAATTTGATTATGAGTTAACAGTGATTCGTAAAAATCACGCTTTGTTTTATAATATTGACTTTTATCCTGCATCATGGTTTGTAAATCGCCTAGGTTGTTTATATCAGCAATTCTTTTAATATCTTTGATACTATAATCAAATGCTCTTAAGCGCCGTAGTTCAGCAAGCATAAAAACGTCCCAATCATGGTAATAGCGATAATTATTTTTCCCAATAATTGGAGATAAAAGGCCAACTTGTTCATAGTAGCGAAGAGTTTCTTTCTTTACATTGAAAAAATGAGTAAGATCTTTGGCTGTATAACGCATAAAAACTCCTTTCTCCTCTTGACTGCGTAGTTACTACACAGTTTATAGTCAAAATATGGAGGCGATATAAATGAATAAAGTAGCTTTAGTAACAGGTGGTTTAAGTGGCATCGGTAAAGGAACTGTTTTTGAATTGGCAAAGCGTGGTTATCAAATAGTGATCTTCGATATTAGTGATGATAAGGCTGAAGATGTTATTAATCAAGCTATGCAAAACGGTGCAAAAGATTGTGTTTATAAACACACTAACCTTTTCTCGTCTGAAGAAATCGCAGAGAGTTTTGATTTTATTGAAGAACACTTTGGAAAACTCGACTGCGCCTTTAATAATGCAGGCTTTGGTATCTTAAATAAGCCTTTTGGCGATGTCACTGAAGACGAGATGGACAAGCTTTGGGGAATTGACGTCAAAGCGTATATGTTGTGCATGAAGCATGAGATTAAGATGATGCAAGAGAATGACTTTGGACGTATTGTTAATAACGCGTCTGGTGCTGGGCTAGTGAGTGTGAAAGGAGGGGCACTTTATGCTGCTGTTAAGCACGCGGTTGTTGGTGTAACCAAGGGTGCCGCCTTGGACTACGCAACAACAAATATTACCATCAATGCCATAGCACCAGGAACGATAGCGACAGAGCTTATTATGCAATATAAAGATAAGCCGTTCTTTAAAGACTGGCTAAAAAGCAATCCGGCTGGTCGATTAGGTAAGCCAAGTGAAATAGGTCGTGTTGTAGCCTTCCTATTTGAAAAAGATTCGTCTTTTATTAATGGTGTTATTTTGCCAGTTGATAGTGGATACTGTGCGGGTAATTTTAAGTAAAGACCGATTAAAGATACTATTTTTGGTGCTTATGAAGTAATGTGACGAGAGGTCGTAGGTGGAAGGAATTTCTTAGTTCACATAAGTCAGTATAAAAATTGACATTGAAATAGCTTCCTAAGCTGAATTGGAGGGGGTACCTTAAAGGGTACTCCTTTTATTTATTAAGGATTTATACCTTTGCTCCCATATAAAATGTCCTCCAAGTATCAAATGAACTTTCCATTTCATCTGTATACTTAGAGGACATCATTACTAATACAGGGATTTGCTTACTTACGGCGCTTGACGACCAGGGTGACCGCGACGGCCAGGCCAGTCCAGATCAGGCCGGCCAGGGAGACCAAGGCCCCGGTGCGCAGGCCCGGCGTCTGGTAGGTGAAGACGACCCGGTGGGTGCCAGCCGGCAGGCGGACGCCGAGGAAGGCCTGGTTGGTGCGGACGGTCTTGACACGGTGGCCGTTGACCGTTACCCGCCAACCACTGGAGTAGGGGATCGAGGAGGTCAGGACCCCGGTGCGCGGCGTCGTGATCCGCCCGCTGACCCGGTTCCGGCTGAACTTCAGGTCAGTCAGGGCATGACGCTGGATGGCCCGGACCTCCCGGGTGTAGCGACCGTCGAGTTTCTCGGCGACTACCCGGTACTTGAGCTCGTAGGTCCCCAGCTTCGACGGCTTGAAGGTCAGCTTCTGCGGCAGGTTGCCGGAATAGTAGCCGATGTTGAGGGTGCCGTTGGTGACGTGCTTGAAGAGGGAGAGGACGTTCTGCTTGGCCTGGACGACACTGGCGGTGCCAAAGCGGCTGGAGTAGTTCAGCTGGAAGGAGATGTCCGGCGACCCGTTCAGGACGTGGTAGCGCCAGTAGCGGTACTTATTGAAGCGCTGGTTGAAGACGCTGCCTGGGTTGTTGGCCATTGCGGCCCGGTGCTGCATGTCGTAGTGGATCTGTTCCTTCATGGTGAAGGGGGTGTACTTGATCTTGCTGAACTCGATGTGGAGCTCGCTGCCCCGGACCCGCTGGCGGAAGGCCTTGCTCTGCATCTGCGGGAACTGGAGCTGGTACTTCTCGTCACTGTCGACGTACTTGAGGTGAGCGGGGTTGATCTTATTGAAGCGGTTAGAGACCAGGACGCTCTTGAGCGGGATGACGGTTGAATGAAGCTGAGCTGGCCGCATCCCGGTCGTCTTCCCGTGGACGACAACCCCGCTGGCCAGGGCCCGTTCCCGTTCGGTCGGCGACAGTTTCTGATAGCGGGACTGGCTGATGTAGCGGTCCTGCCAGTAGAGCAGTGGGAAGGCGTTCTTGGTCCGGTAGCGCTCGGTCTGGATTGGGATCAGCTGGTCCTTGCTGGTGGCCGAGCTGGGCTGGCCGACGTCGTAGTTGATGATCGGCTGGCTGGTCTGGTCGAGAAAGTAGCCAGCCGGCAGCTTAGTGGCGTTGGCGCTGTTGCTCTGGACGAAGAGGTAGCGGACGCCGAAGAAGTTGTTCATCACGGTCCGGTCATCGGCCTGGCGGATCGGGATGTTGGCCTGGTACTGGTTGTTCTGCAGGTCGGTGTTGAACTGGCCGAGGTACTTGTTCTGCAGGGAGTAGTAGGAGTCGATGTTGTGCAGGCCCGAGGTCAGGTCATTGTCGAGGGTCGGCCCCGCGATGATCTGGTTCTGACTGATTGTCGAGACCCGGTAGGCTGGGGTCCGGCTCAGTCCCTGGTCGAGCCCACCGTAGCGGTTGGCGGTGATCGCCTGGTACTCACCCCGCGACAGCATCTTGTCGGTGAAGTCCCCCTTGTAGGGAAAGGCGGCGTAGATGGCGTTGAAACCGGCGTTGAGCAGGACGATTGCCAATAGCCAGCGGTCCGGGAAGCGGGTCTTATGGAAGTTGATCAGCCAGAGGGCCATCAGGGAGACGATCAGGAAGAGGACTGGCATGAAGATGTCGTCGTTGTTGGCGAAGTAGAAGGTGGCGACCAGGATCGCCAGGTAGATGACCGTCGCCACGTTGAGGATCCAGAGGGTGTGGCGGGTAAACTGCGGGGCGTTTTGCGCCAGGATGCAGACCGCCATCGCAATCGGCAGGTAGATCAGAAGGGTCCAGCGGTTGGAGGCCGACATCATCCCGTTGAAGAAGGCCCCGACCGCCGGGATCAGGAGCATCACTAAGGAGAGACCCAGGCTAATCGTCAGTAGGGGGTACTGACGGGGCCGGGAGTAGATGTAGACCAGGGCTAAAAAGCCAATCGAGACCACCCCGAGAGCCGTCCAGTACATGAAGTACCACTGGCCCCCGTTGATCAGCTGCTTGGGCAGGAAGAGGTAGTAATAGAGGGGGTAGACCTTGAGCCCGTTAGCAAACTGGGCCCCGGTCCGGGTCGAGTTGGTGACGGCCAGGATCTCGGGCACCAAGAGGACCGCCGACAGGAGAAGGCTGGTGACGGTGGCGAAGGCCAGCTTGCCCAGGGTCTTCAGGTAGTCCAGGTTAGTCCGGTAGTGGGTGGCCACCCGGAGGACCAGGTAGGCCAGGGCCCCGATGCCGAGGACGAAGGCCAGGTAGTAGTTGCTGACCAGCATCCAGGTGAAGGCCCCGGTCAGCGGCCAGGCCGATCCGCCTTGCAGGACCCGTTCCAGCTGGACGACGATTAGTGGGAAGAGGATGAAGGGGGTCGTGAAGAAGGGCTGGGCGACCGCGGCGTAGAGGAGGAAGGCGTTGACCGTGTAGGCGACCGTCCCGATCAGGATCACCTGGTGGCGGAAGTTGAAGTGCTGGGCGAAGTAGACGAAGGCCAGGCCGACGCAGTACATTCGGACCATCCCGATCACCTGGTAGGCCAGGGTCATCTTGGCGGCCGGGAAGAGGAGGGCCAGGTAGGCGAAGACATCGCCAATTGTATAGTAGGAGTAGACCGAAAAGGTATCGGTCCCCAGCCCCATCTGCCAGGACCAGAACGTCAATTTGCCGGGGTGATGGATAAACTCGATCAAAGCCGCCCGGTATTTGACCAGGAGGGGCAGGTGCTGGTTGAGGGCGTCCTTGCTGAGGATGAAGGTGTGCCCGGTCACCAGGTAGGTGCCGAAGATGCAGGCCGCCAGAAAGATGAACATGACGGTGTATTCCAGATAGAGTTTGCGCAGGCCGTGCCGGCGGGTGAAAGAAAAGTCCATGATTACTCCTCGTTGTAGAAAATGAAACTATAAATAATAGCAAGATATGCTATATCATATCTTGCTATTTAGCAATATTTAAGTCAAGTAGACCAATGCTGATATTAAGAGAACAACGTATATCAACGCAATTACCATCAACCAGGTGTAGATAGTGGGGTTATGGAACATGACCGTAATCACGTCCGAGCGACTGAGATGGTGTTGGTGGATAGCAAGGTATAAACCATCGATGGTGTACGGGACCTTTTTGCCATTTACCCTTACTTGGTAGTTGAGGCTCTTGTATCCTAGCATCGGTAATATTACTTTGCCGGTCGTGGATGTAAGAGATCCCTTTGGTGTGATGTTGACCCCATTGTTAATCGCAACTTTCTTGATAGGAACCTGTTTCTTCTCGCTCTTAATTGTGGGGCTTAACACAATTTCCCGTCCCTTTTTAGATAAGTAGACCCCATTCTTAAGAGAGGATGGAACACCATATGGATAATAGTCATAGTACATAAGCTGATTTATATATTGTTCTTCTTTATTATAATTACCCGCAACTAAGGTAACTTTCTCATATGTACCATCATTAAATGGAATATTAAACTTATGGTTTCTATATGTAGATAGGACAGCACAGAATAAAACAACGAATATAGATAAAAGGCATAATATCTTATAGTTACGCCTAATATTTTTTCCTTGAGTTTGACTTATAAAGATAGCGGCAATAATGAGTAGGACTGGTGGAAACCTGAGATTAGCATTCTGAAGACTATTAACTAGTGGTACATGATTAAACAATTTCCATGGAAAATAATGTGTAGTAAGAAGGCAAACATATAGTGCCAATAATGTTAATGGAGATACAAGTGCGCTTTTGATGTTCTCTTTATGATATGCCAAAAATGAAATTATTATTGTAAAGAGGGGAATACAAGTACTTTTGAATAGTTCTAGAATACTTGCCCCTTGTATATTCCCCTGGGAGGCAGGCATTGTAACTTTAAATGAGGTAATTGAAAGATAGCGGTAGATAATTGGCAAAATAGCAAGAATACTAATTATCATTGCCATAAAGACATTGGCAATTGCGTAAATGCTTGTGTTCTTAGTGATTAGTAGGTAGACAAAGATACCGGCCATAATAAATGCTAGAACAATAATACTCAGGAAATGGGAATATAAGATTAAAATAACGACTAATGCAAATTTTAATGCAAGCCTAATGTCAAATTTCTTTGAAGCAAGAATATCAAAAGTCGTAAAGGCTATTGGTAGCCCAAAGATCAGAATGATACTTGTTCCAGGTTGGAATTCTGTATTTCTGAATATTACTGAAAAAGTATAAATAATACTAGTGTATAGGGAAATATCCGAAGGAACGTGCCGATGGGCTAGACAAATATATGTAACGATGAACGTTAACACCGCTATTAGTATTTGGATAGCCACAACCTGGTGGAATGGTGACAGCGACATGGTTAGTAAGACAAATGGGTATAGTGAAATATCTGGGTACATGCCGTTAACGGCTTGCCCAATTCCAAAAAATGATTGAAAATTCAACCAGTTGGGGAATTCCAAATGTTGAAAAGCGTATCGGATTTCATATACTCTACCGATATGAAAAAAGGTATCGTAGTATAATCGAGAATTATATAGAAGAAGAAAACAATAACTAATTAAACTAATAAGAAGAAATATTTCTACTATTCTTTTTATCCATAACCGATGTTTTGTCATTTAAGTAACTCCTCTATTAAATCTGCTCAAAACTCCTTAAGAATAGCAACTATTACACTACTTGTCTAGGGACGCTTTAGCAATGCCTTTATCTCATCATTGTAACTGATAACCCACAGACGTAGCTGAGAAATATTCCTAATTTGATAGTACTAAAGGATCTCTAAGCTTTTACTGCTGTCATCTTTATTGATAACGAATATTGTCGATTATGCTTGGAATTGATTATGCCAGCTAGTTCAGCTAACAGGAATTGCTTAATCTATTTGCTCATATTAGCTAGTTTACGCCATGATAATCAGAATAAACGGTTAAATCACATGATAGTTACGAAGTAATTTGAGTTTCTCTATCGTAGAATAACTTGCAATATAAAATACCCCCTAGGATTCACACTTCTATTATTTTAAAGTGTCGACCCTAAGGGATATTGTATGTCGTCTAATTTCTTAAAAAATTAGATAATCCAAAAAGCTTCATTCAGAATTTTCGCCAAATCTTGATTTTGATTAAAGAGCTTTTGACGCAGTCCCCATTTAGAAATATTTAAGTCAAGTAGACCAATACTGATATTAAGAGGACAACGTATATTAACGCAATTACCATCAACCAGGTGTAGATAGTGGGGTTATGGAACATAACCGTAATTACGTCCGAACGACTGAGATGGTGTTGATGGATAGCAAGGTATAAACCATCGATTGTGTACGGGACCTTTTTACCATTTACCCTTATCTGGTAGTTGAGGCTCTTGTATCCCAGCATCGGTAACGTTATTTTTCCGGTCCTGGATGTAAGAGATTCCTTTGGCGTGATGTTAACCCCATTGTTAATTGCAACTTTCTTGATAGGAACCTGGGCTTTTCCGCTCTTAATTGTGGGATTCAGTACCATCTTTCGTCCCTTTTCAGATAAAATATAAGTCCTTTTAAAAGAGGATGGAACGCCAGATGGATAATAGTCATAGTACATAAGTTGGTTTATGTGCTGTTCATTTTTATTATAGTTGCCCGTAACTAAAGTAATTTTCTTATAAGTATCATCGTTTAGTGGTGGAAGAGTAACTGCGTGAATTCGATGGATGAGTAGGAAGACAGAAAAAGAAATCATAAATACAGCTAGTATACTCAATACCTTATAAGTACGTTGAATGTCTTTCTCTTGAGTTTGGCTGATAAAGATAGCAGTGATAATAAGTAAAACTATCGGGAACCTAAAGTTAGCATTCTGAAGGCAATTAACTAACGGCACATGATTGAATAATTTCCATGGGAAATAGTGAGTAGACAGGAAGCAGGTATATAGTGCTAATAACACTAGCGGAGAATGAAGGGCGCTTTTGATATTTTCTTTATTATATGTTAGCAGTGAAACTATTATTATAAAAAAAGCAATGAAGTGGTTTTTGATTAATTGTGGAATACTTACACCTTGGATATTTCCATAGAGGTATGGCATTGTGATTTTAGATCCGTTAATTAAAAGGTAACGGTAGATAATTGGTGAGATGGCAAGAATACTAATTATCATTGCTATAAAGACATTCACAACCGCGTAAATACTTGTGTTCTTAGTAATCAACAGGTATATAAAGATACCCACCATCATAAATGCCAGAACAATAATGCTCAGAAAATGAGAATATAAGATCAAAATAACGACTAACGCAAATTTTAATGTGAGCCGAATGTCAAACTTCTTTGAAGCAAGAATATCAAAGGTTGTAAAGGCTATTGGTAATCCAAAAATCAGGATAATATTTGTCCCAGGTTTAAATTCTACACGTGTGGCTAAAGAAGCAAACGTATAGATAATACTAGTATACAAAGAGATATCGGTAGGGACGCGTCGATGAGTAAGACAAATATATGTAATAATAACAGTTAGTACAGCAATCAAGACTTGGACAGCTATAACCTGGTGGAATGGTGATAGTGGCATGGTTAGTAAGACAAATGGATACATAGAAATATCTGGGTACATACCATTAACAGCCTGCCCAATTCCAAAAAATGATTGAAAGTTTAACCAATTGGGAAATTCAAAATGCTGAAAGGCATATCGAATTTCGTATATTCTACCGATATGAAAAAAGGTATCGGTGCGTAATTGAGAACTAAACAAAATAATAAGATAATAGCTAATTAACCCTAGAATAAGGAATAGCTCTACTACCCTCTTTACCCATAACCGATGTTTTGTCATTTAAAATAACTCCTCTATCAAATTTGCTCAAAATTACTTAAGAGTAGCAACCATTATATTACTTGTCCAGGGGATGCTTATCCTTTAGTAATGCTTTAATCTCGTTTAATTCGCTTTCCAGTTTATCGTTTTGCGCTTTCAGTTCCCGTAGTTGTTGGCTGACCTTGGCCTCGTCCTCCTTGGCGAAGAACTCGGTGATTGTCCCGGTTAGCATCCCGATGAATCCGATCCCCAGCAGCATCAGAATGATGGCGGCGCCCCGGCCGATTGCGGTCTTGGGGATGACGTCCCCGTAGCCGATCGTCGTGGCGGTGGTGATGGCCCACCAGAGGGCGGTCTGGTAGGAGACCTTCTCGGAGATGCAGAACATCGCGGCGGTCACCATGATCACGGCGATACTGATGTAGAGGTAGTAGACCAGTTCGTTACGTTTGAAGAAGTTGGCCAATCGGCCGGTGAAGCCAACCAGGCGGAGGATCCGGAAGAGTTTGAGCAGGCGGAAGGTCTCGCCGATCTGGGCGATCCGGAAGAAGAAAAAGAGCGAGCTGGCCGGGATGATCGAGAGCAGGTCGAAGATGTGGTGCTTAAAGAACTTCTTCTTGTCGTCGGCCAGGTACAAGCGGGTGAAGTAGTCGATGGCAAAGATCAGCCAAATCCCGTTGTCGATCAGGTTGTAGGGGTAGGCATCGATGTTGATCTCCTTGGCATAGTAGGCCAGCAGCATGATGATCGAGATGATCGCGAGGATGGCGATGATGACTTGGTAAATAATATAAGTAAGTTTGTGTTGCACGATTTGCGCCACTTTTCCGCAGTTAAATTTAGTTTCTGTAACAATAATAGTATAATTAGGGTGAATACAGTAGCCGATTTTCAAACTTTGCGCCGGAAATTCCGGCCCGGCAAGCCGGTTATAGAAAACCGGCGCGGTGCGGGCATGTCATACGGCCGCCCCGCGTACGGTAAGATTTGAAAACAAATGACGGCTGGGAGATAAGCTCCCAGTCGTAATAATAAAGAGATGGGGAACAAGATGCTTAACAAGAGTGACTTACAGTTAATTGAATCCGAACTGATCGCCATGGAGGAACCCTACCTGACGACCTTAGCCAACGACATTCACGCCAACCCGGCGGAGCTGCTGGCGGTCCATGCCGGCCAGACCTTTGTGACCAGCCTCAGTCTGAGTGTCCTCCAGCGGATCAACGCCTACTTCCAGGACTTTCCGCCCTTTAACAGCGCCACCGGGGAGGTCATCGACGACCTCAACCAGCTGCGGCTGAGCTGTGACTACCGCCACGTCCGCGACCTCCTCCAGCAGGAGATCATGGAGTACAACTTCTACCACGACACCGACCTGGACGCATATAGTCCGATCTGGATCGAGCGCGACAGCCAGACCGCGCCGGGTGAGGGTTACCGGGCGATCGTCAACTTCTACCTGCCGGCCCTCGGTGGGGTGCCGCAGTCGGAGACGACCCTGTACGAGAGCCTGGTCGGCGACGTGATGACCGAGATGGCGATCATGGGCTGGCAGTTTGATTAGGAAAATTAGATTGGGGGATGATCAACATGAATAAGACGTTTATGACTGGTTATTATCAGGGGGTCATCGAGGTGGCCCCGGCATCGCTGTCCGCCGCCAAGGTCGACGAGCTGGCGGTGACGATGACCATCCAGCACCTTCGTCACGCCGGGGAGGCCGTCACCACGATTCATGACTTCCTGGTCGACGACCTCCACGCCGACGCCCGCCTGGTCAACCGCTACATCAACTGTGATGCCGACCAGCTGGAGACCGCCCAGGCAAAGATCCTGGCGGGGGCCTTTACCGAAAAATAGGACGTTGAATGTTTATTGGAAATGTGATTTCTTTGAATAGGCACAGACGTTAGGCTATAATATAAAGTAAGAAGTAAGATGTAAGACAATGAGGGAGGGATCGTTATGGATAATGCCGTAACCGGTAAGGTATCACAAAAGGGACAAATTGTTATTCCGGCAGCCATTCGAAAAGCATTAGGTCTGCAAAAGGGAACGGAGGTTTCATTCGAGGTTAAGAATGATGAAATTCGGATAAAGAAATTACCGACGGCGCTCGATTGGGCTGATCTCGTCAAGCAAATTCCCGTTGAGGATATCGAAATTGATGAGCATGGTCACTATGATCCCAAAGCGCATCCAGACTTTCACGATTGGATGGTCAATGGCTAATGAAACCAATGGACATCTATATTGCCAGTGTGCCGTTTGATGAAGGAACGGACGATAAGGTACGACCAGCCTTGGTAATTGAAGTCGCAAGTGAGAAGGTAATTGTCTTTAAAGTCACCAGTCAATATAAGCGAAAATCAGCACAGATTAAACGATTGTACTACCCGATTAAGGAGTGGCAAGCGGCAGGACTTCGAAAAAAATCTTATGTTGATACCCATAAATTGTATCGGCTGCCAAAAAAATTAATTTTTAGCCACCAACCAATCGGAAAACTGACGGATGCTGATCGCTTAGGATTATTTGAGTTTATTAATCAATTGAGGAACGGATAATGATGGTTCCTATTTGGAGCATGGTCTGTTAGCTGTTACGTCAATGGGGATAGCTATTGGCAGTGAGAACGCAGCAGAAATTTAACCAGCCGCTTAATCTTCTTAAAGATCGAGCGGCTTTCTCTTTATCTAATCTTTTTTTAATCTTTTCTTAATTAAAGAGATCTGTTACAATAGGGAATTGTAATATAAAGAAAAGGATGTGATTAGGATGGAGAAACCACAAACGACAACTGAGGAGCTCAACCGTTCCTTAGGCCTGTGGTCAGCATTATCAATCGTCATTGGAACGATCATCGGTTCCGGAATCTTCTTCAAGCAAGCTTCAGTATTGGATAGTGCGGGTTCCTCCAGCCTCGCATTGCTTGCCTGGGTCATCGGTGGGGTCATCACCCTGACCTCGGGGCTGACCGTCGCCGAGATCGGGTCCCAGATGCCATACACCGGGGGCCTCTACGTCTACATTGAAAACATCTACGGCCGCCTGCTGGGCTTTCTGTCCGGCTGGATGCAGGCGATCGTCTACGGCCCGGCGATCATCGCGGCCGTGGCCGGTTTCATGAGTATCCTGATGACGGAACTCTTCGGCCTGTCGGCGGCCTGGCGGGTCCCGCTGGCGGTGGTGACCATCCTGGCGATCGGGGGGATGAACCTCCTCGATAACCGGGTCGGTGCCGGCTTTGCGATCCTGACGACGGCCGGGAAGCTGATCCCGATCGCGGCGATCATCATCTTTGGCCTCTTCTTCGGCCATGAGGACGCGATCGGTCAGACGGTCAGCCAGGTTCAACAGTCCAGCGGGAACTTCGGGGTGGCCGTCCTGGCGACCCTGTTCGGTTACGACGGCTGGATTTTGATCGCCAACCTCGGTGGGGAGATGAAGAATCCCCAGAAACTCCTGCCCAAGGCGATCATCATCGGGATCACCGCGGTCCTGGTGATCTACACCCTGATTACCTTCGGGGTCTTCCGTTTCCTGCCGGCCGCCAAGATCCACCAGCTCGGTGAGGGGGCCACGGGTTACCTGGCCACCGCGGCCTTCGGGAAGGTCGGCGGCCGCCTGCTGTCAATCGGGATCATCATCTCAATGATGGGGACGATCAACGGGAAGATCATGACCTTCCCACGGATCGTCTACGCGATGGCCAAGCGCCGTGACCTGCCGTTCTCCCGTTACCTGGCCTACGTTACCCCGAAGGCCAAGGAGCCGGTGGTGGCGATCGGTTTTATCATTGCCCTGGCTACGGTCATGATGTGCTTCTTTGACCCCGACCACCTGTCCGACCTCTGCGTCTTCACGGTCTACTGCTTCTACACGCTGGCTTTCTTCGGGGTCTTCATCCTGCGCCGGCGCAACAAGGGTAAGGAGCGGCCGTTCTCAACCCCGCTCTACCCGTGGATTCCGCTGATCTCAATTGCCGGGGGCCTCTTCGTCCTGGTCAGTGAGATCTTCAACGATCCGTGGGGGGTGGTCCTCTTCGTTGGGATCACTGTCGTTGGTCTGCCCGTCCTCTGGGTGGTCAAGGAAATGGATAAACACCGTCAGATGTGAAAGTGAATAGAAATGAGTCCTGCTTGATCGAGCGGGACTTTTTTGTTGGAAAAGAAAAAGCTAATCGCAAGTCACGACTAGCTGGCAAAATCAATTTCCGGAACGCAAGGGGACAAGAGCTGGGACCTCTTGTCCTTTTGTATTTCCAGGATAACATACTAACGCCGTGGAGTCGACGCCATTAGCTGCTCGTCGGCCGGTAATACGGCAAAACGATCCCCAACTGCCTGAAAACGTTATTTTAATTTACGCGCGGGCCAACTATAATAGGGAGGTAGTCCTGCTCGGCAATTCGCAATAAAAAGGGGTGGCACCAGCCTGGTCGGTACCGCCCGCTCATGGGATATGAGACAAATAAGGAAGGGAACCATCAATGATGGCCCCTCCCGGTAGAAGTATGTTGGCGAAAGCAATTGCAGAATTGCCTTCAGGACTATTATAACAAAATTTTTATAATAAGTTAGTATTATGCAATAATTCTTTTTATCAGATGGGAAAGAGGTCCAAATAATGCGACAGAAGGTTTCAATCGGGTTAGCCATCCTGGGGCTGGCAATCATCGTCTATGCCCTGACCCTGGACGGGCAAAATCGGCTGGCGACGGTCACCTTGGGGGTCATCGTGGCCTGCGGTGGGGGCGTGATGGTCCTCGCCAGTGGCCGCTACTTCCAGGGCCACCGGGCAATGAGCTGGTTGATCACGGCCCTGTTCGTCCTGGTCATCATCGGCTACCTGCTGAAGATGACGGTGCTGGGCTAGACGGATAACTTGAAGTAGTCCTGGAGGTACTTGGCCAGGCCATTGTGATCGTTGTCGACGGGGGTAACGTCGTCGGCAACTTTTTTGATGGCCGGGATGGCGTTTTGCATGGCGACCCCGCGACCGGCGGCGTCGAGCATCTCCAGGTCGTTGTGTTCATCCCCGAAGGCAATGATGTTGGACTGGGCGATATTGTACTGTTTGGCGATGTAGTACATCCCCGATTCCTTGTGGGTGCCGCGGTGGATTAGTTCCAGGATGTGGTATTGACCACCCCAGACCCGGGGCTCCACGTAGTCGCCGTACTTCTCGTTGACCGCCTTGATGATCTCCTGCTCGTGGTCGGGCTGGTATTCGATCGTCATCGCAATCGGGTTACCGTCGAGGTTGCCGGCCGTCAGCAATTGGTTTTTGGCCAACCGGTTGGGCAGGAACTCGGGCAGGTGGTTGCTGGCGTGGTTGGCCCAGACGTGGAGCTTGTTTTCGACCGTGATCGTGTCGATGCCGAGCTTTTCGTGCTGGGCGAGCAGGTCGAGGGCCAGCTCCTGGGTCAGCTCGACGTCATATTCCTTATCCCAGTGCTCGTGGGGGATGTGGGCCAGTGCCCCGTTGAAGTTGACCATCGGCGTCTTGATGCCGATCTGGTCGTAGATCCGCCGGGCGATCCGGTAGGGGCGGCCGGTGATGATGCTGACGATGTGGCCGGCCTGGGCCGCGGCACGCAGGGTTTTAATCGTCTCCGCCGTCAATTGGGACTGGTTGTTCAAAGTGGTTCCATCGAGGTCGATGGCAATTAAATGTTGGTTCACAGTTTAGTTCACTTCCTAGAAACAATTTTAATGTAACATTATACGCGACTGGACCCGAAAAGTTAACTGATTTGTCACAATCCCCGGCCCAGCCGGTTCAGCTTGCCGGCAAAATACGGTACAATAGGAGGCAGCAAAAGGAGGAAACGTGTTGAATTTACCTGAGGAATTCATTGAGAAGTATCGGCGCCTGCTGGGGGATGCGGCCCCAGCCTTTTTGGCGTCCTTTGACCAACCCAGCCAGGGGGGCTTCCGGGTTAACCCGCTGAAGGCGACCCCAACGGCCACCGTCGACCAGGCGACGGGGAAGGTCCCCTACGTGCCGACCGGCTACTACGGGACGGTCGACGGTAAGTCCCTCGACCACGTCGCCGGGGCGATCTACAGCCAGGAGCCGTCCGCCATGTACGTCGGCGAGGTCGTCGCTCCCCAACCTGGCGAGCGGGTCCTCGACCTCTGTGCGGCCCCCGGCGGCAAGACGACCCACCTGGTGGCCAAGATGAAGGACACCGGCCTGCTGGTGGCCAACGAGATCTTCCGCAAGCGGGCCAAGGTCCTGGCCGAGAACCTGGAACGGTGGGGGACCAGGAGCACGGTGGTCATGAACGAGAGCCCCGCCGAATTAGAGGACCAGTTTCCCCACTTCTTTGACCGGATCCTAGTCGACGCCCCCTGCTCGGGTGAGGGGATGTTTCGTAAGGAGCCGGCTGGAATCGAATACTGGAAGCCCGACTACCCGGCCGAGTGTGCCAATCGTCAGCGCAAGATCCTGGCCTCGGCCATGAAGATGCTCAAGCCGGGCGGGATCCTGGTCTACTCGACCTGCACCTTCGCCCCCGAGGAGGACGAACAGAACCTGGCCTGGCTACTGAAGACCTACCCGGACTTGCGGACGGTGCCGATCAAGAAGTACCCGGGGATGGATGCCGGCCGGCCAGACTGGGCGGATAACAACCCGGCCCTGGCTGATGCGGTTCGCCTCTTTCCCCACCACATCCAGGGGGAGGGGCACTTCATCGCCAAGCTGCAAAACGGCGATCCGCAACCGGCCCCAGCCCCGACCAAACGCCGCCGCAAGAAGAAGCGCCGCCAGCAGCGCTCCGGCTTGGACAAGGCTGCCCAGGCCGAATTTGCGGCCGTCCGCGACGCCCTCTTCCCGGACTACCAGCCCGGTCGCCTGCTGACCTTTGGTGACCAGCTCTACGCCCTGCCGGCGGGGATGCCGGCCGACCTGGACGGGATGACCATCCTGCGGCCCGGCCTCCACCTGGGGACGCTCAAGAAGCGCCGCTTTGAGCCGGCCCTCGCCTGGGCCCTGGCCAGCGACCCGGCGACCTGTCCGGCGACCTTGACCCTGGATCATGACCAGTGGCGCCAGTATGTTCACGGTGACGTGGTGAAGGTTGACCAGGCGCGGCCCAATGGCTGGTACCTGCTGACCTGTGATGGTTTCGCCGCTGGCTTTGGCAAGCTGGTCGGGACCACGGTCAAGAACTTCTATCCGAAGGGATTACGTTTTTAGGGGGGATTGTATATGAAAGAGAAAAATGCGTTTCACGTTAACGGCTACCTGGGCCTGTTGATCGCGATCATCGGCGCCCTGGCCGGGTGTTGGCTGGTCGTCCGCGGCTACCAGGCCGGCCGGATGGGGGTCATTGTCACCGGGGGAATCATCCTGGCGATCGTGATCATCTTCAGTACCTCGCTGACGATCATCCAACCCAACGAGGCCAAGGTGTTGACCTTCTTTGGGAACTACATCGGCACGATCCGCGACGCCGGCCTGTTCATGACGGTGCCCTTTACCGACAAACAACGAGTTTCCCTGCGGGTCTGCAACTTCAACAGCCAGATCCTCAAGGTCAACGACTCCAAGGGGAACCCGGTCGAGATCGCCGCGGTGATCGTCTACAAGGTGGTCGACACCGCCAAGGCCCTCTTCTCGGTCGATGACTACGAGCAATTCGTCCAGATTCAGAGTGAGTCGGCCGTCCGTCACGTGGCCAGCGAGTATCCGTACGATACCTTCGAGGACGACTCGGCTTTGACATTGCGGAGCAACCCGACCGAGGTCTCGGACCGGCTGACCGCCGAGCTCCAGGACCGGTTGAACGTCGCCGGGGTCAAGATCATTGAGACCCGGCTGACCCACCTGGCCTACGCTACCGAGATCGCCAGCGCGATGCTGCAGAAACAGCAGTCGGCGGCCATCCTCTCGGCCCGCAAGATCATCGTCGAGGGGGCGGTCTCGATCACCGAGGACGCCATCGACCGCCTGGCCAAGGAGGCCAAGCTTGACCTGACCGATGAGCAGCGCCTCCAGATCATCAATAACATCATGGTGGCCATCATCTCCGAGCGGGGGACCCAGCCGGTCATCAACACCGGGACCCAGCAATAGGATCAGTGGGGGATTGCCATGTTTTACCTAACCATCCTGATGATCGAGCGGGTCGGCTTCGTCATCATCCTGGCCTTCCTGCTGGTCAACGTTCCGGCCTTCCGGCGCCTGATGTCCTCGGACCGTTGGATCGACAAGGTCCAGCTGACGATCATCTTCGCCATCTTCGCGATTCTGGCCAACAGTACCGGGATCGAGATTGACCCGGCCAACCAACTCCACGACAAGGTCTTTCTGACCGCCATCTCCAAGGACTACTCGATTGTCAACGCCCGGATCCTGGCCGTTTCGGTTGCCGGGATCATCGGCGGCCCCTGGGTCGGTGGGGCGGTCGGCCTGATCGCCGGTCTCCACCGGGTCGTGCTCGGGAATATGGCGGCCCAGGCCTGGTTCTATGTGCCCAGCTCGGTCCTAATTGGGCTTTTGTCCGGTTACCTCTACAACGACCGGCGGAACCCTTTTGCGGTGATGAGTCCCTGGCACGGTTTCCTGGTCGGCCTGCTGATGGAAAGTATCCAGATGATCTTTATCTTCCTATTTAGTCCGACCGGTTGGACCCTGGTGCACTACATCGCCCTGCCGATGATCCTGGTCAACTCGATCGGGACCTCGGTTTTCCTGTCGATCATCGGTATGTTCCGGCGGCAGGAGGAGGAGACCCGGGCGATGCAGACTCACTCGGTCCTTGAGCTGACCAAGGAGACCCTGCCCTACCTGCGCAACGGGCTGAATATGCAGTCTGCCCGCCAGGTGGTCAAGGCCATCCAGCGCCACACCAATTTCGACGCCGTCAGTCTCACCGACCGCCAGACCATCCTGGCCCACGTCGGCGCGGGGAGTGACCACCACATCCCCGGTAAGATGATGCTGACCCACCTCTCTGAGACCGTTGTCGCCAGCGGCAAGGTCCACATCGCCCATAATCGCGACGAGATCGGCTGCTCTCACCGTGATTGTCCCCTGGAGGCGGCGATCGTGGTCCCGTTGCGGATCCGCGACCGGGTTGTCGGCACGCTGAAGATGTATTACACGGCCGCCTGGCGCCTGACCCCGGTGGAGATCCAGCTGGCCGAGGGGCTTGGTGAGATCTTTGCCAACCAGATCGCCCTCGGGCAGGCCGAAATGCAGGCCAAATTGGTCCGGGACGCCGAGATCAAGTCCCTCCAGGCCCAGGTCAACCCGCACTTCTTCTTCAACGCCATCAATACGATCAGCGCGATGATGCGGCGGGACAGTGAAAAGGCCCGCCAGCTCCTCCTCCAGCTGAGCACCTACTTCCGGGCCAACCTGATCGGGGCGCGGTCGACCCAGGTCACCCTGGCTCAGGAACGGGAGCACGTTAATGCCTACCTGACCCTCGAGCAGACCCGTTTCCCGGACCGCTTCAAGGTCAATTTCAATAATACGGTGGGGGATGACGTCCTCCTGCCGCCGTTCACGATCCAGGTGTTGGTTGAGAATGCCCTCAAGCATGCCTTTGGTCACCGGATGCACGGCAACGTCGTCAATATTGACCTGCAGGCGGTGGGGGACCGCCTGCAGATCAAGGTCGCCGACAACGGGGAGGGGATCGCCCCGGATGTACTCGGCAAACTCGGGCATGAACCGGTCCACTCCAGCCACGGGACCGGGACCGCCCTGCAGAATCTCAACCAACGCTTAGTCGGCCTTTACGATAAGCGGAGTCAGCTGAACTTCGCCACCAGTAAGGCCGGCACCACGGTTACTATTTCAATTCCGCTAGTCACGAAAGGGGAATCTAAATCATGAAGGTGTTAATTGTTGATGATGAGCCGCTCGCCCGGGACGAGCTGCACTACCTGGTCGACCAGAATCCGCAGGTGACGGAGATCTACGAGGCCGACGGGGTGGTCAGCGCCCAGCAGGTGGTGGACCAGGAACATCCCGACCTGATGTTTCTCGATATTCAGTTGACCGACGGGAGCGGGATGGCCCTGGCCGAGAGCCTGAAGAGCCGCCCCGACCATCCCTACATCGTCTTCGCCACCGCTTATGACCAGTACGCCCTCGATGCCTTTGAGGCCGATGCCGTCGACTACCTGCTCAAGCCCTTCTCCCAGCAGCGGGTTGACGACGCCATCAAGCGGGTCGCCAAGTTGACGGCCCCCAAGCAGCCGGCCGTGCCGGATACCAACGGCCAGCAGACCAACCCCCGCCTGTCGCTGACCATCGACGAGCGAACGATTGTCCTGCAGAAGGACACCATCCTCTACATCCAGACCCAGGACGGGGAGACCGCGGTCTGGGCCAAGGGTGGCCACCGGGTGGTCAGCAAGCAACCGCTGACCGGTCTGCTCAAGCAGCTGGACCCGACCCAGTTCATCCGGGTCCACCGGAGCTTCGCCGTCAACCTCAACATGGTCAGCGAGCTGGAGCCCAGCTTCAATCATACCTACGAGCTGACCCTAAAAGACGGCAGCAAGGTCCCGGTCAGCCGGTCCTACGTTGCCACCGTCAAGCAGGCCCTGGGGATGCAATAATTTCATTATTAGAAAAGGAACCGTTGTGCGCAGCGGTTCCTTTTTAGTAGTTACCGTCAACTAGTCATGGCAAGGTTATATTGTGGTTTATAATTGATAAATGTATACGAAGGAGGCTGGTGAAATGACTGTTAAATTAAGAAAGGTTGGCAACTCAAATACATTAACGGTTCCTTCAGGCATTAAAATTGTTGGTAGTGAGTACACCGTAAAAAATGTTGGCACAACCATTGTTTTCACTCCAGTGGCAAAAAGGGAAAATATCTTCTCAACTAAAGATTGGAAAGAATATGATTATCGAAAGGATGTGGAAAAGGACGCGACGCTACAACCGGTTAAGCCAGTGGGACGGGAATGGCAATTGTAAAACTTTGATTTCAAGGCCAGAAACGGCGTAATCGTAAATCATATCTCCGCGAAAATGCTAAAAGAATTGCAACTTTATGTGAACGACATGGTTGGTAGTGAATAACTTCCTAAACATATAGGAGAAGCGTGCTGTGAAATAACTTTCATGGCACGCTTCTTTTGTCAGTAGGCCGTGGTGTCAACAAAGTAAACGCTATTTTGGCGTTAGGAGATCATTTGTTTAACTTAACCGAACTTGTGGGCACCTGAGCAAAAACGAGGGCATCTCGTCCGGGGAGGAGGGCATCTCAGCCCCAATTTGGGTTGTTTCAGTGTGAAAACCCGCACAAAGTTAAATATTGCGTTAAGATTACAACTGTAAAGATATTGCAATGGCAATATCGAGCAATTATTTTTATTTATTTCTGTGGGAGGGAATATATTATGGACAAGAAGGATAAAAAGCCAGAAGCTTCCAACATTTATGTTCAAATGGGAATCTTCGCTGCTATTCTGTTTGTTTCTCAATTGATCTCTGATCTTTTTCCAAAGAGCTTCGTTGTGCCAACCCCACTGATTGGTATGGTTTTGCTCTACATCCTGTTGGCTTGCCACATCGTTAAGCTGCACCAGGTTGAAAAGTTCGGTACGTTCATGATCGGTCTTATTGCATTCCTGTTCGTTCCATCAGGTATCCAATTGGCCGCTCACTTGGACATCATGCGTCGTGAAGGTATCCAAGATGTATGTGTAATCATCATCTCCACGATCATTCTGTTGGTCGTAATTGCCTACGTTGGTGCCTTGGTTATGAGCATTCACCACAAGATCACTGGTAACAAGAAGGACTAGGGGGCGCAATAAATTATGTCAGCTACAATTGCAACAAATCTAGCATTACCATTCACTGGTATTTTCATTTCATTGATCGTTTATCTTATTGGTATGTGGTTAACCAAGATTAGTAACGGTTTCTTCCTCTTCAACCCACTGCTGGTTGGGATGGTTCTCGGGATCGTTGTTCTGGCCATCTGGGCTAAGAGCACCGGCTCCACGACCGCTGCTGTTTACACGAAGTACTACCTGCCAGGTGGTAACATTATCTTCTGGTTCCTGAACCCTGCTACCATGGCCTTCGCCATTCCAGTTTACAAGGTTAACGCAACCTTCAAGAAGTACTGGTTCGATATCATCGTTATCTGCTTCGTCGGTGGTTTCATTTCCCTGTTCCTGATTCAATTGGTATCTAAGCTCTTCGGTCTGTCCGCTGCTTCTACTGCTTCCATGCTGCCACAAGCTGCTACGACTGCCGTTGCTATGCCGATCGCTGCTGGTGTTCACGGTGTTCCTGCCGTTACCGCGATGGCATGTATCTTAAACGCCGTTGTTATCTACGCCTTGGCTGAATTCCTGATCAAGATCCTGCGGCTCAACAAGATTTCTGCCGTTGCTACTGGTTTAGGTTTAGGTTCTGCTGGGCACACGGTTGGTTCAGTTAAGGCCCTTTCCCTTGGTGAAGTTCAAGGTGCGATGGCCGGTGTCTCTGTTCTGATCATTTCTCTGGCAATGGACATCCTGGTTCCTATTTACGCAAATCTGTTCATGTAATCTGCTGACGGAGGATAACCGATTATGACCAATAATCATCAAAAAGTCGTCCTTGTCGGTGATGGTGCGGTTGGTTCTGCTTACGCCTTCGCAATGGTCCAACAGGGGCTTGCCGAAGAGTTCGCAATCGTCGATCTGACGAAGAAGCGGGCTGAGGGTGACGCCCTGGACCTGGAAGACGCCACAGTCTTCACGGCACCAAAGCAAATCTATGCTGCTGATTACGATACTTGTAAAGATGCTGATGTTGTCATCATCTGTGCGGGTGCGGCCCAGAAGCCTGGTGAAACCCGCCTGCAACTGGTCGGCAAGAATCTCAAGATCATGCGCGAGATTGTCCAACCAATCGTTGCTTCCGGTTTCAACGGTGTCTTCGTGGTCGCCGCTAACCCGGTTGACATCCTGACCTACGCGGTGCAGAAGATCTCTGGTTTTCCCACCAACAAGGTCATCTCATCCGGAACGTCATTGGATTCGGCCCGCTTGCGGGTTGCCCTGGCGAATCGGTTCGGGGTTGACCCCCGGGACGTCAACGTCAATGTGATGGCGGAGCACGGTGATTCTGAATTTGCTGCCTACTCAAGCGCGACCATCGGCGGCCTGCCGCTGTATGACCTGGCTGAGCAGGAGCACATTTCCAAGGATGACCTGCTGAAGATCGAGGATAACGTTCGCAAGAAGGCCTACGAGATCATCAATCGCAAAGGTGCCACCTACTATGGGTTTTCCACCTGCTTGATGCGGATCACTAAGGCCATCCTGCGTGACGAAAACGCGGTCCTGCCGGTTGGTGCCTACGTCGATGGTGAGTACGGGGTCAAGGATCTCTACCTTGGCACGCCGGCCGTCATCAACGCCACCGGGATTGCCAAGGTCATCGAGGTGCCCCTCGATGATCGTGAGCAAGCTGCCATGGCAAAGTCAGCTGAAACATTAAAGAAGACCGCCACGGATGGCATGACCAAGGTCGGCTTGGTCAACTATCTCTGGTAGTTAAGAAAACTCGTTAGTGGATTTTCCACTAGCGAGTTTTTTTGGTGTTGCAACTCTTCCGTAGGAATATAATGTCTTCTAAAGAGGACGAGGTGATTGTTCATGAGTAGCAAGGTGGATAATCTTGATTCAGCAGCCAAGGGAACCGCAGAAGGCGTTAGCCAAAGGTCGTATCGTAACACGGCAACCGGGATAGCTTCAAGGCAGGTGGCTGATTTGGCTTTAAGAGCGGTATCCAAGGTGGTGCCTGTGCATGAACTGAGGACCGATGAAGATGTTGAGAAATTCTTCGATGAAGACTAATAGATAATCTTTGCTTTCTATTAGCTAATAATCAGCGAGAAAATATTCCTTAAGAGAATGGTGCTTCTTGCTCATATTCAAAAAGAGACGCTAGCGAGCAATGCTTCACTAGCGTCTTCTTGCGTTAAATCGGTTAAAGTAGCCCCCGTTGCTGGGCGTATTGGTAGAGCGGACCGGTCAGGACAAAGTCGACCCGGCTGAGGTCGGCGAAGCGTTGGGCACCAACCAGGGTTAGCAGGCGGGGGAGTTCGGTCTGCCAATCAGTCAGGACCTGATCGAGGGCTGGTGCCCCGGCCCGGATCAAGAGATTGAGGAAGTAGCCGGCCACCCCGACCGCCCGGGCACCGAGGACCCCGGCCTTGATGACGTCGAGTGGGCAGGTGATCCCCCCCGAGGCGATGATGGTGGCATGACTACCGCGGGCTTCGAGCAGGGCCTCCGGGGTGGTCTGGCCCCAGTCATCGAGGTCGGCCATGTCGAGTTGGTGGTTGCGCCGGTTTTCGATCATGGCGAAGTTGGTCCCGCCCCGGCCGCTGACGTTGATCAGCTTGACCCCGGCCTCCTGCAGGCGGGTGATGGTGGTCCGACTCATCCCAAAGCCGACCTCCTTGACGATCACCGGCACGTCCAGGCCGGCAACCAGGCGGGCAATGTTATCCAGCCAGTAGAATTGGCGGTCGCCCTCGGGCATCACCAGTTCCTGGGCGGCATTTAGGTGGAGCTCCAGGGCGTCGGCGTCCAGGAGGTCAACGGCCGCCTGGGCCTTGTCCAGGCTAGCGTCAGCCCCCAGGTTGGCGATCACGATCCCGTCCGGATTTTCCTCCCGAACCACGGTGAAGGACGGGCGGGCGGCCGGTTCCTTGAGGGCGACACTGAGCGAGCCGGTGGCCATCGCCAGGTGGTGCTTGCGGGCTAGTCGTGCCAGGGCCCGGTTAATCTTGGCCGCCTGCTTACTGCCGCCGGTCATCGCCTCCAGGTAGAAGGGCCATTCCAATTTAAGACCCGCCGCCAGCAGGACGGTGGGGTCCACCGCATCGACGGCCGTCTCCGGCAGGGCGTCGTGGATCAGCCGGACCTGGTCGAAGTAGTGCTGGGCGTGGGCCCGCGCATAGGACGCGGTGGCCAGTGAAAGGTGCTCATCCTTACGATGGGCTTGTTGTGACTCCATAGTTTTCCCTCCAATTAAAAGGGCCGTGGCAAACTGAATTGTCACCGCCCTTTGAGTTTTACTAAATTAGTGGCAGGTGTTCCCGTACCGTGTACTTGACGTCATCGATGAAGTGGACGGACAGGGGTAACTGTTCGATCTTCTCCTTGGTCCAGGACTTGAGGACGGCCTTGAAGTCGGCGTTGCGGTCGATAGCCACGATTCCGCAGTCACCACCACCGGCGCCGGACGTCTTGGCGGCCCCGCCGAAGCGCTCCGCAATCTGGCAGAGACGGTTGAGAACCGGGGTCTCGATGTCGACGCCGGAGTTGGCACCGAGCTGCTTCAGCAGGTGGCGGTTGAAGCGGATCTCTTGCTTGATGGTGTCGAGGTCCTGGCGGTGGAAGCCCTCCACCATCCGCTGGATGCAGGCCTTGCTGTCCTCAAGGAAGCGGTGGTAGTCATCCTGCCGACGGGCCTTGAAGAGGGAGATCTTGTCAACCAGCTGGGAGGTCGAGGCCGGCTTCCCGGTCCAGCCAATCAGCAGCTCCAAATTCTCCGGGGCCTGGAGGGATTCAATCTTGAGGTCCGGCCAGGGGAGGTCGATCAGGGTCTTCAAGTCAAGGTACTTGCGCTGCTGGGCCAGCCACTGCCGGTCAAAGGAGTGGTAGGAGATCCACCCCCCGTAGACCGAGGCCGCCACGTCACCCAGCGAACCGTTGCCCTGGACCTCAAAGTGGGCAATCGCCGCTAGCTTGAAGATCTCGTCCTTGGTCACGGGCAGGTGGTAGTAGTGGCACAGCGCCTTGACGGTCGCCACGGTGACGGCCGCCGAGGACCCCAGCCCATACTTGCGGCCGTTGGCACTGTCCAGTTGGCTGTCAATCTGCATGTCGTAGATCCGCAGGTCGCGTTCGAAGCTGCGGGCGTATTCCTCCGTGATCCGGATGGCGGACAGGATGTAGGAGAAGGGGTTGTCACGCTTGTCGACCACCAGTCGATCGCCCATCCGTCGCCAGTTCAGCTGGTCGTTGGTGTATTGCTGGCTGATGATCTGACCAACCTCACGGGCACTGTCCTTGATCGTGCAGGTGACGAACTGGTCCAGGGCCACCAGGATGGCCGGGTAGCCGTTCTCGACCACCGCATACTCACCAGCAATGTACAACTTCCCAGGTGCTTTTTCAGTAATCAAAGTGTAATTGTCCCCCTATTAAGTAATCAGTTATTTTCATCCCAAATTTCGATTCCCGGCCCGGCCGGTGAAACCACCAGGCGGTCGCGGTCAAAGGTCTGCGCCAGCCCATCCACGATCTGGTCACGGTCGTGCCGGTCGTAGATGACCTTGACGTTAGGCCCCGCGTCCATGGTGAAGTAGCAGCTGAGCCCTTGTTCACGAAGGGCCCGGACGGCGGTAATGGCGGTCAGGGTCTCACTATTGAAGTAGGTATAGCCCGGGTCCGCCGAAAGGGTCAGGGCGTGCATCCGCAGGGCGTTCTCCTCGGCGATGTGGCCGATGGCGGGAATGTCGCGGGCGGCGATGGCGGCCTTCATGGTAGCCATGTCGTGGGCGACGACGTCCTTCCAGCTGTCGTAGTAGGGCGAGCTGATCACGCTGGACTGCATCCCATAGCGGCTGGAAATCTTCTTGCGGGCGGTGTTGACCATGATCGCCAGCATCTCCAGGCCAAAGTCGAGCTTTTCCATGATCGGCTCGGCATAGGAAGTTGCATCATCGTGCCCGCGGTGCCACTCGACCAGACCCCCGTAGATGGAGCGGGTGGCCGAACCAGACCCCCGGCGGGCCAGGCGTGACAGGTCGCGCCGGGAGAGGTGCAGGCCGGCTGCCCGGCTCGCCGCCCCGGCCAGGGCCGCGAAGGCGGAGGCCGATGAGGCCAGCCCCGCCGCGGTCGGCACGTGATTATGGGAGTTAACCCGGGCAAAGTCGTGGCGCCCGCTCAGCTGCCGGACGATATCCAGGAAGCGGGTGATCCGATTGGTCCCATCACCGGTGACGGCCTGGTCGTTGATCGTGACCTGGTCGGCGGTCAGGGTCGGGTCGAAGACAACCTGGGTGGTCGTGTAGAACTCGCTTAAGGTCATCGAGAGACTGTCCGTCTGCGGGATGATCAGGTCCTGGTCCTTCTTACCCCAGTACTTGACCAGGGCGATGTTGGTATGTGCTTTGGCGGTCGCCATTAGTCTTCACCTCGTGTTGTGTCTAGCGGTTGAATCCAGGTCTGCACCGCGCCGTTGTCCTTCAGGATGGCGGCGAGCTTGCGGGCCCCCAGGGCGGTCCGGGTGATGGCAAACATGCAGCCCCCCCGGCCGCCACCGGTCAGCTTGGCCCCCAGGGCGCCGTGGTGGTTGGCTACGGCAATCAGGTGGTCGAGCTGGTCGTCACTGACCCCCAGGGCGGCCAGGTCTTGCTGGGCAGCGTTTAACGTTGTACCCAGTTTGAAAGCCTCCCCCGCGGCCAGAAATTGACGACTGGCGACGACCAGCTGGCCAAGGTGGTCAATGTGGGCCTGGGCTCGATCGTGATCGGCCTTGAGCAGGTCCTGGACGGCCATGATGGCTTCCTTGGTGGCCCCCTTGACCCCGGTGTCGGCGATCACCATCGTCGCCTGGAGATTCATCGGAATGGGCGTGCCCGCCTGGCCCTTGACGTAGTAGAGCGGCGTCTTGGCACTGACGGTCGCCGCGTCCAGCCCAGACGGACTCCGGTGGGTAATCTGCTCCTCAACGTCCGCCAGGGCCAGGAGCCGGTCGCGGCTGAGCGGCCGGTCGTAGTAAGCGAAGAAGGCGCGGACAATCGCCACCGCGGTCGCGGCCGAGGATCCCATCCCACGTTCGGCCGGCAGTTGGCTGTCGATGGTCAGCTGCCAGTGGTCATCCTGACCAGTGAAACGTTCTACTAGGGTAGCAATCAGCTCCCGGACCCCCTGCATGACGGGGGACAGGTCGTGCCAGTCACCGGTGAAGTAACGGCTGTTCACCATTTGCCCCTGGTCGGTCGAATTCAGGGTGGCGGTCAGCTGAACCGAGGGGAGGGGCAGGGCGATGGCCGGTTGCCCGTACACAACGCTGTGCTCCCCCATTAAAATGATTTTCGCGTGGCTCCTACCAATCCCTTGTTCTTTCACCATCGTAACCTACTTTCTTGACAAAAATTCCATTCTTCATCATAACTTAAAATTGATTATTAGAAAAGGGGCGGCCCCGACTTGTTACTAAATCTAAATATTTGACCCGGATTTCGGTGCCGGTAGGGGACGGGCAAAGACAAACGATTGGCAGATGGTGTATCATATAGGAAGTAAATTATTGAAGAGATTCGGTGATAATTGTGAAGAAACAGAAAACAGCGCGCCGCAGCAAGCGTAACAAGCAGGCGCCAATATACGCCGTGGTCGACCTGGAGACGACCGGGACCAACGTGAACCACGGCGATCGGATCATCCAGATCGGCTGCGTGCTGGTCCAAGATGGCCAGATCATCAATCAATTTGAAACCAAGGTCAACCCGCGGGAGAAGATCCCGCACACGATCGTCCAGCTGACCGGGATCCGCAACCAAGACGTGCGGCGGGCCCCGCTCTTTGAGGACGTCGCCGGCACGATCTACAGTTTACTGTCGGGGACGATCTTCGTGGCCCACAACGTCAACTTCGATTTTCCGTTCCTGAACGCAGAACTGGAGCGGGCGGGCTACCCCCAGCTGCCGATTCCGGCGATCGACACGGTGACAATGAGTCAGATCCTGTTGCCGACCGCCCAGAGCTTCCGGCTGCGGGACCTGACCAGCAGCCTGGCGATTGAGCACGACCACCCGCACAGCGCGGTTTCCGATGCCGAGGCGACCGCCCAGCTGCTGATCGACTTGCTCGACCGCCTGCACCACCTGCCGACCCTAACGTTGGGGAAAATCGTCGACTTGAAGCTGGCCCTGCCCCAGCAGACCAGTGCCGTCTTTGAACACGAACTGGAGCACCGGGTCGACCACCCGCTGCCGCTGGCCGACGACCTCTACGTCAGCCACGGCCTGGTCCTCCACAAGCAGCGGCCGCTGACCGTTGACAAGACGACCACGGCGCCGCGCTATCCGTCGACCAAGCGGGGGAAGGCCAAGCTTTACGGCGACCACTTGACGGTCCGGCCGGTCCAGTCCAAGATGATGAACAGCATCTACAATAACTATACCCACGACGAACCCAAGAACATGATCGTCGAGGCGGGGACCGGGAGCGGGAAGACCCTGGGCTACCTCCTGCCGCTGAGCTACGTGGCCCATCCCGACAAGCGGATCATCGTCAGCACCGCCACCAACCTCCTCCAGCAGCAGATCGCCCAGCAGGCGGTCCGCCAACTGAACACGGTCCTGCCGTTTAAGATGAACGCAGTGGTCGTCAAGGGGAATGACCACTACCTGGACCTGGCCAAGTTTGCTCACTCCCTGAGTGTGATCGAGGAGTCCAAGCTGGTTCAGCTCCTCAAGGCCCGAATCCTGGTCTGGCTGACGGAGACGACCAGCGGGGACCTGGACGAGCTCAACCTGACCACCCAGCAGTCACCGTACTTCACCGAGATCCGCCACCACGGGGTCAAGAGCCTCAATCCGGCCAGTGAACTCTACCACGACGACTTCCTCGTCCGCCGCGACCAGCGCCTCAAGCAGGCCAACATCGTGATCACCAACCACGCCTACCTGGTGGCCCACGCCCAGGAACTGGGGGATGGCACCCGGCGGCCCTACCTGGTGGTCGACGAGGCCCAGCACCTCAGCGACAGCATCCTGCGACGGTCCCGGCGGAGCTTCGACTTCCCCCACCTGCGGACGGCCATCCACGTCCTGGCCGGTCTGGTCAGCAACGGGGGTGAGCGCAACCTGACCGACATCTTCGCCGATCACGCCCTGGCCGGTTACAACGTCGAGCTCCTGCGCGGCGACCTGGCCAACATTGAGGCGGCCCTCAACCGCTTCCAGCAGGCCCTCTACCGGCAGTTCGTCCAGCAGGCGACCGCCGGCGGGGAGAACGAGCTGATCGAGCAGGAACTGGATAACGCTCAGCTCGCCCGGCTTCTTGACGTCGGGGGGCCGGTGATGATGGACCTGGAGCAGGCCCTGGGCAGCGTCCAGCTGCACTTCTCCGCCCTCCAGCACATCTTCACCCAGCAGGCCGACCGCTGGCTGCCCAGCGACCGCTACCTGATGAGTCAGTTCCAAAGCCAGATGGCCAAGCTGACCGCCGCCGATGCCACCTTGAACAAGTACAACGAGACCCTGCGCCAGCGGGGGGATTCGGCGGCCTTCTGGCTCACCATTCGCCAGTCCAGCGAGTACAGCGCGATGCGGCTGACCGGGGGCCTGTTGGCGGCCAGCCACTACCTGACCGAAAACGTCTACCCGTACTTCGCCCAGCCGCTGTTCGTCGGCGCGACCCTCTTCTCGTCGAGCCGGTCCCACTACCTCTACCAGCAGCTGGACCTCGACCGGCAGTCGACCCTGGCCAAGCGCTTCGCCTCGCCGTTTGACTACCAGCAACACGCCCGGCTCCTGGTGGCTACCGACGCACCGGTGCCGAACCGGCAGAACAACGCTGAATACGTCCGCTACCTGTCCAAGACCATCTACCGGCTGACCAAGCAGACCAACTGCCAGACGATGATCCTCTTCAACTCCCTGGTGATGATCGAGCAGGTTTACAGCCAGCTCCGCGAGACCGACCTTTTCGACCAGCGGGACATCCTGGCCCAGGGGATCACCGGGGGCCGGGAGAAGCTACTCAAGCAGTTCGCCAACGGCAAGAATGCGGTCCTGCTCGGGGCCGCCAGCTTCTGGGAGGGAGTCGACCTACCGAAGACCGCCCTGGAGCTGTTGATCATCACCCGGCTGCCGTTTGACGCCCCGGATGAGGTCATGACCCGGGCCTACCACGACCTCCTCAAACGCCAGGGACGGAACCCCTTCTACAGTGCCGCCCTGCCCAAGGCGACGATGCGCCTGCGTCAGGGGGTTGGCCGCCTGATCCGGACCGCCGACGACTACGGGGTCGCGGCGATCCTCGATTCCCGCCTCCACAGCCGGCGTTACGGGGCCACGATTTTGAAGAGCTTCCCCAAGGACCTGCCGATCAAGGAATTGCCGACGGACCAGCTGGTGGAAGTCGCAAATAATTTCATAAAAAAGAATCATCGCCGCCCCGAAAAGTAAATTTTCTGCTATAATCAAAAAGATTAACGTGATTGTTGACGAATCGTTCGTCAGACGTAAGAAGGGAATAATTACATGCAAAGTCGTCGCGAAGTGCAGCGGGAGCAGAGTCGAGGTTCGGCGCTGCGCACGATTCGAAATATACTACTTACGATCCTGGTAGTGCTGCTGCTGGGCTGGAGTGTCTACGCGGTTGCCAACCAACCCCGGGTCGCCGCCCGTCGGCAGACGATCTCCCTGGCTGAGAAGTACGCCCACCTGCACAGTCCGGGTCGCTTCTACATCTTTAACCGGGAGAGCACCTACTACACGGTGGCCGGTAAAAACCAGGCTAACCAACCGATCCTGGTGATCGTTCCCCAGCACGGGGGCAACATCCGGGTGGTTAAACAGAGTACGGGCGTCAGCGAGCAGCAGGTACGGACACTGGTCACCTCAACCCGGCACCCGGCCCAGATCCTGAAGGTCGCCCCCGGGGTTTTCAACAACAAGGTGGTGTGGGAGGTTACCTACCGCAACCACAAGGGGAGCCTGTGCTACGACCTGATTAACTTCAAGAATGGTCGCTACATTCAAAATATCAATAACCTGTAATTTTAAGCAAGAGGAGTTGTAACCGCGGTTATGATTCCTCTCTTAGTTTGTCATGAAGGGAACGGTGATGATTGTGACAGAAGAAACACCACTGCAGCGCTACATCCGGGCGGGGCAGACGACGATCAGCAACCTGCTGATTCACCACTACAAGCAGATCGGCCTGTCGACGGCCCAGCTGGTCCTGTACCTGCAGTTCAAGTCCTACCAGGACCGGGGGACGATGAATCCGGACGTCCGGGTGATTGCCAAGAACCTCGGCACGACCGAGACCCAGGTCTTCAACCAGCTCCACCAGATGATGACCAACCACCTGGTCAAGCAGGGGATGCGCCAGCTGCCCGACGGTAAGGAGGACGCCATCTATGACTTCACCCCATTGCTCAACAAGCTGGCCCTCCTGGAGGATCAGTCGACCACGGCGGACCAGGAGGCGGCCAACCAGAACGACCGGCAACAGACCTTCGCCACCCTGGAGAGCGAGTTTGGACGGCCACTATCGTCGATGGAGCTGCAGATCGTCAACGACTGGCTGGATAAGGACGATTACTCCCCGGTCATGATTAAGCTGGCCCTTCGCCAGGCGGTGCTGAATAGCGCCCTCAACCTCCAGTACATGGAGCGAATCCTGCAGAGCTGGGCCCACCAGGGGCTGCGGACTGAACACGACATCAACGAACACGAGCGCCAGTTCGAGAACCGGCGGACGGGTCAGGCTACCGACCGGCAGGGGAGTCAGCCTCACCCGGCCGGGCCCAAGATCCCGATCTACAAACTCGGCGAATAACAGAAAGGAATGAATGAAATGCAAAACGCGTCACACCAAGTCATGAAGGGGATCGGGATTGCCGCTTTGGCCTCGACCATGTGGGGGGTCTCCGGAACGACCCTCCAGCTGATCTCCCAGAATCTGGCCATCCCGGCCACCTGGATGCTCTCCGTCCGCACCCTGGTCACCGGGGTCATCCTGTTGGTGGTCAGTGCCTTCATGTATGGCAAGCGGATCTTTAACGTCTTTACCAGCCGGGGTTCGACCATCTCGGTGGTCACCTATGCCATCTTCGGCCTGATGGCTAACCTCTTGACCTTCTACTACGCCATTCAGCGGGGGAACGCCTCGGCGGCCACGATTCTGCAGTACCTGTCGCCGCTGTTCATCGTGCTCGGTGGGGTCGTCTTCCTGCACCGCCGGCCGTTCCGCAGTGACATTCTCGCCTTCATCATCGCCCTGTTGGGGGTCGTGTTGAGCATCACCCGGGGCAACATCACCAAGCTGGCGATTCCGTTTGACTCCCTGTTGTGGGGGATCGGCTCCGGGATCACGGCGGCCTTCTACGTGGTCTTGCCCCAAAAGGCGGCCGAAAAGAACCCGCCGATCGTCGTCCTCGGCTGGGGGACGATGATTGCCGGGATCCTCTTCAACCTTTACCGGCCGTTCTGGGTCAACCCACCGCAAATTTCCACGACCCTGGTGGCTTCGGTCGGCACCGTGGTCCTGTTTGGGACGATCTTGCCGTTCGGACTGCTGATGGAGGCCACCAAGTTCGCCCCGTCGGACGTGGTCAGCATCATGGATGCCCTCCAGCCGATCGTCACCTCAATTCTGAGTGTGATCTTCTTCCACCTGGTCCTCAACTGGGTCGAGATCCTGGGAATCATCCTGGTCATCCTGGCCATCTACATCCTGCAGGAGGGCCGCCGCCGGAAGCTCAAGGGCATCGAAGAAACTATGCATTATTAAAGAACAAGGGACCGCGACATGGCTGCTGCGGTCCCTTATTTTAGTTTTAAACCAAGAAAGCACTGCGTTTCGAATTTGAGACGCAGTGCTTTTGCTTGCGATGATAATCCTATTGACCGCTATTGGCCGGTTGCGCCGGGGCCGATGAAGCCGCGGAACTCGATGAGGAAGCTGCCGGTGCCGACGAGCTGCTTGCGGCAGAGGAGGCCGCTGATGATGAGGCACTGGTCGTGGAAGACTCGCCGCTGGCATGGCGGCTGCCACTCTCACTGCTGGAGGCACTGCTGCCGCTCTCGCTCCGGCTGGAACCGGAGGAAGCAGACGTGGAGCTGCTACTGGTGTCTTCACCGCTGTCGTCGTCAATGTCATCGGCGGCGTACTCGAGGGCCCACTTGGAGTCCTTGATGACTAGCTGGCGCTTGCCATTGACCCGGACGGCCTCGACCGTGTCGGGCATCGACCAGTTGCTAGCGTGGTTCTGACTGTCGAGGTATGACATCAGATCCTTGTAAAGCAGGATGGCGGACTGGGTACCAGAATCACTGAGGCCTGGTGACTGCATCGGGTGGTCATACCCGGTCCAGACGGCGATCGAGTAGTTCTTGGTGTAACCAGCCATCCACGAATCCATGGCGCCGGAGTGACCACTGCCAGATGGGTAGTTGGTCGTCCCGGTCTTCCCGGCCTGGTTAACGCCATCGAGCTTGGCTGAGCTGGCACTCCCTTGTTCAGAGGCGTTGAAGACGCCCTTGAGCATGTCGGTGATCATGTAGGCTGTGGCCCGGCTCATGGCCCGCTTACCGTGCGGGTTGAACTGCTTGACGTTGCCATCCTGGGTGGTGATGGAACTGATGTAGTAAGGCTTGTAGTAGGTCCCCCCGTTAGCAAAGGCCGCGTAGGCTGCGGAGACCTGGAGTGGTGAGATGTAGAGGGCGATCCCACTCTGCAGGGTGTATGGATCCTTCTGGGAGATCCCCAGCCCGTTGACAAAGTCGGTGGCCCGCTTGATGCCGACCTGCTGGAGGGTCCGGATGGCCGGGACGTTCCGTGATTGGACGAGGGCGGCCCGCATCGTCATTGAACCCTTGTACTTGTTATCAAAGTCCCGCAGAACCTTGTTGGTACCTGGGTAGACGAAGCGCGTATCCTGAACCTGCTTGAAGGTTGGCCATTGCAGGTATTCGATGGCCGGACCGTAGTCCATCAGCGGCTTGGCCGTCGAACCAGAACTCCGGTTGGTCTGGACGGCCCGGTTCAGACCGTAGACGACGTTACCGGTGTGGCGACCACCGAGCATGGCCACGATCTGCCCATTATGGGGATCGGTGACGGCGACCCCGGTCTGCATGTTGTTGCCCTGGAAGGAGACGGTGTTGTTCGCAGCGTCGTAGAGGTGTTCCTGGGCGTCGAGGTCGAGGTTGGTGTGGACCCGCAGACCGTCGCTGTACGGGTTATAACCGCGGGCTTCCAGGTCGGCCAGCACCTGCTTGACGTAGGCGTCGACGACCTTTTCCTTGACCCCAGTCCCGTTGCCAGAGGTGTTCCCGTGGTCGGGATCCAGACCGGCAGTGATGCTTTCACTGGCCGCCTGGTTGGCCTGGGCCTGGGAGATGTACTTGCTACGGACCATGGCATTTAAGACCTCGTTTCGCCGTTGGGTGGCGTACTTGGTGTTGTTAGCCAGGGGGTTATAGTAGGATGGCGACTGCGGCATCCCGGCGAGCAGGGCCGTCTGGGAGAGGTCCAGCTGGTCGAGGTCCTTACCGAAGTAATACTGGGACGCGGTCTGCATCCCGTAGACCCCGTTCCCCATGTAGACCTTGTTGATGTAGAAGTCGAGGATCTGGTTCTTACTGAAGTGCCGTTCGACGTTGATGGCCAGCCAGGCTTCCTGGGCCTTGCGCTTGAAGGTCCGGTCTGAGGCGGCCGTCGAGAAGACCGACAGCTTGACCAGCTGCTGGGTCAGGGTACTTCCCCCCTGCATCCCGGCGGAACGGCCAAAGATGTTGGCGGTAGCGGCCCCCATGATCCGAATCGGGTCGACCCCGTGGTGCTTGTAGAAGCGCCGGTCCTCGATGGCAACCACCGCGTGCTTGAGGTTGTCCGGCACCTGGTTGCTCTTGGCAACCTCACGCTTCTGGGCCCCCAGCCGGGAGATGATCCGGTTCTGGTCGTCGTAGATCGTGGTGGTGCTCTGCCCGGCTAGCTCGCTGCGGCTGATCCGCGGGGCGCTCGAGGCGTAGTAGAAGAAGAGGGCGGTTCCCGCCACGAACAGCAGGACGATGATCCCGAGAATCCAGAGGAGGATTCGTTTGACGAGCCCCTTGTGGCGTGGTTCATCGTCGTAGTCATAGTCGTCGTAGTCAGACCGGTGGCGGTCACTGCGACGCGGTTGATCATTACTTGTCATGATAGACTCCTTTGTGTTCGGCAGCGATGATCTGGTCGACTGCCTTTAAATATGGTAGACGGGGATTGAGCTGGTATTCAATCTGGAACCCCCAGCGTTGAATATCAGGCAACGTGATCGATTTGCGGCCACCTTGATCCTGCTCGTCCCAATAATGGAATAGAATAGTTGCTGGTAATAGGTAGACGAGGTCCAGGTCGGTAAACTTGATGAAGGCAAAACAAATCCCGCCTTGGTTGACACACTCCCGCATATGGTTGATCTGGTGGGGATGAAAGTTCTTCAGGGGGAAGGAGCGGCGGTTGCGCGTCTCCTTGGCATCGAAGTCGATGTAGCGTCCCTTGTAGATGCCGTTGTAGTCGGTCGTCGACGGGCGGCGGAAGTAGGCCTCCCGGATCACGGCCGCGCTCCGCTTCGGGTAATCGACCTTGACCAACTGGATTGGGGTTGGTTTCTTGTGGATCACCGCGATGTGGCGGGCCAGGTAGTACTGGTTGCTGTGGTTGATCTCATCCTCGAGCGACATCCCCCGCTTGGCGTAGATTGACCGGTGGGGGGTCGGTAGGTCACGGTTGGCATGGTATGCCTGCCGCGGGCGTTGGCCATTGGGATAGTGAATCGTCATTTTTTGCATCACTCTCCTAACTAGCCTTATATTATACCAGAATGTCGGTTAAAATAATGATACAGAAATGTTACGGAGGTGGGTTTCGTGCGCCGTTTATGGGTAACCGGCTATCGCAGCTATGAATTGAACGTGTTTAAAGATGACGATCCCAAGGTCCAGGTCATCAAGCAGGTCCTGACCGACAACCTCAAGAACTACCTGGAGGAGGATGAGGAAGAGTGCTGGCTGATCACGGGGCCTCAGATGGGGGTCGAGCGCTGGGCCCTGGAATGCGGCCTGGCACTCAAGGATGATTACCCCCAGGTCCGGCTGGCCCTGATGGAGCCGTACACAGCATTTGACCAGCGCTGGAACGAGGCAAACCAGGAGAAGCTGGCGGTGATCAAGGGCAAGGTTGACTTCACGGCCCCGGTCACCGACCACCCCTACCAGTCGCCCCAGCAGTTGCGGACCTACCAGCGCTTCATGCTGACCCACACGGACGCCATGCTGATGGTCTACGATCCCGAATATGAAGGTAAGCCCCAGTATGACTACCGCCGGGCCCGGCAGTACCAGGAGCAGGGGGACTACCCGATCACGTTGATCGACTTTGACGAGCTCCAGGAGGCGGCGGTGGAGTGGCAGGAAGCACAACGCGATAAAAATCAGGAATGACCCCTTGAATTTATGAAGAGATTTGGTAAAATGATTATTGTGTCACGGATAGCTAAATAATTGAGGTGTTTGAGTTGGATAACATAAAGTTTACGCCGCAAGATATCTTGCATAAGCAGTTTAAGGAAAAAAACATTGGGAAGGGCTACGACGAAGCAGATGTTGACGCCTTTCTGGATGATGTTATCAAGGACTACGACACTTACAACAAGGAGCTTGACCGCTTAAACAGTGAAAACGAACGCCTGCGCGCCAAGGTTGACGAGTTGAACCGCCAGGTCGAGGTGGGGTCGACGATGAGTGCCCACACCAACAACCAGCAGCCGGTTTCCAACGCCACCAACATGGACATCCTGAAGCGTTTGTCCAACCTGGAGCGGCGGGTCTTCGGTTCTCAGATCAATGAGGGCCAGGGTCAAGACGACTCCCACCTGCTATAGGATACGTTATTAAAACTGAATATTTTGCAAGCTTTGGGTAATTGAGCACAGCAATTGTTGTGTTAGGAAGGTCCATGCTCGCACAGGCTGCGATGCCTGTAGTGTTTGTGCTCGCTGAAAAAATAAGGCGGGGCACCGATTCTTCGGTGACGGCGGAAAAAACGGCTAAGGTTTTCTATGCCCGAGTATTCCTGAAAAGTGCCACAGTGACGATACAGGTCGGGAAACCGTCCTGGTGGAACGCGGTAAACCCCTCAAGCGGTAAACCCAAACTACGGTAGGGGAGCTTTGGATAACGAATTGAAGTGATTCCAGGGGAGAGCTTTTGCTCTGAGATAGATGATTACCTCGGGGCCATCATTACCTGGTGGTGGTCCTACGACAAAACATGGCCTACAGATGCTTGCAAACAGGTGCCCGGATTCGTCCGGGTTTTTTTATTTTAAAAATTGGCGCGGGTATATAATGAACTTATCCGTAAACAATGACAAAGGAGTGGATTTGAATGCAAACAGTCCGTTTGAACAATGACGTGGTCATGCCGATGGTCGGCTACGGGACCTACCAGATCCCGATTGCTTCGACCCGGGATAACGTCCTCCAGGCCCTGCGTACCGGCTACCGCCTGATCGACACGGCCCAGTACTATGGCAACGAGGGTGGGGTCGGTGAGGCCCTGACCGAGAGTGGCCTGGCCCGCGACCAGGTCTTCGTGACGACCAAGGTCCAGACCAGTGGTTATGCCGAGACCAAGCGGGGCCTGGATGAATCGCTGAACCGGTTCAACCATGACTACTTCGACCTGGTCCTGATCCACTGGCCGACCGGCAACGACCTGGAGACCTACCGAGCATTGGAGGAGGCCTACCAGGACGGCAAGGTGCGGGCGATCGGCCTGAGCAACTTCAACGCCGCCCAGGTTCAGACGATCATCGATAACTCGACGGTCGTCCCGATGGTTGACCAGATTGAGACCCACCTGCGCTGGCAGCAGAAGCGGATGCACGCCTTCCTGGCCAGCCGGGGGATCATCCACGAGTCCTACGCCCCGCTGGGTGAGGGACAGCCGGGCTTCATGGACGCCCCGGAGCTGGTCAAGATCGCCGCTAAGTACCACCGGACCCCGGCCCAGGTGGTCCTGCGCTTCCTTAACCAGGAGGGGATCGTGGTGATTCCAAAGACCCTGAACCCGACCCACATGGCCCAGAACCTGGACCTCTTCAGCTTTGAACTGGACAGCGCCGACCTGCGCATCCTGGAGGGCCTCGACCGCAAGCAGGCCCTCGACGGCTGGCCGGAAGCGATGCACGAGGATCAGTATTAAATTTAGCAAGCGGGAACGTGATGTTTGGTCATGGGCCCGCTTTTCTTATGGTAGAATACTGGTAGCACTACGAAGCAAAGGAGAAATCAACGTGGAAAAGTATCAATTGATCGCAACGGCGGCGGCCGGCATCGAGGCCCTGGTCGGCAAGGAACTGCGCCGGCTGGGCTATGACACCCGGGTGGAGAACGGCCGGGTCCGCTACCAGGGGGACATGAAGGACATTTTGAGGACCAATCTCTGGTTGCGGACCGCAGACCGGGTCAAGATCGTGGTCGGGGAGTTCGACGCTCGCAGCTTTGAGGAGCTGTTCGACCGGACCAACGACCTGCCCTGGGAGGATTTCCTGCCGGTCGACGCCCAGTTCCCGGTCGAGGGGAAGAGCCACCACTCCCAGCTGCATAACGTGCCCAGCGTCCAGGCAATCGTGAAGAAGGCAATCGTCCAACGGCTGAGTCACTACTACCACCGGCGGACCCGCCTGCCGGAAACCGGGGCCCTGTACCCACTGGAGGTCGCCATCAACAAGGACCACGTTTTACTGACCCTCGACACCACTGGGGAGGGCCTCTTCAAGCGGGGCTACCGGAAGAACAAGGGGGGCGCACCGCTCAAGGAGAACATGGCGGCGGCCCTGGTGATGCTGGCCCACTGGTTCCCGGACAACCCGTTTGTCGACCCGGTCTGCGGGTCGGGGACGATCCCGATCGAGGCCGCCCTGTACGGGCACAACATCGCACCGGGGATCAACCGCTCCTTCATCTGTGAGCAGTGGGTCAACCTGACTCCAGATGGCTTGTCCGACGAGGTCCGCGACGAGGCGGATGCAGAAGCGGACTACGACGTCGAACTGGAGATCCACGGCTACGACATCGACCAGAACATGATCGACATCGCCGACGAGAACTGCCGGGCGGCGGGGCTGACCCACGACATCACCTTCAAGCAGCTGGCGGTCAAGGACTGGCACACCGACGAGATCAACGGGGTCATCGTCGCTAACCCACCGTACGGGGAGCGTTTGTCCGACCATGCGGCAGTCCACGAGCTCTACCGGCAGATGGGGGACCTCTACCGGCCGCTCACTACCTGGAGCAAGTACATCCTGACGGCCGACATGGAGTTCGAGAAGTACTACGGCGCGCCGGCCACCAAGCGGCGCAAGCTCTACAACGGGGCGCTGCGGACCGACCTCTTCCAGTACTGGGGCAAAAAGAAGCGGTAGGCTCGCCGAACCGCGCCATATCAGCCCTGACCGGGTGTCTGGATGCTGTGAAACGCTAAAAGGGGCAAATAGGGGGCTTTTTGCTTCAATATACAAGCTAAAAATCGTGTCATCTTACTTTGATTTTGCATTTCGGGTTACATGCGAGTAGATGTCGCGAGTCGTCTCGGCATCGCCGTGGTCAACCCGGTTTTGAATACTGTAAAGTGGGCCCCCAAGCTCAGCTAGTTTGCTGACATGAGTATGTCGGAGAATGTGAGTTATCAGTGGCTTATTGATTCCGAGCTTTTTCTTATTAGTCCTTAAACGCCTATTTAAAGTTGTAAATAAAAAAATGATTATCTATCATGAATAAAAAGTGATTGGGATCTTTATTATCGCCCCAGCGGTGGTAAATCCCAATCGCTTTTTTGATGAGAAAACATTTCTGAAACAGTCATCGTTTTTGAGAGTTGACTGTTTGTAATATTGGTCAACATTGAGACCGGTCCAGAGTGTCGTTTACTTGTGCATTGTCCTTGCCATCTTCTTTGAAAACATCCTTTGCTTTCAAGCCAAGTATCTCACGGATATGCTTTCCTGTGAGGTATTGCCATTCGAAGATAGCGCCTTGCTGCTTATCTTTCTGGTAAACATAAGCTAGGGCCTTTTCTAATTCATTCTGTTCCCAAAACTTAGGTCGTTGTACTCATCTTTCCTCCAACTGACAGGGGTAAAACGTGAATCGGAAGTTTGGATGTGGTTTTACTTACCTGGGCATCAAGATCGACATACTTTTTAATGTGTTTTTATTAACGACGTACGTTTGCCAAGTAGTTGGCTTTGCCTGGGCCTAAATTTACTTCTGCCTGTCAAAAGGCCCTTGTAGTGTTCCATAAAACGGTAGTTTCCACTTCTTTTCTATCCATCTTTTGAAACGTATGTTCCTTTGCAAATAAATAAAAAGCACCATTAGCTGTACAACTAATGGTGCTAAGGGCTCAAGGCCCACGTAAAAATTAATTTAAGGAGTCTTGCTCCCAGTAACTCTATTTTTACATATTCGTAGGGATTAGTCAACTTTACTTATTCAAAAACAACTGCATTAGTTTATGACTAATGAGTGCCATCTGTTGGCTAGACAATCGTATTCTTCCAGAGGGATCGTATTTATTAATACGCTCAATTCTTAATTTGCTTATAGTAGTTATGTCACTTAACCTTACATAGGAATTTTTGTCATAGGCTTTATAAGTATCAAGAACTCGCATTAAATCATTAAAGTCTTTTCGAAGGTCTTTATACTCTTTATCTGTTAACGTTCCATTTTTAAGCGCCTGCTCGGCTTCCTCGATACGTTTTTTTAGTAGATTCATTTGTACCTTAAGTAAACCTACCGTTTGGCTAAAAACTTCGTGACCGAGTGAAAAGCGATTACTCCTTTGCTTAGAAGTAAGAGGAAGGACAGTTAAAGTTTTCTTATTTGGTGAATCTCTTTTATCTAGGACAATTGCAAAATGAATATTGCTAAATTCACTTCCTAGATTTGTGCCAAAATTTACTCGAATAACGGTTCCGCGTCGATAATAATAATATCTTCTAGGTAAGTGATTATCAGCCTCTTTTTTTATAATAATAGGAAGTGTTATCTAACCAGTTTGGCAAGAACCTAAATTTTTGGTTAAAGTGATGTACTTCTGGTTCAGAAATGCTTTTAAATATACTTGCTGATCTATCTATACGTTCATTTTTATCCATTTAATCGCTTCCTTTCTACAGAGAGAATTATTTATATGAATCAGTGAGAACAAATATCATATTTTTACCAATTAACGATTTTGAGAAGAACTTATTTGCCTGTGTTTTTTCAAGAGTTTGACGCGGCCCAACGGATCCCTTAATGGTTACTGAATCGCCAACGGCTAAACGTTTATGATGCTTGTTGCCTTGTAGAACAGTAAAATAATAGTCTTTGCTTTGGGGTGTATTTGTAAATACGATTCTTTCGTGATGGTGTTTGTCATAACTGATTCCTTGAACATAAAAATTCTTCATAGTTACATATTGATCTAAGTCACTATCACTATATTGGCTCATATTATTGACATCATATTTAGAAGCAATATTAGGGTAGTCATCTGCAGAGACCGCACCCGCAGAAAAGAACATCCCCAACATAATACCTAGCAGAATTAATTTCTTCTTCATTTCAATTACTCCCAAATAGCTTTTAACGTCGATCACGTTTGGACGTAAGTTGTTAATAGCTTTTCTGGAAAATGCCATATTTGTTTTTTAAGCAAAAAAGAACTTATCTGGGGGCGCCTATATAGTTATTATCTCAATGAGCTATAGAATATATGATCACTATTTTAGTGAAAGCCATGTCAATTATAACAGAAATAAAACGACAAAATGATGTTGTAGTGATGACTAAAAGGACTGAACGGGATGAAAAAGCAATTGCCAAGGTGAATGCTAAGTTAGAAAGTAACATTTGCTTTGGCAATTTTGGGTGATTTAAGTATCTATTTTTATTCTGGACTTGCACAACATTTACTTCTCTTTCGCCCGCGCACGTTTACATCGCCACCGTGCCAACCGTATTTAAGAGTGGGGTAGTCCGTCGCTTTACGCGGCCGCGCCCAACTATTGGAGATCACACGGAGGAAATAAACATGGCACAACGCAGAATGTTCAGTCAACGGGTGGTAGAGACCGACCGCTTCCTCGACATGGCACTGACCGCCCAGACCCTGTACTTTCACCTGGGGATGTACGCCGACGATGACGGCTTTGTCGGCAACCCCAAGTCGGTTCGGCGGATGATCGGGGCCAGTGAGGACGACCTCAAGGCCCTGGTTGAGAAGGGCTACCTGATTGTCTTTGAAGATGGGGTGGTCGCCATCCGGGATTGGCTGGTGTCCAACTACGTCAAGAAGGACCGCTACACGCCAACCATCTACACGGCAGACCGCCAGCTCCTGGTTGTCGACCGCAACCGGCGTTACCAACTGGCGAGTGAAGTCACCCCCGAAACCACTGTGGAACCAGAATGGATCCAAAATGGTTCCAAAATGGATCCACAGGATAGGTCAGGTCAGGAGAGGTTAGGTCAGAGTGAGGATCAGGATAGTTTAAATCAGACTACTGCTCCTGCCGAAACCAAACTCAAAGGCCTCCACGTCGCACTCAACCCCACCCAGCGCCAGCTCCTGAGCGACTACATCCGGGACCTGTCAGCACCGGTGGTCGATTTTGCCATCGACTCGATGGCCCGCCACGCCGAACAGCCGCGCTTCGCCTACCTGGACCGGATCCTCAACCGCTACCGGCAGAGCGGAATTTGTACCCGCCAGGCGGCCCAGGCAGACGATGACCGCTATCACGGCAAGCAGGCCCCGACCAGGCCAGGGCCGATCATCCCCATCTACCAGCTGGGGGAGTGAGGGTCACCGGCACATGAGCAGGCGGTTCAGCAGGTAAAAGACGACGCTGTAGGCCGCCCCGACCAGCCCGCAGACCAGCTCCCAGGTCCAGTCGAGACTGAATTTTCTCACGACCAACCCCAGGATCAGCATCCCCAGGGTGAAGACGACCAGGGCGAGCAGGAAACGGGGGTGCCTGAGGTAGACCAGCTTCAAGAACAGGCACTGCAGAACATCCAGCGCCAGGATCAGGGCGATGATCTTCCAGAAGCCGGCCGGCAACTCTTGATCGGCGCCCAGTCGAAAGACGATAGTCCAACCAATTGCAAACAGCCCAAAGTTAAGGGCGATGATTAGCTTGTTTGACATTTCAAAACCTCCATACCCGTATTATCGCATATTTAGTGGTTGCTATTGCGAACGTATGTTTGATATAATGTAAGCGGCAACAAGTAGACACGAGAGGTGGGGGACGTTTATGGCACGTGGAATCAAGATGAAGACCTTTGTGACTAAGAAGATGGCCAAGGCCCAGCAAGATGAGGCTACCCAGCACGCCCAAAAGATCAGGGAACACAAACGGGCACTGATTGCCAGGCACCAAGCAAACCAGCCGCAGTCGAAAGCGACGACCAAAGTAACGTCACATGATGGTGACAGCCACGAGACGCAGAAGCTCCGTCAGCAAATCAGCCGGCTGGAACGGGAAGGGCAACAGGCGCAGGCGGCCAGCCAACGCCGAATCAAACAGCTGGTGCGCCGCTATCGAAAGCTAAAGCAGGATAACCGCGACTTGCGCCAGGCAACCGAACGAAGGGCTGCGGTATTAGAGGAACAACAGCGGCAGAATGACCGGGCGGCCACGGCCCTGATGAAGGAGTACGTCGCCCTGGCCGGGTGGCAACGGATCTTCGCCGACCTGGAAATTGACCCCTTCGCGGGGGAAAGCGCTCAGGCACAGTTGAATCGGCAGGCCCAGGAGCTGCAGACGGCACAAGTGGTGATGTTTCATCTGCTGGCCCTGGCCTGGCAGCGGGCGGCAGCCAACCAGCAACGGGCCCACCAGTATGACCGACTGAGGAGCCAATATGATCGTCTCCAGGCCCGGTTTGACCACCTGCAGAAGAGCTATCAGACCCAATCTGATGAACTCCATCAGCTGAAACAGCGGGTACAACGGGAAGAACACGACATGGAAGCTGCTAAACGGCGGATGCGTGACCGCTACTTGAACGGCCGCCGGTTGGACAATGCCTTTCACATCCTGTTTGACCACCTGGACGTGGCCACCGTTCAGCGATACGGCCCGCTCGTTCCCCTGCTGGAGAAGATGAGGGCCACGTTTGCCACTGCCACCCGGCGCAATGACCGCCATCCCTTTGTCTATGGGTACTTTATCCAGCAAAACGGTCGGCCATACATTGGCGATCGTGCGGGGCACCACCTGCGGCCCCTCACGCTGACTAAGGACAATCACGACCTACAACCGGGGATGGCGATCAAGGCCCAGCGCGTTGACCGATATCATTATTATGTCGCCGCCACGATGCCGTGGGTCAATGACCTCTTCCGCTACCTGGACGATCACGGGGCCTTCCAGCCCAACCGGCTGGTGCCGACCACCGGGACGGTCAAGCTGAGTACCTTGCTCAGCGATGGCCCCAGCAACACCGCCGGCAAGCCTAAGGAGCGGGTAGTGATGGGGCGGCTGGTGGCGGTTGCCAGCCGGACCTTCGTTGCGGGCCCCAAGGCGGTGAACGACCAGCCCATCCCGGCCCCCGGAAAGCGGGCTGCCATGGAGCGGGTAACCATCGTCAACCCGGACAAGATTGCCTGGCTATACGCGCAACGCCTCCTGTTGATCGGCAACCAGAAGATCGCACCACTGGTCGTTCAACTGCGGAAGTATGTTGATCTGACGGTGATGGATGCCTACGAGGACTCGTTGGGCCTGATCTTCACGAAGATTGCGGCGGCTGACTACGTCTTCGTTCTTCTGGGTTCGGTCCCCCATGCGCTGACGGATTACCTGAAGGCCCATCCGGAATATGCCAGCAAGGTCCAGTACTTCTACCGGGCGGATGCCAACGAGGCGGTCCGCCGGCTCAACTACCTGTATATGAATCGTGGTTGAGGATCGTCATGATATAATCAGACCGGATAATCTACTGCTGGATTGATAGAAAGAAGGCGAGTAAGCATGCTAGATATCTTGGACTATATGGAGCAAAAACTGGTTCGAAATGCGGACTTTTGGCAATTTGCCGATGAACATCTCCAATCACCGACGACCTTCAGGGGTGTTTCCTTCATCTCGTCGATCAAATTCATCGAACGGTACCTCTTACCCCGTTACCAGTCAGTAACTCTGGTTCTCGGCCTGAGTGACAACGGTACTGCTTCCATTGGGCAGCGCTTGACGCAGCTGACCGAGCGAAACGAGTTTGTCAAATACGGCTACGAGCACCGGGACAGTGAATTCACCAAGCGGCTCTTGGATGGGACACTGAAGTTATACTTCACGAAGAAGGAACTAATTCACACCAAACTATACCTGATCACCAATGATCGTGACTATGTCTCGTTTGCCGGCTCAATGAACCTTACCGAAGCGGCGCTCCATCATAACCTGGAGCAACTGGATAGCGACTATGGTCAGCAGACGGCCCCACTCTACCAGTGTCATCAGCAGATGTTTGAAGACAACCTCGCTCACGCCGCCACCTACCTGGATGCCAAGAAGATGGCCGGCTTTATCAAGGCGACAAACGAGGAACAGCTCCAGATCAATGTCTACACCGACGCGGTTGATATGCTGGCCAACAAGGATCAGGCGGGCAAGGACGTGGTGGTTCTCCCCGCCGAAGAGATCAAGCAGTACAAGGATAACTACCGCTCTGACGAGAAACTGCAGAAGCTCTCGGCCCAAGAAAAGCTAAGTGTGGCCCAGACGGTGAAGCTGTTCGGGGATGCGGGATATAAGAAGCGCCAGCTCGATAACGTCGGTAAGGAACTCTACAATTTGACCCAGGTTGTCAAGCATGTCTCCCGCGATGATGGACCATCAGGAAAAATCGAACACGAGGAGGACCTCTACCCCAAGCCGGTGCTCTTCTACAATAGTGGTCAATTATTTGAAGCGCCACGGGTGGGGGATAACGTTAAATCGACACTGATCGAGTCGCATCTCGCCGGGGATGATCTGAAAGAGCAGTTGCAGCTATTTAGCGACATTGCCCACGAGTACGACAACTATAAGGAGGTCGGCGAAGGCTGGCAGGCCTGTGACTTCATATTAAAGTGGGCAAGGAAACACGTTCTTTTAAGGACGTGATGAATTGTCTATTTTTTTAGCTTTGCGTCGAACGTATGTTTAAAAATGATATAATATACTTAACAAAAGGATTAGCATTAGGACATTAATTAGCTTTGTTGACTGACTGTTAATGAAGGAATAGTGGTGAAAATGGCGCAGATTATAAAGGGTATCAAACTTCGTCTATATCCCAATGCTCAGCAAAGGGAACAGTTGTGGCAAATGTTTGGTAACAATCGCTTTGTTTGGAACCAGATGTTGGCGATGGCAAAGGAACGTTATCAAAACAACCCCAGCAGTCACTTCGTCAATGAATACGGTATGAATTATTTACTGAAAGTTTTGAAGCAAGAGTATCCTTTCTTACGGGAAAGTGATGCCACTAGTCTTCAGGTGGTTGACCATAATCTTGCTCAAGCGTTTAAGATGCTCTTTAGGCACCAGGGTGGTTATCCACGTTTCAAATCACGTCGTTCCACCCGGCAAGCTTATACGGGACGGTCAATTTGCCGGGTACTTGCTAAGCGGCGAGTGAGGTTGCCTAAGCTGGGCAGCATTCGGACCAGTAAAACAGCACTATTGGCTAATGGCAAAATCAAGTGCTATACGGTTTGCCTCGAGCCCACTGGCCGTTATTATCTGTCATTACAAGTGGCAGTTGCGGCTCCCAAGCATTTAAGTAAGACGGGGAAAACGGTCGGGATTGATGTGGGGATCACCGATCTAGCCATTAGTTCTGATGGGATTAAGTACGGCACCTTTAACGCTAGATGGGCTGAGAAACAAGCAACAAAGTGGCAAAGTAAGTATGCCAAACGGAAATATCAAGCGATGGTTGCCATTCGTCAATGGAACCATAACCACAAAACTGTGAAGAAAGAACTAAGCGATTACCGGAATTGGCAACGAGCCCGACAACAAAAAGCCCGCTACCAAGCCAAGATAGCGAACCAACGAAAAGATTATTTGCATAAATTAACGACGTCCTTAGTTAAGCAATACGACGTAATTGTTATTGAAGATTTGAAAACCAAGAATCTCCGGGAAAATCATTGCTTAGCTAAAGCCATTGCAAATGCCAGTTGGTATCAATTCCGGACCATGTTGGCATATAAATGTGCCTGGTATGGTAAACGTTTGGTGGTAGTTAAACCAAACTATACTAGCCAAATTTGCAGTCATTGTGGTTACCATAGCGGACCAAAACCGTTACAAATTCGTGAATGGACGTGTCCAAGTTGTGGTACCCACCACGACCGGGATATTAATGCGGCAGTTAATATCCTGCATCAAGGATTGAAAGCCGTGGGCTAGGGACTAGCCATGGTAAAAGAGTGGTGTTCTGTAAGTTGGGTATCCTGAATACAGGTGTAACATCCTAAATACTACTCCATGTTCCCAGAAGCTCGGTCATTAATGGCCGAGTAGTTCACCTTCACCATGAACCGGCGGGAGGGGGACAGCAAGTCCCAATTCTCCCTCAAGCCGGAGATCATGCGCCGGCTGTGGTACCTGAGTTTTGAATCGACCTTTGCCGGGGATGTCGAGGAGCGGGAGGCCAAGCTGAATAACCTGCTCAGTCGGGCCAATGACCAGCTCTACCGTTACTGTCAGGTTGAACTTGCCAGGTTCTTTGCCGATGTCTCACCAGCCACCGAGCAGGCAATCGAGCGGGACTTCCTGTACCCGATCAAGTTTGTCCTGAAACAGGCGATGGAGCAATTCGGGATGTTTGATCAGGTTGAAGGTTATTTCAAGGATAATTATGATTACTCCCTGTTTGTCGGCCGTAACGATTGGACAATGCTGATCAACCAGGCCGAGGTCGGGACGGACATCATGTTCGTCAAGCAGGACGGGCGGCTGAAGGCCCAGATCAATAAGCAGCTCTTCAACAAGGTCTCCGACAACACGGCCCGGAACAGTGGGTCGATGCTGATGGATCGCTATTTCCAGTACCTGCCCCGGAAGTATCACATCAGTTATCAACACACCAGTACCGGCTTTATCGTCGACGTTCAAAACTTTGACCGGTGGCTGGATAGCGATGCCCTGCAGCAGCGTTATGACAGTAGTAAGACCGCCCAGGATGCCCGCAAGGTCGATACCGATGCCAAGATGAGTGAGGCGATCGCTCGGCTCACGGCCATGCAGGAAAAACAGAACCAGCATCATCACCTGTTCGGCTGGTTACACCGGAATAAGTAGCAAAATCGGCTAAGATCCATCATCCGGATCCTAGCCTATTCAGGTACTTCGATGTAAAAAGCGCCGCCCAAAATGATATAATACAAACGGCAATCAAAGATTTGACGTCAAAAGCAACCCTTGCCGTATTATCTAAGTGACGGGCCTATTCGAGAGTGCGCAGCGCCTGGTTGGCCAGGTGGTGGGCCCCGTGATTCTGCTGGTCGGGGATCCACTGGGTGACTACGGTCGTGAACTGGCCGATCAGCTGGTTGAGTGCGGCCAGCTCACTCTGGTAATGTTTTGTATAATTTTTCCCGATGGCGTCACTGAGGACCCGGCTGTCGGTGTAGAATAGCACTGTTTGCTGGGGGCCGAAGCGATCCAGCAGGGATTGAAAGCCAAACCGGGCGGCGGCGAATTCGCCGTGGTGGTTATCGGCGCACGCCATAGTGGCGGTCAGCTGGTACTGCTGGTGGTTGGCAATGATGAGGGCGCCGAGCCCGGTGGGACCGGGACTACCCTTGCTGGCGGCGTCAGTGTACAGTTTTAACATTAATAATTACCTCACTTTGAAAGGAAGAGTCTATCTTATGGAGGAAGAGACCCGATATTTTTATCAGCCAGACCTGACCGGCACGATCATCAGCTGGTGCTGGACATTCCTGCTGTTTTTGGCTGGCCTGATCGTCTGGCTGGAGATCACCCATTTTCAGTGGGTGACGGCCCTGTTCTTTGCGGCCTTTGCCATTTTAACATTTTTGGAGATCAAGCGGCGGACGGTGGTGATCACGCCGACTAAGCTGGTCTTCAGCCGCCTGCTCCAGCGGGACTACCTGATGATCCCGCTGGCCGACATTCGCCAGCCGCGCTTCACCAAGCACACGGTGACGATGACGGTCAACGGTGAGGTCCTCAACTTCACCTTCAGTCAGAAGGCCATCAAGCGCCTGCAACTGGCCCTGAACAACCAACTGGAGGGGACCAACCGTGACCATTAGCATTAGCCTGTTGCTCGTCGTGGCCCTGGTAATCATCGACCAGCTGGTAAAACACTGGGTGGCGACTACGATCACCGTGGGGACCAGCCACGTGGTCATCCCCGGGCTGCTGGCGCTGACTGACCTTCGCAACCACGGGGCGGCCTGGAGTATCCTCCAGGGCCAGCAGTGGTTCTTCGCCGTCGTCTCGGTGGTGGCAATCGCCGTGGTCGGCTACCTGATGTTTCGCTGGCGTCACCAGCCGGGCCTGATGATTGGCCTGGCCCTGATCCTGGCCGGGACCATCGGCAACTTCATCGACCGCCTGGCTCAGGGCTACGTGGTTGACATGTTCGAACTACTCTTCATCAATTTCCCGGTGTTCAACGTTGCGGACGCCTGCCTGACCATCGGGGTGTTGATCTTGATTATTGCAATTCTACGGGAGGATGATTGACGGATGGATGAACCAGTACGCCTGGTGATTGACAACAACCTGACGGGGCGGATCGACAAACAGCTCGGCCACCACTTCAGTCAATACTCGCGCTCCCAGCTCCAGCGTTGGATTGAGGACGGCCACGTCCAGGTCAACGGCCAGACCGTCAAACCCAAGTATAAGCTGGCGGCGGGGGACGTGGTTACCATCACCCCCGAGCAGCCGAAGAAGATCGACCTGGTACCGGAGAATATCCCTCTCGACATCGTTTACGAGGACGACGACGTGATCGTGGTCAACAAGCCCCAGGGGATGGTTGTCCACCCGGCACCGGGGCATCCCGACCACACCCTGGTCAACGCCCTCCTCTATCACTCGCCGCTGTCGACGATCAACGGTGAGTTCCGGCCCGGGATCGTCCACCGGATCGACAAGGACACCTCGGGCCTCTTGATGGTGGCCAAGAACGACATGGCCCATCGGTCGCTGGCCGCCCAGCTCAAGGCCAAGACCAACGAGCGGGAGTACGTGGCCCTGGTCCACGGGGTGATCAAGGAGGACCGGGGGACGATCGACGCGCCGCTGGGCCGGTCGCCCAAGGACCGCAAGAAGCAGGCGGTCGTCGCTGGTGGCCGGCACGCGGTCACCCACTTCAAGGTCCTCAGGCGCTACCGCCACTATACCCTGGTGTCCTGCCGCCTGGAGACCGGGCGAACCCACCAGATCCGGGTCCACATGAAGTACATCGGCCACCCGCTGGCCGGCGATCCCCTCTACGGGCCGCGTAAGACCCTGCCGGGCAAGGGCCAGTACCTGCATGCCCGCTTGCTGGGCTTCAAGCACCCGCGGACCGGGGAGCAGTTGACCTTCACGGCCCCGCTCCCACCGTATTTCCAGCAGATGCTAGACAAACTCGATAAGACCGATAAGTAATTCCTTGAAATTGTGCCCGGGTACGGCATAATAGGACATGAGAACGTAATTAAGGGTGAGTGATAAAGTGACAGCACGCTACCTAATATTTGAAGATGGCACGATTTTCGCCGGCGAGGGCTTCGGGGCCCCCGCGGTAACCTTTGGCGAGGTGGTTTTCAACACCAGCATGACCGGTTACCAGGAGATCATCACCAACCAGATCTACAATAACCAGATCGTGGTGTTTTCCCAGCCGAACATCGGCAGCTACGGCATCCAGCGCAACATCTATGAGACAATTGTCCCGACGATCAAGGGGGTCGTCGTGCGTTCGCTGGCCAACGTGGGCGCCAACAACTCCCGCCAGCAGACCCTCGACCGCTACCTCAAGCAGATGAACATCCCCGGGATCACCAACATCGACACCCGGGCGGTGATCCACAAACTGCGGGACGCCGGCAAGCCACTGAAGGGGAGCATCGTGCCCGTGCCGGACGACCACGCCTTCGACCAGCTTCACGCCACGGTCCTGACCAACCAGCAGGTCGCCCAGGTGGCCACCCCCAAGCCCTACCCGAATCCGGGCGTTGGAATGAGCGTGGTCGTCGTTGACTTCGGGTTGAAGAACGGGGTTCTGCGGGAGCTCAGTCGGCGCAAATGCAACGTCACGGTCCTGCCCTACACTGCCACGGCCGAGGAGATTCTCCGCCTGGATCCGGATGGGGTGGTCCTGTCCAGCGGTCCCGGGGACCCGAACAGTATCAAGCGGTCGGTCCTGGAGATGATCCAGCAGATCCAGACCAAGGTGCCGCTGTTTGCGATCGGCCTTGGTCACGAGTTATTTGCGATCGCCAACGGGGCGACGGTCCAGCGGGACCCGGTCGAACACCACGGGATGAACCACCCGCTCAAGGAGGTCATCACCGACCACATCGTCTACGCCAACCAGGGGGGCGGTTACCGGATCGACCCGAATACCGTCGACCGGTCCCAGCTGTTCATCACCTACGTTGACCTGATCGACGACAGTATCCAGGGCCTCCGCCACCGCCACTACCCGGCTTTCTCAGTCCAGTTCTTCCCGGATGGGGCGCCGGGTCCGGACGAGACGGACGGCCTGTTTGACGAATTCCTCGACATCATGAAGCGGAAGGAGGCGCGGCACTGATGACGAAACAAACCATCAAATCGGTTCTGGTGATCGGGGCCGGGGCCAACGACGTCCAGCACGGTGACGAGCTGGACGCGGCGACCTTCCAGATCACCACGGCCTTCAAGAAGCTCGGCATCAAGACCATCCTGGCCGACGACAACCCGTTCTCGGTCAGCCTGGAGAACCGGTCGGCGGTCGACCACGCCTGCATCGGGCCGCTGAACGTTGAGCACCTGGTGCAGCTGATTGAACGCTACCACCCGCACGCCATCCTGCCGACGGTCGGCAACCAGCACGCCTTCGAGCTGACCCAGGAACTCCTCGAGAAGGGAATCATTCAGAAGCGTGACATCCAGCTGCTCGGGGTTCCCGAGGCGACGGTGCGCCAGGTGAACAACCCGGTCCTGCTCAGTCGGACCCTCCACAAGATGGACGCGCCGATGAAGTCGGTGGTCACCGTCAGTAACTACCAGGACGCCCTGGAGGAGGCCCAGAAGTTGGGCTACCCGGTGATCATCCGCTCCGTTTTGCCGAAGAGCAACAGTACCCGGCGGATCGTCCACGACCAGCGGGAACTGGCGACGGCGGTCCAGAGCTGCCTCAGCCAGTCGCGGGCCGAACAGGTCCTGGTTCAACAGAGTCTGGCCGGTTATAAGGAAATTGAGGTGATGGTCCAGCGGGACGCCTCGGGGACGATGATGATGCTCTCGATGGTCGAGGACATGGACCCGATCGGCATTCACGCCGGGGACTCGGTGGCCTTCAACCCGCCACAGACCTTGCTGGACCGGCAGATTCAAGACATGCGGGACACCGCCTTTGCGATCACCCGGAAGCTGCGGATTGTCGGCATCAACCACGTCCAGTTCGCCCTGGACCCGGACAACGACAAGTTCTACGTCATCAAGAACAGTCCCTACTTCGACCGGATGACCTCCTTTGTCGCCCAGTCGACTGGTTATCCGATCGCGGCGGTCTGCGCCCAGCTTTACGCCGGCAAACTTCTCCGTGACATTGACCTGGGGGATAACTACGTCCACCACGCCGCCCTGGTCGAGCCGACGATGGACCACATCGCGGCCCGGGTCCCGGTCTGGGGCTTTACCGAGATTCCCGAGGCCAGCCGCCTGCTGGGGACGGAGAAGAAGTCAGTTGGGACCGTCTTTGGGGTCGGTCGGAGCACGATCGAGGCCCTCTTCAAGGCGATCGAGTCCCGTTACCGGGAGCCGGCCGACTTTCACCTGGCCGCCCAGCAGAAGCTGAGTGATGACGAGCTGATCGTCAAACTGGTCCACCCCGAGGCCGGCCGCCTCTTCGTCCTGATTGAGGCGATGAACCGCGGCTACTCCGTCGATGAGCTGGCGGAGATGACCAAGATCGACCCCTTCTACTTCGACCAGATCAACAAGATGCGCCTCCTGATTAAGGAGGTCGTCGACAACCCGGGCAAGGAGCCGGTCTTGATTCGGGCCAAGAGCTACGGGCTGAGCAATCAGCTGATCGCCCGTCTCTGGAAGACAACCCCGAGTCGGATCTACCAGATGCTGGTTGACCACCAGATCACCAGCAAGTACAAGGAGATCGAACCGTCCGCCGGCGAGTTCGACCAGCACACCAATAGTTTCTACTCGGCCCTGGAGGATGAGAACGAGGGGACCAAGACGGCCCAGCCCAGTGCCATGATCATCGGCACCGGGGGCTTGCGACTCGGCCTCAGCAATTCGGGAGACTACTTCGTGGCGGCGATGATGCGTCAGCTGCGCCACGAGGGCTACCACACGGTGATCGTCGACACCAACCCGAGCTCGGTGGCTCTGGTCCGGGAGCTGAGCGACAAGCGCTACCTGGAGCCGCCGACGCCGGAGAACGTCCTCCAGCTCCTCAAAGTCGAACAGCCCCAACTCCTGTTCGTGCCGGCCTCCTACACCCAGCTGTTGGCCGGGCTGAAGGCGATCGACCTGCAGTGCCGGTTGATCGTCCTGCCCGATGACCGCCTGCCGAAGTTCGACAGCCGGGCTGGCAAGCTGGTCGCCTTCAACTACATCTTCGACGGCGACTACGCCTACCCACTGGGGACGACGACCAACCTGCTCTCCCCAGAGCAGCTGAACTACCAGTCGACGGCGATCCGCTACCCGGCGGAGGTGCCGGACTATGCCTTCCAGTCGCTGAGTGACCAGGCCAGCAAGACCGTCATGGACCAGAATGATCCGGGATTGTACCAGGTCATCTTCGTCAAGGCGGGGGATGAGTACCGGCAGATCGGGGTTCAGCCGCTGCCGCTGACCGAGGTCGCCTTCCTGTCGAAGGTCCTCCAGGTCAGCCTGCCGGGGGTCTTCACCCAGCTGCTGACCGGGAGCCTGGCCAGCGAGACGGTGATCGATTCCCTGAAGCAGACCAGCGACCCCGGCGTGGTGACCTACCGGGCGACCTTCCCGTTCAAGGCCCTCCACGTCCAGAACGGCTTACCAGCCGTCAACAAGATCATCGGGGCGCGGATGCAATTCTTGACGCCACCGTTGCAAAATGAATAGAATAGAAAGCATTCCAGTACGGGATGCTTTTTTGATTTGGGAGGGAAAATAATGGTACGGATTGCCATCAGCAGTGATAATCACCTGGACGTCAACCAGGTCGACCCGGCCGCGGCCCTGACGCTGCAGGCCACCTACCTACGTGATCATGGGGTGCAGTACTACTTCTACGGTGGGGACCTCTTTAACGACTTCAGCCGGACCCGGCGCTACATGGCCGCGCTGCGGGACCGACTGGCTGCCACCACCCGGGTCTACTACATCGCTGGTAACCATGACCTCCTCCAACACGCCCCCTACGGCCTGGTCGAGGGGATGCCCGATCCGGGTTACCTCCACAATCGCTATGTCGACCTGCCGGGAACCGCTTGGCGGGTGGTCGGCAACAACGGTTGGTACGACTACTCCTTTTCGACCTACCGGGACGATCCGGCGGCGGTCCGCCAGTGGAAACGGGTCTACTGGCTGGACAGCGAGATCGACCAGCCCGGCGACGACCAGGAGCGCATGACCACCGTCCTCGACCAGGTAAAATCCCAGTTGACGCTGTCCCGGCAGGCGGACAAACGGGTGCTCTTCCTGACCCATTTTGCCCCTCGGCACGAACTCCTGGCCCCGCACCCGGCCGCCATCCACACCGCCCGGCAGGAGCGTTTCTACCAGATGATCAACGCCATGATGGGCAGTGATCGCCTCGGCGACCTCCTGGAGGGAGTCGGCAACGTCAAGGAGGTTTTCTACGGGCACCTCCACGGCCACCATCCAGCCCTGACTCGCCATGGGGTCACCTACCTGAACCAGGCGGTCGGCGTCCGTAACAAACGGATCGACGAGTGGCAGGCCGCCGATTTCGCCGCCCAGTGGCAAGCCCGCCTGCGGATCATCGATCTATAAGCCTGATTTCGCGGTATAATGGGGCCGAGAATGTTTGGGAGGGGATCGTATTTTGAATAAGCAACGAATGGGAATCCTATTGGCCACGGGGGTCATCGCTCTGACCCTGGCCGGCTGTGGGAACCAGACCAGCAGCCAGCAGAGGAGCAGCAGTTCTTCTACCAGCCTGATCGCCAAGAAGTCCAGCACCAAGGTCAGTGCGGCGGGGATGTCGCCCCAGCAGGCGGTTAGTCTGGTTACGGCCTACGCCGGTAACCGCTACGGTGGGCAGTGGGCCCGGGTGGCCAAGCAGGCCCAAAAGTCCCAGTTAAGGGTCAACCTCTACCCGACCAGCCGTTACCAGCTCAGTGACAACGGCCAGGGGATGGCCTATGCGGTGACCGCCAATGGCCAGGAAACCGGCCTGGTCTACACGCTTACCAAGGATGATGCGGTGGTCCTCTACCGCGATGCCAAGACCGGGCAGCCGGCCAAGAAGCTGGCGACGGTCACCAAGCCAGCGATGGCCCGCTACATCAACCGGCACGGCCAGGGGGACCTGGTCAATCAGCTGGCCCGGGGTGCCCAAGTGGTCGACAAGAGCGGGACCACCAGCGCAACCAGCGGCAGCGCGGCCAGTGCCGGGAGCACCACCCATGGCGATAGCGCCACCGGCAAGTACGGCAACAAGGGGCCGTTTGCGGTACCGGCTGACATGCAGGGGACCTGGTACTCGGATGATGACGATGACGAGTCGACGATGACCATTGATGGCCACAGCATGACCATCGACGGTGATCCCGTCAAGCTCTATCACCAGGATCCCCAGTTTGCCCAGGACAATGTCCACCCCAGTGACGACCAGGTTCAGGCTACTAAAGAGTGGGGCCGGACCCAACTGCTCCACAACGATGACGGTACCTGGTTAAACGTTCAGGGCTGGTTCCAGGGGGCCGGCGATGGCGAATCCTACATGACCAAGACCGAGACCATCGACGGCAAGCCGGTCAAGGTGCTGGTGGTCGCCGGCGGGGCCGGGCCATGGGTCGAGGCCGTCTACTACCCGACCAAGTCCCTGGCCCAACAGCAGGCGGACCAGAAGTACGACGACCTGCACTACGAGGATGATAACTAAGGAGGATACTGACCATGCGAAATCCATTGCAAAGAAACCAAAAGTCGACGATCGTGGCCCTGGTGACCGGGGCCCTCATCTGGCCACTCTGCCTTTACCTGAAGAGCCGCCGGAAGTAGTCGGTGGGTGAGTACAAATTAGTTTAAATTTTTTTCAAAAAGTCCTTGCCATTTAACGGGAATCTTGCTATCATTATTTCTGTTGTCAAGGACGACATGCGGAAGTAGTTCAGTGGTAGAACATCACCTTGCCATGGTGGGGGTCGCGGGTTCGAATCCCGTCTTCCGCTTAACCATGATGACCCGTTAGTCAAGTGGTTAAGACACCAGCCTTTCACGCTGGTATCGTGGGTTCAAATCCCGCACGGGTCACTCTTTTGGGGAATTAGCTCAGCTGGGAGAGCACCTGCTTTGCAAGCAGGAGGTCATCGGTTCGATTCCGTTATTCTCCATTGGCAATTATTATTGCCGAACTGAATATGTTGGCGGTATTGGTGAAGTTTGGTTAACACACCGGTTTGTGGGTCCGGCACGCGTGGGTTCAAATCCCACATACCGCCCTCTGTTAAAACAGGGATAGACGTTTTGTCTATCCCTGTTTTTTCATGTGATTAGAGAAATCCTGCGTATATATTATAATAAGGGAAACGTTATCGTCTGAGAAGGGGAGGAAACACCATGCGCTTTTTGCATACCGCCGATTGGCACATCGGCAAGAGTCTGAACGGCTTTGACCTGCTGGATGACCAGCAGGCCGTCTTTGAACAGATCGAGGGAATCGCCAAAAAGAAGGCGGTCGACGCGGTGGTGATCGCCGGCGACCTCTACGACCGCAGTATCCCCAGTGAGGCGGCGGTCCGCCAGCTCAACGCCGAACTGGCCCAACTGAATCTGACCGACCACTTTCCGGTCCTGGCGATCAGTGGAAACCACGACTCGGCCACCCGCTTGGGGACGGGGGCCAACTGGTTCGCTCAGACCGGCCTCTACCTCAATACCCGGTTGGACAGTGCCTTTGAACCGGTGACGATCGGCGACACCGAGTTCTTCCTCCTGCCATTCTTTGGCATCCAGGCGGTCCGCAACCACTTCGGCGACGATTCGATCCGCGACGTCAACACGGCGATGGCCCGGATCGTTGCGGCAATGCAGGAGCGCTTCACCCCGGGCAAGCACCATGTCCTGGTGGCCCACTTCTTCGCGGCCGGGAGCCAGCGGACGGCGGACTCGGAGACCCTGATCGAGGTTGGGGGGCTGAGCGCGGTCGCCACGACCACCCTGGCCCCCTTTGACTACGTTGCCTTGGGCCACCTCCACAACCGCAACGCCCTCCACGATGACCGGGTCCGTTACAGCGGGTCGCCGATGAAGTTTTCGGTCTCCGAAGCCGACCAGGAGAAGGGGGTCTGGATCGTTGACACCGACCCCTTCAAGGCAGAATGGGTCCCACTGGCCCCGGCTCATGACATCCACCGGCTGACCGGGTCCTTCGCCGACCTGGTCGCCAACCGCGAGCAGCACCCCCGGGATGACTTCTATGACATCGAGCTGACCGACCACGAGCGAATCCCGGACGTCCTGAACAAGCTGCGGGAACACTACCCGAAGATCGTCAGCCTCCACCGGACCCACGCCGCCAAGCAGGTGGACCCCGACCACGCCCGGGCCCGGCGCAAGCAATCACCGATCGATCTCTTGGCCGACTTCTACCAGCAGACGATGGGGATCGACCTGACCGCGACGCAACGCAAGTGGGCCAGCGATGCCCTGAGCGCGGTTAATGATGAGGAGGAAGAATAATGCGTCCATTAACGATTGAGTTGAAGAACTTCGGCCCCTATGCTGACACGACGATCGACTTCACCGAATTTAAAGCACAGTCCCTTTTCCTGGTGGCCGGGAATACCGGGGCGGGGAAGACGACCATCTTTGACGCGATGTGTTACGCCCTCTTCGGCCAGACGACCAGTGACCAGCGGTCGGCAGCGGCCCTGCGTTCGGACTTCGCCCCGGCCGACCAGGAGACGGCGGTCACCTTCACCTTCGCCCACCAGGGGCAGAAGTACCGGGTGACCCGGCGGCCCAAGCAGACCCTGATCGGGCGCCGGGGCCGGCCGGTCGAGCACAACCAGGCTGTTGAGCTGGTCTACCCCCTGGGGAGTGACCAGCCCCACGAGATCACCAAGATCAAGGCGGCCGACGCCTTCATCACCAACCTCCTCAACCTGACCCGGGACCAGTTCCGGCAGATTGTCCTCCTCCCCCAGGGGAAGTTTCGCCAGTTCCTGGATTCGGACAGCAACACCAAGGAGGAGCTGCTCCGCGACCTCTTCAACACCACGGTCTACGAGCGCTGGGCGACCGAGCTCAAGAGCCAGCTGACCCAGCGTAAGCGGGCCCTGGCCGACCAGGCAACCAAGCTGGCGACGGCCAAGGAAAACGTCAGCACGGTTGATCCCCAGCTGGGGACCAGTGATTGGCTAGCGGCCGTGGCTGACCAGCTGACCGACCTGAACCAGGAACTGGCCCAGCTGGGGCAGCAGGAGCAGCAACAGCAGGCCGCCGTTGATAAGGCCAGCCAGCAGCTGCACGCCGACCAGGACCTCCAGCAACGGTTGACCGAGCTGGCGGCGGCTCAGAAGACGGCGATTAGCCTGAAGGCGGAGCGGGCGACAGTGACCGCCCAAGAGGAGCAGTTAGCCGACCTCAAGTGGATCCAGGAACACCAAGCCGCCTACCAACAGTGGGCCGACGGGGAGCAGCGGGTTGCTGATCAGGCGCAGCGCCAGGCCCAATTGACCGGGCAGTTGGCGGGCCTCACCACCCAGCACCAGGTTGCCAACGAGCACTACCAGGACCTGGCCGCTCAGCAGGATGAACTGGCGGCGGTCCGTGACCAGGCCAGTGAATTGGCCCAACGCCTACCGCTGTTTACCGAGTTCAGTCGGCTGACGGCCCAGGTCCAGGCCAGTGAGCGGACATTGACGGCGGCCCAGCAGGACCAGGCCGACCGCCAGCAACAGGCGGCCGACCTGACCGCGGCGATTACCCAGCTGACCGACCAGTTGGCGGCCCGCGGCGACCTGGCCGAACGCCGCCACCAGCTTGACCAGGACCAGCACCGCCAGGCGGACCTGACCCGGGTCGGCCAGGCCCTGACCGACCTCACCAGTCAGCAGGCGGCTACCAGCCAGCGGCAGGCCCAGCTGGCCACCAAGCTCAAGGAGCAGACGGTCGTGGTTGCCCAACAGATCCGGGAGTTGGCCGCCCTCACCGATATGGCGGCCCGTTACCAGATCGCTAAGTTGGCTACCCAGCTCAAACCCGGCGCACCGTGTCCGGTCTGCGGGGCCACCGACCACCCGCACCCGGCCCAGGCCCAAGCGGGGGCAACCCTGGTCAGCGATGCGGAACTCCAGGCTGCCAGTGACCGCCTTCAGGCCAGCCGGGATCGCCTGAGCCGCCTTCAGGAACAGGCCAAACAGGTGGAAGGGGAATTGGCCGACCGGCAGGCCCAGCTGACGACCACCCAAGACCAGCTGGCCAACCTGCTGGGGGTGACGAAGCTGCCGACGGACTGGCAGGACCAGGTGACCGCGTGCGGCCAGCGGGTTGAAGCCGCCGTCGCGGAATGGCGGCGCCAGCAGGACCAGGCCGCCAAGGAGCAGGAACAATTAACCAAGTTGAAGCAAGCGCAGGCCGCCCTGCAGGCCCCGCTGGAGAAGGATAGTGCGGCCGTTCAGGCGGCCCAGGCGGCCCTGACCCGTCAGCGGGCGATCCTTGAGACCAAGCGGGATGACCTGCCGGCCGGGATTGCCGACGAGGCAACGGCCAAGCGGCAGCTAACATCACTGCAAGACCGGGTCAAGCGCTACAACGACCAGCTGACCGCCGCCGACCAACAGCGGCAGGCCTTAGCCCAGCGCCTGGCGGTTACCCAGCACAGCCTGGCAACGACCAAGGATGACCTGGCCACCCTTAAGACGGCCCAGGCTAGCCGACACGAGCGCCTGCAGACGGCCCTAACGGACTACCGGGCCGGCCTGACCTGGGACTTCTGGGAACACCAGCTGGCGGTACTGTCGCAGTTGCCGCAACTCCAGGCGGCCATCCAGAACTATTCGACCCGGGTCCATGACAACCGGCAGGAGGTTCGGCGGCTGACCACGCAGATTGCCGGGCGGCCGGCCCCGGACCTGGCCGCTAGCCGGGACCGGCTCAGCCAGGCCCAGGCGGCCCTGAGCAAGCTCCAGCAGTTGGCCGGTCAGCGTAGTGCCGAGCGTGACCAGCTCCAGGCCGCCCAGGAGCGGGTCACCAAGCTAGTCCGGGCCGCGGGTAAGCAGGAGGATGAGCTGAATGCTTTCCAGACCCTGACCGACGTCGTCACCGGAAACACCGAGAACCACCTCAGCCTGGAGCGCTACGTCCTGCAGTCCTACTTCCAGGACGTCCTGGAAGCGGCTAACGTCCAGCTGGCCCGGCTGACTAACGGCCGCTACCAGTTTGAACTGGCCAGCGAGCGCCACGGGGCCGGGGCCAAGTGGAGCGGACTGGAGGTCAACGTCTACGATGACAACGCCGGCAAGACGCGGAGTGCGCGGACCCTGTCCGGTGGGGAGAGCTTCATGGCCTCGTTGGCCCTGGCGCTGGCCCTGTGCCAGATCATCCAGGAGCAGAGCGGGGGAATCACCATCGACGCCCTCTTCGTCGACGAAGGATTCGGCTCCCTGGACCAGGACGCCCTGGCCGACGCCCTGCGTGCCCTCCAGGATCTGGAGGGACACCGGATGATTGGGATCATCAGCCACGTCACCGAGCTGGAGGAACAGATTCCCGACCAGCTGCGGGTCAGCTCGGTCAACGGCCGCAGCCACGTTTCCTACCAGCACGACCTCCACGCCTAGGACTGTCAATTTCCCCGGAAGAGGCGTAGAATGGAAGAACGCTGTTTGAACAAGTTGTTATCTGAGGGGGCTTTCGATTGAGCAAGAAATCAACCAAGAAGATCAAGAACGTCAAGGCCCATCGCTACGTCTACATGGTGGTCGAAACGACCATCTTCCAGGACGGCAGCGATCTGCGGTCCCAGCACTTCTGGGCGGCCCACTCCTACAAGCGGGCGCTGAAGATCATCGCCAAGCTGGCCAAGGGCTACCAGGAGCACGACGCCCAGGCCGGCTTTGCCTGGCAGCCGCTCAGCCAGGAGGTGGTCGACGGCGGTCTGCTCCGCCACGCGATCATCGACACGGTCATTGATACCGGGGACGCGGACCTTTCCCAGGTCAAGGTCCGGGTGGCCATCAGCATCCAACGCCTGGTCACTGAGTAGGGGGTGAGCGAATGGCTAAAGCAACCACTCTGGCCGAGCTGGTCAACAACCTGCCGGATGAGGTTGATCCCGGCCGGTTCACGGCGGACCTCCTTCAGGCCATCGAGCGTCTGCGTCGGCGGCCGCTGGACATCTACTACGCCGGGCCGCGCAGCCTGCGGGTCGACGGGATCACGATGATGGTTGACCTCCAGCCCAAGCAGGCGGTGATCACCCACTTCGCCGGCCACGCCGTCAACGTCCAGGTTCCCCGCTAAACGAAAAAAATCGTCCATCCGCAATTCACGCGGACGGGCGATTTTCTGGTTTAAACGTTATTTGGCGAAGCCGGTCATGATACTGCCGCCGACGATCAGGACCAGGCCGATCGTGATGTAGACCATCTCGCGGTGGGTCTTCTGCTCGTGGAGGAAGAGGATCCCCCCGAAGGTTGACAGGATTGAGCTCAGCTGGCTGTAGATGAAGGCGTCGGTGACCCCGTTGTGCCTAACCGAAAAGAGGTAGAAGAGGGTCCCAATGCTGAATTCGATCCCGGCCAGGGCGTTGTGCCAGGTGGCGCGCTGGCGGTAGACACTGGTAGCGTGGGTCGCCAGGACGTAGATGGTGGTGCCGACCAGGACCCCGACCATCTCGGGCAGGAGGTAGTCCAGCCCGCTAACCCCGGGGTTGATGTCCTTGCTGATCAGCTTCGGGAAGCTGGAGTAGATCCAGAACCCGATCGTCGTCGCCAGCAGGAAGAGGACGTTGCCCGCGTTGGCGTTGCCGCCGGCGGGGTCGTCACTCTTGGAGCTGAGGACAATCCCGATAACCACCAGGGCCAGGGCGATGAAGCCGATCACCTTGGCGGTGGCGGTTGGCCACTCGCCGAAGATCAGGACCCCGATCAGGGAGTTCCCGACCAGCTGGAAACCGGCCGACAGAGGGATGGTCCCGCTGACGCCGATCCGCTTGAATGAGATGAACTGTCCCATCTGCCCGATCGTCCAGAGGGCCCCGGCGCAGAAGGCCACGGCCCAGGTGGCCGGGTCAAAGGCCGGCCGGGTGAACAGGTAGATAATCAGTGCGGTTGCCGAGGCCCCGATCCCCATCCCCGCGATTTGGCTGGCAGGGGACTTACGAACGGTCAGGGGAATCAGTGCCCAGGCAACGATGTTGATCAGTGCGATCAAAAATGCCATTACAATAATCCTTCTCTCTTGTACTTTTCACAAACGTACCTAACCAATTTAGCATAAATCGGAACGATTTGCGAGTGAAGGCCCTTTATTTATAGCAAAATGATGTGTTTTAGTTGATTTTACCCCGAAAAACAGTAAGAATCGCGAACTTTGCGTTAAATTTCACATTATAAAAGGATTTACTAAAAGCCAACCAAAAAAGGCGGCGGACAGAGCCATCGCCGCTTAGACCAGGTCGATGACGATGAAGAAGATGATCGGCACCAGGAGGGCCGGCAGGATGTTGAGGGTCTTGATGTCGCGGAGCTTGAGCAGGGTGATCCCGGTGGTCGCAATCAGGAAACCACCGACGATGGCGATCTCAGTGACCAGCGGTCCGGTGAAGAAACTGGCCGAAAGGTACTTAGCGACCAGGTAGATGGCCCCCTGCCAGCAGAAGAGGACTGGGGCGCAGAGCAGCATCCCCCAGCCGAAACTGGCGCCGAAGACCATCGTGGTCACGAAGTCGAGGGTGGCGTTGGTGTAGAGCATTGTCTCATCACCGCGGACCGCCGCCATCACTGGGCCGACGATCGAGAGGGCGCCGATGCAGCAGAGGAGGATCCCGGTGGCCAGCCCCTTGACCAGCTGAGAGTGGCCCCCGAAGCGCTTGATCAGGTGGTCAAACCGCCTGTCAAGGTCCCACCAGGTGCCGAGCAGGGTCCCGATCGCCAGGCTGACGATGAAGAGGACCGGGTAGTGGCTCTTCGGCAGATTGTTGACGACGTTCTCGAGGCCGATCCCCAAGGCGGCGAGCCCCATCACCGTGAAGAGGGCGTCCTCATACTTCTTGCTGAGGCCGCGCTTCAGCAGGCAGCCGATGGTAGTGCCGACCAGGATCGCGGCGACGTTTGCGTATGTTCCAATCATGTTTTACTCACTCCAAAATTTTTACTAACTCTATCATAGCAAAGTTTCGGCCCGGCTGCGGCCCAGTCCGACCGTAGCCCTAACTAAAAAAAGACCCTGCCGTGGCAAACTACCACTTCGGCAGGGTGAAATAATTTAAGTGAATTATTAGTTCTTCTTGTGGGCCATCAAGGCGCAGACAAAGGCAACGATGGCGACGACTGCGCTAACCATGCCGAGCGCCATTGACTTTGGCATGAAGGCAAAGATGAAGCCGAGGACCCCGGCGGCCACGCTGACCCAGGCCGTGGTCATGAAGATGGAGCCAGCCTTGACACCCTTAAGCTCGTGGGCCTCGCTTAGGCCGTAGCCGAATAAGCACAGGCCGACTACTGCGAATAAGAATTGCCAGGCGGCAACGGAGCCTTCATGTGAATTAGTCAGGTAATTGATGAAGGACGGCCCGCAGGCGTAGATAATAATTGCAACCAGGTTAAGCCAGATCAGGATCTTGTTAGTCCGCTTGAATGCATGTTCTTCCATCATAAAACACTCCTTTCTAATAAATCTTTGTTGCTACACCTTTACCGTAGGACTAATTAGGCAAAATGTTAAGAATAGTAGTCGAAAAACAGCTTATCATTAAACAACTATGAGAATTTGACCACTATCAGGAATCAAATTACCAAATTGTCCATTTTTTAAAATAAGAAAAGCCGCCTGGCACCCGCCAGACAGCCTAGTAATTAGTTTAGATAAACTGAACCCCACCATCGATCTGAACGGCCTGACCGGTCATGTAGTCAGATTTTGGGGATGCCAGGTAGGAGACGTAGTTGGCAACGTCAGATGGGTGTTCAACCCGGCCCATCGTGATGCCATCGATGGCGGCCTTCAGGTATTGACCCTTCTGGCCACCGTTGATCTCGACCATCTTCTCGTCGATGTAGTCCCACATGTCGGTACCAACGATCCCTGGGCAGTAGGCATTGACGGTGATGTGGTCCCGGCCGAGTTCCTTGGCAGCAACCTGGGTCAGGCCCCGGATGGCAAACTTAGTGGCGGAGTAGGCGCCCAGCAGTTCGTAGCCGATATGGCCGGCGATGCTGGAGGCGTTGATGATCTTACGAACCTTGTCGCCATCATCCTGCTTCTTGAACTGGGCCGCTGCGGCCTGGATCCCGAAGAGGACACTGTCAACGTTGGTGGCGAAGATCTTGTGGAAGTCTTCCGCTGATTCGTCGACCAGGTTGCCAATCTGGGCAATCCCGGCGTTGTTGATGTAGGTGTCCAGGCGGCCGAAGTGTTCAACGGCGGTCTTAACCAACATCTCATGGGTTTCCTTCTTGGAAACATCACCAGCGGCGGCAACAACCTGGTAACCCTTGTCCGCCAGTTCCTTAGTGGTCTTCTCGACTTCGTCTTTGTTGAAGCCGTTGATTACCATGGCATAGCCGTCCTTGCCGAGCTGTTCGGCAATGCCCTTACCAATGCCCCGGGAACTACCGGTGATAACAGCAACACGTTTTTCTTCTAACATGTAAAACTACTCCTTTCAATGTGAAACGCTTACAACATGTTCAGTATAATACTATTTCCGATGAAGTGTTAATGTTTTGACTCGGCTTTGCGGAATCTTAGTGAGCGTTATTAAACCTTTGCTTTTATGAAGTATGACGGCAATTGGGTGGAGCTATTGGGGTACCGACATCGTTTTAGAGGAGACTAATAAAGAAGAGCCCTTGTTTTGGCAAGGAAATGCTCCGGCCTATGAATATGATAAGAAGTATCAAATACACTAGAATGAGCAACCTTGCTTGGTGACGCGAGGTCATGGTACTGAGCTGCTTTACTTTGAATACAATGAATATTTCGACTATCAGAATAAAAGAGGACCTTTGATATAATATTAATAAGAGATTATTTAAAAGAAGGAAAATTACAATGGATTATGATCAAACCTTAGCCATGTTAAGAAAGTTTCGTGACCAGCGCGACTGGGCCAAATTTCATAATTTGAAAGATCTAGCTATTTCTGTCAACCTGGAAGCCAGCGAGGTATTGGAAATCTTTCAGTGGCAACCGGCAGATCAGCCGCTAAGTGATCAGGAGAAGAAGCATTTGCAGGATGAGCTGGCGGATACGATGATCTACCTGATCTACATGTTTGATAAACTAGGAATTGACCCCGGGGATGCCATCAAGAAAAAGGTCAGTTATAACCAATCACGTAAGTGGCCCAAGATTGATCGGAAGTAGGTGATTATCATGGCTAAAAAGTATGTTTTAAAAGAATTTAAGGTTGATCGCCTTTCCAAGACGCCGCAGCCAATTAAGGGCGAAAAAATCGGTATGAAGGATCAAAAACGATTGGAGAAGGGGGATTCCATATATATTTATTTTGGGAATACCCACAGCTACGTTGGCCAGACCAAGCACTTTTTGGAGCGGTACAAGCAACACTTCATGCCGCAATCCAAGTTCCATTTACAAAACTACAAATGTGTAGTGATGTCGTTTGGCCAATTGATCACCCGCAACTCCCTCGACGACATTGAGAGCCAGCTGATTGCCTACATCGCTGCTGATGGTAAGCATAAGGAGGTCCTCAGCGATAACTCGACTGTTGGTAACTCAATTATTCCATATACGGACCAGAACCAGGTCAAGAGTGATTTCATCATTCCATTTTGGAAGGACCTGTACGATCGTAAGTATGTCCAGACACCTAACCTTGATGTGGTACGGAACTCAATCCTGTTTAAGTATTCACCATTCCACCGGTTGTCCGATGTTCAGGCCGGGATCATTCAGGAGATCCTTCAGGACAAGGAACATAACTTTGTCATTAACGGGATGGCCGGCACTGGGAAGACGGTGATGCTGACCAATTTGGCCGCCGCACTGAGCAAGAAGAATCCAGCCAAGACCGTCGCGGTAATTGTTAAACCAAATTGGGAGAAAACCGCTAAGAAGATCTTCAAAGCTTATGGGGACAAGGATATTGATGTCTTCACGGCCTTTAAGTACATTAAGTCGGGAAAGCATTACGACTATCTGATTGTCGATGAGGCTCACCGCTTAAGAAGATACTACCCGAAGAGCAACAACGTGCTTAACGTCATCTTTAAGTACCCGGCTAAGGTAGCTGAGGAGCGGGGGACCAACTATGATCCCCATGCCAATGAGCTCCTGAAGATTGTACACCAATGCGGGCAATTAGTTTTGCTATATGATCCAAGCCAACAAATTCGGCCGGGGGATGTCACGAAGAAGCAGTTCCAGCATGTTGTCCAGCAGAATAACTTCCGCCAGTTCGAGTTGCCAACCGAGTACCGGATCAACATTCAGCCAAGTGCGCACGGTTATCAAAAGGCCTTTACTGGCGATAATTTTATCAAGGGTATTAAAGCATTTTTGGGAATTGGCAAACCAAATGATGATTTCTATAAAGAGCTCTTTAAGGATTATCTTATTAATGGTGAGGACGCTTACTTTGGTGTATGTGATTCGATTGAGGATCTCTTTGACTACCTGAACGACATGCGCAACTATGATCCGACATCACAGAATCGGGTGGTGGCTGGCTATTGCCGGAAGTGGGTCAGCCGTCATAGTGATCAGCCGGACTGGGTCGAAGGCGACCATCACTGGAACTGGAATTCCCGCTTGGAAGACTGGATCGATGCCCCTAACTCTGAAAATGAGATTGGCTCAATCCATGCTGTCCAGGGAATCGATCTGAATTATGTTGGGGTAATCATTGGTAAGGACTTAACGGTTAATGACCAAGGCCAGCTGGTTGCTAATCCAAAGTATTACTATGACAACTATGGTAAGTTCAAGAAGGATGATCCGCATCCAGAGTCCTTTGATCGGTTCGTCAAAAATATCTATTATGTCCTGCTCACCCGGGGAATTGATGGGGTTCGGGTTTACTTTGAGGATCCCAAGGTTGAGAAGCTATTTAAGGACTTTATGGAGATTAAATAACTAAGTGTCTTGCTAAGGCATCCACGCTGATTTAACGAAAGCAGGGGAGAGCAATGAACTACGAACAGCTGCTATACGTTACCGAGTTGGCCAACCACCGCACCCTGCAGGCGACAGCGGACTTCCTGCACATCTCCAAGTCGGGGTTGAGTCAGTCGATCTCCCAACTGGAGGATGAGCTGGGGGTCCGGATCTTCGCGCGGAGCCACCAGGGGATGACCCTGACCGATCAGGGGCAAGAACTGCTGCCGTACATCAAGTCAATGATGGCGGCCAAAGTTAACCTGGTTCACCAGGCCAGTCGTTTGGGAAAGCTGAACAAGCGCCACACCATTCGCCTAGCCTATACCAATACCTTCTTAAAGCCCATGTTAACCGAGTTCCTCAAGGCCGATGATGCAAACACCACGCTGATGCTGAAGCGGGAGGCGAGCGCGACGATCATCGAGCAGGTCCGCCGCCAGGAACTGGATGCGGGATTTATCGCAATTGACAGCAGGCACCAAGCCGACCTGCTGGGTCTGCAGTTCATCAAGGTTCATGAAGGCCACATCAGTCTGATCACCAGTCAGCACAACCCGCTGGTGAAGAAGGGTCAGCTAACCACGGCGGACCTAGTCGACCAGCAGTTTGCCCTCTTCAACGATCCTTACAATGACCAATTGTTTGAGCACCTGCAGTTCATCTGCGGCCCCTTGGAAACGGTGGCCCGCCTTGACGACAGCTGGGCGATGTACACCGTGATCACCGAGCTGAACGCGGTTTGCCTGGCGCGGGACTGGCAGGCTCGGCATTCCACCAACGAATTGCTGGCCAGCCTGCCCAAGATTAATCTAGGTAGCATCATCGATGATCAATTCACCATGGGCTGGGTCATCAATCCCGCCGCGCAATTGGACCAATTCACGCAGACACTGATTGAGAACATCAACAAACAGCTCTAACAAAGCCAGTTAGCAGTTGCTAACTGGGTTGGTGATACGCAAAAAGCCTTCAGCAACTTAAAACCATGCTGAAGGCTTTTGTAATTGTCATGCGATAGCTTTACTTCTTGAAGTGGTCAAGGTTGAAAGAGGAGCTGGTCCCGTTCTTCAGGACATCCTTGTTCAAAGAACCCGCCTGGTGCAAGGCGTAGATGGATTCCCGGCCCGGCAGGTGGGGCTCCATCTGCGGATCGGAGAAGAGGTTGATCAGGCCAGGAGTGAGGTGGGATTTCTTAACCTGCTCCGGTGAGATCTGACGAATGATCTCGTCGCCCCGTCCTTCACTGATCTTGAGGCCAATCTGCGGATCGATCAGGGTTGCCCGGGCCATTGCGACCAGGTCGGTCAGCTTCAGGGCATCCTCGGCATCTTCCTCAGACATTACATCGCCGACGATGATCTCCTTGGCATCGTCACCGATCGCCGGTTGGAACAGCTCGGCAAAGGTCTTGTCGGAATCCTTGGGTTTGGCATCGTACTTTGGCAGGGAGAGATGGATGTAGTCCAGGTCGTAGTGGTCGGTGATCGCCTTGATCAGCTGGGTGGATTCGTGCCAGGTGTAGCCGACCGTCTGGTGAATCTCCTCGGGGCTGATCCGGTAGCCGACGATGAAGTCCTTTGGGGCGTATTCCTTCACGACGCGCATTACTTCCTTGACCACGGCCAATGGGAAGTTCATCCGCTTTTCCAGGCTGCCGCCCCAGTGATCGGTCCGGTGGTTGGAGAAGGCGGAGAAGAACTGCTGGATCAGGTAGTGGTTGGCCCCGTGGATCTCAACCCCGTCAAAGCCACAGTCGATGGCCCGCTTGGTCGCCGCACCAAAGTCCTTGACCACGTCTTGGACCTCGGCGTCCGTTAATTCATGAACTGGGTAATCAATCCATGGGAAGTCCATCATGCTCGGCACTTCGACCGTCCGCCCGAGCTTCGGGGCGTAGTTGGCTTCCCGGCCGGAGTGGACCAGTTGTAGAATGGCCTTGTTGCCATCCTTCTTCAGGGCCTGGGCCACCTTGGTCATCCCCGGCTTGAACCGGTCGTCATAGATTGCTAACTGTTCACGATCTTTGGCCCAGCTCCGGGATGGACCCCCATTCTTGCGGACCGAGGTGTACTCGACGATGACCATCCCCGCCGCCAAGGTCGCTGGCGACATCAATCAGCACGGTGGTCATGCCGTTGCGGTCTTAGGGTGATGTTACCAAGAAGCGTGACACCGAGAAGACGGCGGTTGACAACTTCGGTCGGACCGGGCAGCCAACTTTATTTCCTACCTGGCATCGCACAAGGCTGACTACATGACCGGTCAGACCGTGCAGATTGGCGGTGGGATGACGATGATTTAATTAAGTATCCGCCAACAGGGTTAATCTTTTTGCAGTGACGTGACGATTTCTTCAGTGACTAGCACAACCTTATCATGGGTCGCCATCTTTAGTTTCCCAGAGACTATAATAATTAGTTGAAGATATCGTTGCGAAAGTTGCACATGAAAATACAGCTGATTCGAGCAAGAAGTGCATGCTGCTTGACAGGGTGCCAATACAATCGGTTTCGAGGGAGTATCAATATGAAAATTTGTCCAAACTGCGGAAAAGAAAATAGGAACGATGCGAAATTCTGTTCTAATTGTGGCTATGATTTTACCAAGGGTGATCGTTCAACTAATGCAAACGACAAGGACCAACCATTTACGAGAAATTCAGCGCGAAAACGAGCTAAATCAACCAAGGCGCGCTGGATAATTGGTGTCGTAATTCTCCTATGCGTCTTGGGAGGTGGATGGTTCTTCTTCCATAATGAATATCAAGCTGCTCCTCGCAGCAATCAAACTGCCACCCAAAGTGCCAATACTAATGCTCAGTCAAATAATGCAACTAGCACGCAAAATAGTAGTTCCGTCAATTCAACTGCTGACAACTCGGCTAAATTATCAACAGATATTGGCCCAAAGGAGACAGCGGCAGCAATCGCCTATTATGCTAAGGAATCTGGCCTTGAGGGTTGGAAAGAGTACTTCAACGAGGATGATGATCTAACCATTATCCTTGATTCGAATTACGCATCTGAATTGTCTGCCCCAGGCCAGGGGATGGTTTATGGGGTTCTTAATTCACAAATCAACGCTAACGGCATTACGAGAAAGGTTTACACGATCGATAAGGATAATACCGTCAACATCTATAACTTATCAGTTAATCCTGATACGCCACTTAAGAGCGTTTCAAAGGATGAAATCATCCAATACATTAACGATCATGGCGACACTGCTGCCGTGAAAAAGTTGGGATCTAATATCACCTTGGACCAAGAATCAAATTAATAAGACGTGAAAAAGTATTGCCGAGCAAAAGTTAGGCAATGCTTTTTAATATTACAAGCTTGAAGCGGGCAAGTTTTTCCATGTGCTAATCTGATATGGTTTAAGTGGCTAAACAACAGTAACCATTGATATGAGTGTACGCAAAAAGCCTCCAGCAACTTAGTAGGACCTTGCTGAAGGCTTTTGTGTTCGTCATGAGCTGTGCACTCGACAACGTATCTTTATCATCATTGTATCAAAGTTTAGATTATTATCTACTAATGGATTCTGTCAATCAATCCGCTTTAGTAAATAGCATCAACGCAGATTAATCGGCATTAATTTCAATGGTCGTGAATTATTCATACCGCCTTAAAATCTTACGTAGTTGCCTAATGTAATCACGCTGCAATTGGCTGGGTGCAAGCACCTTGATTTCACCGCCATATGATAGCAAATAGGTAAGCAGGTATTGATATTCTTCATGGGTATACACGCCAACCAATTTATGACCTTGCAAGGCCATTCCTGGATAGTGATTTTTCAAGAAGTGCTCACGGCCAGCAGCGGTTAGTTCACATTCAAAATTTACCGTTTGCTTCCTTTGCTGTTCCTGGTTAACACGCTGGTCAAGTTCAGCGAAGATATACGGGGCGTCTTTTGGCAGCTCACGATATTGCGCTAATAGATCGCACCGATAACGGAAGAACCGCTCCGCTGCAATATCAATTCCTTCAACAAACCAATTCCCATTTCGATACAGTAAGCGGCGCAATTGCGCTTCCTGGATCACTTTGCCATCCTGCTGGGCGCTAAAGCGAACCAATTTAAACCTCAAGATTGCCGCTAACAACTGGTGTAGGTGATCGTTATGGTGAACGCTCGGAATTCGGTAATAGTCAACAACCTGCTCCATCTGCTGCACTGTTTTCCGCTGCTTATCTGGTAATGAGTTTAATAAGCGGTCGGCAATCCGGGGATATGATTGCTGGAAGGGATTACTCCTCAGCAGGCGCAGGGCATTGATGGCAAAAAAGATGGCGGTAATTTCACCACTGGTGAAGTTAATCGGAATCAGCGGTTCCTTATTGATGAGATGATACCCACCATACTTTCCCGGTTCACTATAAATTGCTAGCCCCATCTCTTCTAATGCGAGGAGGTCCCGCAAGGCCGTCCGCTTTGAAATCCCAAATTCATGGATCAAGTCCTTTAAATTGAAGTGGTGATGATTATCTAGGTAACTGATCTCCTGTACCAATCGTTCTGATTTTTTCATTGTTATCCCTCTTATTGGTGCCATAATTTGTCACCTTTTAATCTTACACTAACAGATAAATAGGAAAAGAGGTATATCAATAATGAAAACACTGATCATTAACGCTCACCCAGACTTTAATAACGTTGCTGACCACTACTCCCTGCAGCTCCAGCAGCACTTTATCAAAGACGTGCAAGAAAAGTACCCGGGTACTGAAATCACGACCCTCAACTTATACCAGCACCGGATCCCGCGGCTCGAATACGGTGATCACGGCTTATTTACAGCCTGGAATACAGGGGAGACTAATAATCCAACGATCATTGCGACGTAACAGGCACACCAAAAACTGCTCGCCCAATTTTTGGCGCATCACCGCATCGTCATCACCCTTCCTCTCCATAGTTTCAACATCCCCTCACGGCTAAAGGACTACCTCGACAACATCATGATTGCTGGCAAGGCATTCCGCTATGTTCACAATGGCTCGGTGCCACTCCTAACTGATGACCGTAAAGTAATGGTGTTGCAAGCAAGCGGGTCCATCTATACGCAAAATGACCGTTACGCTAATCTTGATTTTTCGGTCCAATATCTTAAGGAGATGTTCACCAATATCATGGGCTTTAATTCCTTTGAACTCGTGCGCGCACAAGGGACTTCAACGAGTCACTGGAATGATCAATCCATTTCCATTAATGAAAGTTTTGCGACGCTTGATCGCAAAATAGCAGAGTTTTATTGCTAACCCAACATGAAAGGCGGCGGGCTCACAACTAACTAGAATTAGCTTTCGTTTGGAAGGAGGGTAGAGCCGAAAATAATATATGAGGCATCACAACTATTAAGATACATTTATCCGCTTTGCTGTATCTTTTCTCTTTTAAATTCAACACGATCGCACTATAATTAAGTAAGCGGATTCAAAGGAGGTACCTATATTGGCGGATAAAGTTCTATACCAAACGATAGTTGAAAATTCTGCGGGCATTGAAGGCCATGCAAAAGTCATTTCCGGCGGCGACCTTGATGTTCTAACGAGCAACCCTGTTCACGATACACCGGGCACTAATCCGGAACAGTTAATTGGCCTTGCCCTTGCGACTTGTCTAAATGCGACGATCGAGGCTGAGGAAAAGCGCCGCAGTCTTCCTCATAAGAGCGCCGTTCGCGTTGGCGTCAAATTGGGTTTTGATAATCCCGGCTTCCAATTTTGGCTGGATGCTCAAGTGAGAATCCCCCAAGTCAGTCGTGAGGAGGCCACGGCCATTTTAGCGAAATGTGAAAAGCGCTGTCCGGTTGCTAAATTGCTCCAAAACAGTGCCAACGTTAAGGTCCACCTGGTTGATGAATTTAACTAGAAGAAGGTAAATAACATGAAATATCTCGTTACTGATAGTCGTGATATTCGGTATAATCTTGCACTTGAAACATACTTAATGGAACACGCCAACCTTGATGAACCAATTCTGTACTTCTATATCAATTCCCCATGTATTATCTTGGGGCGTTATCAAGACGCTTATGAAGAAATTAATCAGGATTACGTCAAGCAGCACAATATCATTGTCACCCGGCGGACGTCCGGTGGGGGTGCCGTCTATGATGACTTGGGCAACGTCAGCTTCAGTTTCATCACCAAGGATGATGGTGACTCGATCGGTAATTTCCGTAAGTTTACCGATCCGGTAATCAAAGCACTACACAAACTCGGGGCAACCGATGCGGAAATGGCCGGGCGAAACGATTTACAGATTAAGGGTAAAAAATTCTCTGGGAATGCGATGAAGACTGAAAAGGGACGAATGTTTTCCCATGGCACCCTAATGTATGATGTTGACCTGGATGTCATCGGCAAAGCACTCAACGTCCCAGCAGATAAGATTGCATCCAAGGGAATCAAATCCGTTCATAGTCGGGTTACTAACTTGAAGCCCTACTTCAAGCCGGAATATCAAAACCTAACTATTGAAGAATTTCGGGATACGTTGGCTAAGACCATTCTCGGCGTTGACGATTTGAGCGATGCCAAGGAATACGTGCTTGACGAGCAAACCAAGAAAGCAGTTGAGCAACTTAACCAGTCCATCTTCAGCAATTGGGACTGGATTTACGGTCAGTCGCCTAAGGCCGCCATTCAACACCGGCAGCACTTTGCTCAAGGAACGGTTGACTTCAGAATTACCCTTGAAAATGGCCGAATCAAGGATCTCAAAACTTATGGCGACTTCTTCGGGCAAAAAGCAATTGATGAATTTGAGCAGAAATTAATTGGGGTTCGCTATGATGAAGGGGCCATTAAAGATGCCTTAAAAGATGTTCAAATTAGTGACTTCTTTGGTAAGATCCCGGAAAATGATATTTTAGAACTGCTATTACGGCAGGAGTAAAATGGCCTCTTTTCACTGGGCACACTGCCGAAACCATCGTTAGAACGGTACCAAATAGAATATCGAAAAAGCTCTCAGGCGCGATATTTGTCGATTGTAATCTCAATTCGTCTGAGAGCTAATTTTTGCGTTGATTATTAAAATGCCATTGACAAATAATTAAAATAGCATTAGAATACTGCTAATGATTATTAATAAAACGTCCAAGATGAGTAGGGACAGGATGCATCAAGAGAGCTCCCGGTTGGTGGAAGGGAGCTGCCAAATGTCCTGAAGATGGTCTTGATTAGTTCGCATCGTGGTGAGGCCCCGGCCCAGCCGCGATCGGTTGATACCCGTTATCTGGTATTGAAGTTGACTGACTTCCTGAGGCTGCCCATGTGAGTGAGCGGCGAAAATAGGTGGCACCACGGGTATCTGCTCGTCCTTATTGATTGAGATAAGGACGGGCTTTTTTATTTGGAAGGAGGACCCATATGAAACTAAAGATTGCATTGGCCCAGCTGGACATCGCCTTTGCCCAGCCGGAAAAGAACCGCGACCGGGTCATGGCGGCGGTGAAGGCGGCCGCGACGCATAACGTGGACGTCGTCGTCTTCCCCGAGATGTGGAACACCGGCTACGCGCTCGACCAGCTGAGCACCCTGGCCGACCCGAATGGCCAGCAGACTCAGGCGCTCTTGACTGACCTGGCGGGCCAGTACGACGTCAACATCGTCGGCGGGTCGGTGGCCACCAGCCGGGACGGTCACTTCTACAACACGACCTATGTGGTCGACCGCCTCGGCCAGCTGGTGGGGACCTACGACAAGGTCCACCTCTTCGGCCTGATGAAGGAGGATCAGTACCTGCGGGCCGGCGACCGGGAGAACTACTTCCGCCTGGCCGGGGTGCCCAGCGCCAGCTTTATCTGCTACGACCTCCGTTTTCCGGAGTGGGTCCGGACGGTGGCCCGCCACGGCGCCGATGTCCTCTACTTCCCGGCGGAGTGGCCCGCGTCCCGGATCGCCCAGTGGCAGATCATGCTCCAGGCCCGGGCGATTGAGAACCAGGCCTTCGTGGTGGCGGTCAACCGGGTCGGGGACGATCCGGACAACCACTTCAATGGTCACTCCCTGGTGATCGACCCGCTGGGCAGGATCATCAGTGACGCCGGGGAGACCGCCAACGTTACCTACGCTGAACTCGACCTGGACCAGCTCCAGGATGTCCGGGGACCAATCCCCGTCTTCCAGGACCGGCGCCCCAACTTGTATCGATAGGAGGAATCAACATGGAATTTCCACAATCAAAACTATTAGACGGCCTGCCGAAGCAGTTCTTCGCCAACCTGGTCGCCAAGGTTAACCAAAAAGTCGCTGAAGGGGTTGACGTCATCAACCTCGGCCAGGGAAACCCCGACAAGCCGACCCCGGACTACATCGTAAAGAGTACCCAGAAGTGGGTGGCCGATCCCAAGACCCATAAGTACTCCCTCTTCCGGGGCCTGCCCGCCTTCAAGCAAGCGGCGGCCGACTTCTACCAGGAGAAGTACGGGGCCCACTTCGATCCGGAGACGGAGGTCGCCATCCTCGGTGGCTCGAAGATCGGCCTGGTGGAGCTGCCCTGGGCGTTGATGAACCCCGGCGACACCTACCTCCTGCCGGACCCGGGCTATCCGGACTACTTCTCCGGGGCGGCCCTGGGCGAGGTCAAGTTTGAGACGGTGCCCCTGCTGGCGGAGAACAACTTCCTGCCGGACCTGGACGCGATCCCGGCAGATATTGCCAAGCGGGCCAAGTTCTTCTACCTGAACTACCCCAACAACCCGACCGGGGCGGTGGCCACGCCGGAATTCTACGCCAAGCTGGTTGCTTGGGCCAAGAAGTACCACGTCGGCATCATCAGTGACTTTGCCTATGGGACCCTGGGCTTCGACGGCCAGGCCCCGGTCAGCTTCATGCAGACGCCGGGGGCCAAGGAGGTTGGCATCGAGTTCTACACCTTCTCCAAGACCTTCAACATGGCCGGCTGGCGGATCGCCTTTGCGGTCGGTAACCCCGACATCATCGGGGCCTTGAACCTGATCCAGGACCACCTCTTCGTCAGCCTCTTTCCGGCCCTCCAGTACGCGGCGATCGACGCCTTGCAGGATCCCCACCGCGACGGGGCAATTGCCGAGATCGTCGGCCGCTACGAAAAGCGGCGGAACGCCTTCATCGACGCTGCCGAAAAAATCGGTTGGCACGCCTTCGTACCGAAGGGGACCTTCTACGCCTGGATGCCGGTACCCAAGGGCTACACTAGTGAGTCCTTTGCCGACCTTCTACTGGACAAGGCCGGCGTGGCGGTGGCCCCCGGCAACGGCTTTGGTGAACACGGTGAGGGCTACGTCCGGATCGGCCTCCTGATTGAGCCGGCCCGCCTGGTCGAGGCCGTCGACCGGATTGGTAAGTTGCATTTGTTTGATAAGGAGGATTAAATTATGGCTTTAAGTTATACGGTATTGGGTGCAGGTGCGATGGGACTCCGCTTCGGGGTGCTCCTACAGGAACTGGCGGGGGCCAAGGTGGACTTTGTCGACAACTGGGCCCCGCAGGTCGACACAATTAAGCAGCAGGGCGGGGTTTACGTCTCCCGTGACCACGAGGGCCGCCACCTTGTCCCCGTCAACATTTACTCCCCAGAGGAATATGATGGTGACCCGGACGTCTTCATCGTCTTCGCCAAGCAGATGACCCTGGACGACCTCCTGAAGCGTAGCGCCCACTTCTTCCACCCCGACCACCAGTACGTTTTCTCCGGCATGAACGGGATGGGGCACATCGAAAAGATTAATCAATACTTCCCCAAGGAACACGTGATTGCCGGGACCTGCCTGATCGGGACCGTCCTCAACAAGGCCGGGGACGTGGACTTCATCGGTAAGTCCGGGGCCGGGTCGATCAACCTGGCGCCCCAGGTTGGCGAACCCAACGACCGGGTCAAGGAGATCGTCGCCGACTTTACCACGGCCAACATCAACCCGCACCTGAATGATAACTTCTACGGGACCCTGCTGACCAAGGTGGTCTTCAACTCGGTCATCAACACGATCTGCACCCTCTTTGAGATCCAGATGGGCCAGTTCATCGACTACGATGGCGCCGAGAAGCTCGGTAAGCAGCTGATCAACGAGGCCTTCGACGTGGCCGAGCGGGCCGGCATCCAGCTGCTGAGCACCCGTGAGGAGGAGTGGCAGACCATCAAGTACGTCAGTGAGGTCACCAACCCGCTCCACTACCCATCGATGTACCAGGACATGAGTAAGGGCCGGCCAACCGAGGTGGACTACATCAACGGTTACATCTACGACCTCGGTAAGAAGTACAACTACGAGGCCACCACGCACGACTTCCTCCGCAACCTGGTTCACCTGGCGGAAAACACCCGGAAGTTCCGGCAATAACGCGGCGGGACCCATAAAATAAAAAACCATTCAGAATTCTGGTTGAATCCTGAATGGTTTTTTGTGTTCATGAAGGTTACTTGACCGTCCCGTCCCGGTTGAAGAGGGGGAGGGGCTTGAGGAACTGAATATCGGTCCGCTGGGCCGCTGCGCCCTCAGCCAGGATGGCGAGTTTGGCGACCACCTGACAGCCGGCCCGGTCGAGGAGCTGACCGGCGGCGTGGATGGAGCTACCGGTGCTGATGACGTCATCGACCAGGACCACCCGTTTCCCCCGCAGCCGGCGGGCGTCACTGCCGTCGAGGACCAGCTTCTGCTCGTGGGTCGTGGTGATGGCGTTCACGGTGGTTGCTAGGGGGTCCTTCATGTAGCCCTTCACCGATTTGCGGATGACCAGTGAGCGGGGGTGACCGCTCAGCAGGGTCAGGTCGTGGGCCAGCGAGATCCCCTTGCTCTCGACGGTGACGATGTAGTCGAAGGTCGTCGGGAGCTTGGGCAAGAGCAGCTTAGCGGCCGTGTAGCTCATCGCGTCGTCACCGAGCAGGACAAACGAGGCGATGGCGGTGTCGTTATTGATGGGGATAATGGGCAGGTCACGGTGTTGATCGCCGATGGTAAGTTGGTATGTCTTCATTATAAAAAGCCTCCTAGAGTGACGCGAGCAGTGGCAACAGAACCTTGAGTAGGCCGCCGGAAAGCAGGCCGACGAAGGGATCAACCAGGGCGGTCACCAGCATGGTGGTGGCGGCGACGAGCTGGCCCTTGCCGGCGAGGGCGGTTGCGGCGTTTTCCGGGAAGGTCACGAATATCCCCAGGACAAACAGGAAACCGGCGATGGAGGCACTGGGGACGTACTTCCCCACCTTCTGCAGCCAGCCCAAGAGGAGGATGACCGCCATAATCAGCATCATCAGGCAGCCAGCGATCACCGGTTCGGGCGCACTGGCGGTGGCGGAGATGATGGTCTCCACTGGGGCCCCACCGAGTAGGCTAGTCCCCATGTCGGCCAGGGCCTGGGAGCTGGTGAGCAGGTTCAGGTTGACCGGGTTTGGTTTGATGCCGGTCATCTGGCCGGTGATCAACCCGTAGGAGAGGTTGGCCCCGATGTTCAGGCAGGCGAGACTGAGCGCTCCCCGGACGATGCGGAGGTTGATGGTCGGTTTGGTGAAGATAAACTTCCGCACGGTCACGTTGGCCGGTAGTTGGGCCCGGTAGTGCTCACCCCAGACGGCGTAGAGGCTGGAGAGGATCACCGAGAGGCAGATGGTCCAGACCAGGTCATGGGAGACGAGGTAGGTGACCACCGCGACCAGGATCGAGAGCCAGCCGGTCAGGCTTTTTCCGTGGACCTTCGCCATGTCCAGGGCGATCTTGGCCAGCATGATCCCGACCCCGGCCATCATGGCGGTGATGATCTGGTTGCCAAAGACGTGGACAATCCGGGTCAGGACCCCGGCGAAACCGATGATCGCCATGATGACCGACCCGCCGAAGATGATCGAGGTGAACTCACGGGTGTTGCGGCCCAGGTTCCCCGTCAGGGCCAGTGATTCGGCTTGGAAGGAAACCGGGGCGACGGAGTGACAGACGAAGTTAATTGCGGCAACGAGCAGAAACGAAAAGGTAGTCGGGAAGACCGCAAAGCCGAGGCCCATCGCCATGATCCCCTGGGGAATCCCGTTCAGGACAACGCCAATTGCGGCCATTAAGTCAGCAAACCAGTGCATATAATCCTCCTAAATCCGAACAATTTCACAGACCTGTGCGGTCCAATTCGTTAATTACACGAATATTATTGTTTAATCTGTCCTGATTGTCAATCCATATCTTAACAAAATGGCCTTTGACAACAAAATCGTTAACAAATTAACCATGGCCAGGCCCTGGTGGTGGGGGAGCCGGTGACGGGGTTAGAAAGTTAACCCCGGCCCCTTAGTGGGGATCGTTTCAGTGAGCTGTCGAAAAGTTTCAGCGGGGGTTAATACTTTTGGTGGGGGCGTCCAACTGGTGGGCTTTGTATTAAGATGGGATATTGGGAGAGTTATAAAATGAACAATAACGGTTTCATTTCAATTCCTGGGGACGCTGCCTAGAGAGTTGGCCAAAACGAATGGAGAGTGACGACAATGATGAAACATAAGCTCGTAACGCTCGGAATGTGTCTGTTGGCGGGGATGACCGTTGCTGCTTGTGGGAACAGCAAAGACAGTGAGTCGGCCAGCAGTTCCAGTGCGAAATCGTCAAAGGTCGTTAAGAAGGTACCAACGAAGAAGCAGCAAAAGAAGGATTCGACAAGTGAGTCCGCCCCTGTAAAGCAAAGCTCAACCGCGGCCGTGTCGTCAGCAGCGGCCAAATCAACCGACCCGGGCCTTCACCTGACCGGGGGCCAAAGCACGATTGATTACCTGAACAAGGTCAAGGGGGACCAGGGCTGGGTAATCGACAGTGGGACCTATGGTGGTGCGCACGGGGCTCCGACTACCCCGGATTACGTCCCGTATAACCGGGTGCGCAACGCCGCTGGGACCAGGTGCTACTATGTCTACGCCAACGGTAAGATCGTCGTGGATACCGATAGCGATGTGCCCGTTGACAGCAACGCCGACACGGATGACTAGATATCGATCGATAATGGGGAGAGTGTTAGATGAAGAAGATTAAATTAGTATGCGTGGGGATCATTGCCTGTGGTCTGCTGGCCGGTTGTGGGAACCGTCAGCAGACCACCAGCCAAAATAACAGTAGCAATTCAACCAGCCAGCAGCGCACGAGTGCTGACCACCGAATGGCCACCAGCTCAGCCAAGCTCAGCGCCGATAACCTGACGCCCCAGCAGAACGCCGCGCTGGTCATGTACTATGCCGGGGTCAAGAACAATCAGGACTGGGTTGACCAGATGAACAAGGCGGACCAACGGATCAGCATCACCCTGTACAATCCTGACTATGCCGCCAGACTCGGGATCAAGGACCAACTGCCGGCGGGGGCCCAGGTCCTGTATTCCGTCAAGCTGACCAACAGCCGCGCCGCCAGCTACTACACGATTGTCGGTAATGACATCTACTTCGCCAACCAGCGGGGTGGCTTCAACCAGCAGCCGGCCACGGTTAAGGAGATGGTGGCCCTGGCCAACAAGAATAAGGCCGGTGACATGATCAACGACTTGGCCACCGGGGTGCGGACCACCGACCAGCGCAACGCCACTGCCGGCAGTGCCAATGCTGGCAATGACAAGTCCGCCACGGTCACCGATCCGAAGAAGATTGGGGTCATGGTGCTCGCCTCGGGGCGGGGGATGGCCGCCGCCAAGGCCCAAACCGTCGAATACATGATCATGGGCAAGCCGAACACCTACCAGGTCGGCCTGGGGACCAAGGACAGCACCCTCAACTACACGATCAATGGGGACCAGGTGACGATCAGGGACGGCGGTTACGACTACGCCGACTCAGAAGCCAAGACGGTCTCCATCCAGGACCTGGCCAATCGCTACTACAGCAATGCCAGCGATCGGGCCCAGGTCGATAATATTGCGGACCACATGCACACCACCGACTGGAGTAACTAGTTGTTTCCCCGGTTGGGTAAAGACAATCAAATAAATTTTTCATAGCACACGATAAGCCCCAAAGCGGTCAAAATGATCGTTTTGGGGCTTATTTTTGGTAGAATATCGTTTGCTTCTACGATCTTTAATAATGAGAAATCTCTTTTTTAAGATTGGTGACAGCTATTGTGATCGAGGCAGTGCTACTTGAGTAACCCATTCAATAGAATATCTTTTACCTTGGCAAAAGGAAGATCAGTTTCATTTAGATTACCGTAGTAAACGTCTTTAATGTATCCACAGATAGTATGGAAAAGAACGAAGTTAACCGAATAGGCATCAACATCCTTGATTATTCCTTGCTTAATACCCTTATCAATGACTTGCTTCCAGATAGTTAGCATTGCTTCAGGTTCACGACCATCGGTGAAAAATTCGGAGCGCAAATGACTACTAACAATAGCATCAACCACTAACATTGCGGTAGTGTGTTCCTTGCCAAAGCGATAAAGGCAGTCAATGAATGACTCTAGCTGATCAGCACAAGTGCCTTCTCTTTTTAGATTAAGCGCAAAATATTCATTATACATCTGCCGTTTAGCTAAATAGGTTTGTCTGAGCAGGTCGGCTTTGTCCTTAAAGTAGATGTAAACGGTGCCTTTAGATATTCCAGCCTTGGTAGCAACCTTGTTAATACTGATACTTTCAATTCCTTTATTAGCAATCATGTTGGCAACAACATTGATAATCTTTTCGTATTTGATTTTGTCTTTAGTTTGCATACTCTCATTTTATGATAAAAGAAAGCACTTTACAAATAATGACCAATCGGTTATTATTAAAAGTGAAAGATCTTTCATATTATTTTTTACGTGAATAATGACCGATTGTTTATTTTTGAGAAGAGGTATAACAATGAAACGTTTAGAAAATAAGGTTGCTTTGGTAACTGGTGCTGCAAATGGGATCGGTTTAGCGACGGCTAAGGTATTCACTGATGAGGGTGCTAAAGTTGTTATGGCAGATTTGGATGAGCAAAAGGGAACTGCCGAAGCCGTAAAGATTAATGCTAAATTTATGAAACTAGACGTAAGCAATGAAAATAATTGGAAAGATATTTTTAGCCAATTGATGGATGAGTATGGCCAAATCGATATCGTTGCGAACATCGCTGGGATTCCACATAATGACAATATCGAAAATATTACAAGTGAAGACTGGCATAAGGTATTGGGGATTGACCTCGACGGCGTGCTCTATGGTACGAAATATGGTGTCCTCAATATGAAGAATGGTGGGTCAATCATTAACTTCTCCAGTGACGCTGGTTTAGTTGGTACTCCAGGTAATCTTGCTTATTCGGCAGCCAAGGGCGGCGTAATCTTACTGACTAAATCGGCAGCTCTCTACTGTGCACAAAAGAAAAATGGCATTCGAATCAATGCGGTTGCTCCTGGTGTAACTAACACCGATTTGATCTCCAAGGGTTCTGCTGGTGGTGTTGACTTTTGGGCTCAATTTGAACCGGTTGGTCGGTTAGCTGATCCAGAAGAGATTGCTAAAGCGGTGCTCTTCCTGGCAAGCGATGATTCGTCTTACGCTACGGGTTCAACCTTAGTTGTTGATGGCGGTTATTCAGCACAATAATAGGTGGAGGAGAGCTAACATGACGAAAATTAACCTTGATATTAATGGTCAACAGCTATTGGCCGAGTTGAATGATAGCAGCGCCGCTCAAGCCCTGTTAAAAAAATTACCGCTTACTAAAAAGCTAAGTGATGTTGATGGCTATATTGAAAAAGTCGCGGTGCTTGATAACCAACTCCCAACTGATCAGATGGCCAATCCAGAAACCCTCCATGCGGGTGAACTGGCATATTGGGAAGCCGCAGATGGAACGAGTCAGACGCTAGTTCTGTATGCAGGGAAAACTGATACATGGCCGAACACATTTGTAATTGGTCGAATCATTGATGGTGATTATCAATCTTTATTAGTTCCTAAGAATGATTCGTTAACTGTAAAGGTAACAAAGGCCTAATGAAAAAATTATCATACTTAAATGCGCCATTCGGGATTTGACTTAAACCCTGAATGGCGCATTTGTGTTGGGGGATGGCCCGTAGGATGTTACTGTTCCCGGTCCAGCTTACCGTCATAGATGAAAAGCATGATGAGGATCAGGACAACAACTAATAGTGCAAAAATGTGGATCATTGATTTCCTACTTTCTATGTTGAATCGTTTGCCAAGCGGCGTCATCGAACTTGCGGTGCTTGAAGTAATAGGGGCGGTCGGCGTCCGTGATCTCCCGGAGGACGTGGCACGGGTTCCCGACGGCGACGACATTGGCGGGGATGTCCTTGGTCACCACGCTACCCGCGCTGATCACGACGTTGTTGTCGATCGTTACCTCTGGGCAGACGGTGACGTTACCGCCGACCCAGATGTTATCACCAATCGTGATCGGGATGCCGTACTCGTAGCCCGAGTTGCGGGCGGCCGGGTGGATCGGGTGACCGGCCATCAGGAGATTGACCTTGGGGCCAAGCAGGCCTGCCAACTGTTAGCGAATCACCACGGTCGGCTTCTGGGTCGGGCTCAACGACCGTAGCTACTTCGCCAAGACCTTCAAGCAGAAGATGCGGACCACGGCCCGCGAATACCGCAAGCAGCACGACAAGGATAAGTAAATATATAAGAACACCCCACTTGCCAGTGAAGTAGCAAGCAGGGTGTATATCCATGTTGACACATAAATGATACGAGTATATACTTAATGTGTGTGTTATTAAAAGTAAAGAGGGGACATCTTCTCTAAGGAGGAATGCATTATGGAACAAGCACTAAAACTTGGCAAGTGGGGCAATTCTAATGCAATCCGTCTTCCCAAAGCAATACTCGATAAAGTTGGAATTGCTCCCACCGATAAGGAAGTTTCATTAACGGTAACTTCTGATTCAATCGTAATTAAACCGAAAAAAGAAAAAAGCCGCTTAGAGCAGCTATTTGAAGGATATGACACTGGCAAACCATATCCATTTGAAATAGTGGATAAGGGTAAGCCCGTTGGAAATGAACTGATTTAAGTTCTAGTGTGCGAGTTGAAAGACGTCTGGAACACGCTAAATAAATTTTAGGAGGTGGTGCTATGGCATCATCAAACTTAAGGAAGGGTGATATTATCATGCTCGATAATGCACCCAAACCAGAACGTAATCACGAACAAAAAGGCTATCGGCCTTGGCTCGTGGTTAGTGATCCTTTTCTACGCGTCGTTACACCGTTTGCTTGGGTCATTCCATTTACTAGTGAAGAGAAGAAATTCCCGACGGTAGTAAAGTGGGATGGCAAACGAGAAGGCACGACGACCAAGGGGACGTTGTTGGTTGAACAAATGACAAGTTTGGATTTGGAGAATCGGAAGTACAAGGTGGTCGACCATACCGACAACATCCCTAAACAGGTTTTCCGAAACATCAAGATTATCCTTGGTATTTAAACTAAAAAATCCATCAACAGGCAGGTGATGGATAGAGTAGACTATATACTTGTACGCAAATTAAGTATATAGTCTTTTTTTCTAGCGGTAAAGCAAACATGCGTTTATTCAGCTATCCGTGAGAGTTTACATATTAGTAACGATGAGGAAGTTACATGGGATAAACAGCAAGGAAAAGACTATCCTAAGCTTTTGTTTAAAATAACCCGGTCACGGCACGACACCGTGATCGGGTTATCTGTTTTTCAGGGATTAATATGTTCGGACTTGGCCCCGCAATTTACCATGGTTAATCCTTCCGCTGCAGCCGGGCAATCGAGGCGTAGGCCGGGGTGAGCAGCCCCTCGACCTGTTGGAACAGGGGCAGGAACTGCTGGTAGACCGCGACCGCCTGGGGGTCCGGCTGGTAGAGGAGTTCACGGCCGATGAAGTCCTTGACCACGTCCAGGCTGTCGACAGCCCCGCGGCTCTTCATCGCCATCGTCACCGCCCCGAGGCAGCCGGATTCAAAGGACTGGGGGATGTTGACTGGGCAGTTCAGCACGTCGGCCAGCATCTGCCGCCAGACCGCCGAACGGGCAAAGCCCCCGGTGGCCGTGACGCTGGTCGGTTGGCCGACCAGGTCGCAGACGGCCGCAAAGACCGTAGCGATATTCATGGTGATCCCCTCCATCACCGCCCGCAGCATGTCGGCCCGGGTGTGGAGGTTGTTGAGACCAAAGAAGGTTCCCCGGGCATTGGAGTCCCACAGGGGTGCCCGTTCACCACCGAGGAAGGGGAGGAAGATCAGTCCGTTGGCCCCGGCCGGTTCCCCAGCGATCACCTCGTTGGCCAGGGTATAGGGGTCGGTCTGCTCGTTGGCGACGGCACTCGGCGTGACCAGGTGACGGACCGCCCACTGGTAGACGTCACCGCCGTTGTTGAGCGGGCCGCCGACCACCCAGCTGCCCCGGTCGACCGCGTAGCAGAAGAGGCGCTCGTGGGGGTCGATTACCGGGTGGTCGGTGATCACCCGGACGCCGGCGGAGGTCCCGATGGTGATTGCCACCGTGTCCGGCTTGAGGGCGCCGACGCCGAGGTTGGAGAGGGCGCCGTCGAAGGCCCCGTAGACGAAGGGGGTGTCGGCCGGGATCCCCATCTTCTCCTGGGCCTCTTTGGTCAACCCAAGTGCCTGGCTGGTCCCGCTGACGATCGTAGGGAGACGGTCTACGCCAACCCCGGTGACCTCCATGGCCAGGTCGTCCCAGTCACCGCGGTTGATGTTCATCATCCCGGTGCAGGAGGCAATCGAGATGTCGACCTTGAAGGTGTTGAAGAAGCGGTAGAAGAGGTAGGACTTGATCCCGCTGATGTGGGCGCTGGCGTCCAGAATTTCCGGGGAGGTCTTCTTCAGCCAGAGGAGCTTGGTCAACAGCGACATCGGGTGGATCGGGGTCCCGGTCCGGACGTAGAGCTGCTTGCCGCGTGGCGAGTGCTTTAGGTCACGGGCGGCATCCTGGGCTCGGGTGTCGGCCCAGGTGATCACCCGGGTCAGTGGGGTGAAGTGGCGATCCATCAGGAGCAGGCTCTGGTTGGCGCTGGAGAAGGCCACCGCCAGCAGGCGCTCGTGGGCGAAGTCAATTCGTTGGGTGGCGTCGTGGATGACCCGTTCGACGGCGGTCACAATGTCTTCGGGATCCTGCTCCGCCATCCCGTTACTGTCGCGGTAGAGTTCGTAGCCCTGGTTGAAGTGGTCGATGACCCGGGCGCCCTCGTCGTAGAGGACCGCCTTGGTGCTGGTGGTGCCGACGTCGACACCGATGTAGTAGTTCATACTTTACCTCCTTATCAAATTATCCTACGTTAATCTAACTATGTTCTCCGGGCTGCGTCAAGCCTTGGATTTGCTGATAAAAGGGGGCGCTTGATAATGAGGGTCGCGACCGATTCAAGTCACCATATTACATTGAATGACCGTGTGCCTGCTGGGTGACCGTACTTGCAACTTTTAAAAAGTAAGCCAATGACCACCCTGGACAGACGAATTAGCTATAAATGAAAAATAAATTAAAGCTCTTTAATAAAAAGATTGACAGTGGCCTAATAATTACTTACACTGGGCCCTAACTTAGGAAAGGAAGAGTGCCATGCTGATCAACTTATTAGCAAACGGTAATAACTGTTGTTGTGGATTGCGTTCCAGCGGTCCACAATTTTGGCGTTCTCATTTTTAAGTTAGAATGAACTAGTTCAAAGTAATTGTGAAACCATGGGCGCAAATTCAGGAGGCTGGATTTGCGCCCGTTTTGTTTTTAAATTTTGAAGGAGGAATCTTCGTTGCTAGTTAATGATACCTACCAGCTCATCGGTCACACCCCCTTGCTCAAGGTGGGGATTGCCGCTCCCAATGACGTCAACATCTACGCCAAGTTGGAGATGTTCAACCCCGGGGGCAGCATCAAGGATCGCCTGGGGATGGCCCTGATCCAGCGGGGGATTGCCCAGGGGCAGGTCACCGCCCATACCACGATCATCGAACCGACCGCGGGCAACACGGGGATCGGCCTGGCCATCGCGGCGCTGAAACACCAGCTGGCCGTCAAGCTGATTGTCCCGGAGAAATTCAGCTTTGAGAAGCAGACCCTGATGCGGGCCCTGGGCGCGACCGTCATCAACACCCCCAGTGATCAGGGAATCACGGGGGCAATCGCCTACGCCAAACAATTGGCGGCGAAAACCCCGGACAGTTACCTGCCCCTTCAGTTTGAAAACCCCGCTAACCCGGATGTCTACCAACGGACGCTGGGACCAGAAATTCTCAGTGACCTGGCCGGTCGCCCACTTGCGGCCTTAGTAGCGGGGGCCGGCAGTGGGGGAACCTTCGCCGGGACGGCCAAGGCCCTCCAGGCGGCCTACCCCGACTTGGCGAACTACGTTGTGGAGCCGGCGGGATCGATCCTGAATGGTGGGCCCCAACACCCCCACCGAACCGAGGGGATTGGGGTGGAATTCGTGCCACCATTCTTCAAGGACGTGACGATCACCGGGGTCCAGACGATTGAAGACGATGCGGCCTTCCACTATGTGCGCTGGGCCGCCCGGCACCTGGCCCTCTTCATCGGCAGTTCCAGTGGGGCCGCCCTGGCCGCCAGTCTCCGGGTGGCGGCGGACCTCCCCCGGGGCGCCAACCTGGTAACCATCTTTCCCGATTCTAGCGAACGCTATCTCAGTGAACACATCTACGACTAAACAAGTAAGCGAGGTAATTGATAATGACAAAGTTTAATACCCAATTGATTCATGGCGGTAACAGTGAGGATCCGACGACCGGGGCCGTCTCGACGCCGATCTACCGGGCCTCGACCTTTCACCAGCGCGTCCTCGGTGGCCATCCCAAGTGGGAGTATTCCCGCACGGGTAACCCCACCCGGGCTGCGCTGGAGAAGCTGATGGCCCAGCTGGAGGAAGGGGTGGCCGGCTTTGCCTTTGCCTCCGGTTCGGCAGCCATCGCGACGGTCTTCGCGATGTATTCCCGTGGTGACCACTTCATCGTCGGCAAGGACGTCTATGGCGGGACCTTCCGGCTGATCAACCAGGTCCTGAAGCGGTTTGGGATGACGTTCACGATTGTCGACACTCGCGACCTGGCGGCCATTGAGGCGGCCATCCAGGATAACACCGTGGCGATCTACTTTGAGACACCGACCAACCCGCTCCTCCAGATCACCGACATCCGGGCCGTGACCGCCCTGGCCCGTCGGCACCACCTGCGGACAATCGTGGATAACACCTTCGCAACGCCGTACAACCAACAACCGTTGACCCTGGGTGCGGACGTCGTCGTTCACTCCGCCACCAAGTACCTGGCCGGCCACAGTGACGTGGTGGCCGGGGTTGCCGTCACCAACGACCCGGCCATTGCGGACCAGCTGGCCTTCCTCCAGAACTCCCTGGGGGCTACCCTGGGGCCGGACGACAGCTGGCTGGTCCAGCGGGGGATCAAGACCCTGGCCGCGCGGATGCGGATCCATGAGGAGAACGCCGCCGCGGTGGTTGACTTCCTGCAAGGGGATGCGCACGTTGCCAAAATTTATTACCCGGGCCTGGCCGATTTTCCGGGGCATGATATTGCGGCCAAGCAGATGCGAGGCTTTGGGGCGATGATCGCTTTTGAGCTCCGGGCCGGTCTGGATACCAAGCAATTCGTCGAACACCTTCACTTGATTGACCTTGCCGAGAGCCTGGGTGGGATTGAGAGCCTGATCGAGGTGCCAGCGGTGATGACCCACGGTTCAATTCCCCGGGCGGTCCGGTTGCGCGACGGGATCAGCGATGAATTGATTCGCCTGTCGGTGGGGATTGAGGATGCGACGGATATCATTGCCGACCTGAAGCAGGCACTGGGGCAATTAGACTAAGGCAGTTATCCGAAAAACAAAATTTGCATGAAACTATTATTTATTTGACTTTTATTCGCAAAGTTCATATTTAAACGATAAATATCGTTTTAAAAGCTATTTAAGTTCGTAATTCATTTTAAAAACGGTTGATTTAAATAATATTGTTCGTTATTATAGAGCCACGTTCGAACGGTTGTCTGTTAACGAGAAGTTTCAAAGGAGCGTTTTAAATGAATTTTGCAACTGTTGAAGAAGGACTTACTCAATTGCGCAATGGTGGTTTCATTATTCTAGCTGATAACGAGGACCGAGAAAACGAGGGGGACCTGGTTGCCCTGGGGGAAGGCATTACCCCGGCGACCGTCCACACCATGTTGAAGGAAGCCAACGGTCTTATGTGTGTGCCCATGACTACGGCACATGCCCATCAACTGGGTTTTACCAAGATGGTCGAACACAGTACCGACCCTAACCAGACCCCATTTATGGTCACCGCCGATGGGACATTTGAAGCCACCGGTGTGACGACTGGGGTATCCGCCTTCGACCGGGCGGCAACGATTAACCAGATTGCCAAAAGCGATGCTAAGGCAAGTGACTTCAACCATCCGGGTCACATTCAACCCCTGTACGCACAGCCGCGGGGACTCCGCGATCGGATTGGTCACACCGAGGCAGCCGTTGACCTGGCCTTCTTGGCAGGCAAGGCGCCGGTGGCGGTCATCATTGAAGTCCTGAAGGATGATGGTCACATGGCCCGACGCGATGATCTGGCGAAGTTGGCCCAGCGGTTGGATGTTCCTTTCATGACCATCCAAGAGATCATTGACTACCTGGACCGTCACCACATCGACAGCGCCGCGGATGTCCAGTCAGTTAAGGACTAATCACATCTAAAATCGTTACGCTTCAGAAATAATAAATGGGACCGGTGAGCAGGTGGCTCAACCGATCCCATTATTTTTATAAAATGAATTTGAAGATGATCGCCAGGACAGTCGCCAGGATCCCTAGGGCGACGGCGTACCAGCGGTGGCGTTCGTTGCTGGTGGCGGTCACCGCGCGGTAGACGTAGCCGCCAGTGATAGCGATCAGGGCCAGGATGGTGATCAACATCAGCCAGAACTGGCCGTCTTCCGGCAGGTTGTCGTAGAGGTTGGCGTAGAAGACCACCGCCCCGATGTACATCACAAAGGCGTAGCCGTAGTTGTCCTGGTGGAAGTTGCGTCCCAGAAAGTAGAGAAAGCCGATTAGCAGGATGATGCTAATGATAATCATGGTCAAGGTAATTTCCTTCTTTGTGTGGATTGATACTTTTATTATAGTCACTTTCCCCAGAAATGAAAATTAAGGTTTAAGAGAAACTGAACTTTGTGAAAAAACGGTGACCGGGGGTCCAAAGTGTGTCATACTTGAAGAAAACGACGAGGAGGAAATCACGATGCGCAAACCATTTATTGCGGCCAACTGGAAGATGCACAAGACCGTGGCGGAGTCGGTGAAGTTCGTCAACGCGATCAAGAATAAGCTGCCTGACCCGGACAAGATTGAGGTGGGGATCGCGCCCCAGGCCTTTTCACTCTACAGTATGAAGCAGGCGGCGGGCAAGTCCGGCCTGCAGATCATCGCCCAGAACGCCGCGGCCGAGTACTCCGGCCCCTACACCGGGGAGCTGAGCCTGCGCGGGCTCAAGGACCTCGGCGCCAACTACGCCATGCTCGGCCACATCGAGCGGCGGCGGCTCTTCGGTGAAAATAACGCGGCCGTCAACCAGAAGGTCAAAGCGGCCCTCCAGATGGACATCACGCCGATCATCTGTACCGACGAGACGATGGTCCAAAAGGAGGTCAACGGGGAGATCCACTACGTCTTCCAGCAGCTGATGAGCGTCCTGCACGGGGTGTCTTTGGACCAGATCAAGCGGGTTGTCATTTCCTACGAGCCATCCTGGGCGGTCGGTGTCGGCCAGCACGCCAACGCCACCCTGGCCGAGGAAGGCTGTCGGATGATTCGGCGGACGATTGCTGACAACTACACCTACGAGATCGCCGACAAGATCCGGATCCTCTACGGGGGTAGTGTCAACCCCGGCAACATCAAGGAGATCATGGCCAAGCCGGACATCGACGGGGTCCTGATCGGTCGGGCCAGCCTCGACGTCGACAACTTCTTGAAGATGGTCAACTACGCCGAAAGTGAGGAAGCCAGCCTGAACAAGGCGGCCAAGCAAGGTAAGAATGACAAGTAATATCCAGCCGCGCCTCCTGCTGGAGATCATCGCGGTGGGGATCCTGGCCTTCGCCGGGGTCCTGACGAAGACGGCGGCCAACGTGGCGTTTCCAGCCATGATGGCCGCCTTTCGTGTTGACCTGGGGACCATCCAGTGGGTGACCAGCGCTTACATGCTGACGGCCACCCTGGTGATCCCGCTGTCCGCCTACCTCCAGCGTAACTTCACCAATCGGGCCCTCTTCCTGGTCGCTAGCCTCCTCTTCACGGCGGGGACCGGTCTGATCACGGTGGCCCCCAGCCTGGCCCTGGTCCTGCTCGGCCGGGTCGTCCAGGGGGGCGGCAACGGGATTGCCATCCCCCTGATGTTCAACATCATCCTGGCTGAGGTCCCACCAGTTCAGCGGGGGATGATGATGGGGGTCGGGACCCTGATCACGGCGACGGCCGGGGCAATCGGGCCAACCTATGGCGGGTTGTTGGTCGACCGGTGGGGCTGGCGGATGATCTTCCTCGCCCTCCTGCCCCTGCTGGTCGGTTCCCTCTTGCTCGGCCTGGTCACCATCCACGGGCCGCGGCCGAATGCCCGTCAGCACTTTGCTGTCTTCGACTATGGCCTCCTGTCCCTGGGCCTTCTTTCAATCCTGCTGGCCCAAAACGGCCTGGGGAAGGCGACGGCGGCGGTCAGCCTGGCCGAATACGTGGTTGGGCTGGTCAGCCTGGCCATGTTTGCCTACCGGAGCACCCACACGGCGACCCCGGTCCTCAAGCTGGGGATCTTCAAGAACGCCTCCTTCACCTGGCTGGCCCTGACCTACTTCACCACCTTCATGGTCTTTCTGAGCATGTCCTTTGTCATGCCCAACGCCGTCCAGCTGGTCCTGGGGCAGGGGAGCATGATCGCCGGACTGGCGGTCCTGCCCGGGGCCGCGGCGGCCGCCATCCTCTCCCCGGTCAGTGGCCACCTGCTTGACCGCTTCGGTGCCCGGCGGCCGATCATCGGCGGGGCCGGCTTGATGCTGGTCGGGATGGTGATCTTTGCCCTCCTGGGGAGTCGGCTCCGGCTCTGGCAGCTGGTCGGAACCTACCTGGTGATGATGGTCGGCCTGGGCCTGTGCGCCAGCAACATCATGACCTGTTCACTGGACGGCCTGACCAAGGACCAGCAGGCGGCGGGTAACGCCGTCCTCAACACCCTCCAGCAGTTTGCCGGAGCGTTTGGGACCTCGCTGAGTGCCCTGATTATTGACCGGGCCCAGCGCCAGTCCGGCCTGAGCGTGTCCCTGACGACCGCCTATGGAATGCAGGAGATTTTCCTCCTGTTTAGTGGCATAATAGTAATCGAGTTAATTATTTTGACGGTGGTCCTGTCCCGCAGACAGACGCCACCGGACGGGAGTGAGTTTTTATGAAGATGAAAAAAGCAACAATGGCGGACCTGGACACCATCCTGGCGATCCTGCGCAACGGCCGGGACCAACTGGCTGAGCGCGGGGTCGACCAGTGGCAGGGGGACTACCCGAATGTCCAGCACATCAAGGAGGACATCGAACACGGCTATGCCTACCTGGCCCAGTCCAACGATGACCTGACCGTCGGCACCCTGGCGATTGTCGACGCGCCGGACCACTTCTACGACGACCTGGACGGGCAGTGGTTGATGGAAACGGAGGACTACGTGGTGATCCACCGGGTTGCCATCCACTCTGACCACGCCGGCAAGGGCTACGCCTCCAAACTCTTCATCCACATGCTGGACTACCTGGAGGAACACCGGCCGACGATCAAGTCGATCCGGATCAGCACGAATGAAAATAACCAGGCGATGCAGCACGTGATTGCCAAGAACGGCTTCACCAAGGTGGGGACCCTGCACGGTGCCTTCCGGCCGCAGGAGCTCTCCTACGTCTACGAGCTCCTGGTGCCGAGTACTAACCCGCACCCACAAGCATAGGGGGGAGGCCAAATGATGAAAACACGCAAACAACTAAAGACTGAGGCCCGCGAACTGCTGGCGGGCAACTGGCTGACTGCCATCGAGCTGAACATCGTGCCGGTGGTCTGCCAGGTGATCACTGGGGTCGTGATCACCGGGATGGTCGCCGGGTTGACCTACTACTTCACCCGGATCAACCCGGTCATGCCCGGGGACTTCTCGGCGGAGGTCGGCAGCAACAACAGCGCCAGCTCCGGCCAGTCCTTCATCGGCGACCTGATCACCACCTACCTCCTGCTGAGTGTCGACTTTGCCCTGATCGACTGGGTTCGGACTAAAGTGGCCACCAAGACCCCGTTCAAGGACGCCTTCCAGACGATCTCCGGCAAGTACATCCTGCCGGTCTTCGTTCTCTATGTCATCCAGCGGGTCCTGGTCTTCCTCTGGTCGCTGCTGCTGTTCATCCCAGGGGTTATCAAGGCCTTCGCCTACTCCCAGACCTTCTACATCTACAAGGACGTCAAGGAGCAGGGCGGCGATACCGACCGTAGCTACTTCGACTACGTGACTATGAGCCGGCAGCTGATGAACGGTCACAAGTGGGAGCTGTTTGTCCTCCGGCTGAGCTTTCTGGGCTGGGACATCCTCGGCGTCCTGACCGCCGGGATCGGCTTCATCTGGATCACGCCTTACAAGCAGATGACCTACATGAACTACTACGTCTCCCTGGTCGGTGACCGCTACCATGAGTGGGGCCAGCAGGCTGACGTTGCAGAAATTAAATAAAGTAAATAGATTAAAATAATCCGCTGATTTTGCCCGGTGCAAGGTCAGCGGACTTTTCGTTTGGTGTGTGGGAATCGGGGAATTCGGAATTACTAAATTACCCTACTAGTTCAAATTTACTTTAACTAAATTTAAAAACTAAACTCAAATAAAAAAGAAACTAACCCACCAGTCAGTTCCTCATAAAATATGTTTACTTGAGCCTGCTTATCAATACTAAAGTGTTTGAGCGAGAGCGGGGTGTTCTTGCCAGTTATCTGGAAACCCTAGAGCATCTAAAATGATGTTAATATCAATTGATTTAACCTTATGATTAAGGTTCCTTATTCGCTTTCGAATAGTATTACTTAGAATACAGTATTCTGTTTTACTGAGAAAACACTGTAACGAGATAAACGTAGAATAAACACTTTTCCTTGTGCCATTTTCGTTAGTAATATTGTTTAAACTATGGAACTGCTGAAGATAGGTGACGTCTGAACGACATTCAAACTTTAGTAGGCGTTTATTATGTGCGCAAATGTTCCTTGTTTCGTGTATATTTTTAATGAAAGAGTTCATAATTTCGACGGGAAATGCACTGTCAAAGCCTGGTACGTTATCCTGGATAAAGCCAATACAGTCAACCGCAATTTTATTTTGTACACTATGGGGAAGATCTCTGATAAAAGCACGTAATGTTCCGAAGTCAAAGAAATCGACAAGTACCCATATGGGCACATCATTGTGGGTATGAATATTGTGATAAATTGTATTGTTGTTATATTTACAGTTACTGCTTAAAATTTGAGATAGTTTTGAAATTAACTTCCAGTCGTAGTTAAGCTTTTCACGATCATAGTTTCCTATATTGAGATATCCATATTTTTCATTTTGGCTTATTTCTGCAAATCGATAAGCAGCAATAGATTTTAGATGATGCTCAGCATTCAAGATCCCATCCAGAAGAATTTGCTTAATCTCTTTATCAAACCAGTAAAGCTCACGAATTTCGTCAAAAGAGGCACCAGGTATGAAATGATTTTCCCTATCTTGGGTGAACGAACTCGGCCATAAATGACCGAGTTCGTTCACAAAATACAAATAGTGTTCCAAATATTGGTCAACCACAAAAGGGAACGAGCGGCACAACCCTCGTTCCCTTTTAATTACAACTATAGAACATTTATTAGCGAACTAATATTGAACGGACAAGTACTCCATTAATCCGCGAGCTTATGCGGGGTAACGTATAATGTTTTTTGCCCCGTGAAAGTAACGAAGCCCGGCTTGGCGCCGTTGGGCTTGTGGAGGCGCTTGACCGGCAGGTAGTCAACCGGGACGTTGTCGGAGTCGCGGCCCTTGGAGAAGTAGGCCGCCAGCTGGGCCGCCTCCAGGATCGTTTGCTCGCTGGGGTTGGTCGACCGGATAACGACGTGGGAGCCCGGGATGTCCTTGACGTGGAGCCAGATCTCGTTCTTGTTGGCGGTTTTGAAGCTTAGCCGGTCGTTCTGCAGGTTGTTCTTGCCGACCAGGACCAGGGTGCCATCGCTGGTGTGGAACTGCTCGGGCTTGCTGAGACGGACCTTGCGCCGCTTCTTGCTCTTCTGCTTCTTGCTCTTGATGTAGCCCTGCTGCTGCAGCTCCAGCCGGATCTCCTGGATGTCGGCCGGGGAGGCGAGGTCGATCTGGTTCTGGATGTTCTCGAAGTAGGCGATCTCGTCCTGGGTCAGCTTCATCTGCTCGTTGACGTGGGCGACCGAGGCCTTCAGCTTATCGTACTTGGTGAAGTACTTCTGGGCGTTGCGCGATGGCGACAGCTCCGGGGCCAGCTTGATCTTCAGCGGCTTGTTGTCGTCGTAGAAGTTCGGCAGGGTGATCTCGGTCATGCCCGGCTTGAGCTTGCCCAGGTAGGTGGTCAGGATCTCACCGCGGATCCGGTAGCGGTCGGCGGCGTCCGCGTCGGCCAGCTGCTGGTTGAACTTCTTGACCTTGCGCCGGTCCTTCTTCAGCTCGTTTTTGATCACCTTGATGACCTGGCCGGCTAGCTCCTTGGATCGGTCCTGCTGGGCTTTCTGAGCATAGTAGCTGTCGAGTAATTCGGACAGAGTGGTGAAATGCTGGAGGTCGTCTTCCTGGGCCGCGGCCGGTGGGAAGGCCATGAATGACTTCTTCTTACCGTTGATAATCACCGGGTCGGGATTGTCGAAGTGCTGGATGAACTGTTGGTAGGTGGTTGGCAGGTGGTCGCTGGCCAAGAGGCGGTTGGCGAGGTCGCGGGCTGTGTCGCGGCCCAGCCCCTCGTAACCCTGCTGGAGCTGGCGGGCCAGTTCCTGGGGGTCCTGGTACTGCCGGACCAGGTCACTGTAGAGCTGGTTGGGTAGGTAGGGGTTGAGCTTATCCTGCTTGGGCGGCATCACGAAGGTCGCCCCCGGCAGGAGGAGGCGAACCCGGTTCTGGTCGGAGCCGACGTGCTTGACCGTGTCGATGATCTTGCCGGTCTTCTGGTTGACCAGGGAGATGTTACTGTGGCGGGCCATGATCTCGCTGACCAGGACCAATTGCTGGCTATCCCCGAGTTCGTCACGGGTGTCGAAGGTCAGCTTGATGATCCGGTCATTGCCGACCTGTTCGATTGAGTGGAGGATGGCCCCTTCCAGATACTTGCGGAGAGTCATCGTGAAGTTGGTCGGCACGGCCGGGTTGCTGTAGGGGATCGTGGTGATCTGGATCCGCGGGTAGGTCGGGTTGGCAGAGAGCAGGAGGGCGTGGTTGTGCCGGTGGGCCCGGATTGTGATGATCAGCTCGGCTGGGTAGGGCTGGCTGACCCGGGCGACCCGGCCGGTGGTTAGTGTTTGGTCTAGTTCATGCACCATTGCATGGGTAAAGAAACCGTCAAAGGACATGCAAAGCGCTCCTTTCATTAATATAACGTGCGAAAATGTGCGATAACTATTATAACGTTTTTGCGCGGGAGTAAACAAGTTTAAGCATTTGTCCAGCAAAATAAGTTGGTTTATACTTCTTCATGTGGTATGCTTCTTGTATTATGTGGATTTTTATCCAGTACTAAGCAATTATATTTAATTTATTCAATAAAATGGAGGACGATACAATGAAAATTGCTGTTGTGACCGACAGCACCGCCTACCTCACTCCGGAAGAGGCGGCCGCCAATCATATTCACGTTGTCCCAATTCCATTCGTTGTGGACGGTAAGAGTTACCGTGAGGGCGTCGACATCACGACCGAGGAATTCTATCACCTGCTGAAGACATCCAGTACCTTTCCCAGCACCTCCCAACCGTCAATTGGTGAAATGATGGAGCTCTACCAAAAGCTGGCTGACGAGGGCTACGACGCCGTCATCAGCATTCACCTGGCCAAGTCAATCTCCGGCTTTTTGAACAACATCGCCCAGATCGCCGAGGAGATGAAGGACACCATCAAGATCGTGCCGTTCGACAGCCAGATCACCGTCAAGCTGATGGGCATTCTGGCCATCCAGGCGGCCCAGATGGTCGATGCTGGTGACGACCTCGACACGATCATCGCCAAGCTGACCCAGCTACGGGACACGATCAACGAGGTCTTCGTGGTCGACGACCTGCAGAACCTGGTCCGCGGGGGCCGGCTCTCCAATGCCTCTGCCTTTGTTGGTTCGATTTTGAAGATCAAGCCGCTCCTGAGTTTCCACAATGAACACCACGCTATCGAGGCCTTTGAAAAGGTGCGGTCGATGAAGAAGGCCAAGCTGCGGTGCGAACAGATCTTCAAGGACGACCTGGCCAAACTGGACTACCCGGTGCGCGGCATTGTCTTTCACGCCAACGCGCCGGAAGCAGGGCAGAAGTGGTTGGAGAAGCTGCAGGGTGACTTCCCCGACATCAAGTTTGAGCTGAGCTACTTCGGCCCAGTCATCGGCACCCACCTTGGGCAGGGGGCCCTGGCCCTGGCCTGGATGCAGGATACCGCCAAGCAGCCGCTGTAAGACTATGAAAATCAGTCTTAAATCCCTGGCCTGTGATGCCCTGGCGGTGGTCTTGATGATCCTGATCGGCATGATCAGCACCCGTTTCGTCCTGCCGACAGGCATCTTCGTGGCCCCCTGGGCGGGAATTGTTGCCCTGGCCGTCCTGGTGGCAGCCGGGATCGGGGAGGCCCTCGGCGTGGTGATCATCGCCCTGGTGGTCATGTCATTGACCGGAATGACCGATTGGGTGGCAACCGTCGCCATCCTCTTAACGGTGATTGTCCTGGCCTGGTTGGTCGGCTGGCAGCTCGGTGATCGCACCGTCACTCACCAACAGTTGATCTTCCTCGGCCTGGTCGCCGGTCTGTTGCAGCTGGTCCTGATCGAGGTCGGTCTAGCAATCGCGGGCCTGCTCTTTGACGGCCAGCTGGCGACCGCCCTGGCCTACGCCCGGCTGGGGCTGTCAACTAGTGTCCTGACCGCCCTGCTCTACGCGGTCTTGACCCCGTTACTGGGGCTGGGGACCCGCTGGCTGTGGCGGCACTGGGTTGCACCTACCAATTCTGATAATGAAAATAAAGATTAAGAATAATGCCCGTCAGGCTCCAGAAATGTTCTGGTGCCTGGCGGGCATTTTGTGTAATGAAAAAGGACGCTTGTTAGGCGCCCGCAACCGGCTCGACCCAGGTAATCAACTGAGGCCATTTTGCACACCGGCATAATTCTCCTGATGTATTTACTACACCATTTTATTACTTCTCGGCATTCCACTCGGCCTTGAATTCGGTCAGGAAGTCGAGCATGACCTGCTGACGGTGCGCGGCGATCTGGCGGGCGGTCGCCGTCTGCAGCATGCCCGATAGCTTGAGGATCTTCTCATAGAAGTGGTTGATGATTGTTTCGTCGGCCAGGTTACGGTATTCCGCCCGGCTCATGTTCTGGCGGGGCTTGATCGCCGGGTCGTAGATCTTCTCGTGGTGGCCACCGCCGTAGTAGATCGCCCGGGTGATGCCGAGGGCGCCGATCGCATCCAGCCAGTCGGCGTCGCGGACGATCTTGCCGACGATCGAGAGGTGGATCGGCACGCCGTCGAGGGTATGGGCAAAGGAGATGTTGCTGATGGCGTCCATGATCGTGGCCACCTGGTCCGCCGTGAAGTCGTGGGCATTCAGGTAGTCACGCAGCTCCCGTTCGGCTGCCGGGATGCTGGCGACCAACTTCTCATCGATTGTGTCGTGGAGGTAGGCGGCGACCACCGGCAGGAAGGGGTCGACCCCTTCGCCGGCCGCCAGCCGTCGGGCCATCTTAACGACCCGGTTGATGTGGTCCATGCCGTGCCCGGTCTTGTCCTGACCGAGCTTGGCAACGGTGTATTTTTTGACTGCGACAATTTGCGCTTCCTGCTTCATGATAAGTCTCCATTCCTGATTTCACCCAACCGGTCCCACCGTCAGTTGCTATAATGAACAATATGTAAGGAGGACCATTCGGATGAACTTATTATTCTCAATTGATGACCATTATACCACCCAGTTGGCGACCGTCCTGCTCTCAATCAGGGTCAGCACGCCCGCCCGCAGTTTTGACGTCTACGTGATTCAGAAGCAGCCGCTTAAAGAAGGGGCGAAGCTAGCAGCCTTCTGTCGGCAGTTGGGGATGACCTACCACCCGGTGCTGGTCAAGAACGCGATGTTCAAGGATGCCCCGGTTACCGACCGCTATCCGACGACGATCTACTACCGGCTCCTGGCCCACAAGCTCCTACCAACCAACCTGCACAAGATCCTCTACCTGGATGCCGACGTGCTCTGCATCAACGACCTGACCCGCCTGTACGCAACCGACCTGTCCGACTACCTCTACGCTTCGGCCATCCACACCGGACTGACCAACACCACCGAGGTGATCAACAAGATTCGCCTGCAGAACTTTGACGCCGATGGCTACTATAACTCCGGGGTCCTCCTGATGAACCTCGACGCCATCCGCCAGCGGGTCCAGCCGGCCGACATCTTCAACTACATCCGCGACCACATCCTACTCTTACCGGACCAGGACGTCCTCAACGCCCTCTACGGCAAGGATATCAGGTCGGTGCCCGACGAGCTCTACAACTTCGACACACGTAAGGGGCAGATCTACGAGACAATCTCCTTTGGTGAGTGGACGACCGACTGGGTGGTCAAAAACACCGTTATCCTGCATTACTGCGGCCGCGATAAGCCCTGGCTGGTCAAGAAGAACAGCGGGCGCTACACGGCATTATACAAGCACTACTTCCACGTCGCCCAGCGTTTGCTCCGCGCCTAGTCGACGATCGTGGCCCCGAGGCTGTTCTGAAAGTGGTCAAAGGCCCACTCGTCGCCGTGCGCGGTGAAGGTCGCGACCCCGCGGCGGGGGATGGTGAGTTGGTAGTCCAGGTTGTAGGCGCTGATCGCCGTGTGGAGGACGCAGATGTCGGTGCAAACCCCGCTGATCCAGAGGTCGGTGATCCGCCGCTCGCGGAGGTAGTTGTCGAGGTTGGTGTTGGCAAAGGACGAATAGCGGTTCTTGGCAAAGAGCTCGACCCGGTCGCTGTCCCGGTGGGCCTGGTACCAGTCACCGACCTGGCCGTAGAGGTCCTGGCCTGGCGTCCCGATGATGTTGTGGGGCGGAAAGAGCTTCGACTCCGGATGGAAGGGGTCGTGTAAGTGGTGGGCGTCGGTCGGGAAGAGGACGACGTCACCATCCTGGTAGAAGCGGTCGGCGAGGGCAGTCAGGTAGCCGTCTAGCTGCTGGGCCGGCTTGCCGACCGTCAATGCCCCGTCATCCGCCACGAAGTCGTTGGTGTAGTCGATAATCAATAGTGCCTTAGTCATAATGATCACTCCTTTGGTTTTCAAACAGTGTAGCACCTTTTCCCTCAGAGGACGAGGGTGTCGCCGGCCAGGAAGCTCTCCTGAAACTTCGCCAGCGGGTGGAAGTAGACCTTACCGAACTCGTCGATCAGGCCGTGGAAATCCTGGGCCATCGCCGGAGTGAAATCGGCCGGCAGGGTGCAGCGCCGGGCCAGGCTCCGGTAGTCGGTCAGCCCGGTCACCCCCAGACAGGTAAAGAGGGTTCGGGCGTACTTGTCACTGATGAAGGTCGGCAGGTCGAAAATATAGGTCAGCAGGACGTCGGCGGTCTCGGGCCCGACCCCGTGGCGGGCGCGCAGCTCCTGACGGAGGCGCGTCCCGTAGTGCTGTCGGATGGCGGGGTAGTCGTAGTCGCCCCGGGCCAACCAGGACAGGACGCTGACCAGGGCCCGGCTCTTGTTGCGGTAGAAGCCCGCCGGCCGGACCAGGTCGTGCAACTTCTCCGGCGGCAGGGCCAGGATGCGGTCGGGTTGAAGGTCGGTGGCATCGCGGAGGAGGGTCAGGGCCCGGTCGGCGTTGCGCCAGTTGGTGTTCTGGATCAGGATTGCTCCAATGATAATCTCTTCCTTGCTGTCGGCGGGCCACCAGCCGGACGGGCCCATGTTGGCGCGCATTTTGGTGTAGAGCTGACTGATGGTGAGCTGCATGGTGATCGACTCCTTTCTCCTATATTTTCACCGCAAAATAAAAATCGGTCAACCGCCGCGCATCGCACGTGAGGCTGATCGATTTGTGCTTACTTACCCCAGAAGAACCGGATCAGGATCTTGTTGACCTGGGGGTTGTGGTGGAGGAGCTCATGCTTGGCGTGAGAACCAGTGATCTTCTTCTCCGCGTAGGACTTGGCCCGGCCGTTTAGCAGGTACTTCAGGGCCTTACTGGAGTTGTTGGTGACCTCGCTATCGTTACCATTGCCGAGGTCCCCGTAGATGTTGAGGACCCTGGTCTGGCGTGGATAGGTATGACGCAGCGGCAGGAGCTTCTGGTAGGTGTCGTTCATCTTCGACGGCTTGCCGGTCTTAGCATCGACGGTCAGGTCCGCCGGTTCGTTCCAGCCCATCGCCCCATCGAAGGTCCCGGCCATGGCGACCTGTTTCTGCAGTTGGGGGAGCTTCTTGTTCTGACAGTTGTTGAGCAGGTAGTACATCACGGCCATGTTGCCCATCGAGTGGGCTTCGATGTTCATTTTCTTGAAGTGGTAGGTATCCTGGAGCTTGACGATCACGTTCTTGACCCATTGCCCCTGGAGGTCGTAGTCGGAGTTCCGGCTGTTTTCAAAGTTGACCTCGACCAGGGGATTAATCGCGCCCTTGGGGATCCGACCTTCGAGGGTGACCTGACCATCGGCGGCAACGTCGGCCACGATGGCGGTCTTGCTGACGCCGGCCTTCATGATGTTATCAACCATGTACTGCTCAGCGTGGGCACTACTTCCGAAGCCGTGGAAGAAGATGGTTGGGGTGGTCGATTGAACGTAGCGATTGGATAGCTTTTGGGCGTGACCCGTGCCCGTGGGAACCAGCACCATCAGGAGGGCTAGCAGGGCCAGGGTCAGCCAACGAAATTTATGCATTGTTGATTACCTTCTTTAATATGATCCCTTCCATCATAGCATTTTGCGCCGGGCCCGGACAGGGTAAAATGCTTGTCAGGCAAAAGCAAAGTATGTTACATTATTAAAGTCGTTTTTGACGAACGGATAACAAAACTACTCATGAAGGGATGATAGTCCAATGCAAATCAAGCAAGCAACGATGAATGACCTCGACCAGATCATGGCGATCCTGCGTGATGGTCGCGACCAACTGGCCTCCCAGGGGATCGACCAATGGCAAGGGGACTACCCGAACGTTGAGCACATTAAGGAAGACATCAACAACGGCTTCGCCTACCTGGCCCAATCCGACGATGACGAGACGGTTGGCGCCCTGTCGATCGTCGAGGCCCCGGACCACTCCTACGACGAGCTGCACGGTGACTGGCTGATCAACACCGACAAGTACGTGGTGATCCACCGGGTGGCCATCCACTCCAACCACGCCGGTAAGGGCTACGCATCGGCCCTCTTCACCAACGTGATCGACCACATCAAGCAGCACCGGCCGGACATCAAGACGATCCGGATCGACACCCACGAGGACAACAAGATCATGCAGCACCTGATCACCAAGAACGGGTTCACCAAGGTCGGTGAGCTGCACGGTGTCTACCGGCCAAACGAGATCTCCTATGTCTACGCCCTCTTGACCGGGAACTAAAATAACCAACTGGAGCACCGCCACCGTGACGGTGCTTTTTTTGAAAACGGGCAAGGAAACACGTTCTTTTAAGAACGTGATGAATTGCCCACTCTTTTTTGCACGTAGTGCAGATGGACACGGCAAAATGTGATATTATAATTAATATGAAAGATACAAATAGGCTTACATATGGGCGGACTTCCGTCTACAATTTGAACTATCATTTGATCTGGGGTACTAAATACCGTAACAAAGTGCTGAAAGGAC
>DXAA01000001.1 GCA_019117285.1 Candidatus Limosilactobacillus intestinigallinarum
ACCCGAGAGGGTAGTGTGGTGATGATGGCTTGAAGGATACACCTGTTCCCATGCCGAACACAGAAGTTAAGCTTCAACACGCCGAAAGTAGTTGGGGGATCGCTCCCTGCGAGGATAGGACGTTGCCACGCGGATTATTCCGGCATAGCTCAGTTGGTAGAGCACCTGACTGTTAATCAGGTTGTCGTCAGTTCGAGTCTGACTGCCGGAGTTGCTGAGATGTTGACTGGTTTGGTTGACATCTTTTCTTTTATGCCAACTTAGCTCAGTCGGTAGAGCATCTCCCTCGTAAAGAGAAGGTCGGAGGTTCGATTCCTCTAGTTGGCATTTTCTAATAATAGCGAACCTTTATACCAGCTTAAAACGTTGATATAAAGGTTTTTTGTGTAGATATCGAAAAACGTAGCGGAGAGATCCCTTCTGAGGTTTCTGATGGGCGATGACCACGTATGATGTCCAGCTTAAAGGAAAGTACCTACCTGGCCGCTGGACTGCCGGTGATCGTTCGGGATGAGAACCCATCGGCCAAACGCATTCATGATAATGGCCTGGGTCTGGTGGTCAGTTCCCTCGACGAGGCCGTCGCGCAGATCGACAGGATGAGTGAGGACGAGTATGAGCAATTGTTGGCAAACGTCAATCGCTTTGATGTCTTGATTCGTAACGGCTACTTCACGAAACACGCCCTGGTGGAAGCCGTCCTCAAGGCCTATCAAGCGTAATGAAACAAGGTTGATGAGTGTTCATTGTTGGACTGATGGGCACCGTCGTGAATAAAAGAATTCCCGTCTGGATAAAATCCGGTACGGGAATTCTTTTAATCTGTGTGGTTTAATAGTGGTCATTTGGGGAGTGCTTGCGCTGCCAGATCTGGTGAACCTTCGGCAGGCGGGCAACAAGGTTGTAGTAATAGCCGAGGTAGGATGATGCAGTAAGCGTCCAAATGTACCAGTCGGTATGGAAGAAGACCATTAGGACCGGATTGAGATTCTTGATAATGTACTCAACGAATTCGTCGGTAATGCTGTCCGAGTTCATGTGGAGGCCAAAGTAAAGTTGAAGGGCGATATCTGCTGAGAAGATAATGATCCAACCGATTAGGTAGGGCCAGTTTCGCTTGGCCATGATGACGGGACGGCCCAGCCGCCGTTTTCCGGTGTCGATGATCTGCACCCCGCTGGCCTGGTACTTGCCAATGAGCATGCCAACAATGAAAATGATTGCCAAGAAACGGAACTTTTCGGCGGTGGGGTGACGGTCTACCGAGATGATCACCATGAAAAGCGTGTAGGTGGGAATCAGAATGATCCGCCAGCGTTTAATCCGGGTGTAGTGGAAGGTCCCTTTGACCAGGGTATGCAGGAGAAAGAGCAGTAAGATAATCAGCCAGATAAGCAATCACTCCTCGAAGGTCGGCTGGGTGACGAGATAAAACATTGCTCCTTATATTTTATCCCAATCAGTAGGGCCGTGGCGAGCAATATAAAAGGACCATCCACCGTCGACCGGTGATGATCCCTCATCATAATTTTACTTGAGCTGCAGTGAGCTGACCCAGGCACTGAGCTTGGCCGGGGAGTTCAGGACGTCCCCCTGCTGGAGGTCCAGCTGGTAGCCGTTCTCCTTGACCGTCCGGGCGATGTTGGACTGGGCGCGGTCGTAACCGGTGCTGCTGGACGTGCCGAAGGTGGCTAGCACCTTACCGTTGAGGTCCAGTTGGTCGATCGTGGCGGCAATCAGGCGTGGAGGGATTCCCCACCAGATTGGGTGACCGATGATTACGTTGTCGTATCCACTCAGGTCCGGCAGGTCATCCTTGATCGGGACCCGGCCGTCGTGTTCCTGTTTCTGTTCGACGGTGGCCCGGGTCGTCTCGTCGTGCCAGTTGAGGTCCGTGGCCGTGTATGGCTTGACCGGGTGGATCTCAGCGAGGTCGGCACCGAGTTGCTTGGCAACCTGCTCGGCTGCTTTCTTGGTGGTTCCAGTGGCGGAGTAGTAAAGTACAATCGTGTTTGACATGAGAAGGACTCCTTCAATAACTTACTTTTTACAAGTCTATTATAGAAAATTGCTCGCCGATTGTTAAATGATAAGGTGCGTTGGAAATTAGTAAAAATAGTGCTTGACGGTTTCCGGACCGGTAAGATATAATATTGATTGTTGATTTGTTATTCCGGCATAGCTCAGTTGGTAGAGCACCTGACTGTTAATCAGGTTGTCGTCAGTTCGAGTCTGACTGCCGGAGCTATCAGGACGGCTGGTGAATTATCATCAGTCGTTTTTTCATTCAGGGAGTGGTTTCAAATGGATATCGTTTACCTAACGTTATGTGTCGTTTTTATGGCGATCGGGGTTCAGTTCATCCGCGGTAAATGGCTGCGCCTGCTGGCGGGGAGCTGGGGCCAGCCCAAGAAAGACCTCAAAAAGCCCGGTCTGATCGTGGCCCCGGCAATGATCGGCCTTGGCCTGAGCATGTTCTTCCTGGGCTTCTTTGATAGCCACTACTGGGCTAACATCGGTAATGCCATCTTTGTGTTATCGATTGCCTACCTGGTGGGGGTCGTAATTCTTACCTACATTAATTTTGGCCGAGGAAAATAAGCGGGTCGTCAAACGGACGGGCCACTTTTCTTTTTTAAACAGAATTCACACTCAAGTTAATTAGTTTAACCGGGCGCATCATCATCCTAAAAATTATTAAGTGAAATGAAACATTCTCCCACTTCTTTCTCATCAAAACTTTATTTTGTAATTGACTATTCCGGTGGGGAGGACTAAAATAATTACATTGTCATAAGAAAGTTAGATTTTTCTAATTATTTGGAATGAGTATTCTGAGTGATTAATCTGACCGTGCAATTATCAATGGAGGAATCAAATCTTTATGAGTAAACAAAAAGATATTGATACTGCATTCTTCGGGCAACCGCGTGGTCTCTCGACCCTGTTCTTCACCGAAATGTGGGAACGGTTCAGTTACTACGGAATGCGGGCAATTCTGTTATTCTACATGTACTATGCCGTCACCAAGGGCGGCCTGGGGATGAGCGAAACCACCGCCGCTTCGATCATGTCGATCTACGGTTCCCTGGTTTACCTGTCCGGGGTTGTCGGTGGTTGGCTGTCTGACCGGGTCTGGGGCCCACGGCGGACCGTCTTCATCGGTGGTGTCCTGATCATGTTCGGGCACATCGCCCTGTCGTTGCCGTTCGGCGTCAGCGCCCTCTACGTCTCGATCGCCCTGATCGTTGCCGGGACCGGGCTCCTGAAGCCAAACGTCTCCGAAATGGTCGGTGGTCTTTATTCCGAGAATGACCGCCGGCGGGACTCCGGTTTCAGTATGTTCGTCTTCGGGATCAACTTAGGGGCCGCGGTGGCCCCATGGGCGGTTCCGTGGGCAGCCAACGGCTTCGGGCTGAACCTCTTCCATGGCGAGATGAACTTCCACGCCGGGTTCTCCCTGGCCGCCATCGGGATGTTCTTTGGCCTGGTCCAATACGTTATCGGCGGACGGAAGTACCTGTCCAAGGATAGTCTGTACCCAGACGATCCGATCGACAAGGAAAGCCTGCGTCCGGTCATGATCTGGACCCTGGTCGGGGTCGTTGTCCTGGCCGTTGTCCTTGGCCTGCTGGCTGCGATGGGGCAGTTGAACATCACCAACATCATCACGATCATCACGATCATCGCGATTGCTTTGCCAATCTACTACTTCATCATGATGCTGAACTCCAAGAAGGTCACGAAGGAAGAACACTCCCGGGTATTGGCTTACATCCCGCTGTTCATTGCCGCCGTTATCTTCTGGGCCATTGAAGAATCTGGTTCAGTTGTCCTGGCCCTCTTCGCCGAACAACGGACGATTCTCCACATCGGTGGCTGGCACTTTGCCGCCGCTAACTTCCAGACCCTGAACCCACTGTTCATCATGATCCTGACGCCGGTCTTCGTTACCCTCTGGGATCACTGGAAGAAGCAACCAAGTGCCCCTGGTAAGTTCGCTGCCGGGCTGGTCTTCGCTGGTCTGTCATACGCCTTCATGGCGCTGCCAGCCCTGATCCACGGCACCACCGCCGGCCGGGTTTCCCCGTTCTGGCTGGTTGGTTCCTGGTTCATCGTTGAAATCGGTGAAATGCTGATTTCTCCAATCGGTTTGGCCGTTACGACCCGGTTGGCACCAAAGGCCTTCAAGTCCCAGATGATGAGTATGTGGTTCCTGGCCGACGCCGCTGCCCAAGCGGTTAACGCCCAGATCGTTAAGTTCTACTCATCCGCGACTGAAGTACCATACTTCCTGACCATCGGTTTGGTAAGTATCGTCTTCGGGATCATCCTGATGTTCTTCGTCAAGAAGATCCACGGCCTCATGGGTGGCGTTGACTAAGTATTACAATTAAACTTGATTACATCAAAAGTCCGGCGGGCACGTCTCGGCGGGCTTTTTGCGTAGTTGGAAAAATATTGAAATTAGGGCTTGCATTTGATTGCGGAATTGGGTATTATAATAAACGTTGATTAGTTGTGCTTGCGCAATTGGTCGGCAAACCCTTTTGGGGGAGTAGCGAAGTCTGGTTAAACGCGACGGTCTGTAAAACCGTTCCTTCGGGTTCGGTGGTTCGAATCCACTCTCCCCCATTTCATTATTGGGCTATAGCCAAGCGGTAAGGCAACGGTTTTTGGTACCGTCATGCGCTGGTTCGAATCCAGCTAGCCCAACTGATTAAAGACGGTGGTCAGTTGACCACCGTCTTTTTTTAACGTTTTAAAACGTATTTTTCTTGAAATGTCCCAAATTGCGACAAAAGTGGCGAGACGTGCTTGATTTGGTCGTTAGGCCAGTTCTAAACTGTTCAACATACTGTCAAAAAAGCGGGCGGTCTTGGCAGGGCCGGCCGTGAAGCAATTATAAGAGAAAGGGATTTGTTATTTTGAAGCGACTGATTCACAATCATGTTTTTGCGTTGATTGCCTGGATCGTGATCACGGTGGTGGCCATCGTTGCCTTGCCAAACGTCAACCAGTTGACCCGTGAACACTCCGCAATCAACCTGCCAAAGAGTGCCCAGAGTCAGGTGGCCAGTGCCCTGCAGAACAAGCACTGGGGACACCACCAGAACAACACCTACCAGGTGGTGGCGGTGTTTAACAACGGCGACCGGGCCATGTCATCCAAGGATAAGGCCAACGTCCAAAAGACAATCAACCGTCTGGACAAGCACAGTGGTAAGTACGGGATTAAGGCGATCACCGGGCCCAACGACAATGCGGCGACCCGCAAGCAGCTGATCTCTAAGGATAAGACCACCGAGATTGCCCAGCTGAACGTCTCCAAGGATCATGGAACCCTGCGGTACATCAACCACCAGCTGTCCCACGCTGCCAAAACGAGTGGCGTCAAGACCTACATCACTGGGGCCGACATCCTAAACGATGACTTCTCCGGGGCGGTCCAGGAGGGGATCAAGAAGACCGAGGCCATCTCGGTCATCTTCATCTTCGTTGTCCTACTCTTGGTCTTCCGTTCCCCGATCACCCCGTTGATCTCCCTGCTGAACGTCGGGATTGCCTTTATCACCTCCTTCAGCATCGTGACTAACCTGGTCAAGCACGTTAACTTTCCGTTCTCGAACTTCACCCAGGTCTTCATGGTGATCGTCCTCTTCGGGATCGGGACTGACTACAACATCCTGATGTACAACAAGTTTAAGGAAAACCTCGGCCAGGGGATGGACAAGTGGACTGCGGCCCACGATGCCCAGCACAAGGCCGGCCGGACGATCCTCTACTCCGGCTCCTCGATTTTGATCGGGTTTACCTCCCTGGCCCTGGCCAAGTTCTCGGTATACCAGTCAGCGGTCGGAGTGGCCGTTGGGGTAGCCGTCCTCTTGATCCTGCTGTTGACCCTGAACCCGTTCTTCATGGCGACCCTGGGCAAGAAGATGTTCTGGCCCGCCAAGAAGTTCACCGGTGAGTCGACCAGCAAGCCGTGGCACCGGATGGCCCAGAACTCGGTCCTGCACCCGATCATCACCCTGGTGGTCGTCTTCGCGATCATCCTGCCGATCGGGCTGTCCTATCAGAACCACCTGAACTACGATGATGCCGACGAAATCAGCAACACCGTGCCGTCCAAGAAGGGGCTGCTGGTCGTGGAAGACCACTTCTCCAAGGGGACGGCGGAACCGACAACCGTCTATATCAAGGCTAACCACCGGCTCGATAACGAGCGCGACCTGATGCTGATCGATCGGGTTACCAACCAACTGAAGAAGAGCACCGGGGTTAAGACGGTGGCCTCTGTCACCCAGCCGGCCGGCTCCAAGGTTGACGAGCTCTACGTCAACAACCAGCTGGGGCAGATCACCGGCCAGCTCGGGACTGCCCAGTCCAGCATCGGTCAGCTCTCCCAGGGCATGCAGAGCCAGGAGAGCGCCGCGGCGGCCCAGGCAGCCCAGTCCGGTGCCAACCCGGCCCAACTGGCGGCCGAGCAGCAGAGCGGCATGCAGATGATGCAGGGTGTCGACAAGATGAGCGCCGGCCTCAGCCAGGGCGGTGACTATCTGACCGGCCTGCAAAACTCAGCGGCTGCCAAGACCTTCTACATCCCAAGCAACCAGATTGGTAACAAGGAATTCCAGCAGTCGATTGACAACTACCTGTCCGCCGATAAGAAGACGGCCAAGATCACGATTATCCTCGACTCCAATCCAAGTGGGGCCCGGGCAACGCGGGAGATCCCGCAGATCACCGACCTAGTTCGCTACAGTCTGAAGGGAACGGCCCTGCGCCACGCGAGCGTGGTGGTGGGTGGCCAATCCTCCAAGATTGCCGACACCAAGCGGGTAGCCGGCGGTGACTTCATGCGGACCGCCGCCATCATGGTCATCGGGATCGGCCTGGCCCTGATCCTGATCACCCGGTCACTGCTCCAGCCAGTTTACATTCTGGGGACCCTGGTTTCCGCCTACATGGCGGCCCTGTCGATCACCCATCTGCTGACCCGGGTCTTCCTGGGTCGGCCACTGCTGACCTGGAACACGCCGTTCTTCAGTTTCATCATGCTGCTGGCCCTCGGGGTCGACTACAGCATCTTCCTGGTCATGCGTTACCGCAACATTGACCAGAACAAGTACCTGCCAACCGAACGGATTGTGCGGGCGGCTAAGGAGATCGGGACCGTGGTCATCTCCGCGGCCATCATCCTGAGTGGGACTTTCGCGGCACTGATTCCGTCAGCGATCCCAACCCTGATTGAGGTGGCGATGACCGTTATCTGTGGGCTGATCATCCTCGTGATCATCATTCCGCTGGTCGTCCCGGCCACGATTCACCTGACCTACCCACTGAAGTCGACCTTCCGTGACGATGAGGGGAATCGTAAGAAGCAATTGAATCATTAAATGAGGTAAGTTCCTGAGATGTGCTATCATGTCTTAGGAACTTTTATTTTACGAGGGAGCGATTAACCATGCCCAAACAGGGACAATTTGCCAAGTCGGCCCGACTCAAACGGGTCAACAACTTCAAGGTGCGCCGTCATGCACAGGGGCAGAGGATCAACGACGACCAGCTGACCGACTTTCTCCTGGTCCGCTTCAACCTGACGGCCAAGAAGCGGGTTCCATCGACCGCCCAGGAAACGGTCCAGCGCTTCCTGATCGAAGTCAGTGACCAGCTGATCGCGGCCAACGGCGACCTGGCAACCCTGGTCCCCGACCTCCTGACCGACATCAACCACCGGGCCCCCTGGCAGTTCTATTGTCAGCTGCTGCCCCAGTGGACCTTGGTCCAGGACTTCCTGAAAAAGGAGCTGCCGGCGGTCCCACTGGCTAGCCGCCGTTACGTGACCAGCACGGTGACCACGGCCAACCTGACCCAACTGGTGGCCCGGCTGCTGGCCAAGAAGGCGGCGGCAATCACCTTCCTGAAACGGCCCAACGTCCCGGTGGCCATACAGGAGCAGACGGCCCGGTTGTTGGTGGCCAGCATCTACTCGGCCGGGGCAATCGACTGGGCCAAGGTCCGGGGCCTGCTGGCGCCGTTTCCGTTCACGGTCGATGCCAGCCTGGACGCGGGGACCCAGGAATGGCTGCGTCAGCTGGCAAGGTCCTGAAATTCCGTATGCATTTTGGGCCGGCCTTTGGTATAATTGAGCCGTTCAAGAATAATTTAACGATCAAAGGGTGCTGTGGTGGAGCAAAATCACCGGAGCACGCTTTTTAATTTTGTAATCATAAAAGGAGGGGTTGCCTTGCAATCAACACAACCAAAACACATCTATCCCGCCCTGGGGGCCCTGGCGTTGATGACCTTCATCGGGATCCTGAACGAGACCTCGATGAACGTCACCTACCCGGAGCTGGCTAACCTGTTCCACGTCTCCCTGGATGTCGTCCAGTGGATCACCACCGGCTACCTGCTGATGGTGACGGTCACGATGGGGACGACGGCCTACCTGCTCCGCCAGTTCACGGCCCGGCGGTTGCACCTGCTTTCGGTGACAGCCTTCATCGTCGGTGACGTCCTCAGTGCCCTGGCGATCAACTTCCCGATGCTGCTGATCGGTCGGCTGATCCAGTCGGTGGCCACCGGTCTGGCGACACCGATTCTCTTCCACCTGATCTTCACCGAGATCCCGCGGGAGAAGCTGGGGGCGATGACCGGGTTCGCGGGGATGGTGATCTCCTTTGCCCCGGCCTTGGGACCAACCTACGGGGGATTTATCTCCGAGACCTTCTCCTGGCGGATGATCTTCTGGTTGCTGCTCCCCCTGGCCCTGATCAGTCTGGTGGTCGGTCAACTCTACATCCGTAACCGCCCGTTCGGCAACGACAAGCCCTTCAGCTATGGGAGCCTGATTGCCCTGGCCCTGGCGCTGTTTGCGGTGGTCTACGGCTGCTCGACGATCGGGAAGGGGGGCTTTGGCCCGGCCTTCTGGATCCTAATGGTGGTGGCGGTGATTTGCTTTGGCCTCTTCATCTACGTCAACAACCACGGCCAGTCCCAGCTGTTTGACCTGACCGTCTTCAAGGTCAAACCCCTGCGCCTGTCGACCTTGACCTACTTTAATCTCCAATTCATCAACATCGGGATCTCTCTGGTGATTCCCCTGTATGCTCAGTACGTCCTCCACACCTCGGCTACGGTGGCCGGCCTGGTCCTGCTGCCGGGATCGGTTCTTGGGGCCTTCCTAGCACCGCTGGCGGGCCGGCTGGCCGATGAGCAGGGCTTTGCCAAGCCGGTGACCTTCGGCGGGACCCTCCTCCTGGTAGGGACGGCTTGCTTTGCCATCTTCCAACGCCAGCTGACGGCCTGGTGGCTGATGATCTTCTTCCTCGTCCTGCGGGCTGGTTTCAACTTCGCCTTCGGGAACACGATCTCCAACGCCTCGATCCTGGTCGACCAACGTAACAGTTCCGACGTCAACTCGATCTTCAACATGGTTCAGCAGTTTGCGGGCTCCCTGGGAACGGGATTGCTGGCCTCAGTGATCGCCTTAGCCCAGCAGCGTGGCACCGGCAGCCTGGTCCAGCAGACCTTCGTCGGCGGGCGGGTCGACTACCTCCTGCTGACCGTGCTGGCGGTCGTGGTGGTGGTCGCCATCGTCGTCAACTATCGCTGGCAGAGGCGGTTGGGTGTGACCAAAAAATAACGTGGTTAAAAATGAGATGGTCCTCATTATGAGGGTTGTCTCATATTCTGTTTTAAAACCACAATTCGATTGAATTAGGTTAGCATCAATGTGATAATGTGACTGGATTAAAAAGAAAGTGTAAAAGAGATAATTAATGATGGATACAATCGTCCACTTCATGGTGAACAATCAAGTTTTTACCCTATTTGTCTGCATGGCCCTCGGCTTTGCGATCGGTAACTACAAGATCGGTGGCAAGTTCAACATTGGGGCGACGGTGGGGACCCTGATCGTGACCCTGATCGTCGGCCAGATTGGGGCCTTTCCGCGTAACGAGATGTTGGGCACGATCTTCTTTGGTGCCTTCATGTTCTCGGTTGGCTACCGGATCGGCCCCCAGTTGTTGGTCAGCCTGCGTCTGTTTGGGGTCCGCATTGTTATTGCCAGTCTCTTCTGGATGGTGACGGCCTTCCTGGTCGGCTGGGGGCTGTTTGCGGCCTGCCACATCGGGCCGGGAATCGCGGCCGGGGTCATCTCCGGTTCGCTGACCCAGTCGGCCACCGTGGCCAGCTCGCTGCAGACGATCGGCGCGCTGCCGGTCAGCCACGCGGTCAAGACCACCTACGAGGCCCAGCTACCCGTCGCCTACGCTCTGACCTACGTCTTTGGTACCCTGGGGGTCATCATCTTCCTGCGGGACCTGGCACCCAAGATGATGGGAATCACTATCGAGCAGCAGGGACCACAGATGGCGCGGAAGTACCACTTCCACGCCAAGAACCCGAACCCGACCTGGCGGCGGACCTACCAGGTTGCCGTTGACTCACCGTTGGTGGGGAAGACGATCGCCGAGTTTAACAAGTGGACCGATTATCACATCATCGCCTTGGCCGTCTTCCATGGTCACAAAATGACCGACCACCTCGAATACCAGATCAAGCCTGGCGACCTGGTGACCGTGATTGGCTACGCAGTTCACTTCGACCGCCTCCACCAAGTGCGGGGGATCAAGGAAGTCCTGACGCCGACTAATGCGCCTCAGGAACGGAAATTCGTCCTCGGTAAGAAGTTTAAGCCGGTCCAGTTGGCGATTCTGCGTCAGCACGGGGTCTTCATCAACATTCAGGACCCGATCACCGGTAACGAGCAGTTGGTTAACCAGCTGCGTCCCGGGGATGTGATCTCCCTGACCGGGAATACCTCGCGGACGGCCAACATCCTCCACCAGCTCGGTCGCTGGGCTACCACCGACCAGGCGATCAACTATGTTTTGTTCTCGCTGGGGATCGGTGGGGCTTCCCTTTTGGGGATTATCGGCTTAAAATTAAATGGTATTCCCTTGCAACTGGGGAACGGGACCGCGGCGCTGATCATGGGCCTGGTCCTGAGTTCCTGGATTGACCGGCACCGCGACTACAAGTCGATCCCGGAGACGGTGACGAACTTCATGCAGAGCTTCGGTCTGACCCTCTTCGTGGGGACGGTCGGCCTGCAGTCGGCCCAGGCCTTTACCGGGGCAATCAAGAGTCTTGGCTTTGGGGTGTTGATCGTCGGGGCAGTGATCTCGATTGTCCCGCACCTGCTGACCCTCCTGTTTGGGCGGTACGTACTGCGGATGGAACCCCTGGCCCTGCTGGGGGCGCTGACCGGCTCTGGGACGATTGCCGCTGCCATGAGTGAGATCTCGCAGAAGGCCGGACCCGAGGGTGGGGCTTACTACGCCGCCGCCTTTACCCCCGCCTTCGTTGTTGGTAACATCGGAATCACCCTGCTGGGCCCGATCTTCGTGGCCCTGCTGTCATGATTAAATAAGAAAGGTAACAATTACTATGAAACAATTCTTTACTGTACTTGGCGGGATGGGGACCCTGGCCACCGAGAGTTACGTCCGGATCCTCGACGCCCGGACCCCGATCCATCGCGACCAGGATTACCTGAACTACATTGTGGTTAACCACGCCACGGTGCCGGACCGGACTACCTGGATCCTGGACCACAGCAAGCCGGATTACAACCTGGACCTGATCGAGGACATCAAGCAGCAGAGCCTGCTCAAGCCTGCCTTCTTCGTCCTGATCTGCAATACGGCCCACTACGCCTTTGATAAGCTGCAGGCAGCCACCGACATTCCGATTCTGAACATGCTTCAGGAGACGGTCAACGCGATCAAGCAGATCAAGCCGGACGCTAAGAAGGTTGGTCTGTTGGCGACCCGGGGGACGGTGGAAGCCGGCCTCTATGACCACTACATCACCGACGCCGGCTATGAAGAGATCAAGCCGACCCCGGAGATTCTCGACATGACCGAGGACCTCATCTACCACGACATCAAGGAGAGTGGCCATTCCAACGGCGCTAAGTATCATGAATTGGTGCGGCGGATGATCGAGGAAGAGGGGGCCGACATTGTCATCCTCGGCTGCACCGAACTGTCCTACGCTGAGGAGATGAACCCGGAGACCCAGTACCCGGTTGCCGATTCCCAGTCGATCATTGTCGACCGGTCACTGGAGAAGGGCCTGGCCCTGCGGCAAAACAAATAGAAATCAAGCAGGATTTCACGATTGGTTATCACAACCGATGGTGGAATCCTGCTTTTCTTTATTACATTTGGCGGGCAGCGTAGGTTGATTGGTCTAGATAACTAACATCGTGTTAAAATAAGATCCAGTAATGAGAATCATTTGGCTTGAGGAGAAAGAAAATGGGATCACCAGTATATATTCAGATTCATAATCAATTACGCGAAAACATTGAAAGTGGCAAGTGGACGGTCGGCCAGAAGATTCCGGCCGAACGGGAACTAGCGGCCAGCTTCGACGTCAGCCGGATGACACTGCGCCAGGCGATCCAGGCCCTGGTCGACGAGGGGATCCTGGAGCGGCGCGTTGGGTCCGGGACCTTCGTGGCCAATCGTAAGGTCCAGGAGAAGATGTCGGGGGTGACCAGCTTCACCGAGCTGATGCAGGCCTCGGGCAAACGGGCTTCCAGTAAGACGATCTCCTACCACCTGACGATTCCGTCGCAGACAGAGATCGAGAAGCTCCAGCTGCCGGCCGGGGCTAAGGTACTGCGGATGGAACGGATCCGTTATGGCAACGACGTCCCGCTCTGTTACGAGGTGGCGACCGTGCCGGCCAAGCTGGTTGAGGGCTTCAGTAAGAGTGAAGTGACCAGCTCCTTCTACCGGACCCTGGAGGAGAAGGCCCACCTCTATCCGGGTCACGCCACCCAGGCGGTCTCGGCCACCACGGCCACCGAAAAGATCGCTACCTATCTGCAGATCAAGCGGGGGGATGCGCTGTTGCGGATGACCCAGCTATCCTACCTGCAGGACGGTCGGCCGTTTGAATACGTCCACACCCAGTACGTTGGCTCCCGCTTTGAGTTCGTGCTGGAGAAGTAGTCGTTTCGTGCTACAATAACGATATTATATTTTGAGAGGATTAAGATTCATGAAATTCAATTATCCCGATGATAGTTTGGCCCTGCACACCGATGCCTATGAGCTGAGCATGATGCAGACCTATTGGAAGCAGGGGGTCGGTAACCGTCGCGCCGTCTTTGAGGCCTTCTTCCGGAAGATGCCGTTCCAGAATGGCTACGCGGTTTACGCTGGGCTTGACCACATCATCCGCTACATTAAGCAGCTTCACTTCACGGATAGCGACATCGCCTACCTCAAGTCGACCGACCAGTATGACGACGACTTTCTGGAGTACCTGCGCAACTTCAAGTTCACTGGTTCGATCCGCAGTTTTGAGGAAGGGGACTTTGTCTTCAACCACGAACCGATCTTTCAGGTTGACGCCCCAATCATCGAGGGCCAGCTGATTGAGACGGCCATCCTGAACATCCTCAATTACCAGATCATGGTGGCCACCAAGGCATCGCGGATCAAGTCGATCGTCGGTGACCAGAGCGTGATGGAGTTCGGCTCACGGCGGGCGCAGGAGTTTGATGCCTCCATCTGGGGGACCCGGGCGGCTTACATTGGCGGTTTCAACGCCACCAGTAATGTCCGGGCCGGCAAACTCTTCGGAATTCCGATCTCCGGGACCCATGCTCACGCCCTCGTCCAGGCCTACCGGAATGACTACGACGCTTTCAAGGCCTACGCCCAGACCCATCGTGACTGTGTCTTTCTCGTCGACACCTTCGATACCTTGAAGAGCGGGGTACCGACCGCCATCCGGGTGGCCAAGGAATTTGGCGACAAGATCAACTTCATTGGGGTCCGGATCGACAGTGGTGACCTGGCTTCCTTATCTAAGCGGGTTCGGACGATGCTGGATGAGGCTGGCTTTCCGGAAGTGAAGATCTTTGCTTCCAACGGCCTCGACGAGAAGACCATCCAGAACCTGAAGATGCAGGGGGCCAAGATCGACGTCTGGGGGATCGGTACTAAGCTGATCACCGCCTACGACCAGCCGACCCTGGGCGCAGTCTACAAGCTAGTGGCCGTCGAGGATGATAATGGTCAGCTGGTCGACACCATCAAGCTGTCGAACAATGTGACCAAGATGTCAACGCCGGGCAAGAAGCAGGTTTGGCGGATTAACGATCGGGTCGACGGTAAGAGCGAGGGTGATTACATCACCTTGGCCGACGAAAACCCGTGCACTCAAGATTCGCTGAACATGTTCAACCCGAACTTCCCCCTTCAGCAAAAGGACGTCAGTGACTTCATCGCCCGGCCGATGCTCAAGGACATCTGGAAGGACGGCGAGTTTGTCTACGATGAACCAACCCTGGACGAGATCCGCGATCATCGGACGGCCAGCATGGACGCCCTCTGGGATGAGTACAAACGCGACCTCAACCCCGAGGTCTACCCGGTCGACCTTTCCCAGAAGTGCTACGATAACAAGCTGGCGATGATTCACCACATTCATGAATACGTTAAGACACTCGGTCATAAGGAGTGATAGCCATGCGGAAAATGCAGGAACAGATTATTGATGATTTGAAGGTTAGCCCCAACATCGACCCCCGAGAAGAGGTCGAGAAGCGGGTTAAGTTCATCCACGACTTCATGCAGAAGACGGGGATGAAGACGATTGTGTTGGGAATCTCCGGGGGCCAAGACTCTACGCTGGCTGGTCGGCTCTGTCAGCTGGCGGTTGAGCAGCGGCGCCGGGAGACCAATGATGATGCCTATCAGTTTATCGCGGTCCGGCTGCCCTATGGTACCCAGGCGGACGAGTCTGACGCCATGGAGGCCATCAACGACTTCATTAAGCCCGACAAGACAATGCGGGTCAACATCAAGCCGGCCACGGACGCGATGGTGAAATCACTGGAAGAGGCGGGCGCTGACATCAGTGACTTCAACAAGGGGAACATCAAGGCCCGCCAGCGGATGATCGTCCAATATGCCATCGCCGGTCAGTACGGCGGGGCCGTTGTGGGGACGGATCACGCCGCGGAAGCCGTTACCGGTTTTTACACCAAATTCGGTGACGGCGGGGCAGACATTACCCCACTGTCTGGCCTGGACAAGCGGCAGGGCAAGGCCCTCCTGCAGTACCTCAAGGCTCCGGCTAACCTGTATGAGAAGACGCCAACCGCCGATCTGGAGGATGACAAGCCGATGCGGGCAGATGAGGCAGCCCTGGGTGTCTGCTACGAGGACATTGATAACTACCTGGAAGGACACGTGATCGCTGAAAAGGCGGCTGAAAAGATCGAGGACTGGTACAAGAAGACCCGTCACAAGCGTCACCAACCGATCACACCACTGGATACCTGGTGGAAGTAGAGTTTTAACGGAGGATTTATGGACGAAAAGACACTGCAGCTAGTTAGTCAGCAATTACCAGATCTGAAGAAGGGCCAGATCAAGGCGGCCCTGCAACTGATGGACGAGGGGAACACGATTCCCTTCATCGCCCGTTACCGCAAGGAGGCCACGGGAACCCTTGATGAGGTCCAGTTGCAGACGGTTCGTGACCAGTACCGCCACGTCACCAACCTGCTGGAACGTCAGGAGACCGTCATCAATAAGATCAAGGAGCAGGGAAAACTGACCCCGGCCCTGGAGAAGCAAATCAGGGCGGCCACGGAGCTTCAGGAGGTGGAGGATCTCTACCTTCCTTACAAGCAGAAGCGCCAGACCAAGGCCCAGAAGGCGAAGGCGGCCGGCCTGGCCCCCCTGGCCAACTGGCTGCTGACCTACCCGGACGACGACCTAACCACGGCGGCAGCGAAGTATGTCAACGACGAGGTGCCGGACGCCCAGGCGGCCCTGGATGGGGCCCATGAAATCCTGGCGGAGGCGATCAGCGAGATGGCCACGGTCCGTGGTTGGCTACGCGACTACACGACCAATCACGGCCAGCTGGTCACCAAGCTGAAGCGCAACGGCGAGGCCAAAGATGAGCTGGGTACCTACAAGCAGTACTACGACTTTGCTGCTCCGGTGAAGGATCTCAGTTCCTACCAGATCTTGGCGATCAACCGGGGTGAAAAGGCGGGGGTCCTCAGCGTCAAGATTACCGTTGACACCAATGCGGTACTGAACTACCTTCACTTCCGGCTTATCCGGACCAGTAAGCGCAACGCTGCCACCGCCTTCATCACCGCGGCCTATACGGACGCGCTCAAGCGTTTCTTGGGTCCAGCAATCGAACGGGAGCTGCGTCGTCAGCTGACTGAACAGGCGGACATCCAAGCAATCAAGGTCTTTGGTGAGAACCTCTACCACCTCCTGATGCAGGCGCCGATCAAGGGCAAGGTCGTGATGGGCTTTGACCCTGCCTACCGGACCGGGTGTAAGCTGGCGATCCTTGACGAAAACGGCAAGTTCCTGACCAAGGCGGTCATCTATCCGCACGAGCCGGCCCCCGCAAAGAAGCGGGCCGCTGCGGAGGGGGAGTTTTGTCAGCTGATCGAGCAGTACGGGGTTGAGATGGTTGCGATCGGTAATGGAACCGCCAGTCGGGAGTCCGAGAAGTTCGTGGCCGCGGCCCTGAAGAAGCTCTCCCGACCGATCTACTACGTGATTGTCAACGAGGCCGGGGCATCCGTCTACTCCGCCAGTGAGGCGGCCCGGGAGGAGTTCCCGAACCTCCACGTTGAGCAGCGGAGCGCCATCAGCATTGGCCGCCGTCTCCAGGATCCCCTGGCGGAGCTGGTCAAGATCGACCCCCAGGCCATTGGGGTCGGTCAGTACCAGCACGATCTGCCGAAGAAGGAACTGGGGCTGGCCCTAGACGACGTGGTTGAGCGGGCGGTCAATCGGGTTGGGGTTAACCTCAACACTGCCAGTTACCAGTTGTTGACTCAGATCTCGGGGCTCAATAAGACTATCGCCCGGAACATTGTTCACTTCCGCGATGAGCATGGTCGCTACACGAACCGAACTCAGCTGAAGAAGGTCCCGCGCCTCGGGCCCAAGTCATACCAGCAGGCGGTTGGCTTCCTGCGAATTCCTGCCGGTGAGAACCCGCTGGACAACACGGATGTCCATCCGGAGAGTTATGGGATTGCGACACGGATCATGAATGACACCGGAATCGCAATTGACGATCTTGGGACGGCAGCGGCTACCAAGCGGCTGGCGACGGTTGATCCGGCAGCCTACACGACGGCGAAGGTTGGGGAGGAGACGGTCAATGACATCATTGACTCCCTCAAGAAACCGGGCCGCGACCTCCGGGACGGGATGCCAACCCCGCTGTTGCGTCACGACGTCATGACGATCGAGGACCTGAAACCAGGGATGAAACTTCAGGGGACCGTTCGCAACGTGGTTGATTTTGGGGCCTTTGTTGACATCGGCGTTAAGCATGATGGCCTGGTCCACGTCTCCAAGATGAGTAAGAAGTTCATCCGGGACCCACGAACCGTCGTGGCGGTCGGGGACATTGTCGACGTCTGGATCGATGATGTCGACCTGAAGCGGCAGCGGATCCAGCTGACGATGGTTGCCCCGAAGAAGGCCGACAATGGATAATCAAGAGTTACAAAGACTAACCGAGCAATGGTCGTTGGAATACTTCCAGCGGCCTTTTCTACACCGGATCGTGTTCAATGCCCGGCTGAAGACGACGGGGGGCCGTTACCACCTGGCTGACCACCACATTGACATCAACCCGCTGATGTACACCGACCTGAAGGGGGTGGTCCTCCACGAGCTGTGTCACTACCACCTGCACCTGACCGGCCAGGACTACCACCACCGCAGTCCGGCCTTCAAACACCTCCTGGCCCGGGTCGGTGGTTCTCGGTATGCGCCTCCGACCAGTAAGGCCCGCCACCGGCGCCGGGCGCGATGGCTCTACCAGTGTCAGGGATGTGGGGCCTTGGTTGCCCGCCAACGCCGGTTTAACACCGCTCGCTACGTCTGCCGACGGTGTGGGGGCCGATTTAAATTAATTAATTTAAAAAAGTAGTTGCCAAGTAGGGTCACGTTTGCTATAATAATTTCTGTTGATGAGATATGCGGCCGTGGCGGAACTGGCAGACGCGTAAGATTAAGGATCTTATGGTCAATTATGACCGTGGAGGTTCAAGTCCTCTCGGCCGCACTACTAAAGCACCTAGTCATTTGACTGGGTGCTTTTTTGTTTTTAAATATTTTCTAGCTTGTCTAATAATCACGGGATCATCAGACATTCACTGAATTACTTGTCTTCCACGGCTTGTAAGCGCTATACTTAAAGGTGAAACTTACTTTATGAGGAGGATTTTTTAATGGATGCAGATATCAAATGGTTAGATGATCCGGAGACGTTCCGGGTTAACCAGCTTCCTGCGCACAGTGACCATCACTACTATGGCAACTATGCAGAGTGGGCAGCCGGCGCCAGTCGCTTTACACAGTCCCTCGATGGTCAGTGGCAATTCAAATTTGCCCAGACTCCCCAAGAACGGTTGCACGGTTTCTATGGATTGGACCAGGATACCACGGACTTCGATTCAATCACCGTGCCCAGCGAGATCGAGATGAACGATTACGCCCAGAACAACTACATCAACACCCTGATTCCGTGGGAAGGGAAGATCTACCGGCGCCCAGCCTATGCCCTGCGTGCCGATGATGACCAGGCCGGCTCCTTCAGCACTGGCAGTGATAACACGGTCGGCATGTACCGGAAGACCTTTGACCTGGACCCCGCTCTGCGTGGCAAGGAGATCCGGGTCCGGTTCGAGGGGGTCGAGCGGGCCATGTACCTCTGGCTTAACGGCCACTTCATTGGGTACGCCGAGGACAGCTTCACCCCGTCCGAGTTTGACCTGACCCCGTACATTCAGGATGAGGGTAACGTGATGGCGGTTGAGGTCTTCAAGCACAGCACCGCTTCCTGGATCGAGGACCAGGATATGTTCCGCTTCTCCGGGATTTTCCGCAGCGTCAGCCTGTTGGCCCAGCCGGTGACCCACGTTGAAGACATGACGATCCGACCGGTAGTGGAGGACAACTTCAAGGATGCCCGCTTCAACCTCAGCCTCAAGCTGGCCGGTGAACAGGCTGGAAGTGTCCACGTCATGGTTAAGGATGCCGATGGTAATGGCCTGCTGGACCAGACCCTGCCGGTATCTGAGGACGTCGACCTGACCGATGTTGACTTCAAGGATGTCCACCTCTGGGACAACCACGATCCCTACCTCTACCAGCTGCTGGTTGAGGTTCGCGATTCGGCTGGTCAACTGCTGGAACTCGTTCCGTACCGATTTGGCTTCCGGCGGATCGAGATCAATGATGACCACGTGGTATTGCTCAACGGCAAGCGCCTGATCATCAACGGGGTCAACCGGCACGAGTGGGACGACCACCGCGGCCGGGCGATCACGATGGCCGACATGACGAAGGACATCGCCACCTTCAAGGAAAACAATATCAACGCCGTCCGGACCTGCCACTACCCGGACCAGATTCCGTGGTACTACCTCTGTGATCAAAACGGGATCTACATGATGGCCGAGAATAACCTCGAGTCCCACGCCACTTGGCAGAAGATGGGGGCCATCGAGCCATCATATAACGTGCCGGGTTCCGTTCCGCAGTGGAAGGAGGCCGTCGTTGACCGGGCCCGGAGTAACTACGAGACCTTCAAGAACCATACGGCGATCCTCTTCTGGTCACTGGGGAACGAATCGTTTGCCGGTGACAACCTGGTCGCCATGAACAAGTTCTACAAGGAGCACGATGACAGCCGCCTGACCCACTACGAGGGCGTTTGCCACACCCACGACTACAGCAAGCAGATCCCGAGCCTGGATCCAAAGGGCTACCTGCCGGCCAGTGGGACCAAGGACTACCGTGACCAGATCTCCGACGTGGAGAGCTGGATGTACCTGCCACCAAAGCAGGTCGAGGAATACCTGAAGAACAACCCGGACAAGCCGTTTATGGAGTGTGAGTACATGCACGATATGGGTAACTCCGACGGGGGAATGGGTTCCTACATCGAGCTGCTCGACAAGTACCCACAATACTTCGGTGGCTTTATCTGGGACTTTATTGACCAAGCAATCGCGGTCAAGGATCCGATCAGTGGTCAGGAGGTCATGCGCTACGGCGGTGACTTCGACGATCGGCACTCAGACTACGAATTCTCGGGTGACGGCCTGATGTTTGCGGACCGGACACCAAAACCAGCAATGCAGGAGGTACGGTACTACTATGGCTTACACAAATAAATTACACGTCATTTACGGCGACGGCGCCCTCGGGGTTGCTGGTGACGACTTCCACTATCTTTTCAGCTACGAGCGTGGGGGCCTGGAATCAATGAAGATCAAGGGCAAGGAATGGCTCTACCGGGTCCCAACCCCGACCTTCTGGCGGGCCACGACCGACAACGACCGGGGGAACGGCTTCAACATTCGTTCCGCCCAGTGGGTCGGCGCCGACCTCTTCCAGAAATGTGTCGACATCGACCTGACCGTCGGTGACCACCACTTTGACGAACTACCGGTGGCACCACGGACCAACGACTTCACGGGTGACGAGATGGCCGATGGGGTCGTGATCAGCTATACCTTCGAGACGCTGACCACCCCGGCAACCCACGCCACGGTCAGTTACGAGGTCCAGGCGGACGGTCAGATCAAGGTCGGTGTTCACTACGCCGGCAAGAGCGGCCTGCCGGAGTTGCCGGTCTTCGGACTGCGGCTGATTATGCCGACTGAAGCAACCGGCTTCACCTATGAAGGCCTGTCCGGTGAGACCTATCCAGACCGGATGGCCGGAGCCACGCACGGGACCTTCACGGTGAAGGGGCTCCCGGTAGCTAAGTACCTGGTTCCCCAGGAGAACGGGATGCACATGGCGACGGACTGGGTCAAAATCACCCGGAAGACTACTCAGAATAACGCTGACCACGACCGGACCCCGTTCAGTTTGAAGGTCGCCAAGGATGACCGGCCGATCAATTTCAGTTGCCTGCCATACACGGCCGAGGAGCTGGAAAACGCCACTCACCTAGAGGAACTGCCGTTGGCGCGGCGGACCGTCCTGGTAATTGCCGGTGCCGTCCGCGGGGTCGGTGGGATTGATAGCTGGGGTGCCGACGTTGAAAAACGGTACCACATCCCGGCTGATCAGGACATCACCTTCTCATTTATCCTGAACGCTAAGTAGTGAACTACCTGGCCGCCAACGACCGACATGGACCCTTAAAAGAACGTGTTTAAAATTAATCACCACCAGCTTCTTCATCAGCTGGTGGTGATCTGTTTTAAATGGTAACGCCGTGCTGCCTCGATAGCATCGGGACAACACGGCGTTATTATTATTCAGTTATCTGCTGCCAGAAGCGGGGACAGTTGCGGATGAACCGGTAGATCCCGTAGAGGAGGAGCAGGGTCAATCCGGTCAGGGAGACTGTCAGCATGGCCTTGAACCAGCCAGCCATCTTAAAGTAGAGGGTGGCGGTGTTCTTGCCGCGACGTTGGTGGACATATGGGGCGCCGATCGAGGAGCGCTGGTAGTGCGTCAGGTGGTGACCATTGACGGTCAGCTGTGACTCGGCGTAGGCGATGATCGGCAAACGGACCTTCTTAGCCTGCTTGGCGTTCCAGGTCAGCTGGAGACCACCATGGGGTAGGACCGTGTGCTTGTATTCCTGAGCGTGGTTGATGATCTGGTCCTGGTAGGCAAAGGAGCGGATGTACTTCTTATTGACGTACTTCTTTGGGATTGGCAGGTAGTCTGGGCTCCGTTTCTCAACCATCGTCAACAGCTGGCCGGGATAGAGGTCATGGACCGACCGGCGCAGCTTGACCCGGTTGTCGGTGACCCAGGCGATGGCGCTGGAGGAGTTGAGAACGGCAGACGACTGGTAGCGGGCGGTCCGCTGGAAGACGTCGATGGTGTTGGGGACAAAGACCTGGGTGACCACGAAGAACAGGACCCCAATCGTGATGTTGCGGCGCAGGTGCAGGGCCGGCTCATGATCACGCTGGACAAAGGCGGTGGCAGAAATTGCCACCCCTAGCAGGAGCAGGGGGTAGGCGATCACGGTCAGCCGGTTGGGGAACTGGAGGTTGTGCTGGAGACTTGGCACGGCGACCGCCAGCTTTTCCCACGGCGTCCAAATCGAACTGAACATCAGCACGATTGCCCCCCAAATGGTGACCGTCGTGTTGACCAGGGATCGTTTCAGGTGACAGCAGACATAGACGAACTGAGCCAGGAAGAGCAGCCAACAGAAGTAGATCAGGTAGGCCCGGGTACTGCTGAATTGCGATGGGACCAGCGAGTTCTTAAACATGTCAAAGGCCGCCGGCGTTGCGATGTTGTTGTGCAAGTTGAGCATCAACAGGGCCCCCCAGACGTTGGCCGTCAGGATGGTAGTACCGACGACGGCCAGGGCGGTTTCCTTGATCATTTCCCAGCGGTGGTCGGTTCGGACCAGGCCGATGATGAAGAAGGGAACCAGGGTGACGACGAAGAAGATCGAACTCAGCAGGTGGATCTGGATGATAATGGTCATCAACGTCATCAATGGTAGCCAGTGGACGGGGTGGTGGCGATCCTGAAGCATTGTTAGTCCGCACATCAGCATGTACGGCGCCAACATCGCTCCCCAGGCGTTCATGTTCTGAGCGAGTTCCCAGCGGGGCAGCCAACCGATGTTCATGAAGATCAGACTGACCAGGAGGGCAAAGCGGCGTGAACTATGAGCCTTGATGGCCAGGAGGTACATCCCGACGCCCCCGCCGATGTAGACGATTAGGTTGGTGACGACCTCATAGCGAAACCAGGTCCCTAATAGACCGATCAAGGCTCCGTTGAGGTAGGCGAACAGCGGTCCGTAGACGGCGTTGATCACCCGGCCACTCTGCTGGAAGCAATAGTTACTCTGGAAGTAACTGAAGTTGAACTGTTGAAGCTGCTTGGCCGCGTCATAGAAGCGGTTGAAGTGGAAGATCGAGTCGGTTCCCAGGATCACCCCGTGGGAGATCAGCTGGGGGTACATGATAATGTAGGCCATCGCACAGATCGCCAGATAGGGCAACGACCAGTTAATGAGGTGGTATATTTTTCTTTTCATATTCATTCCCATATCTTATTAAAATTAGTCAATCTCTACAATTATAGACTATTTTGCCCCGCGGTGACATTCTAATGAAACAAATGTGCCGAGATGTCGGATCATGGACGATGGGGCGCGGATGGTGGGTGTACAATAGGAAACAACTCCGTGAGAAAGAGATGAATTCAATGTTTTCTATTTTTCTGTCGGCCGTTTCCGGGGTCCTGATCATCCTGGTGATGGTCGTGGTCGGCTTTGTAATGAACGAACGCGGCTGGTTCAATCCCCAGTCGCCCCGCATTATCTCCCGGCTGGTCACCGAGGTGGCGCTGCCGTGCTACATGGTCACCACCATCATGCACGACTTCTCAGCCGGGGAGCTGAAGACCCTCTTGCCGGACCTCCGTTACCCCGTCCTGTCGATGATCATCCTCTTCGCCCTATCCTTTGCGGTGGCGCGGGCGATCGGCATCAAACGGTCCCACATCGGCCTCTTCTCGTCGATGTTCTTCAATTCCAACACGGTCTTCATCGGGCTGCCGATCAACCTGGCCCTCTTTGGCAACGCCTCAATCCCGTACGTCCTGGTCTACTACATGGCCAACACGACCTTCTTCTGGACGCTGGGGGTCTGGCTGATCCAGCGCGACGGCCTGCATGAGGCCAAGATCGACGTCAAGACGGCGCTCAAGAAGATCTTCTCGCCGCCGCTGCTTGGCTTCATTCTCGGGGTTATCCTGGTGATGCTCCATGTTCACCTGCCGAAGTTTGTGATGAGCGACCTCGCCTACATCGGTGGGCTGACCATCCCGATGTCGATGATCTTCATCGGAATCGCGATCTCCAACGCCGGGCTGAGTCGGGTCCGGCTGACCCGGGATGCCTGGGGGATCCTGTTGGGCCGCTTCCTCTTTGCCCCGGTCCTGATGGCCATCCTGGTCCTGCCGAGCAGCATGCCACCGCTGATGAAACAGGTTTTCATTCTTCAGGCGGCGATGCCGGTGATGACCAACGCCCCGGTTGTTTCCAAGCTATACCATGCGGATGCCAACTATGCGGCCATCATGGTGACCGAGACCACCGTCTTGAGTGTGATCGTCATCCCAATTTTGATGGTGATTATCAAGACCTTATTGTAGGCTCAGACTGTTAAATAGTGCACAATTGCGCTATGATTAATACTGGCAAAGGAGTGAAAGTGTATGGTAGATTTAGTAATTGTTCGGCATGGTCAGAGCCAGGCCAACCGGGATAACATCTTTACGGGCTGGACGGATGTACCGTTGACCCCTGAGGGCATTCAGCAGGGGATCGCGGTCGGCAAGGAACTGAAGCAGTTGGGCATTCAGTTCAGCGACGCCCATACCTCCTACATGGAGCGGGCAATTATGACTACCAACCTCGTCCTCGATGAGATTGATCAGCTCTACATTCCAATCCACAAGACCTGGCGCCTCAACGAGCGGCACTACGGCGCGCTGAGTGGGCGCAACAAGGCCCGGGTCAAGGAGGAGGTCGGCGCCGACCAACTTCACCGCTGGCGGCGGGGCTTTGCGGACCTGCCGCCGCAGTTGGAGCACCGTCAGCATGAGCGTCGTTACGACCGGCTGGGGGTTAAGATGCCCCTGAGTGAGAGTCTGGCGATGACTCAGAAGCGGCTGCTGCCGTACTGGCAGGACCAGATTGCGCCCCGGCTCCTCGACGGCAAGAACCAGCTGATCGTGGCCCACGGCAGCTCGCTGCGGGCCCTGATCAAGTACCTCGACCAAATTCCCGACGACGAGATTGACCAGGTTGAAGTACCCAACGGCAAGCCGATCTGGTACCGTTTCGATGACCGGCTGAACATCTTCAAGAAGACCTTTATTACAATGGATGGTGAAAAATAAATGATTCATGAGCTGCACAACAACCCCGAACTGGCCGGTCAGGTTCGCCTGATTGAGAACATTACCTACGCTGCCGTGGCCGGACGCCCCCTCAAGATGCAGATCCTGGCGCCGTGGACCCAGCGCTACCCCCAGCAGTACCACACTGATCCCCGGCCGTTGATCGTCTTTGTCCAGGGGAGTTCCTGGCGGACGGGCCGGATGGGGGAGGAGATCCCGCAGCTGGTCCAGTTCGTCAAGCACGGCTACGTGGTCGCCACGGTCCAGCACCGCAGCGCCATCGACGGTTTTGCCTTCCCAGCATTTCTGAAGGACGTCAAGACGGCAGTTCGTTTCCTCCGGCACAAGGCGGCCAAGTATGCGATTGATCCCCACCGGGTCGCCATTTGGGGGACCTCATCCGGGGCCAACGCCGCCATGCTGGTCGGCCTGACCGGGGATGATCCCAGATACAAGACCCACCTCTACGCTGGGGAGTCGGATCGAGTTGACGCGGTGGTTTCCTGCTTCGCCCCGATGGACGTGGCTGACACTTTCAAGGCGTCAGCCAAGGTTCCCGGCAACAAGCTCCTGCAGTTCTGCCTGTTTGGCATGGACACCAGCAAGTGGCCGGCTGAGATGGCGGCGATGAGTCCGTTAGATGTTGCCAAGCTGGGTCAGGACTACCCGCCCTTCCTGTTGATGCATGGTGATGCCGACCAGGTGGTGCCGTACCACGAGATGGTCGACATGTACAACAAGCTGGAGGAGGACGGCTACGATGTCGATGCCTACCGGGTGAAGGGGGCCAACCACGAGCGTGACTTCTGGAGCCAGCAGGTCTACGATATCGTCTTGGACTACCTGGACAAAAAAGTGAAGTAAACTAAAAAAGATATCGGGAAATTTTTCCCGGTATCTTTTTTTAGTTAGGAGTTTAGGCCAGGGTTCCCATCGGATCCCATGGCTTCAGGACGATTGGATCTTGGGCCTGGGCCTTTTTTAGTTTGTCGGAGAGGTACTTCTTGTTGATGACGATCTGGTAGCAGTACTTGTCCATCCAGGCGTCGCTCATCACGAAGTAACCTTTGTGGCCGACCTTGTTGCCCCAGGAGTTTTCGACCTTCCACTTGGTTGGCTTGCCGTTGACGATGTCGACCCCGGTCAGGACCATTGCGTGGTCCATCATGCTCTGGCCGTAGTCGAGGGCCTCGGCCTTGGTCATGTCCAGGTCCATGTCGAAGAGGGCGTTGTAGTCGTAGGTGTTGAGGGCCATGATGCCGAGCTTGGTCTCGGAGTACTGGACGACGTCGGAACCGAACCAGACACTCTCACCGTGCTTGAGCTGTTCGATGGCCAGCTCCTTGAACTCGTCCATCGGCAGGTTAAGGTGCTTGATCTGCCGGCCGCCGACCACGTTACCCAGCATGTCGATCGTGTAGGTCTTGTGGTACTTCTTGTCGGCGGTTGGGGCCTGGATAATGGAGACGTAGTTATCGAGGTTCCAGCCGATGTACTTCTTGAAGAATTCCTGCGGCGTCAGGTTGGTGTCGCGGTGGAACTCGTTGTCCTTCTTGGTCCGGTACTCAAAGTCGAAGTGGGTGCTTGGTTCCCCAAAGGCATAGGCCAACATCCGGTAGACCTCGTTCAGCATTGCCATCCGCTTGGCGTCGAGCTCACCCTGGTCGGCGTGGTCCTCGTTGACCATCTTGCGGAGGATTACGGCGTCGTGGCGGAGCTTGTTATTCAAGACACCATCGATACCCCGGGAGTTGTTGGAGTTGAAGGACTCCGGCATGGCAGACTTTGGCATGACCCCATACTTCTCAATCAGGGCACAGAGCATGTCCCACTGGCCACCATCGTTTTGTGGTTCGGCCATCAGCCAGGCTACCTTGCGGCTGTCCGTGGCCTTGTGGGCAGTCTTCAGGACGTTCTCGTAGAAGTAGTTGGCCTTCTCAAACTTGTCCCAGAAGAACTGGTAGGACTGGGAGAGCTCAAAGTTATCGGGGAGATTGAACTTCTGCTGCATCTCGTGACGCATCGTGTTCAGGGCGGCAAACATCCAGCAGCGGCCGGATTGTTTCTGGTCGGCGACATCCCCGGTCTTCAGGTCAATGGAGAAGTGGGGATCGTTGTCCTTGATGGCGTGCCAGTTGAAGCTGGCGTTGCGCACCCCGTTCTTGGTGACCGCGTTCTCGATGACGTGGCTGTCGCGCCGAGCGTCATAGTCACTGCGGAACCGTTTAATATCATCCTTTTTAATCTTAAAAGCCATATAAAGACCTCCTTGTTATTCTTACCCCTTATTATAGGGGAATCGCCGGGCCGGGGGAAGGCGGAGCACTCATTGTTATGGGGATATTAAGAAACTGGCGTCCGGGGGGATTGCGGCTATAATGGGGGTGAGGGGATGAGAATGTGCAACAGACGATCATGTGGGTGCGGTTTTGCTTCTGGCTCCTGGTGGTGATCCTGACCCTAGGCAAGCAGATGATGCTGGCGATGGATCTGATGGCAATTGGGATGTGCCTGGAGGCTGGCTACTGCCTCTATCGTAACTACCATCGCGGCTAAGCTAATAAGAAAAGATCGAGCGCCTCGCACAAAACGGGGCGTTCGATCTTTTTGTAATTATAAGGCAACCCAATTTTAACGGGCGTGCAGTACCTTTGGACCTTCGTTGGTGCCGACGATAACGTCGTTGACCCGGTTGAGGAAGAGGCCAGTCTCAACCACCCCAACCATGTGGATCAATTCGTCCGCCAGTTGTGCCGGGTGGTCGATCTCGCCGAGGTGGAGGTCGATGATGTAGTTGTTCTCATCGGTGCGGAACTTCTTGTCACCGGCCATCCGCCAGCTCGGCTTGTAGCCCTTCTTCTCCAGACGGGCGAAGACGTGTTGACTACCGAACGGGATGACCTCAACAGGAAGTGGGAACTTCCCCAGCTTGTGGACCAGCTTGCTCTGGTCAACAATCCACATTACCTTGTCAGAGGCGTTGGCGACGATCTTCTCCCAGAGGAGGGCGCCACCGCCACCCTTGATGCCTTGGAAGTCGTCACTGATCTCGTCGGCACCGTCGATGGTCAGGTCGATGTGGTCGACGTCATCGAGGTTCTTGATGGTGATACCGAGGCTCTCGGCCTGCTTAGTGGTCCGACTTGAAGTCGTAACCCCGATGATGTTGGTCAGGTTACCGGCCTGGACCTGCTTGCCGAGTTCGTCAACCATGTAGCGAACGGTGGACCCGGTCCCGAGACCGACGATCATGCCAGACTTGATGTACTTGACTGATTCCTTACCCGTTTGGGCCTTCAATTCGTCTTGATTCATAAAACATTCCTCCTATGCTAAAAACGATCTTCTGGTAATAACAAACGCTGGAATTCCGGATGCAGCTTGAACTGCTGGGTTGCGTAGGGACACATCAGCTTGACGGTCCAGCCCTGGTCACTGGCATACTTGATAAAACGTTTTACAAGAACGGCAGCAATCCCCTGACCACGATAATCAGGGTGGACAAAGACCCGTTCGACGACAACCCGGTCGGAGTAGCCGGCAACGGCGGGGAAGCTGATCTCCCCGACGAACGGCTGCTGGTCGTCACTGGCAACGATCCGGTGATCCTCAATTTGATATTGCAAAGTGATCACATCCATTCACCTTCAATTTTCCGTAAAGTAATCCTAAAAGTCAAGCCTTAGCGATACCATTAGGAAAGGTTCTATCCTATAATATTAAAATAGTGATTTAAATCGATGAGGTGAATGAAATGAAACGCGGATTCAAGGTAGTTTCAAGCAAGATCAACGACGACATCAACCTGCCCCGGCGACAGACGGCCAATGCGGCCGGCTACGACTTCGAAGCGGCCGAAGACTTCACCCTGCCGTCAATCTGGAAGGGGAACTTTATCAAGGCCCTCTGGACAATCCACCAGCAGAAGAAGCTGACGGACGCCGACTTCACCGCGGCTGATGCTCCCCTGAAGCCCTACCTGGTACCAACCGGGATCAAGGCCTATATGCAGTCCAACGAGTTTCTCCTCTTGGCCGACCGGTCGAGTGGTCCCCTGAAGCGTCGCCTAGTCCTGCCTAACGGGGTCGGGATCGTCGACGCCGACTACTACAATAACGACGGTAACGAGGGGGAAATCTTCTTCCAGCTGATCAACTACGGCCTGCGGGACTACCACATCAAGAAGGGGGAGCGGATCGGTCAGGGGATCTTCGTGCCGTACCTGCTCGCCGATGATGAGGAGACGCCGACCGCCCAGCGGACCGGTGGCTTTGGCTCAACCCAGAAGTAAGGAGCGTTAGGATGGCAAAGGTAAGAACACAGTATGTCTGCCAGAACTGCGGCTATAACTCGCCCCGCTACCTGGGCCGCTGCCCAAACTGTGGTGAGTGGAACACCTTCGTCGAGGAACAGGTGCAGAGCAGCACCGGGGCGGCCACCAAGGCCAAGACGACTACCCTGACCGGGCTGGTATCCAAGCCACAGAAGATCAGCGAGATCAATAGCCACGAGACACCCCGGGTCAAGACCCGACTCAACGAGCTCAACCGGGTACTCGGTGGCGGGATCGTTCCTGGCTCCCTGATCCTGATCGGTGGGGACCCCGGCATCGGGAAGTCGACCCTCCTCCTCCAGGTTTCGGGTCAGCTGAGTGACGACCACCACCGGGTCCTCTATGTTTCCGGGGAGGAGAGCGGTACCCAGATCAAGATGCGGGCGGAGCGTCTCCACGTGGCCGGGGACAACTTTTACGTCTATCCGGAGACCAACATGGACAGCATCCGCGACACGATCCGCGACCTCAAGCCCGAGTTTGTGGTGATCGATTCCGTCCAGACGATGCAGGCCACCGACGTCAGCTCGGCAATCGGCAGTGTCTCCCAGATCCGGGAGGTGACCGCCCAACTGATGCAGATTGCCAAGAGCAACAACATCACGATCTTCGTGGTCGGCCACGTTACCAAGGGTGGGGCACTGGCTGGGCCGAAGATCCTCGAGCACATGGTGGACACCGTCCTCTACTTCGAGGGGGACCTCCACCACACCTACCGAATCCTGCGCTCAGTGAAGAACCGGTTCGGGTCAACCAATGAACTGGGGATCTTCGAGATGCATACCAACGGGTTGACCGAAGTCAAGAACCCGTCCGAGATCTTCCTGGAGGAACGCCTCCGCGACGCCACCGGGTCGGCCGTCGTGGTTTCCCTAGAGGGGACCCGACCAATCCTGGTCGAGATCCAGGCCCTGGTCACGCCAACGGTCTACGGAAACGCCCAGCGAACCGCTACCGGTTTGAGCCGGAACCGTGTATCATTAATTATGGCGGTGCTGGAGAAGCGGGCCAACCTGATGCTGCAGAACCAGGACGCCTACCTGAAGGCGGCCGGTGGGGTCAAGCTGGATGAGCCCGCGATTGACCTGGCCATCGCGGTGGCGATCGCGTCGAGTTACCGGGACAAGGGGACCCGACCGAGCGATGCCTTTGTCGGGGAGGTCGGGCTGACCGGCGAGATCCGCCGGGTCAACCGGATCGAACAGCGGGTGGCCGAGGCCCAGAAGTTGGGCTTCCAGCGGATCTTCGTCCCGAAGAACAACCTGAAGGGGTGGAACCCACCGACCGGAATCGAGGTTATTGGGGTGGCCACCCTGCGTGAGGCCCTTCGCCTGGCACTAGCCTAAAATTGAATAAAGGAGGAATGATGAATGCGGAAACGGATTGTGGTTGCGATCTACGTCCTCGTGGGGGCCATGGTTGGCTTTTACTACCTGCCCCTGCTCTGGGACGTATTCAACCTACACTTTGCACTCCCGTTGTTGGTATTCTTGGATATTATTATCGGTGCACTTATTTTCTGGCTGTTAGGACTGCTATTGGCCAAACCAACAATGCGACTGCTGACCCAAATTGAGCGGGAACTGACGCGCAAGAACCCACTTTACCTGATCTTCGGGTCCCTATTGACGATCTTTGGCCTGATCTTGGCGGTATTGATTTCCATTCCACTCTGGCAGACCAATATTCCGGTCGTCAACAACGTCCTGCCAATCCTGCTGATGCTGGTCTTCAGCTACCTGGGCTTTCGCCTGGGGACGACCCGGATCGACGAATGGAAAAAGTTGCTGAACCGGCGGGGCCAACACGACGATAAGGGTGAGGTCCTGGACCGGCACGATGCCAACTACCACCATTACAAGATCCTGGACACCAACATCCTGATCGATGGGCGGATCTACGACCTGGTCAAGACCGGTTTCTTGGAAGGGACCTTGCTGGTGCCAAACTTTGTCCTCTACGAGTTGCAGTACATTGCCGACTCCGGGGAGAGCATCAAGCGGGTTCGGGGTCGTCGGGGCCTGGACATCTTAAACAAACTGCGTAGCGAGAAAATCGTGCCGATCGAGATGTACGATGGCGACTTCGAGGACATCCCCGAGGTTGACAGCAAGCTGATTGCCCTGGCCAAGAAGGTCAACGGGGCGATTGTTACCAACGACTACAACCTCAACAAGGTCATTCAGTTCCAAAACGTCGATGTCCTAAACATCAACAACCTGGCCAAGTCGTTGCGGCCCCGGGTGATCCCCGGTGAGACCCTCAACGTCGTGGTCGTCAAGAAGGGGACCGAACGTCAACAGGGGGTTGCCTACCTAGACGACGGCACGATGGTCGTGGTCGAGGACGGTCGTTACTTCATGAACAAGCCGATCGAGGTCGAGGTCACCAGCGCCCTGCAGACCGATGCCGGCCGGATGATCTTTGCCCGGCCACGGCACTCCCAGCGGGGAATTGACGATCATGCCAAGGACAATGGGCAGGCTAAAGCTACCGGCCAAGATAAGTCCAAAGATAATCCTCAGGGCAAGGCCAAGAATAAGAAGAAGTAATCAAAAGAGGGCAACCACGGATTGATGGTTGCCCTTTTCGTATCCCAAATTTAGGCAAAAGAAAAGGACGGCCTGGGATTGGCCGCCCTCGATAATAGGGAGTATTACGAAAACTTGGGGGAGATTTCGTAATGATTATTTTTTCGGTTACTATTGGGAGGAGTAATTGAAAAATAATAGGTTTCATTGATGTAGCAAAGCTCTTTCTTTACTACGCTTATTATACTAGCAGTAGAATGTGAAGAAATTATGACCAAAGTCTTAAAGAACTTTTCAACCGCTGAAATCTTCAAGTGGGCGCGGAACAAGCCGGTTTGTGGTAAGATGAAGGAAGCAATTTGCAAGTAAATCAAGATGAGGGAGCGGATTAAGATGCTAACAATTTATAATACGCTGACAAGGAAGAAAGAGGAGTTCAAGCCACTACATCCAGGCGTTGTTAACATGTATGTCTGTGGCCCGACGGTTTACAACTACATCCACATCGGCAATGCCCGGTCGGCCATTGCCTTCGACACGGTGCGGCGCTACCTGGAGTTCAAGGGTTACAAGGTCAATTATGTTTCCAACTTCACCGACGTCGACGACAAGATGATCAAGGCCGCCCACGAGCAGGGGATCACCATTCCCCAGCTGGCGGAGAAGTACATCAACGCCTTCATGGAGGACACGACGGCGATCAACATCGAGCCGGCCACCATGCACCCGCGGGCTACGGAGAATATCCCCGACATCATCAAGTTCGTCAGCGGTCTGATCGACAAGGGCTACGCCTACGAAAAGGACGGCGACGTCTACTACCGGGCCCGCAAGTTCAAGCATTATGGTCAGCTGTCCGGTCAGTCGATTGACGACCTCGAAGTCGGGGCCAGTGAGCACGTCAGCGCTGATGAGGTGGACAAGAAGGAGGACCCGATGGACTTTGCCCTCTGGAAGGCAGCCAAGCCCGGTGAGATCAGCTGGGATTCCCCATGGGGCAAGGGCCGGCCTGGTTGGCACATCGAGTGCTCTGTGATGTCAACCAAGTACCTCGGCAAGACGATTGATATCCATGCCGGGGGTCAGGACCTGGAGTTCCCCCACCACGAGAACGAGATTGCCCAGAGTGAGGCCGAGAATGGCCAGCAGTTCGTCCGCTACTGGATGCACAACGGTTTCGTCACCATCGGTAAGGACAACGAGAAGATGAGCAAGTCCCTGCACAACTTCATCACCGTCCACGACATCATCAAGGAGGTTGACCCCCAGGTACTGCGCTTCTTTATGGCGACGACCCAGTACCGGCGGCCAATCCAGTACAGTGAGGACAACCTAACCGACGCCCAAAACAATCTCGACCACATTCAAACGGCCTATGATAACCTGACCTATCGGGAGCAGGACGCCCAGGCCGGCGGGGACGACACCGTCACGGCTAAGCTGGCGGACTTCAAGCAGCGCTTCACCGACGCCATGGACGACGACATCAACGTCCAGAACGGGATTGCCGTGGTCTACGAGTTGGTTAAGTATGCCAACGTCTATGCCCAACAGGACCAGGTTCAGGCAGGGGCCCTGGCTGACCTGAAGACGACCCTGGCAACGTTGATGAGCATCTTCGGGGTCAAGCTGACCGCCTCCGACAACCAGATCGACGATGACCAGATCAAGCAGCTGATTGCGGAACGCAATGCGGCCCGCAAGAACAAGGACTTCGCCCGCAGTGATCAAATCCGGGACGACCTGAAGAAGCAGGGGATCATCCTCGAGGATACCCCGCAGGGCACTCGCTACAAGAAGGAGTAATTCAAAATAACAATGGAAAACGCAGACTATCGACAACTGAACGGGATCGCCCTGGCCTACCTTGGCGATGCCGTCTACGAAGTATTCATTCGCCAGCACCTGCTGAGCACGGGCTTGAGTAAGCCAACCAAGCTCCAGCACATTGCTACCCACTATGTCTCGGCCAAGGCCCAGGCGGCTTTGATCGACCTGATGAAGGCTGACAAACTCCTCAACGAAACCGAGTGGGCCTACTTCAAGCGGGGGCGCAATGCGAATAGCCATACCCACGCCAAGCACACCGCGGTCCTGACCTACCGGATATCCACCGGCTTCGAGGCCCTGATGGGGTACCTCCAGCTCTCGGGCCAGCAGGAGCGCTTGAACGAACTAGCAGAATGGTGCATCAAACAAGTGGAAGCGGGGCGGACAAAGCATGAAGACTGAAAACACTGATTTTATCATCGGCCGGCACCCAGCGGTTATGGCCCTTAAGTCGGACCAGGAGATCAATAAAGTCTTTATCCAATCGGGACTGAAGGCCGACGCAATCGCCCAGATCATCAAGCTGGCGAAGCAAAAGCACCTGGTCATCTCCAACGTGCCCAAGAACAAGCTGGACATGATGACCGACCACCAGAACCACCAGGGGGTTGCCCTGGCGGTGGCTGCCTACCAGTACGCCACCATTGACGACCTCTTTGCCAATGCGGCTAAGCATAACGAGGATCCTTTCTTCCTGATCCTGGACGAGCTAGAAGATCCCCACAACCTGGGTTCGATCATCCGGACAGCGGACGCGGCCGGGGTTCACGGGATCATCATTCCCCGGCGGCGGGCGGTTGGCCTGACCTCCGTCGTTGCCAAGACCTCAACCGGAGCCATCGAACATGTGCCGGTGGCCCGGGTCACCAACCTGGTCCAGACTGCTAAGGAGCTCCAGGAGCGTGGGGTTTGGCTCTTTGGTACCGACATGCAAGGAAAGGACTACCGGACCTGGGATGCCCACGGAGCGGTGGCCCTGGTGATCGGTAACGAGGGGAAGGGAATCTCCACCCTCCTCAAGAAAACCTGTGATGAGATGCTGACGATTCCGATGATCGGCCACGTCCAGAGCCTGAACGCCAGTGTGGCGGCCAGCCTGCTGATCTACCAAGGGTTCAACTCTCGTCATCCATTGGAATAAATGACGAAACGCCTCTTCAGTTCGTGAAGGGGCGTTTTCTTTTGAAACATTTTTCACTTATCGTCCAATCAAGCAACGGTATGTCGCAATAAAAGACGACACTATAATAGGCGTTTATCTATTAAATGGATTGCTAATCCTAGATATTAACGTTCGATTAGCCGTTCTATTAAACATATAAAGACCTGTTGTCTATCTAATATCTTTGATAGATTAATAGCAGACGCGAGGGTTTCACGAAAATTGCTGCTGAGATTGAAAGCGCTTTTCGCCGCCGGCTGGGAAAGGCAAACCCCATGCCGGACGGAAACTAGTCATGCGACGAGCACTAGTTGAAATCGTGACGGGTCAATTAAATGGGGAGGAGCATGCAAGCATGCGCTGCACCAACAAAAATAGGTTTTTTTCACACGATAAAGAAGAAGTGAGGCTGCTGATCGCGGCCCGGGCAGGAAAGGATCAGGAGTTCCAAATGCTGTTTAACCAGTATTGGCCACTGGTTCGGCGATTATGGCAGGAATACTACGTCGCCGATCTGGAGCTGGAGGACTGGCATCAGGAGGCCGAGGTTGTCATGATGAAGGCCCTGGACCGGTACCACGGCGGGTCACTAATCAAGTTCGCCGGCTTTTACAAGCAGAGCCTGATCAATCGTCTACTGGATCTCTATCGGGCTCGCCAGGCATACAAACGGATTCCGGCCAGTCAGCTTTCGTCATTAGGGGATGAGGATGCTGACCGGTTGGTGGACGGCTACCACAACCGTCCGGAAGACATTGTCTACTGTCAGACCTGTCTGGCAGCCTTCATGCGCCGGTGTTCACCATTTGAGCGTCAGGTGATCAGCCAGTTGCATCAGGGGACCAGCATTGCCCAGCTCGAACTGAATCTTAACTGCGACGAGCGCAAGATCCGGAGTGCATTGACGCGGGGACGGCGGAAGCTGGTTGCTGAACTACAGCAAAGATAATATAAAACGACCGAGCAAGCGTTTAGTAGTGCCCGGTCGTTTTATTTAACAGTTCAGTTGATTTAAATGTAAATTTCGTGCTAACCTATTTATTGAATGGAGGCGGTAGTATGTCCCAACGAAAGGTTGCCTTGGAATGTACCAAGTGCGGTGCGCGTAACTACACGATCACCGCTAATCCGCAACGACAATCACGTCTAGAACTACGTAAATTCTGCAAGCATTGCGGGGAGTACACGCTCCACCGTGAGAGCAAGTAGGTGGAGGCAAGGATGCACTTAATTCGATTTATCAAGAGTGTTAACCATGAGATGAAGCTGGTTGTTTGGCCAACTGCAAAGGAAAACCGGCGCGACACAACGATCGTTATTTCACTGACGTTGTTCTTCGTCCTCTTCTTTGCCCTGTTCGATTGGTTGATTCAATTATTAATGAAACTGTTTGTCTAAGATATGGTCAAACGGTGGGTTGTCTGTTATACTGAGTTTGGTGAACTTCGTGAAGAGCGAGGTTTTTTATTTTGGCAAAAACTTTGAAAAGCATTAATCTTTAAGGAGGATTTATCGTGGAATCACATGAAAAACGTTGGTACGTCTTACACACCTACTCCGGTTACGAAAACCGGGTGAAGAGTAACCTGGAATCCCGGGCCCAATCGATGGGGATGCAGGATTACATCTTCCGGGTAGTTGTCGCAAACGAGACGGTGCGGCAGGTGAAGGATGGCCAGGCCAAGGAAGTTGTCGAGAACACCTTCCCGGGCTACGTCTTGGTTGAGATGATCATGACCGACCAGGCATGGTACATCGCCCGGAACACGCCAGGCGTTACCGGCTTCCTGGGTTCCCACGGTGGTGGTTCCAAGCCAACCCCACTGCTTCCCGAAGAAGTAGAACGGATCATGAAACGGATGGGTGCCGAGATCACCGTCAGTGACCTGGATGTTAAGGAAGGTGACACGGTCAAGGTAATTGCCGGACCATTCGCCGATCTGACGGGGAAGGTTACTGCAATTGACCATGAAAAGCAGAAGCTCAAGGTCAACGTGGAGATGTTCGGCCGGGAAACCTCAGCCGAACTGGGCTTTGACCAGGTCGACACCTCAGTGGATTAATCATCTAAAACAAGCTTGAAATTATGAGATAACTGTGGTATGTTTCTATGGTATGCTATTCGACATACTGTGGGAGAGGTAAATTTGCTGCCTCATCATGACCACAACACGGACTAAGGAGGTTTTGTCTCGTGGCAAAGAAAGTAGCTAACGTTGTCAAGTTGCAAATTCCTGCCGGTGCAGCTACCCCAGCTCCACCAGTAGGTCCAGCACTTGGGCAAGCAGGTATTAACATCATGGGCTTCACTAAGGAATTCAACGCTCGGACTGCAGACCAAAAGGGTATGCTGATCCCAGTTGTAATTACCGTTTATGAGGACCGTTCATTCGACTTCATTACCAAGACGCCACCTGCTGCTGTCTTACTGAAGAAGGCCGCTGGTGTTGAACACGGTTCCGGTGAACCTAACACGAACAAGGTTGCTTCTGTAACCAAGGACCAAGTTAAGCAAATCGCCGAAACTAAGATGCAAGATCTAAACGCAGCTGACGTAGAAGCAGCTATGCGCATGATTGAAGGTACTGCACGCAGCATGGGCTTCACTGTTGAAGGCTAGTTGCTAAGCAGTCCGGACGTATTATCAAAGTAATGCGTCTCCGTGGGAGGTATTAACTCCGCTAGACCACATTTGCAAGGAGGAAAACACAAGATGGCTAAGAATCGTGGTAAGAAGTACCAAGACGCGCTTAAAAAGGTTGACAGCAAGAAGGAATACGCTGTTAACGACGCGGTTCAATTAGTAAAAGACATTGACTTTGCTAACTTTGACTCAACCGTTGAAGTTGCATTTAACTTAAACGTTGACACTAAGCAAGCTGATCAACAATTACGTGGTGCCGTTGTTTTGCCAAACGGTACTGGTAAGGACCAAACCGTTATCGTATTTGCTGACGGTGAAAACGCCAAGGCTGCTCAAGACGCCGGTGCTGACTTTGTTGGTTCCGACGACCTGGTAGAAAAGATCCAAGACGGCTGGCTCGACTTTGATGTTGCAATTGCAACGCCAAACATGATGCCTAAGGTAGGTCGCCTTGGTCGGATCCTTGGTCCTAAGGGCTTAATGCCAAACCCAAAGACTGGTACGGTTACGATGGACGTTGCTAAGGCGGTTTCTGACGCCAAGGCCGGCCAAGTTACCTACCGGACTGACCGTGATGGTAACGTTGCTGTACCATTCGGTAAGGTTTCCTTCGACACTGACAAGCTGGTTGAAAACCTGAAGACGTTGGAAGACATCGTTGCTAAGGCTCGTCCTGCTTCAGTACGGGGAACTTACATCAAGCACGCTTCAATCGCCTCAACCTTTGGCCCAAGCGTTACGCTTGATCTTGCTTCATTCTAATTTAGAATATAAGCTAAAAAATTGCCGCGAGTTTCTGCTCGTGGCTTTTTTAATACACTAAAAAGCCGCGGGACCGGGAAGAGGCCACGCGGCTTTTGGGGTAGGATGATGTTCATTAATGGTAACGAAAGGACTATTGAACGGTCAGTTCGACCTTACCCAAACCATGGTCGAAGCGGACCAGCCAGTGGCCCTGGACCAGTTTGGGTGGCAGGACGAAGGTCCCCGATGAAACCAATTGGCCCTGACGGAAGACCTTCCCCTGACTAGCCAGCTTCTTGACTAACCATTGCAGGGAATTCAGTGGATTGCCGAGGACCTCTTTCGAAACGCCTGCATCGAGTTGGCGGTCACCGAGGAAGAGCTGGGCATTGACCGTAGCCAGCTCATCAACGTTTTGAAAGAGGGCGTCGGTCGGGTGCTCCTGACCGTAAACCACCAGGCCGCCGACAGCACAGTCAGCCATTACGTTGTACTTGCCAAGGTCTGGGAACCAGTCAGCAAAGCGGGAGTCGGGGACCTCCAGTGCCCCGGCAACCGTGGTCTTATGCATTAGGTCGTCAAGACGATCGTCGGGGCGAAGGTCTTCTTTGGCCCGGAAGGCGAGTTCCACCTCAACCAGCGGTTCCATCTGGTCGGCCAGCTTAACGGTGGCCGGTGATGGCAGGAAGTGGCTGTCGACCTGCTGCCCGTAGAGCGGGGAGTCGGCATCAAACATCTGTTGGGTCTGCTTGCTGGTCAGCGAGACCTTGTAGCCACCGACCGGGACGCCCTTTAGTTTCATCACCTGGTCCTGGACGGCATAGGCGGTGTCATCGTCGGTGACGGTACCGGCCCAGTCCGTCTCGTGAAGGGGGTTGCCAGTGCTGGCGGCGTCAAATAGTGCTTGGGCAAATTTAGTTTGTTGTTCGTTTAATGTAGTCATAATCAATTCCTCCGTTCGGTTTGACCATGACCCCATCCCCAATCGTTCACCCACACGGATGAGGATCATGGTTATTATCTGTTTGGTAGTTGTGCTGCGTAATGTTGATATCACTAATGTTGCTTTCGTTCATGGCCCTCACCTCCTTTAGAGAAACAAAAAAACGTCCTTCAAGCATCGCTGTGATGCTTAAAGGACGAATAGCTCGTGGTACCACCTTATCTTCATGGAAAATCCATCTCAACCAGACATGATAATCTGTGGTCCGGGTAATGGTGGACGAGACCAGGGGAACCTACTGTCTTCAGCCCCCAGCTTCCAGGTGATGTTCGGTTCGGCGACGTCGCTTGGTTCACACCAGCCACCAAGTCTCTGCGGTCAGTCGTCAACCTACTATCCTGAGCATTGCTGTTTCTGTCTTAAATTGCACTCATCATACTCATCAAATTTTAATCTGTCAACCCCGAATCACAAAAATGTTAGAATTAATGGCGACAAGGAGGAGATCGTAATGAACGTAACTGAGCTAAGCATTCCCTTTGGCCACTTTCATACCTATTGTCGGATCGTCGGTAAACCCAGTGACCGGGTGCCCCTGTTGCTTTTACACGGTGGCCCGGGCTCAACCCATAACTACTTTGAGTTGCTGGATGGCCTGGCAGAACGGACCGGCCGCCAGCTGATCATGTACGACCAGCTGGGCTGTGGGCGGTCGTCGATCCCCGATGACCAGCCCACACTGTACACGGCGGGAACCTGGGTGGCCGAGCTGGCCAACCTCCGTCGCTATCTGGGACTGGATCATGTCTACCTGTTGGGCCAGTCTTGGGGTGGGATGCTGGCGATCATCTACCTCTGTGACTACCAGCCCCAGGGAGTCGATGGCGTGATCCTCTCCAGCACCCTGTCCTCGGCCCGGCTGTGGGCCAGTGAGCTCCACCGCCTGATTAAATTCATGCCGGCAGCTGACCAGGCGGCCATCCGCCAGGCCGAAGCGACGGGGGACTTCAGCAATCCGGCCTACCAGCGGGCCAACGCGGCCTTCATGGCATTACACGCGGCTGCCCCGGTGACCCCGCAGTCGCCAGAACCACTACGCCGGGTCAAGCAGGGCGGGGCAGTGGCCTACCTGACTGCCTGGGGGCCTAACGAATATAACCCCCTGGGCAACCTCAAGGACTACGAATACACCACCAAACTCGACCGGATCCGGATGCCGGCCCTGGTGATCGACGGGACCAACGACCTTTGCACACCCCTGGTGGCCAAGACGATGTTTGATCACCTGCCGCACGCCTGCTGGCAACTGTTCCAAGGGGCCCGGCACATGGTCTTTGCGGAGCAGCCCGCGGCCTATGAGCAGACGGTGGCCGACTGGCTGGCGGTCATTGAAAAATAAAATTACCCCTTAACAAGTACCACCGGTTGGTGTATACTGCTTACCAACGTCGATAATTAAAAATTGATGAGAATATTAACTTTTAAGGAGTGACGACAATGACACAATTTAAGTTTTCAAAGCGTGTTCCGGCAGATGGAACGGATGCGGTGGGCGCAATTCTCAAGGCAGCGGCGGATCCACAAATCATTTCATTTGCTGGGGGATTGCCGGCACCCGAATTATTCCCAGTCAAAGAAATGAAGGCAGCGGTGGACAAGGTTTTTGACACCCACGGTCAGGAAGCCATGCAGTATGGCGCCGCCAAGGGGGTTACCGCCCTGCGTGAATTGATCCAAAAGCATGTTAAGGAAAAGGAAGACGTCGATGCTAAACTCGACAACGTCCTGGTCACCACCGGGTCAGAACAGGTCCTCGACCTGGTCGGGAAGGCCTTCGTCAACCCCGGTGACACCGTCCTGGTTGAACAACCAACCTACCTGTGTGCCCTCGATGTGTTCAAGACCTACGGGGCTAACTTCGCTGGTGTGGAAATGGACGAGCAGGGGATGAAGATGGATGCCTTAGAGGAGGCCCTGAAGGCTCACCCCGAGACCAAGCTGATCTATACGGTGCCAAACTTCCAGAACCCAACCGGCCGGACGATGGCCCTAGACCGACGTAAGAAGCTGGCCGAGCTGGCCGCCAAGTACGACGTCTACGTCCTGGAGGATAACCCATACGGTGAGATTCGTTTCGCCGGCCAGCACGTCCCGGCCGTCAAGTCCTTCGACACCACCGGTCACGTCTTCTACATGAGTACCTTCTCCAAGACCCTGGCCCCCGGTTTCCGGCTGGGCTGGGTTGTGGCCGATGCCGACGTGGTCAACAAGCTGACCGTGCTGAAGCAGTCGGCCGACCTGCATACCGACAACCTGGTTCAGTACGCGGTGGCCCAGTTCTTTGCGGACAACGACGTCGACGCCCACGTCCGTGAGATCAGTGCCCTCTATGGCAAGCGTAAGCAGCTGATGGCCGACGGAATCAAGCAGTACTTCCCGGCCGGGGTCAAGTACACCGATCCCGAGGGCGGGATGTTCCTCTGGGTCGAGGTTCCCGGGGTGGACGACACCGTCGAACTCTTCAAGGAGTGCCTGAAGCATAACGTGGCCTTCGTGCCCGGCGATCCGTTCTTTGCCGGTAAGCCACAGCCGGGGGCCTTCCGCCTGAACTACTCCAACGCTCCGGAGGACAAGATCAAGGCCGGCATGAAGCAGCTCGGTGAGGCCCTCCAGGACGCCGTTGCTGGTAAGTAATGGTTATTTTCAGTTTCCCAACAATATCTTAAGTGTGTTTCCCAAGCCCCAGGCGCGATCGTGACGTGCCTGGGGCTTTTGGGGTGCATTCGGGTGCCGTATGGTTGGGTATCATAAAAAAGTATTTTATAATTGATAGTTGATTGACTATCATATAATAAGTAACTTTTGAAAAGGAGGAACAATCGTGGCAATTCTCAAACAACTCCGCTGGTTCTTCCGCCAACAGTGGCGCCAGTACCTCGGCGGGGTGGTTGCCCTGATCCTGGTGGCGATCTGTAACGTTATCCCGGCCCGGATTATCGGGAACGTCGTCGATGCGATCAGCGCCCACCGGGTTCTCTTCGGTTGGCTGATGATCCAACTGGGGATCATGGTCGGGGCGGCCCTGATCCAGTATTTCCTGCGCTTCGCCTGGCAGAAGCTCCTCTACGGCAGCTCCTATGTTCTGGAACGACAGCTACGCAGCCGGCTCTTCCACCACTTCATGGTCATGGACCCCAGCTTCTACCAGCGCTGGCGGACCGGTGACCTGATGGCCCACGCCACTAACGATGTTGAGGCGGTGCGGGAAGTGGCCAGCTACGGCATCCTGACCCTGGCTGACTCGGTGATCACCGGGGGTTCGATGATCATCGCGATGGGGGTCTTCGTCAGCTGGCGCTTGACCCTCCTGACCCTTCTGCCACTGCCCCTGCTGGTCCTCTTGTCCCACCACCTGGGTAATAAGATCCACGACGCTTACGGCCACGCCCAGCAGGCCTTCGGGGAGCTCAACAACAAGACCCAGGAGAGCATCAGCGGGATCAAGGTTGTCCAATCCCTCGGTGAGGAGCAAGCCGACCTGGCCGACTTTCACCGCTATGTTCAGCACGCCCTCCATACCAACCTGCGGGCCTACTTCTGGGACGCCCTCTTCAGCCCGGCCACGACCCTGATCATGGGCCTGGCCTACATCATCGCCATCGGGGTCGGTGGCTGGGCGGTCGGCCAGGGTCAGCTGTCGGTCGGTCAGTTGGTCACGATGATTACCTATCTCGGCGAACTGGTCTGGCCGCTGTTTGCGATCGGGACCCTGTTCAACACCCTGGAACGGGGGCGGGCCAGCTATGACCGGATCAATACCCTGCTGGCTGAGCAACCGACCTGGCTGCCAGCACCCCAGAACAGTGCAGTGCCGACCGGTGACCTGGTGGTGAAGATCGATCACTTTGCTTACCCGGACGGAAAAGTGGATGTCCTCCACGACGTCCACTTCACGGTGCCTAAGGGAGCCAAGGTCGGACTGGTGGGTCCAACGGGGAGCGGGAAGTCGACCCTGCTGCGATTGTTGGTTCGTGATTTCGACCACTACCAGGGGACCATCACCATTGCTGGCCAGGATATCCGCCAGCTGCCGTTGAATGACTACCGGCGGCGGGTGGCCTACGTGCCGCAGACCAACTTCCTGTTCTCGACCACCATCGACCGTAACCTTCGCTTCGGCAACCCGGCTGCTGGTGATCGCCGCCTCCGTGGGGTGACGGCAGCTGTCGCCATGGATAACGAGATTGCGGCGATGCCGGATCGCTACCAGACCACGGTCGGTCAGGACGGCACCAATCTCTCCGGAGGCCAGAAACAACGGCTGGCGCTGGGGCGGGCCCTGATGAAGGACGCTCAGTTGCTGGTCCTGGATGATCCCCTGTCGGCCGTGGACGCCGAGACGGCCGAGCAGATCGAACAGCACCTGGAACAGGCTGGCGACCAGTCGATCATCATGGCGACGAGCCGACTGAGCACGGTCGGTCAGCTGGACTGGCTGATCGTCATGGAGGACGGAACGATCACGGAGCAGGGGCGGCCCGACCAGCTTCTGGGCCAGCCGGGCTGGTACCGGGATACCCTGCGTGAGCAACTGCGCCGGCAACGATTGGAGGATGACCTAAATGAAACAAACTAAGTTAACCCACCGGCGGCAGCGGGCAGTCTTGCGGCGGATCTTCAAGGCGGCCCGGCCATTCTGGTGGCAGTTTACCCTGGCGATTGTCATGGCCGTCGTCCTCAGTGTCGTCAACCTTCTCTTGCCACGATTGATCCAGTTCTACATCGACCACTACCTGCGTCACGGCCCGATCCTGCTGAAGTGGATCATCATGTTTATCGGGATTTACCTGGGGCTGACGATTATCCGAGCCCTCCTTCAGTTCGTCCAGGCCTATAGCTTCGCAGTCGGGGCGGAGCGGACCCTGGAAAGCTTGCGGGACCGCTTGATCCGCCACATCTACTTCCTGGGGATGAAGTTCTTTGACAACACGCCAGTTGGTGAAATTGTCTCCCGGGTGACCAACGACACCAAGACCCTTTATAACTTCTGGAACCTGATTTTGAACCTGGTTGTAGCCGTGACCGGCCTGGTGGCGGCCTTCGTGGCCATGTACCTGGTCAGCCCACTCCTGGCCTGGTTGACCCTGGGCCTCTTGGCGGTCATCATCCTTTTGGTGCGCTGGTATCAGAAACTCAGTGTGCCCGTCTACCAGCGGGTTCGCGCGAGCCTCAGTAACTTGAACACCCGGCTCAACGACGCCCTGGGCGGGATCGAGATCATCCAGCAGTTCGGCCAGCAACACCGGTTGGCCACGGACTTCGACCGGGAGAACAACCGCTACTTCGGTTACCGGAACCGGTTGATCAACTTCGACTCCTTCTTGCTCTACCCGATTGTCAGCCTGATGTTCATCCTGGCGGAGACGGCCACCCTCGGCTATTTCGGCTGGCATAGCGAACGAACGATGGTGGCGGCCGGGGTCGTCTACGCCTTCATCGCCTACCAGCAGAACTTCTTCAACCCACTGACCAGTGTGATGGAAAACCTGGCGACCTTCCAGGAGGGGATCGTCGCCGGGGACCGGATCTTCACCCTCCTGGACCGGCCCTCGACCCAGCCGGCCCAGGGGAATGAACCCCTCCAGGTCACGGCGGGGAAGATCGAGTTTCGTCACGTGACCTTTGGCTACGATCCAGACAAACCGGTGCTCAAGGACATCTCCTTTACGGTTGAACCGGGACAGATGGTCGCCCTGGTCGGTCACACGGGGAGCGGGAAGAGCTCAATCATCAACCTCCTGATGCGCTTCTATGAGTTTCAATCAGGGCAGATCCTGGTCGATGGTAAGGACATCCGTCGTTATTCCCTGCGTGAGTTGCGCCACCGGCTGGGACTGGTGGTCCAGGAACCGATTATCTTCTACGGGACGGTTGCCCACAACATCGGGATGTTCACCGATGAAAATAACCGCGCCAACATCAAACAGGCGGCCCGGCTGGTGAATGCCGACCACTTCATTGAGCAGCTGCCCCGTCAGTACGACACCCTGCTGAGTGAGGGTGGGGGCAACCTTTCAACTGGTCAACGCCAGCTGATTGCCTTCGCCCGGGTGATGGCCCGTCACCCACGGGTCCTGATCCTGGATGAGGCGACCGCCAGCATCGATTCGCACACTGAGAAGATGATCACCGCCAGCATCAACGAGATGAGCAGTCAGCAGACCACCATCGCGATTGCCCACCGCCTGGCCACCATCCGCGACGCCGACCAGATCCTGGTCCTGCGGGATGGCCGGATCGTCGAGCGGGGAAATCACGAGTCCCTGATGGCTAAGGACGGCTACTACGCCAAGATGGTCCGCCTCCAGGAAAACGAAAATTAAAAAAATCCCTTTACAGGATTGGGGAAGCATGTTAAACTATCTGAGTTGATTAAATATGACTCTGCCTAAGACTCAGGTGGCGAAAGCCTTAATCCAATGCCTGCCGAGGAAGAAATGTAAGTTCCTTCTCTATGTCTGCGGTCATAGGGATTTTTTTATAAAATCCGATCAAAATACATTGCAGGAGGTGAAAATTCATGAGTGAAGCAGCTATTGCAAAGAAGGCTGAAATCGTTAAGAACACTCAAGCTCTGCTTAACGACGCTGAATCAGCTATCGTTGTTGACTACCGTGGTTTGACGGTTGCCGAAGTTACCGACTTGCGTAAGCAACTCCGTGACGCCGGTGTTAAGATGTCAGTTATCAAGAACAAGATTCTTGACCGGGCCGTTGAAGGCACTGACTACGAAGATCTGAAGAGCACCTTTGTTGGTCCTACTGCTGTGGCTTTCTCAAACGAAGACCCAATCGCACCAGCAAAGATCCTGAAGAAGTTCGCTGATGACCACGACGCTCTTGAAATCAAGGGTGGCTTCATCGAAAAGAGTGTTAAGACTCTCGATGAAATCAACGAATACGCTACTATGCCAAGTCGCGAAGACCTGTTGTCAATGCTTGCATCTGCACTGCAAGATCCAATGCGGAAGATTGCCCGTGCAGTCAAGGCTATTGCCGACAAGGAAGACGAAGCCGCATAATTGCCGTATTAAGATTAAATATCAAATTAAAATCAATTACCTAAATATTGGAGGAAATAAACATGGCTTTTGATAAGGATGCTATCATTGCTTCATTAAAGGAAGCATCAATTTCTGACCTTAACGACCTTGTTAAGGCAATCGAAGACGAATTCGACGTTTCTGCTGCTGCTCCAGTTGCTGTTGCCGGTGCTGCCGGTGGCGACGCTGCTGCTAAGGACAGCTTCACTGTTGAATTGACTGAACCAGGTCAAGCCAAGGTTAAGGTTATCAAGGCTGTTAAGGACATCACTGGTGTCGGCCTGAAGGATGCTAAGGACCTGGTTGACGGTGCTCCTTCAGCAATCAAGGAAGACGTTAAGGAAGACGAAGCTAACGACATCAAGGAAAAGCTTGAAGCCGCTGGTGCTACTGTTACCCTTAAGTAGTCTTACATTCATTAATACACGAAAGTGGTCGCCAGATTGGCGGCCACTTTTTTTGTTTTACAAATTTTCTGGAATATGTTGATAATGGGTTCACATCTACTGATAAAATCTATAATATTATAGTTAATAACAATATTATTACAAAATGAAATTGGATGGGGAAATTAACCATGAAAGTACATATTACCAATCTTTATGGGATGGGGATTCAGAGTGTGGCCCAGATTGCCCAACACATGGTTGCCAAGATTGCCTGTCAGAATCTAGGTTACCATGAGTTGGCGATCTTTAACTACCGGTGGAACGAGGAGCCACTGAATGCCCGGACGGCCCGCTACGATGGGATCCTTTCGGCGGTCGGTAATCACGATATCGTGATCTTTCAGTCACCATCGTGGAACGAATTGGGTTGGGATAGTGGCCTGATGGACCGGCTAGCCAGCTATGAAGACGTCAAGAAGATTGTCTTCGTGCATGATGTGATTCCGCTGATGTTTGAGGTCAACCGCCAATTGATGCCGCAGTGGGTCCACTACTATAATCAGGCGGACGTCCTGATCGTCCCGTCGACCAAGATGCTTCAGGTATTGCAACAGGCAGGGGTCAATGTTAAGAAAGTGGTGATTCAGCAGATGTGGGATCACCTGACGACGGTGGACCCGTTGATTCAGCCGGGAAACCGACGGGTGATTAACTTTGCTGGTAACCCCCAGAAGTTTACCTTTGTGCGGGATTGGAACTATCCGACCGTTCAACTGCGCCTATTTGCTCCGGCGCAGGCGTGGCCGGGCCAGCCCAATGTCCGCTTTATGGGCTGGCAAGATGACTCTCAATTGATGACAACTCTCCGGCAGAACGGGGGCTTTGGTCTGGTCTGGTCAACCGATCCGTACTGGTCCAAGTACATGGCGTTGAATGCGTCCTACAAGTTGAGTACCTATCTGGCCGCGGGAATTCCGGTGATTATTAACCCTCAGACGCCCGCCCGCCAGTTGATCGAGCAAAACCACCTTGGCATCGTCGTAAGCAGTTTGGACGAGGCCGTTCAGGCCGTTGCTGATTTTCCGGATGATCGTTACCAGGCAATGCAGGCGGCGGTGGAACGCTTTGCCTTCCTCCTGCGGAATGGTTACTTTACCCGGCGGGTGCTGACGGCGGCCGTGTTTAAAGCGTTGACTGACTAAGGATTGGAGGATTCTAATGAATTACTTTATTACTACTGCCCAGACCCCCCTGACCTCATCGATTGAGCTTGCCCAGGTGCGGCGGCTGAAGATCTTTGATAGCCTAAAGCAGCCCGCCACGATCGTGGATCTCCGCTATAATTTTGACCATCGGCAAATCGAACGTCAGTTAGGGATCACCGGCCGGGTGCTGAACATGTACCAGTATTTCCAGCGCTTGCCATACCAGTTCCTCGACGGTCAGGCGAGCCACGACCTGGCAGACCGGATATTGCATCAGGATGGCTACGTGGTGCATGATGATGAACAGGCCGCCTACCTTGATGGTCAGAAACGGGTGCAGGCTTTCTACCGGGACGAGAACCTTTACTATATTGATTACAATAATCAAGAGGAAAAGTTGGTCCGCCGCGATTTCTACGACTGTGGCTGTCGGACCTACAGTGAGTTTGTTGATGAGCATGGTCAGATGACGATGCGCCAATACTATGACTACCAGGGCCGGCCGAAGATCACCTACTACTACCATGGGGTCTTCAAGAACAAACCGGTTCTCAAGATGATCCACCTACGCGACCGTGACCAGCTGCACACCTTTGAGACTGAGGACCAGTTCCGGGCCTACTTCCTCGATCAACTGGTGGAACATGACCCGGGGGCCTCGTTTATCAGTGACCGCTCGGATGTAACCCTGAACGCCTTTTTGCAGATGCGGTACCGGATTGCCCGCTACCAGGTTTTCCATTCCACCTTTACCATGGACGGTCGGCCCGACGGCCAGCTTTTTCCAATCTACGACCAGATTAAGGGGATGCTGGCCGGTCAATACCTGACGGGCCTGATCTCCTCGACCGATCGGGAGGCCCAGGACGCCAAGAAGCGTTTCCAGACCGCGAAGAGTTACGGGATTCCCGTTACCTATATGCCGACCGCCCTGCTTAACAAGCGGATCCCGTTTAGCCAACGTAAGCGGGGCCAGATCATTGCGGTGGCCCGGTTGACCACCGTCAAGCGGCTTGACGACCTCATCAATACGGTGGTCCTTTTGCACCAGCGCTTTTCATTTGTGGACCTGAAGATCTATGGCTTTGGTGATGGTAACTACGCTACTACGAATTACCTCCACCGGCTGGTCAAGCAGAACCAGGCTCAGGATTATATTCACTTCTGCGGCTTCACCCGTGACCTGACCAGTGTCTATGAGACAGCCGAGATTGAGGTACTGACGAGCTTCTATGAGGGCTTTGCCATGGCCCTCTTGGAAGCGGCCGGGCATGCCTGCCCGACGGTGAGCTATGACATCAACTATGGCCCGGCAGAAATCATCCAGAATGGGGTAAACGGTTGTCTGGTTCCGAATGGTGATTCGCATGGCCTGTATGTCACCCTGGCAAACCTCCTGGAGGACCAACCGAAACTCCAGGAATTCTCCGCGCATGCCCAGGCGGTGGTGACCAAGTATTCCTTTACAAATGTAAAAGCTAAGTGGCAACAATTCCTGCAACAGGAGGGGCTTTGGCAATAGGCTGATTTAAACTAAAAAACAAGGTTTAGGATACGACATCCTAAACCTTGTTTTTTAATAATCACATTATTTTAGTTGGCACCGTGGGTGAAGTCGACAACCATCCGACCGATGATCTTGCCTTCCTTCATCTCGTCAACGATGTCGTTGATCTCACTGAGCTTCCGGGTGTGAACGATTGGGTCGATCCCGCCGTCGGCTGCCAGCTGGAAGGCCTCGGCCAGATCCTGCCGGGTGCCGACCAGGGAGCCGACAATCTCGATTCCGTCGAGAACGGTCTTAGAGATCGGTACATCGATGTTCCCCTTTGGCAGAGAAACGGCAACCACCTTGCCACCAGCCTTAACAGAGGCCAGGGCCTGGTCGTAGCAGATCGGGGCGGTGGCCGTTACCACGGCCGCCTGAACGCCACCGACCTTGTCCTGGATTTCCTTGGCCGGGTCAGTTTTGGCGGAGTTGATGACGATGTCGGCACCGTTCTCCTTGACGGATTCCAGCTTATCGTCATTGATATCAACGGCGATAACGTGGGCCTTGAAGACGTTCTTCGCCCATTGAACACCGAGGTTCCCCAGGCCACCGGCACCATAGATGGCGATCCATTGACCAGGACGAATCTCGCTGGTCTTGATGGCCTTGTAGGTGGTGACCCCGGCACAGGTTACGGATGTTGCCTTGACGGGGTCGAGGTTTTCGGGAACCTTGACCGCGTAGTTGGCTTCGACGATGCAGTATTCGGCCATTGCCCCGTCGACGTTGTAACCGGCGTTCTTAACGTGCCGGCAGAGTGATTCGTTACCGCTGACACAGTATTCACAGTGGCCACAGCCGGAGAAGAACCAGGCGATGGAGACCCGGTCACCAATCTTGACGCTGGTGACCCCAGGAGCAACCTTGACGACGCGGCCGATCCCCTCGTGACCGGTGATCCGGCCGGGAACCTTACCGAAGTCGCCGGCTGCGACGTGGAGGTCGGTGTGGCAGAGACCACAGTACTCCATCTTGACCAGGGCTTCACCAGCCTTGAGGTCACGCAGCGGCACATCCTTAACGTCAAAGTATCCATCACAATTGTCACGTACTACAGCAGCTTTCATTGTAAAGCATCTCCTCGAGGTGATTAAAAATGTTTGGATTTGTTGAAAGAGTGAAACATCATTCAATCACCTCATGGCTCTACTGTAGAACCAACTTTGTGAAAATGCAAGCGTTTTCTTGAACAAAAAGTAACTTTTTTAGTAAAAGTAAAACTCCCCAACCCAAGAAAAGGGTGGGGAGCCGATTGGAACGGAATAGCTGCTACTTAGCTGGCGGCATGGTGCATGTGGTTAACATTCGTCATGCCCTTGTAGCCAAAGTAGAACTGGATGGCGGCGACAGCGATGTTGACCCAGTTCATGGTGATGAACCAGCCATCAATCGCACTGACGTCGTGAGTAACGCTGTAGTATACCCAGAATCCAATCACAATTGCACAAACGTTGATCCAAGCGAAGGTCTTTTGTAACGTTTGGTCATCGAGCTTAAACCACATCCATACCACATTGACGACAAACCAGATGGCTAAAACCCAGAATACAAAGTTAAACATAAGACACCCCTCCTTAGAGTTCTGATTGTAACAACGGATCAATGATCAACCTCATCGATCACCTTCATTGTAGGGCGCCAGCGGGGATCCGTTAAGAACGGTTGGCCCTGACTGGTGGTTATCTGTACAAAGTTGGTAAACAAATCAGTGGGGGACCGTCGATGGATTATGGTGTTATTAGTCGGCTGATCGCAACGACTGTATCGTAATAAGACATACTAAAATGAACATTATTTATGAAAGGGGGCCCGATTAGCCGGTAGAAGAAGTGCTGGGGTACCGGAGTTCCAGGAAGTCCACGACCCTGCCCACCCTGTACAAGGACTGCGAGACGGTAATCAAGCTAGACGGCCGTTCAGGACCGCTACCAGATCAAAAAGGATGTCAGAGGCAATACACTGAACTAAAAAGCAGGGATGCGCTGCATGGGCACCCCTGCTTTGGTTTACTCAGTTTTCGCTTTTGGCGTTGACTTCTGCTTAACAGCCACTTGGGACGGCTGATCCTGTTGCTGCTTCAGGGTCTCAGCGATCTCCTTGAGGTATTGTACCTCGGCACTCGGTTCTGGTGCGGGTTCCTCCTCCTTTTTGGTGCGGAAGCGGTTGACCCCCTTGACTAGGAGGAAGACGACGAAGGAGATGATCAGGAAGTTGATCACCGCGTTCAGGAAGGAACCGACCTTGAACTGAGCGGAACCAACGGTGAAGATGATGTTGGATAGGTCGATCTTACCGACGAAGAGCCCGATCAAGGGGTTAATCAGGTAGGCGACCAGGTCCTTGACGATGGTCGTGAAGGCCGACCCGACGATGATCCCGACGGCCATGTCCATCACGTTGCCGCGGGCAATAAATTCTTTGAACTCTTTAAGCATGTTGCGCTCCTCCTTTGGTTGGTGTTGAATATCTTAATTTTACCAGATCGCCAAATCCCCGCCAAGCCTGGTGGGGCGGGGGATCGTGGCCTTGGAAAATTCTTAAATAATCGACACAAAAGGGGCCACCCGGCAAATGCCAGGTGGCCCCAATTAGCTAATCAAATTTAATTTATGTTACTTAACGTCTTCCACACCGGTACCGTCGTAGCAACGTTCCAGGAGTTCCTTGAGCTGGCTGACCAGTGGTTCAACCGGGTTAGTGGTCGTACATTGGTCCTCGTAGGCCAGGACGGCGAGTTGGTCAACAACCTTGTCGAACTGTTCACGGGTAACGCCGTTGTCCTTCAGACTCAGCTTGACACCACATTCGTGGGCCACCTCGATGTACTTCTTGGCGTAGGCTTCGGCCAATTCCTCATCCGTGTTACCTTGCAGACCGATGAACCGAGCAAGATCGGCGTAGTCCTTGGTTGCGTGGTAAGTCTCGTAGTGTGGCCAGAGGGCAAGCTTTTGTGGCCGTTGGGCGTTGAAGCGGATAACCTGTGGCATGGCGATGGCGATCAAGAGACCGTGTGGCAGACCGAAGGCACCACCCATCTTGTGGGCCAGGGAGTGCGTGATCCCCAGGAAGGCTTGGCCGAATGCCATTCCGGCCATCGTGGAGAAGTCATGCATCTTCCGCCGGGCGAGCTTGTCACCGCGAACGGACTTCGGCAGGTATTCCATGGCGCCCTTGACGGTTTGCAGTGACCAACCACGGGTGTAGTCGGTGGCCATCACGGAAACGTAGGATTCAGTGGCGTGGCAGATAACGTCCAGACCCGTGTAGGCCGTGGTCTTGGCTGGGACCGTCTCCACGAATTGGGAGTCAACGATCGCAATGTTTGGCGTCAGGGCGTAGTCAGCCAGTGGGTACTTGACGTGGGTCTTGGAGTCGGTGATGACCGCAAATGGGGTCACTTCAGAACCGGTCCCGGAGGTGGTTGGGATAGCAATCATCTGGGACTTAACCGGCTTCTTGATCTGGTAAGCACGCTTCCGGATATCGAGGTACTTCTGCATTACGCCGTACCAGGAGGTCTCTGGGTGCTCGTAGAACATCCACATTGCCTTGGCGGCGTCCATTGGTGAACCACCACCGAGGGCGATGATCGTGTCCGGCTTAAAGTCGTTCATCATTGCGACACCCTTTTCAACGGTGTTCGTGGATGGGTCTTCCTCAACGTCATCGAAGACGAGGTAGGCGGTCCGGTTTTGCCGGAGCCGCAGTTGGTCGATCACCCGTTGAACGTAACCCCGCTTGCTCATCCCCGGGCCGGTAACGATGAAGGCCCGCTCAATGTTTGGGATATCCCGCAATTCTTTTAATGAGTTCCGTTGAAAGTATACTTTTGGGGGAATCTTGACCCATTGACGGTTCTCACGCCGCTTGGCGATGACCTTGATGTTCAAGAGGTCCCAGTCGGTAACGTTGTGGGAAACTGAGTTACCACCGTAGGAACCAGTCCCCAGGGTCAGGGAAGGTGTCATGTTGTTGTAGATATTACCAATCCCACCGATCCCAGATGGGGAGTTGACGATGATCCGGGAAGCCCGCATTTCCAGGCCATACTTGGTAGCCAGATCTTCGTCTAAGGTGTGGATAGCAGCCGTGTGACCTTCACCACCGTAGTGCAGGAGCTGACGGCAGATGTCAAAGGCATTTTCACGTGAAGTTGCCCGGTACATGGTCAGCACTGGGGACAGCTTTTCGGCGGACAGTGGGTACTTGTCACCGACCCCGTCGTATTCGGCGATCAGGACCTTGGTGTTGGCTGGAACGTTCTTCAGGCCACACATTTCGGCGATGGCGTTGGCAGAACGACCCGCAATTGGTCCCCGCACTTGGTGACGTTCAGGATCAATGAAGCCATCAGTAAAGGTCTTGATCTCGTTTGGCTTGATGAAGTAGCAGTTCCACTTCTTGAATTCTTCCTTAACTTGGTCGTAGATTTCATCGTCAACCACGACGGAGTTTTCGGAGGCACAGATCATCCCGTTATCGAAGGTCTTGGAAAGGACGATGTCGTAGATGGACCGGGCGATGTTAGCCGACTTTTCGATGTAGGCCGGACCGTTACCAGGACCAACCCCCAGGGCCGGGTTACCGGAACTGTAAGCCGCCTTAACCATGGCTGGACCACCAGTTGCCAGGATGGTGGCGGTGTTCGGGTTCGTGATCAATGCGTTCGTGGCCTCAAGGCTGCATTGTGGGATCCATTGGATCATGTTCTTTGGGGCCCCAGCCTTTTCGGCGGCTTCCTGCAGGATCTTGGCAGTCTTGATGGAGGATTGCAGAGCCTGTGGGTGGAAGGAGAAGATGATCGTGTTTCGTGTCTTAGCGGAGATGATGGACTTGAAGATCGTGGTGGAGGTTGGGTTCGTAACCGGCACGATTCCGGCGATTACCCCCAGTGGATCCGCGATGGTGATCGTTTGGTCTTCATCGTTGTCTTCGATGATCCCAACCGTCTTGTCATGACGGATGTTGTTCCAGATGTATTCACTGGCGTAGATGTTCTTGATGGCCTTATCTTCGGCAACCCCACGACCGGTTTCCTTAGCGGCGTCAACGGCTAAGTCCATGTGATGTTCTTCAGCAGCCAGGGCCATTGCCTGACAGATCTTATCAACCTGTTCTTGTGAATAGTATCGTAATTTTTCAAAGGCAGCCAGACTCTTCTGCATCAGGTCGTCGACCATTGCTTGAGCCTGTTGTTGCTTGTTTTCCTTGGATTCAACAGTTTGCTTTTTTTGATTAGCCATAACAAATTGCTCCTTTAATCTTTAATAAGTTTGTTACGCTTTGAACATGGTTAATATTAATATAGGCGATTGGGAAAAGCAAGTTCTTTGTGACTCCTTGAACAATGGTTATTCTACTGAATTCGCTTACAATATTATTCTGTCAAGGGGCGACAGCATGGGAAAAATATTGGTATATTTTTGGCCGCCTCGTTTTGCATAAAATTTGGTTCATTCATCATTTGAATGATGTTTCACATTGCTGGACAAAAGAAAGGCCCCGCCGACCAGGTGACAGGCAGGCGGGGCCTAGCTAACTATTCACGTGAGTTCTTATCCTTACCGGCGTTGGGGTCTTTGATGTTGTAGTCATCGTCGCTCATCGCCTCAACCTCACCGAGTCGGTAGCCGTTACCGACCTGGCTGAAGAAGTCGTGGTTGGAGGTGGAGGTTGAAATCCCGTTCATGACTACGGGGTTGACGTCGGCCGCGGTGTCGGGGAAGAGTGGTTCTTGACCGAGGTTCATCAGCGCCTTGTTAGCGTTGTAGCGGATGAAGGTCAAAACATCACTGGTCCACCCAACCTGGTCATAGAGGATCTTGGTGTAGTCCTCCTCGTTGCTGTAGAGGTCGTAGAGGAAGTTGTACATCCAGTCCTTCATGTCCTGCTGCTGCTTCTCGGTCCGGTCGTGCATGCCGACCTGGAACTTGTAGCCAATGTAGGTGCCGTGGACCGATTCGTCCCGGAGGATCAGTTTGATGATCTCCGCCACGTTGTTCAGCTTGTTGTGGCCCAGGTAGTAGAGCGGGGTGTAGAACCCAGAATAGAAGAGGAAGGTTTCCAAAAAGACGTTCGCCACCTTCTTCTTCAACGGGTCTTCCTCAGGATCGAGGTACATGTTGGCAATCTTGGTGGCCTTGTTCTGGAGGTACTCCTCAGAGTCCGACCAATTGAAGATCTCGTCGATCTCGTCGGGGGTGTTCAGGGTGGAGAAAATGGTGGAGTAACTCTTGGCGTGGACTGATTCCATGAACTGGATATTGTTCAAGACAGCGGTCTCGTGCTGGGTCTTAACGTCCTGTTTGAGGGCGGTCAGGCCGGCCTCGGATTGGACGGTATCCAGGAGGGTCAACCCCCCGAAGACGTGACCAACTGTCCAGCGGTGGTCGTCATCCAGTTCCCGCCAGTCATCGAGGTCATTAGAAACGGGGATCCGGGTGTCCAGCCAGAACTGTTCGGTCAGCTTCTCCCAGGTCGCCTTGTCGATCATATCGGAAACCTCGTTCCAATTGATCGCCTTATACTTTTTCAGTGGCTTAAATTCTTCTTCAAGCTTCATTACGCGACTCCTTTATCATGATTAAACAATTACGCATTAATGTTTCTAAGTTTAGCAGGTGACCGATGCCAAATCAAATGACGCAGCTCTCACACTGGTTGGCGCCGATCTCGTCGTTGTCGTCGGTGAAGGTCCGGATGTAATAGAGCGACTTGATTCCTTTCTTATAGGCATAGTGCCGCAGGAGGTTGAGGTCCCGGGTAGTCATCTTGTTGGTCCGGCCGGCCTTCCAGTCATAGAGCCCTTCTGGGATGGTGGAGCGCATGAAGAGGGTCAAAGACATCGACTGGTCAACGTGTTGCTGGGCTGCCGCGTAGGTATCGATGACCTTACGCATGTCGGTGTCGTAGGCGGACTTGTAGTACGGCATCGTGTCGTTGGACAGGTACGGGGCCGGGTAGTAGATCTTCCCGATCATCTTTTCCTGGCGTTCCTCAATCCGGTTGACGATCGGGGTCAGGCTGGCGGTTGAGTCGTTAATGTAGGCCGTTGAACCGTTCGGGGCCACGGCCAGCCGGTAGGCGTTGTAGAGACCGCCCTTCATGACTCGATCACGGAGGGCCTGCCAATCGTCAGGACCGGGGAGGAAGATGCCGTTAAAGAGGTCCTTGACGACGTCAGACTGGGGCCGCCAGTCCCGGTTGACGTACTTATCGAAGTAGGAACCATCAGCGTAGGTACTCTTGTCGAAGTCGTGGAAGGACTCACCGCGTTCTATGGCGATCTCATTGGAGGTGACCAGGGACCAGTAATTCAACAGCATGAAGTAGACCCCGGTGAATTCGATGGCGACCGGGCTCCCGTATTGGATATGGTTCTTGGCCAGGTAACCGTGCAAGCCCATGGCACCGAGCCCGATGGCGTGGGTGAGGTCGTTGCCGTGCTTGATAGTTGGCACGGTGTCGATCTGTTCGACGTCGCTGATCCGGGTTAATCCGCGGACCATTGCCCGGACGGACCGGCCAAAGTCGGGACTTTCCATCATATTGGCAATGTTGGTCGAACCGAGGTTACAGGAGATATCCTGCCCTAACTTGGTATAGGTCTGGTCATCGTTGACCCGTGACGGGACCTGAACCTGGGCGATTTCGGAGCAGAGATTGCTCATGACGATCTTACCGGCAATTGGGTTGGCCCGGTTGACGGTGTCGATGTTGATGATGTAAGGGTAGCCGGATTCTTGCTGGAGCTTGCTGATCTCGTCCTCGAGGTCCCGGGCATTGAGCTTCTTCTTGTGGATCTCGTCATTAGCGACCATGTTGTCGTACTCCTTGCTGATGTCCACATAGGAGAATGGGACGCCATAAACCCGTTCAACATCGTAGGGACTGAAGAGGTACATGTCTTCGTCTTTTTCAACTAGCTCGTAGAACTTATCTGGGACGGTGACCCCTAGTGAGAGGGTCTTCAGCCGGATCTTTTCGTCGGCATTTTCCTTCTTGGCGCCCAGAAATTCGATAATGTCGGGGTGGAAGACGCTCAGGTAGACCACGCCGGCCCCCTGACGCTGGCCCAGCTGGTTGGAGTAGGAGAAGCTATCCTCGAGGAGCTTCATCACCGGTACGACCCCGCTGGCCGCACCCTTGATCTTCTTGATCGGGGCACCAGCCTCCCGGAGGTTGGACAGGTTGATCCCGACCCCACCACCGATCTTGGAGAGCTGGAGGGCGGAGTTAATTGTCCGGCCAATAGTGTTCATGTCGTCGGTCGTCTGGATGGCAAAGCAGGAGATGAATTCGCCCCGCCGCTTGCGACCGACGTTGAGGAAGGTTGGCGTGGCTGGCTGATAGCGCTGGTGGATGATCTCATCGGCCAGGTCCATCGCCAGGTCCTCATCGCCGTCGGCCAGGTAGAGGGCGTTCATTGCGACCCGGTCGATGTAGTTCTCCAGGTAGTATTCCTTGTCGTTGGTCCGCAGGGCATACTGAGCGTAGAATTTATAGGCGGCCATGAAGGAGTGAAAATGGAAGTTTTGCGCCTTCAGATAGTCGTACAGCTTTTCTAAGAAGGCTAGGCTATACTTGTCCATGAAGCCCCGCTCGATGTAGTCGTGATCCTCTAACCAGGTGAAGCGTTCCTTTAATGAAGAGAAGCGTTTGGTGTTGGGCTTGACGTTGTGCTCGATGAAGTCGGCGAGGGCCTCCTTGTCCTTGTCGAGTTGAATCTGCCCGTCACGGGGGATGTTGACCTCGTTGTTGAGGTCGAAGTAGCGAACCTTGGTCAGGTCGATATCAGATAGTGCCATGTGTTTTTTACTCACTTTCTAATGCTTACTTGCGACAATAAATAAGCCAGGGCGAAGATGAGCGAACTCACTGGGCCCTGGCTTAAGGGTGACGTCAGCCATTATGCTAGTTGTGCAAGACGATCTGGACGGAAGCCGGAAAATGCGTTACCGTTGGGAAGCTTGACAACCGGAGTGGCCATGAAGCCCTCGGCCTTCAGCTGGTCGACATATTCAGGTTGCTCGTCGATGTTGTGTTCGATGAAGTTGATCTGGTGCTGCTTCAGGAACTTCTTGGTCATCTTGCATTGAATACAGTTGTTCTTGGAGAAGACGGTTACCATCGTAATCCCTCCTTTAAGCGCGAAATCGTTTGTTGATGTTTTCTAGTATAGCGGGAAATTTGGAAAAATCAATCAAAAAATACCATATATTGTGGTTCGCCTTTTAGTGAAACACGATATATGGTAATAATAACGGGAACTAGCCTTGTGAAACTTTTTTGGCTATCACTAGATAAAACTCAATTAAATATTATACACTGGAAACGACGAAAAGTATTTCAATCTACGGAGAAATTTTATGACAGACGAAGAAATTCATCAGAAGTATATGCGGGTCGCAATTAAGGAGGCCCGTCAGGCCCAGCTACTGGGTGAGGTCCCAATCGGGGCAGTGGTTGTTCACGACGACCAGATCATCGGTCGCGGCCACAATATGCGGGAGAAGTTTCAGGACGTGACCTACCATGCCGAAATGCTGGCGATCATGGAGGCCTGCACCACCCTGGGCAGTTGGCGTCTGGAGGATTGCGACCTCTACGTCACCCTGGAGCCCTGCATCATGTGTAGTGGGGCGATTGTCAATGCCCGGATCAAGAACGTTTACTATGGGGCCCAGGACCCTAAGGCCGGGGCGGTGGACAGCCTTTACCACTTACTGAACGATCAGCGACTCAACCACCAGGTCCACGTCGAAAGCGGCATCCTGGGGGCGGAATGCGGTCAGATGCTGAAGGACTTCTTCCGGGCGATCCGTAAGAAGAGAAAGCTGGCCCGGAAAAAACGTCGGGCAAAGGGCTAGCATTTCACGGCGAAGTAGTGTACTATAAATATTGCCGTAAGGCCTTAGAGCAAGGTTGCACTTACGAACCGTGTCAGGTCCGGAAGGAAGCAGCACTAAGTATGAAGCAGCTTGTGCTCTAAGTTTTATTGATAATCAACTCTGGCTCACAACTGAGATAGCTCGTTGTGGGCCTTTTACTTTCTTAAAATGCCAAACATATTGATGACCAATTGAGCAGGAAAGCTTGTATAATATTTATTAGCACTTTGTTATCAGAAAGGAAGGTTTGCGTGAGTTACCAGGCTTTGTATCGGGTTTGGCGGCCCCAGCGCTTTGATGAGCTGGTCGGCCAACAGATTGTGACCCAGACATTAAAGAACGCAATCATTACTAATCAGATCAGTCACGCCTACCTCTTTGCGGGCCCCCGGGGAACGGGGAAGACGTCGGCAGCCAAGATCTTTGCCAAGGCGGTCAATTGCCACCATTCCAAGGATGGTGAGCCCTGCAACCAGTGTGAAATCTGTCAGGCGATCACCAAGGGACAACTCAACGATGTGATCGAAATCGATGCGGCCTCCAACAACGGGGTCGAGGAGATCCGGGATATCCGGGATAAGGCCAAGTACGCGCCAACCCAGGCCGATTACAAGGTCTACATCATCGACGAAGTCCACATGCTCTCCACCGGGGCCTTCAACGCTCTGCTGAAGACCCTTGAGGAACCACCGGCCAACGTTATCTTTATCCTGGCGACGACGGAGCCCCATAAGATTCCACTGACGATCATCTCCCGGGTGCAGCGCTTCGATTTCCGGCGGATCAGCGCCCAGGACGCCTTCGACCGGATGAAGTATATCCTGGATCAGAAGAAGGTTGACTACGAGGAGAAGGCCCTGTGGGTAATTGCCAACGCCGCCGAGGGTGGAATGCGGGATGCCCTGAGTATTCTCGACCAGGTGCTTTCCTTTAGCGATAACGAGGTTAAGCTCGATGACGCCCTCCTGGTGACCGGCAGTGTGACCAAGCAGCTGCTCAAGAAGTACTTCCTGGAGCTGGCCCACCACGAGAGTGCCAACGCCCTTGATACAATGAAAGATATCCTGGCGGAGGGGAAGGACGGTCAACGCTTTATCGAAGACCTGATCTCCTTCATCCGGGATGTCCTTCTCTATCAGGAGTCACCGGACCTGATCAAGGTGGCCGCGACCGGTCTCAAGGATGAGGACTTCAAGGAACTCAGTGCGGCGGTTTCCGCCACCGGCCTCTACCAGATGATCAACGAACTCAACGAGATCCAGGAGGAGATGCGGTTTACCACCCATCCAGACGTCTACTTGGAGGTATTGACCGTTAAACTCTGTCAGATCAAGACCGGGGCGACCGCGGTGAGCGCCCAACCGGTTGCTCAACCGGAAACACCTGCCCAAGCAGCGCAACCAAACCTGGCGGCCAACGCGACGATCAAGCAACTCCAACAGGAGATTCAGCAGCTCCAGCAGACGGTCCAACAGCTCAAGGCCAGTGGTGGAGGAGTGGCCAAGAAGCCGGCCCAACCGCGGGTCAAGCAGCGTAAGGTCCAGGTTAACCTGGGACAGATTTACCCCGTTCTGGGAGCTGCCACCCGTAAGGACCTGGTTAACATTCAGAACCTGTGGGAAGATATGCTCAACCACCTGACGGTTCCCCAACGATCGCTCCTCCACGTCTCTAAACCCGTGGCGGCCAGTGATACTGGGGTAATCGTTGCCTTTAACTACGCCTTCCTCTTCCAGGAGGCCACCACGGATGATAACTTGATCGCGGCGATGGAGGGGGCCCTCCAGCAGTTGATGGGGAGCGAGCATAAGGTGGTCTTTGTACCACAGGATAAGTGGCCGCAGATCCGGAAGAACTATATCAAGGAGCACGGCCTCGACCACCGGAAATCGGCCGCTGTCAAATCATCAGGGGCAGGTCAACCAAAGCCGGCGCCGAGTCAGGCCCCAAGCCAGTCGACTAGTCAGGCCACCACGGCCGCACCGGCCCCGCAGCAGTCGGCCCCGCTGAACGCGGAACCACCACTACCGGAGGAACCACCGCTCGATGAGGACGATGGCAGCCCGGCGGCCCCACAGAAACCGCAGTCGGCAGGTAGCCAAGACCCCGTGACAGCGGCAAAGCAGCTTTTTGGCGACGATATTGTTAAAATAGAAGATAACTAAAATGTAAAGGATGGATAAGACTATGATGCGTGGAATGAATATGCAACAAATGATGAAGCAGGCTAAGGCAATGCAGAAGAAAATGATGGCCGAGCACGAGGAACTGGCCAAGCAGGAATTCATCGGCAAGGCGCCCGATGACATGGTGACGGCGACCTTCACCGGTGACAACAAGCTGGTCGACCTGAAGATCAACAAGGAAGCCGTTGATCCCGATGACATTGACATGCTTCAGGACCTGGTGGTGGCGGCCATCAATGATGGGATGACCAAGGTCAACGAAGCCACCCAGCAGACCCTTGGCAAGTACACCCGTGGCATGGGGATGTAGTTGATGCAGTACCCAGAACCACTTGCCAAGCTGATTGAAAGCTACACCAAGCTACCGGGGATCGGTCAGAAGACGGCCACCCGGCTGGCCTTCTACACCCTGGGGATGGAAGAGGACGACGTGACCAACTTCGCCAAGTCACTCCTGTCGGCCAAGCGGGACCTCCACAGTTGCAGTATCTGTGGTAACATCACGGAGGATGATCCGTGTCCGATCTGTCGGGACAAGACCCGGGACCGGTCTAAGATTCTGGTGGTTGAACAGTCTCAGGACATCATGGCCATGGAGCGGATGCATGAGTATCATGGGCTCTATCACGTCCTGCAGGGGGTCATCTCACCCGTTGCGGGAACCGGTCCTGAGGATATCAACATCACGAGCCTGCTGAAGCGGCTCCAGAAGAATGACGAGGTCAAGGAGGTTATCATCGCGACCAACGCCTCCTCGGACGGGGAACTGACGGCGGGTTACCTCGCCAAGCTGATCAAGCCAGCGGGGATCAAGGTCACCCGGCTAGCCCACGGACTGTCCGTGGGGGCCGACATTGACTACGCCGACGAGATGACCCTGTTCAAGGCGGTTCAAGGACGAACGGAGATGTAGGAAATGTTATTCAGACGCCAGCCAAAGCATGAAGTGGAAAAGAAGCGCAACCAGCGGCTGCTGACCACGATTTACGAGACCAAGGCCAGTTGGGACCACGCCCGGGAGACTGAGCGGGCCGTCTATGAAGCCAACGTCAGCAGTGAGCTTCAGGACCGGTCCCACCTGCAGGAGCAGAAGTACCTGTACCTGTACCGGATCGCCCGCCGCTACCACGTCCACGGCCAGCTTAACCATGGCATTGTCAGCCAATAGAAAGGAAACCAAGCATGAGTGGAAAGTTTATCTCTTTTGAGGGGCCCGATGGCGCAGGCAAGACCAGTGTGATCCGGCAGATCAAGGCCGACCTGGTTGCCCAATTAGGAGCCGACCAGGTCTTGTACTCGCGGGAACCCGGTGGCAGTCCCATCTCCGAACAGATCCGGCAGGTCCTTTTTGCCCCGGAGAACACGGATATGGATGCCCGGACTGAGGCACTTCTCTTTGCCGCATCACGCCGCCAGCACGTCGTTTCGACCCTCCGGCCGGCCCTGGCAGCTGGTAAGGTGATCCTGTGCGATCGCTACGTTGACAGCTCGGTCGTTTACCAGGGTGTTGGCCGCCAGTTGGGCGAGGAGACCATCTGGAAACTGAACCAGTATGCCATCGATGGCCTGATGCCCGGGCTGACGCTCGACCTGGATGTGCCATCGGAGCTTGGTCTCCGGCGGATTGCCGAGCACCGGGCCGATCAGGTCAACCGCCTGGATAAGGAAAAACTATCCTTCCACCACATGGTTCGGCACGCCTTTCTTGACCTTCAGCGGGCCAATCCGGATCGGATCAAGTTGGTCGACGCCAGCCAGCCCCTCGACCAGGTGGTTGCCGATGTCAAGCGGCTGATTAACCAGCGCTACCCAGAACTATTCGCTAATGAAATACAGAGGTGATTATAATGAAGATGATTGTGGCCATTGTTCAAGCAAAGGATAGCAGCCGCCTGCGAAAGGCATTCACTGCTGCCAACATTCAAGTGACCCAGCTCTCCACGACCGGGGGGTTCCTGCGGGAAGGGAACGCGACCTTCTTGATTGGGATCCAGGATGACCGGGTTCAGGACGTCTTAAATGTCATCAAGAAAAACGCTAAGTCCCGGGAGCAATACATTACTTCCCAGATGCACATGGACGTTGAGGGGGGCTCGGCCTTCCCGGTCAACGTCAAGGTTGGTGGGGCAACGGTTTTTGTCCTACCAGTTGATGACTTCATTAAATTCTAAGTAAGTGGGGGATTAATTTGGCTGAGGAACCACGAGAACGTGCGGAAGAGCTCCAGCCGCAGATTGTCAACCGTCTTAAGCGCATCTTGGATAATCACGAATTGGCCCATGCCTACCTGTTTGTGGGGCCAACTGGCTCTGGCAAGTTGGAGATTGCGCGCTGGCTGGCTTTGCGGCTCTTCTGTCTGCACCCGCAGAACGGTGAGCCGGACCTGACCTGTGCGGAGTGCCAGCGGATCCTGTCTGGCAACCATCCGGATATCGTGACGGCTGCCGCATCGGGTCGCCAGATCAAGGTTGACGAGATTCGTCACCTGAAGGCTGAGTTCACCAAGAGTGCCATGGAGGGGAGCCAGAAGCTCTTCATTATCCAGGACGCCGATAAGATGACCACCGGGGCCGCCAACAGTCTCCTGAAGTTCATTGAGGAACCGGGCCCTGGGGTCTACATCCTGATGCTGACGACCAACAAAAGCGCAGTTCTGCCGACGATTCGATCGCGGACCCAGGTCATCGAGCTGCAGCCGCTTAAGCGGGCCAACCTGCTTGACCAATTGGCTGCAGCGGCGGTTCCCAAGGGGGCGCGCCTGGTGGCGGTTGGGCTGACCGACTCCGTCCAGGAGGTTCAGGAGTGGTGCACCGATGATTGGTTCCAACAGGCGATCGTCGCGGTTACCCAATGGTTTAACAGTGCCAGTCAGGGCAACATGTTGGCCTTCGTCGAGGTGCAGACCAAGCTGGTCAAGCTGGCCACCGATCGGGAGAAACAGCAGGTCTTACTCGACCTGATCACCCTGATCTGGCGGGATGCCTTGCTGGTGGCCAACGGGGTCAGTGACCCGGACCGCCTACACTTCGTCAATGAACAGGGACAGATGCAGGCGCTGGCGAGTCAGTATTCAATGGCGCAGCTGTTGACCGTCAGCCAGTTGACGCTGGAGATTCGCCACCTGCTCAGTCAGAACATCAATTTTCAAAACATTGTCGAGCAACTAACCATTAGGATTGTTCAGACATTGCGTGCAGTGGGGGCAGAACAATGAGTGATAAGCAAGCAAACGGGAATATCTATGATCGCTTTGCCCAGGTGACCAAACAGACGCGGGAACTGGTCGCCAACATGGAACAGCTCCAGGCCCAGATCACGGAAGTGCTGGAACAGAACGTGGAGCTGTCGATTGAGAACGACCATCTGCGCAAGGTAATCAAGAAAATGAAGGACCAGCATGGCGAACCGCAATTATCGGGGTCACGGCAGAACCTCAAGGAGCTCTATCAACAAGGCTTCCACGTCTGCAGTGAATACTTTGGTAAGCGCCTGGCACCGGGGGAGTCCTGTGCCTTTTGCACGGACGTCATCTTCGGTCATGATCCTGATAAAGCAAAGTAGGTGAAGAGATGCAACAAATTAGCAGTTTCAATAATCAGGAGGTGGGGCACCTCTACTTGGTCCCCACCCCGATTGGTAACCTTGATGATATGACCTTCCGGGCGATCAAGACCCTGCGTGATGTTGACCTGATTGCGGCGGAGGATACCCGTCACACCCAGCAACTCCTGAATCACTTTGCCATCGATACCCGGCAGATCAGTTTTCACGAACACAACACGGAACAGCGAATTCCCGAGTTAATGGAGAAGCTAGCGGCGGGGATGGACATTGCCCAGTGTAGCGATGCCGGAATGCCGTCGATCTCTGATCCGGGAAAGGAGTTGGTGGCCGCCGCCACCCAGGCTGGGATTCCAGTAATTCCCCTACCCGGGGCCAACGCGGGGTTGACTGCCTTGATCGCCTCGGGCCTGGCGCCCCAGCCCTTCTATTTCTACGGTTTCTTGGAACGCAAACACCAGCAGCAGGTAACCGCCCTGCAGGAACTGCAGAAGCGACCGGAGACAATGATCTTCTATGAGGCTCCGCATCGCTTAAAGAAGACCCTGGCAACGATGGCGGAGGTTTTCGGGGACGATCGCCCTGCCGTTCTGGCCCGGGAGCTGACCAAACGATATGAGGAGTTTAGCCGGGGAAGCCTAGGCGAACTCCGCGACTGGTTTGCGGAACACCAGGCCCGGGGTGAGTTCGTCGTTCTGGTGGCTGGCAACCCGCACCCGCAGACCACCGGCAACGATGAGGACCAGGACCTGCCGTTGACCGAGCAGGTGGATAAGGAGATTGTCGGTGGCCTTTCCACCAACGCGGCCATCAAGCTGGTGGCCAAGCGCAACCACGTCAAGCGGCAGGAACTATACAAGCAGTATCACAACCTATAGGAGGGCAGAATGGAATTACGGCAAGAAAAGCAGGTATATGAGATGCCCCACCGGTTAACCTACTATGAGTGTGACGATACCGGTCATCCCACCATGGGTATGCTGCTCAGTATGATGACGATGGTCTCCGATGCTCACAGCATCGCCCTGGGCATGGACACGGCCACCATCCAGCAGACGGGTGGTGCCTGGGTGATCACCGAATATGACGGGGACCTGTCACCCGAACAACCGACCTTTGGTGACCAGGTTATCCTGGGGACGAGGGCCATTGCTTACAATCGTTTCTTCGCCCTGCGAGAATTCTGGCTGGATGATGCTCAGCACACGCACCGTTACCTTCACCTCCGGGCAACCTTCGTCTTCATGAACCTGAAGAAACGGCGGTTGATGTCGATCCCACCAGAGCTGATCACGCCCTTCAACTCACCGGAGGAGAAGCGACTGCCGCGGTTGGGCCGGCCGGGAGCGATCACGACTGAAAGTCCGGTCAGTCGTCAGTACCGGGTCCGTTACTTCGATATCGATGTCAACCACCACGTCAACAACGCCCGCTACCTCGACTGGCTGCTTGACCCGCTCGGTGGAGAATTCCTCCGCCATCACCGGCCAACCAGGCTGGTGATCAAGTACGAACATGAGGTTCAGGCGGGGGCCACGGTCACCAGCCAGTACCAACTGGTTGATGATGACCAGGGCCTCCACAGCCATCATGCGATCCTGATTGACGGCCAGACCTGTGCGACGGCAGAGCTAGCATGGACATAGTTAAGTAGTGTAACTGTGAACAAACTCGGCCATAAATGACCGAGCTTCCAGATCTACACGGCTACAGTAGCGCATATAGGTTCTGGAAAACGTTTAGGCTATGCAGGGCTAACGCCCTGGTTCCCCATTTAAGGGGACTCAGCTACTAATTCGCACCCGTTTTGCAAGCTCAGGGTGATACGCCATTAGTAGCTCTCGTTGCCTTTAAGGACGACTAGGTTCTGTCTCGCCCATATAATTTTTAGTTAATAGTGACTAGACTACTTGGCTTCAACGCCGGGTAGTCTTTTAGTTTGATGTGTTTTTCGGGGTTAAGACCCCATTCTAAGATGTTCCGACTGGCATTAAGGTCACGGTCAATTTTCTTCCCAGTGTACTTGGATGTCCATTTCCGGGGACCGTCAAGATTATGTTTTTCTTGATAGTCGGTGCCATATTCAACTTGGCTAGTCTTGTAGCTATCCACTAAGACTAGGGTTTTGCCGCTCTTATCGGCCACTTGTTTGAGGCATTGCTGTAGCTCATAAGGCTTTATTTTAGCTAGGCGCCTATTCTTAGTGTGATTACCCTTGGTATCTAGGTTCTGTGACTTTTGCCGCATCTCTTTAGCACCTAGTTTTTCAACGACCAATAGGTCGTAGTCACTAAACAATTGCTTAGTCAGGTGCCGATAATGGTTAGTAAGAATATTTGCCCGGTGAATGTTATAGAACCTGATTAAATTGTTTAGCCTTTGTATACGTCGTGAGTGTTGGCCCAGCCAAGTTGCCTTATCTCTACGGCTTTTGAAGCCATCAATAATACGCTCGTATTTGTCAGCCTTAACTGAGACAAACTTGTCGAGGTAGAGCTTCTTGTTATCAGACGTATGAAAGATCTTACGATCTTTCATATTCCAGTCAACGCCACATACGTCTGTCGACTTTCGACGAGGTAGTTTATCCTTAAACACTAGTTGAAGTTCATAAGAGTTATCTCGCTTATGCTTGATTTTAGAGGTGACAATTTTTTGATGTTTCAAGTTGATAATATTTTCAACCACCTGGAGACTGCCATAGTCTTGAACTTTAATATGGTGAGCCGACAGCACCGCTATCTGACCGTTATCCGGGAGTGAAACTGTTTGGTGACTAGCTCCATTCCGTAAATAATTTAGTGATCCTTTGCGGTACCAGGAACGGTAGTGAGGATTATTGTGATGCTTATTATTCCGGTAGTCCTCTTTCTCTTGGTCGGTCATCTTGGCCGCTTTTCTAAGTACCTTACGGTACTCACCAAAATTAGTTAGAAGAGTGAGTAGAAATTGATAAGCGGCCTGCGAATGTAAGCCAACTTTGTGAGAGTTCCACCGCTTTAGCCCATAGTTTTCTTTTAAGAAGCTAGGCAGGATTTCATCTTTGATAATATAAGTCTTCCCAGTACGTGTACCAGGAAACTTACGAGAAAGATGCTTATAGCCGTAGGCCCTTTCAAGATATTTAAGGGCGTAGTTGTGCAACCGATTTTCAGCCGCCAGGTTGGCTTGATGCTTCTTAACCAACTCTGGTGTAGCTACCAGCCGATAGCGACGCACTCTGACATATTCAGTTGTACTTGGTAGTTTAAGCATCAACTATTTCTCCTTTTTACGTTGATCGTCAATATATTTAGCTACCGCCTGCTCATTCACTGCACCAATGCTTTCAACGTAGTAACTAGGCGACCAAAGGTGTCGCCCTTGCTTCTTCCAGTAGCTGGTCTGTAGCTCCGGGCATTGCCGGAAAAGCTGGTAAGCGGTAATGCCTTTAAGCCATCGCATAATATTTGTTACTGACAACTTAGGTGGGGCGCTAACCAGCATGTGTACATGATCGTCTTTGCCGATTTCCATGTGGGCTACTGTAAAGCCGTATTTATTGGCAATCTCCTGAACTTGTTCCCGGAAGACTGCTTCGACGTGTCCTTTCAGCACTTTGTTCCGGTATTTAGTACCCCAGATCAAATGATAGTTCAAATTGTAGACGGAAGTCCGCCCATATGTAATCCTATTTGTGTCTTTCATATTAACTATTATATCACATTTCACCTCAACCATATGAACTGTGTGCAAAAAGAGGCGGGCAATTCATCACGTCCTTAAAAGAACGTGTTTCCTTGCCCGTTTTCAAAAAAGCTTCATGCATCGTTGCAACGACGCATGAAGCTTCTTTAATTTTAAATTTCGGCAGCGCCCTTTCCCCAATAGAACCCCTGCTGGAGGATCGTTGGGTTACCAGCGAATTGCTGGGCAATTTGCCGATCGGCAATCCCTTTGATCACGAAATCCAGGTGGTGTTTGGTGGCAAAGGCCAACCAGGCATCGACAAAGCGGCGGCTGGTGGCGCGGTCCTCGTTCTTAAACAGGAGGAGGGAGAGCTTGATCCGCCGGATAGTCCCCAGCTGGCGGGCGACAAAGGCGTAACTGTTGCTGCCGGCGCAGACATCGTCGATTGCCAGCTCGAAACCCAGCTGGCGCAGACGAGCGATCTCGTCGTCCAGGTGGGCCAGGCTGTGTACCGTTTCACGGCGCTCGGTCAGCTCAATGGCGACCTGGTCACCGTATTGCTGGTGGATCGTGGCCAAAAAGTGCCAGACATTGTCAAAACCCAGCTGACAGGGCTCAATGTTGATGTAGATCTTGCGGTGTGGGTGGCCGTTCAGGACGTGGTCCAGGGAGGATTGGCTGACGGTGATCCATCGTTGGTTCCCCGCAGTGGTTGTCAGGCTGGTCAGAAAGTCGACTCCCGGAAAGGCATCCGCGGCGTTACGCATCAGCATCTCATAGGTATCGACGGTGGCGTGGAGCTGCTGGTCGACCCGGAGAATTGGCTGAAAAATATTATGTAATTGTAATTGCTCGTTAATAATTGTCTTCACCCATTCATTTTCAATTATGATCCCGCTGGTGGCCGGCCTGGTGCTTCTTGATCACCGCCTTATGATGATCAGTAACAATCCAGCCACGACCGCTATTCTTTACACTATACAACATTTTATCTGCTCGCTTCAAGGTGTCATTTAGCTGTTCACCATTCAAATGATTAGTCAAACTGGCGGAGAAACTGATCGAAACGGAAATCCCTTCCTTGGTGGTGATTGGCTGACTGGTCAGTTCTTCCTCAATTGCCTGAAGGATGTTATAGGCCTCCCTGATTGCGTGATTTGAGACGACAATGGAGAATTCCTCGCCGCCAAAGCGGTAGACATAGCCATGACCGGGAAAGGCGGCGTGGATGCGCTCGCGAAGCACCGTGGAGAAGTAGTTCAGGACCTCGTTCCCCACAAAATGTCCGTACGTATCGTTGATCTTCTTGAAGTGGTCAATGTCAAGGCCCCCGATCACGATGTTATGAATGTCCCGGTTCTTGGTCAGGGACTTGATCTCCTGGCTGAGGGCCCGGTAGTTGAGTAGCCCCGTCAGATCGTCCCGTTCACTCTCGCGTTGCAGGAGCTTGATCCGTTGGTTGTTCTTGACCTCGCTTTTGTAGCGTTGCCCTTCAAAGATTAGGATGAGGAGCAGGCCAAGCGTGGACGCGGCAACGTTGGCAATCGTTAATCGATCACTGATCCCCAATGAAATCAGTTCAACGAGCCCCAGGCTAGCAATCGCCATGGTATAGCGGACACGGAGGGAGAAGTGCTGCCAAATGGTCAGTACTGCACAGATGGCCAAGAAGAGGGCTGATTCGAGGAACCACACCCACCAGGTACTGAACCGCTCAACCCCAAACAGGGCTTCGATGGCGTTGGCAAACAGGGGGGTCAGGGCCAGCAGCAACCACCAGATCCGGTTTTGGTGGTTACGAAACAGCATGGTAAAGGGGACCACCATCATAAAGGCCACCTCGTTGATGTTGATCAAGGAGAGCTGAAGCAGGCAGTATTCCTGGATAAAATAGGTGACAGTGATGACCAGGTTCAAACCAATCTGGTGACGACTATGGGCGGTCTCGCGGTAGTCCTCAAAATAGATCTGGCCGATGATCATCGCGACAACAATTATTGGTAAATAGACAACAGCGTCAAAAATTTTGGCTGCCAAAGTAACTTCACCTTTTCATCAATATTTTTGAAATAGCTTACAAATTTTACAGCGATTATGAAATTAAATCCAGTTACGACCGGAAAAAATGCCAAAATTTTCAATAATTATTGATAGGATAAAACAAGCAAAACGTCGTACGCATTGTGTGCTATACTTTACCCTTGGAATTTTATAATAAGGAGTATCTTAATCGACTCACGAGGGCCGGTTATCCAATAATTGCCATGGATGTCAAAAATGATAAAAACTATCGTGACCATTACTTTGAACGTGGCCACTGGAGAACCAAAATTTGGCAAACGATTGTAATGCTGCTCAGCTGGGTTGTCCTGGTGATACCGATTACGATTACCGTGGCGACGTACCTGGCCTACCGGACGCGGGGCCGCCATGGTCACTTCTTCTGGCATTATGCCGAGGGCTTCCAGGAGCTGAACTTCTTGATGATCTTCCTGACCTTTGCCCTGGGGGTCATCGCGGTCTTTTGCTTCGCCATGGGTTACATTCAATTGCAGCGGTCGCGCGGCCTGGTGGCGAAGTGGCCGATGTTTGATATGGCGAAGAACCGGTGGGAGCGGCACCGGGCCGAGCAGTTCATGACGGCCCGCTTTGGTGATGAGGTCTTCCGCCAGAGCCGGCGGAATTACACGGTCAAGCCGGAACAGAACCTGAAGAAGAACCAGCTGAAACAGGTTGTTAATGGTGAGGAGGATGAAGAGTAATGGTTTCCAACATTATGAGTGAGGCCTTCCAAACCACGTCGCCGTGGATGACCTTCCTGCTCGTCATAAACCTGATCCTGTGCCTCTACCCGATCCTTGGGGCGATGTTTTGGTTCTTCGGGGCCCTCTCGTACATGGTCTTTCGTCACAACGAGGAACTGACGCCGACCGATAACCAACTGACTACGGAGCCACTAGTCACGATCATGATCCCGGCCCACAATGAGGAGGTCGTCATCCGGGGGACCCTGGAGTACCTCCTGAATGAGCTGACCTACCACAATTACGAAATCCTGGTGATGGATGACGGCAGCACCGATGCCACCCCGCAGATCATCCACGAGCTCCAGAAAAGTTATCCCCGTCTGCGAACTATCCGGATCGAAGAGAACCAGGGGAAGGCCCACGCCTTTAACATTGGGATCTTCTTCGCCAAGGGTGAGTACATCCTGAGCAATGACGCGGATACCATCCCAGAGAAGGATGCGCTGACGAAGTACATGCGGTACTTCACGAGCCCGGAAGGCATCAACTACGCTGCCATTACGGCCAACATGGATGTCTATAACCGTTCTACCCTCTGGGGAAAGTCCCAGACCGTTGAGTTTTCAAGTATTGTCGGGATCATCAAGCGTAGTCAGACAGCCCTCAACAACACCATGTATGCCTATAGTGGGGCCAACACCATGTACCGGCGCGACTTCCTGATCAATGTCGGCGGTTTTCGCCAGGATCGGGCTACGGAGGATATCAGCATCGCCTGGGACCATACATTCATGAATGTGACCCCGAAGTTTGCGCCCGACATCGTCTTCCACATGAACGTTCCCGAATCATTTAAGGACCTCTATAAGCAGCGAAAGCGCTGGGCCCAGGGGGGAACCGAGGTCTGGCTGACCAACTTTACCAAGGTGTTGCGTCATCCCTGGCGGTACCGTTTCATTATCCCGATGCTCACCGATACAACCATGTCAATCATCTGGTCGTTCTTCTTCTGGATCACGAGTATTATTTTCGTCTTGCTGATGATTCACTTTGCCCTGGTCGGCAACGATGAGCGTATCTGGCATGGCATCGTGATGAGCATGATCTTCATCACCTTCCAGCTGGTGGCGGGACTGTTCCAGGTCCTGGCAGCACTGATCCTCGACTTTGACGGTGCCAAGCTGCGGTACCTGATGTTCTCCCCGATCTACCTCCTCTTCACCTGGATCGTCAACCCGCTGACGATCGTCACCACCTTCGTCCAGGCGGTTAAGGCCGTGGCGGGTTACGGCAGTGGTAAGTGGGTCAGCCCTGAAAGGAAGGCCGGTAGCAATGACTGAGTTGAAAATTTTTCTCTGGTGGGTCTTCGTGACCTTCACCGCTATCTGCCTGGCCTTCTGTATTGAAGCGCGCATTCGTTACCGGACCAAGCGGGGAATTGACGATGACCGCGGCTTTGATCGCCACTACGAGTACTTCGGTCAGCCAATCTATGACCAGGCGGGGAAGGTCTATGGTTACGAATTACTGCTGCGGGCGTTTGACCCCCAGCAGAAGCGTTGGTACCTGCCTAAGGATGTCGTTGACTTTCCCCTGAGCAGGATGGTTCACGCGGTCAGTGAGATTGACCCTTACATCACGCCGACGATCAGGGTGCTGGCCCTGAACATGACTGTTAACCAGATCAATGATTTCCGGGCAGAATACTTCTTCAAGTGGGCCCGGGGGATGATCGGCGATCGCCAGCTATCGGTAGAACTGAATGCGGTTGACGTCTGCCGGGCACGCTTTTTTCAGCGGCGGCGGATGCGGGCCGTCCTAAGGCAACTTGACCATGCGCACATCAAGGTGACGATTGAGAATGTCAACTCGACGAAGCGGATGTTTAAGCGTCTGAAGAGCTTCCTACCGGTCGTCGACTACCTTAAGTTTGATGTTTCGACATTTAATAAATCTGCCGACCACTGGATTGACATCACGCTTGCCCAGTGGCAGCGACGAGCGCAGGACTACGAGGTGGTACCGATGGTCGGCAAGGTTGAGGACCCCGCGCAGGTCCAACTGGCCGATCAGTTGGGGATCGACCTTCGCCAGGGTTACGTGTATGGCCGCCCGGACCGGGTCCGGACCGAAGAAAGTGAATAATCTAATGAACAAGAGGATGAGTTAGGCCGCTAGCCGGACTCATCCTCTTAATTTTGTTACCAAGCATGACTTTTATCATATTTAACGCTTTTTTACCTATTGGCTGCTAAGTGAATGTTCTATAATTATTAATGAGTAAAGAATTATGAAGAAGAGGAGTGGTTAGTGTGAAGAATTCATTGACTGCAGTGATCTATTTGGAGCCTGACCAAGTTAGTCTGCGAATAATTGAGCTGCCAAAGGGCCGGGTGATCAACGATGTTCACTCCGGAGCGCTGGCACTTGGCGACGGTAAGATTGCCAACTATGCCCAGAACATGGCGGCCATCGTCAACAACCTGGACGGTTTCAAGCAGCAGCTGAAGGACTACCAGGTTACGGATGTGCACTTCTACGGGGCAATCGAGGACCTGGCACCGATCGATGCCCGCTACGTTGCCGACCAACTCGAGGTCCGCACCGGGCTCAAGATTCAATGGTTGAACAACAACCAACTGATGGCCAAGACGATGGGCTGTGTTGTCAACCACCTGGCGGAATTCAAGGCGTTAAGCAAGCACTGCCTGTACCTGCTGACGCTGGGCCTGGACTCGATGACCCTGGCCTTCTTCCACCATGGCAATTTCGAGAAGCAGTGGGAGATTGACCTCGGTGGGGCCAAAATCAGCCGGCTGGTCCAACGGTTGCGGCAGACGACGACCAACCCGCAGGAGATCATCCAGGACTATATCTCGAGTAAGTTGGAGTACATCTCACCCGAACTGAAACGCAAGAAACGGACCGTCCTGCTCATCCAGAACGCCCCCGTTTTGAGTAGCCACTACATCAAGGAGGGTGAGCACCTGGCGGCGATTCCTCAGGAGCCGCTCAAGCAGGCCAACCAGGAACTAGGCGTCAATATCGATGCCCAGTATCCATGGTCGCAAAATATTGCCACCGAGCAGGAACACCGCCTGATCGTCCCTAACTACCTGGTGATTGCCCGGACTGCCTACCTGGTTCATCCATTGAGCATCTATGTGACTGACATTTCGATGATGGATGGCCTGGTCAACGGCTTTGCGGATAGTCGGGCCCAAAGCCAGATCAATACAATGATCCGGACGTCCGCCGATGACCTGGCCCAGCGTTACGGGGTTGATGCGGCCCACAAGGACTTTGTGACCAAGTTTGCCCTCCAGTTCTTCGACCAGTTACGGCCGATTCACCGGCTGGACAACCATGCCCGCCTCCTGTTGGAAATCGCCAGCAAGGTCGACGACATTGGGAACTTTATCAACCAGGAGAGTCACTACCGGCACTCGGCCTACATCCTGAAGTCCAACCCGTTGATCGGGCTCTCTGACGATGACAATCAGATCATCGCCGAGGTGGCCCGTTACCACAGCGCCGAGAGCCCGACGGCGGCCCAGGAACACTACCGGCGGATGGACGATGACATTCAGCTGGTTGTGGCCAAGCTGGCGGCGATCCTCCGGCTGGTCGACTCCCTGGATGACTCGCGCCAGCAGAAGATTTCGGCGATCAAGCTCAAATTGACCAATGATAACCTCCTGAAGATCAAGGCCACCGCCAACGATGACCTGGTCCTGGAGAAGTGGTCATTTAGTAAGAAGTCACAGCTGTTTAACGACGTATTCGGCATCAAGCCGGTATTGATTGAAAGGGGCGGACACTAATTATGTATAAGGATTTCTATAAACCAGAGAATTATGTGAACCGGGAACTCAGCTGGATTGATTTCAACGGCCGGGTCCTCGGTGAAGCGACGGACATGAACAACCCGTTGCTGGAGCGGGCCAACTTCCTGGGGATTACCCAGAGTAACGTCGACGAGTTCTTCATGGTCCGGGTGGCCTCACTGCACAAGTTGGCGGCGGCTAACGTCACCACGACGGATGCGTCGGGCCTGACCCCCCAAGAACAGCTGGACGCGGTCAACGAGAAGGAACACCGGATGGTTGAGGAACGTTACACGGTCTATAACCAACAGATCATCCCCCAGCTGGCGGAGCAGGGGATCAGGATCCTCCACATCAAGGACCTTGACGATAAGCAGTATGAGTTTATCCGGCGCTACTTCAACGACGAGCTGATGCCGGTCCTGACCCCAATGGCCGACGACAGTTCCCGGCCTTTCCCGTTCATCTCTAACAACTCGCTGAACATTGCGGTTCAACTGCGACGGGACCCCACCCAGCGGGCCATGTCGATGAAGACCAAGGAGATCCTGGAGGGGGACCAGGAGGTGGAACGGCACCAGAACGAACCCCATGACGATTCCAAGGAGGCCGACATTAAGTTTGCCACGGTCCGGGTCCCGGAGATCTACAAGCGCCTGGTCCGGCTCCCTGGCGAGAACAACTTCATCCTGATCGATGAACTGATCAAGGAGTTTCTGTCCCTGCTCTTCCCTGGCTATCAGATCATCGAGACGGCCACCTACCGGGTCATGCGGGATATGGACCTCGACGTGGCCGAGGAGGATACCTCCGACCTGCTCCGGGCGGTCAAGCACCAGCTGCGGGAGCGTGAACACGGCCAGGTCATGCGGCTAGAAGTGGAGCATGATATCGACCCCTGGCTAGAGAACCAACTGATCGACAACCTCCACGTCAACGAACGGTCCCTTTACCGGGTCGATGGGCCGGTCGACCTGACCTTCCTGAAGAAGCTTTCGGGAATGGTCGACGGGCACGACGACCTGCGTTACAAGCCGTTTAAGTCCTACCTCAACCCGAAGCTGGACATGGACCACAACATCTTCCAGTCGATCCGGGAGAAGGACTACCTGGTCCAGCACCCGTACGATAACTTCGACGCCGTGGTCAACTTCATTCACCAGGCGGCCGTCGATCCCGAGGTCCTGGCGATCAAGATGACCCTCTACCGGGTTTCCGGAAACTCGCCGATCATCAAGTACCTGGGGATGGCCGCCCAGCGGGGCAAGCAGGTTACCGTCCTGGTTGAGGTCAAGGCCCGCTTCGATGAGCAGAACAACGTCCGGTGGGCCCAACGGCTGGAACGGATGGGCTGCCACGTCATCTACGGTCTGGTTGGATTAAAGACCCACTGTAAGGTGGCCCTAGTCATCCGGCGGGATGAGGACGGCCTGCGGCGCTACATGCACCTGGGCACCGGGAACTACAACGACGTCACGGCCCACTTCTACACCGACATGGGCCTCTTCACCTGTGACCACGAGCTGGGGATTGACATGACCAACCTCTTCAACATGCTGTCCGGGTTCGCCCGGCCACCGTACTTCCACCAGCTCCGCGTCTCCCCAGACGGGATTCGGGAATTCATCAACAAAAAGATTGATGAACAGATCGCCGTGGCCAAGAATGGTGGCCCGGCCCTGATCCGGATGAAGATGAACTCCCTGTCCGATAAGCAGATCATCGCCCGCCTGTACGACGCGGCGGCTAACGGGGTCAAGATTCAGCTGATCGTCCGGGGGATTACCTGCCTGCGTAACGACCTACCGGAACTTCACGATAACATCGAGGTTCACTCGATCGTCGGCCGCTTCCTGGAACACTCCCGGATCTACTACTTCAAGAGCAACGGGAATGAGGAGATCTACCTGGCCAGTGCCGACATGATGACCCGGAACCTTAACCGGCGGGTTGAGGAACTCTACCCGGTCAAGCAGGCCGACACCAAGGCCCGGGCCATCCAGATCTTCAACATCATGTGGAAGGATAACACCAAGGCCCGGGTCCTAGAGGGCGACCACTACGAGCGGATCGACCGTGGGGACGCGGCCCCGTTCAACGCCCAGGAGTACTTTGTCGAAGAGGCGGAGAAATTGAATCGGCAGGAACGGCACCAGCACAAGAGCCAGCGCCACCTGTCCTCGGTCTTCGAGACCCTGTCCAAGCACGTGCCGTCCCTGCACCTCAACGATGAAAAAGGTGATTCCCATGAATAAGTACCTAGTGGTAATTGACCTGGGTTCCAACTCAATCCGGCTCAAGATCAGCGAGCTCCAACCGGACGGGCAGACGGTGACCAAGCACTACGAGAAACGTTACGTCCGCCTGTCGTCTGGGATGGGTCCAGAGAAGGTCCTGAAGGAGGAGCCGATGCAGCGGACCCTTGCCGCCCTGCGTGAGTTTCGCCAGATCAGTGACCAGTATCCGGACAAGAAGGTCGTGGCGGTGGCTACGGCCGCGGTCCGGCAGGCCAAGAACCAGCAGGACTTTCTCCAGCGGGCCAAGGCGGCGAGTGGCTTTGATATCCAGGTGATCTCCGGTGAGCAGGAGGCCTACCTGGACTATGTCGGGGTCACCAGCACCCTGCCACTGCAGCGGGGGATCATCATCGATACCGGGGGTGCCAGCATGGAATTGATCGCCGTCGATGATGGGGCGGCCGAAGAGACGGTCAGCATCCCCTTCGGCTCGGTGACCCTCTCCCAGCGCTACCACCTGGGGGACCAGGTCAACGCCGCGGACCTGTTTGACGCCATGGTGGAGGTCGACGAGGTCCTCTCCCACCAGCGCTGGCTGAACCGCTTCCGGCGGACCAAGATCATTGCCCTGGGGGGGAGCAACCGGGCCCTGGCCAAGATTTACCGCTGGCGCAACGCGGTCGACGGCAAGGCGGCCCCAGTTCAGGGGTTGACCCTGCGTTCGGAAACCGCCTTTGCGATCATGCACCAGCTCCTTGAGGCCGACCGGGCAACCCGGGCCAGCATCCGGGGGGTCATGAAGGAACGGGCCGACGTGGTGATCGGCGGTCTGCTACCCCTGCTGGCCCTGATGCGGCAGCTGGCCATCGACGAGGTCAGTTTCAGCAACAGTGGTCTGCGGGAAGGGGTCCTGGTCAAGTACCTCGAACACGCGATGGACCTGCCCGATCTGGCTCCCGATAAGGGCCATAAATGAAGCGGTTACAATTTTACGTAATTTTTACTAAAATTTGCTCGCCCTGGTGGGTAAACTGTGCTACAATGCCAATTGAAAGATAAATCAGATAAGCGATTTCATGCTTAGCTAGTCGACACAAGGAGGAATTTGGTATGGCAATTTTAGTTGCTGGTGGTGCCGGATACATCGGCTCTCACATGGTCAAGGATTTAATCGAACACGGTGAGGACGTGGTTGTTGCCGATAACCTGTCAACAGGTCACCGGGACGCCATTAACCCAAAGGCAAAGTTCTACGAAGGTGATATTCGGGACCGGAAGTTCTTGGACAAGGTCTTTGATAACGAAGACATCACCGCAGTGGTTCACTTTGCGGCCTTCTCAATTGTTCCTGAATCAATGAGCAAGCCCCTGAAGTACTTTGATAACAACACTGGTGGCATGATCACCCTCCTGGAGGCCATGCGTGACCACAATATCAAGTACATCGTCTTCAGCTCGACCGCCGCTACTTACGGGGTCCCTGAACACATGCCAATCAAGGAAACTGACCCTCAAAAGCCAATCAACCCATACGGCTTGAGCAAGCTGATGATGGAGAAGATGATGGCCTGGGCGGACAAGGCTTACGGCATCAAGTTTGTGGCCCTGCGGTACTTCAACGTTGCCGGGGCCGCTCCTGACGGCACAATCGGTGAGGACCACGGTCCAGAAACCCACCTGGTACCAATCATTCTGCAGGTTGCCCAGGGCAAGCGTAAGGAATTGAGCATCTTCGGTGACGACTACAACACGCCAGACGGCACCAACGTCCGTGACTATGTTCACGTCATGGACCTGGCCGATGCCCACATCCTGGCGATCAAGTACCTGAAGGCCGGCAACAAGTCCAACGCCTTCAACCTTGGTTCCTCCACCGGCTTCTCCAACAAGCAGATGCTGGAAGCCGCTCGGGAAGTTACCGGCAAGCCGATCCCGGCCAAGATGGCCCCACGGCGTCCCGGTGACCCGGACTCCCTGGTTGCTGCCAGTGACAAGGCCCGGACAATCCTGGGCTGGAAGCCAAAGTATGATGACGTTCACGATATCATCGCCACAGCCTGGAAGTGGCACTCAACCCACCCAAAGGGCTACGATGACCGTGACTAATCAACGCTAACCAATTTCATGAATCTACCGTGCTGACGATGTTGGCCGGTAGATTTTTATTTGCCCTGATCCCTGCTATAATGGGGCTGTTTGTAGTAAGGAGGGGATTCCGCGTGCAATTTAGTTTTGACAACCAGCAGCAGACGATCATGGGGGTCGCCATCGCTGACCGCCAGTGTTACCGCTGCGTGCGGGACGCAATGCTGTTTAACGTTTATGAGGGCTGGCAACCGACCGTCGCCGATGTCCAGCAGGCGCTTCAAGCAGCCCAGGACCCAGATAGCCGTGGTAACCGCAAGTTTAGGGAGGTGTTCGAATGACCGATCAAGAGCTGTTTACCCGTTTCAAGTACCCCAACGGCACCATGAAGAATAAGCGGGGGATCACCGATCAGGCCACCCTGGACCAGCTCGAGTTTCGCCTGGTCAACGCCAACGCCCTTGCCCTTCTCCAGCACGCCACCCAGTTCCCTAAGATCAAGGAGATCGACCAGCTGGCGGTGGTCCACCGCTTTCTGTTTGGTGACCTCTACACCTGGGCGGGGGAGCTGCGGAACTACAATTTAGCCAAGGCCGGCCACTTCTTCCAGGACTTCCAGACCTTCCGGGAGGCGGCCCAGTGGATCAACAGCCTGTTGGCCAAGGCTAACCAGGTTGACCAGGTCCCGGCCAGTGCCTATGCCGAGCTGTTGGACAACATCAACGAGTACCATCCCTTCCGTGAGGGTAACGGGCGGAGCACCAAGACCTTCCTTCAAATTTTTGCCATCCAGCACCACCAGTACATCAACTTTCCGCGCCACCAGGACCAACTGGTGGCGGCCTTCAACCAGGCGGCCCCGATCGATTATCGGGCCCTGGGGCGGATGCTAGGCGTGCAGGATCTGGTGGAATAGGTGACCGACCGGGACTAATGGGACCGGTTGTGATAAGATGTTAGTTGTGATTTGAAAGGATGGACGGAATAATGAAAGTATTGGCAATTGATACATCAAACCACCCGATGAGCGTGGCCCTGGTCGAGGATGACCAGCTCCTGGCAACGACCACGCTGAATATGGTGCGCAACCACAGCATCTACCTGATGCCAACGATTGACCGGCTCTGCCAACTGGTCAAGTGGACGCCAAATGACCTGGACCGGGTCGTCGTGGCCCAGGGTCCAGGGTCCTACACCGGGATCCGGATCGCAGCCACCACGGCCAAGGTGCTGGCTGATACCCTGAACATCGACCTGGTCGGGGTTTCCAGCCTCGAGGTGGTGGCCCGCAACGTCCTGCCAACGACCATGGCCATCATCGTGCCGTTCTTCGATGCCCGGCGGGGGAACGTCTTCGCGGGGGCCTATCAGTGGCAGGACGGTCAGCTGACCAACCAGATTGCCGACCAGCACCTGGCGATGGCTGACCTGCTTGCCCAGCTGGCCAAGATTGACCAGCCGGTGATGATGGTGGGGCACGTGACGAAGAAATTAGCTGATCAGGTTACCAAGTTACCGGAAAACGTCAGCCTAGCACCGCGGGCCTACGGGATCCCGTCGACCTACCAGCTGGCCCTGGCGGGGGCGAACCGGCCGGCTGTCAAGGAGATTGACCCGTTCGTACCACATTACCTGCGGATCACCGAGGCGGAGGCTAACTGGCAGAAGCTGCACCCAGGAGTCACCAGGAAGAATTATGTTCGAGAAGTTTAAAAATTGGTGCCGGGTGACCATCAACGGCCGGAAGTGGCCGATGCTGGACTTTGCGCGCCGGGTCGTAATGATCAACCGTCACCAGTACGTGGTCCGGATGGCGACGGAGCAGGACATCAAGACGATGGTTGAGATCGAGCAGGCCATCTACGGGACCGCCCCGTGGAGCTACGCCGCCTTCCAGATCGAACTGCGGCGGCCCCATGACCGGCTTTACCTGGTGATCGTCGATGACGGCCGGGTGGTTGGCTTTATCGGCATGGCGGTCGACTGGTACCGGCTCGACCTCCACATCACCAACATCGGCGTCACCCCGGGTTACCAGCAGAAGGGGATCGGCACCTACCTGATCAGCACCGCCCTCAACTACGCCCGGCACACCCAGTTACATTCGGTGAGTCTGGAGGTACGGATGCACAACCTGGTGGCCCGAAAGCTGTATGAACACCTGGGTTTTCGGGAGCGGGAGATCAAGCACCGCTACTACCTTGATAACCACGAGGATGCGGTCGACATGGAAGCGGACCTATTGAGTAAAGGAGAGCAGAGATAGTTATGGCAGAACGTACGCTTATCTTAGCGTTTGAAACCAGTTGTGATGAAACCAGCGTGGCCGTGATCGAAAACGGCACCAAGATCCTCAGCAACGTGGTGGCCACCCAGATCGATAGCCACCAGCGGTTCGGCGGGGTCGTTCCCGAGGTGGCCAGCCGTCACCACATCGAGTGGATCACCCGTTGTGTCGACCAGTCCCTTGAAGAGGCCGGGGTCGGTTACGATGACATTACGGCCGTGGCCGTCACCTATGGCCCTGGCCTGGTCGGTTCCCTGTTGGTCGGGGTTACCGCGGCTAAGGTGATCGCCTGGGCCCACCAGCTGCCCCTGGTTCCGGTCAACCACATGGCCGGTCACCTGTACGCGGCGCGTTACGTCGGCGAGTTCAAGTATCCCCAGATGGCCCTACTGGTTTCCGGTGGGCACACGGAGCTGGTCTACATGCCGAAGGAACACGAGTATGAGATCATCGGTGAGACCCGGGATGACGCGGCCGGGGAGGCCTATGACAAGATCGGTCGGGTACTAGGGGTCAACTACCCGGCCGGCAAGACGATCGACGAGTGGGCCGCCCAGGGGCACGATACCTTCCACTTCCCCCGGGCAATGGAAAAGGAGGCCAACTATGACTTCAGCTTCAGCGGCCTGAAGAGTGCCTTCATCAACACCGTTCACAACGCCGACCAACGGGGTGAACAACTGGACAAGTACGACCTGGCCGCCAGCTTCCAGCAGAGTGTTGTCGATGTCCTGGCGGAAAAGACGATGCGGGCCCTGGATCGTTACCCGGTCAAGCAACTGATCCTGGCCGGCGGGGTGGCCGCCAACCATGGCCTGCGAGCCCGGCTCGACCACGACATGGCCAAGTTCCATCCTGAGGTGGGGATGCTCCAGGCCCCACTGAAGCTGTGCGGGGACAACGCTGCCATGATCGGGGCCGCTGGCTACATCAATTACCAGCACGGTGACCGGGCCGGCCTGGACCTCAACGCGGTGCCTGGCCTGATGTTCAAGCGGATGACAGTCGAATAATAGATCATAAAATAAGCCGTCACGGCGACACTTCATAAAGTGTGTTCGTGACGGCTTATTCTAGTTAATGCCAGATGTGGTTAGCGATGGACTGGGCGTTGGCCGGGTCAGCCTGCATCCGGGTGATGGCACCGTTGATCTTGGTGGCCAGGTTGCGGTCGGCGTTGGTCGTCGCCTGTGCCAGCAACTGGTTGTTGCGGGCTTGGATGTTGGCAAGGCCGCTATTGAAGGCGTCAACGTCCTGGAACTCCGTGTACTGGCTGGCCAACTTGTTGAGCTCGGCCACCAGGTTGTTGAGTTCGGCCCCGACGGCGGTACCTGCGGCGGCATCGTATGGGGAGTCGTAGGCGGAATTATCCTGCTCCGTGGTCGTCGTCGGGTTATTATTGGTTACCTGGTCGGTGCTTGAAGCAGGAGCGGTGGTGTTCCCGGTGTTCGGTGGGGTGGTCGTCTGACCGTCAGTTCCCGCTGTGGTGGTTGCCGCTGCCGGTTGGTCAGTGGCCTTCTCCGCCTGGTCCGCCTCCTTGGTCGTCTTTTCCGTCTTTTTACTCTGCTCCTTCTTGGTGGATTTCTTCACCTTTGCGGTCCGGGGGGCATCGGCCTCCTCCTTATTACCCGGGCGCATGATCCCCCAGGTGCCGAGGGCCAGGGCCAGGACGGCCAGGGTGCCAATCAGCCACCATGACGAGCGACGGCGCTTGTAATCTTTTCTTGTCATCTTCTTTCTCCTTTGTTTTTTGAAAACGCTTTTTACGATTTAAATTATAGCATGAAGACTGTTCTGACGGTATTTAAGGTTCCATTAAAGTGTTAAAAAAAGGGTGTGGTAACGCGTGCTACCACACCCTTATTTAGGTTAAATTAATCTTTACCGTTGGCCTTGTTGACCGCGTCGATCACGCCGAAGCGGAAGCCATGCTTCTCCAGGGCCTCGACCCCCTTGATCGTTGTGCCGGCCGGGGAGGTCACCTCGTCCCGCAGTGCGGCCGGGCTCTTGCCGGTATCGTAGGCCAGGGCACCGGTCCCCTTGACCATGCTGGCGATCAGCTCGTAAGCAGTCCGACGGTCGAGACCATGCTTGACCGCCGCATCGCTCATGGCGTCCATGAAGACGTCGACAAAGGCGGGACCGCAGCCGCCAACCACGCCCACGATATCAAGTTTATCCTCGGCAACCATGATCACGTCGCCGAGCTGGTTCAGGACGTGGGTGACAATCGCCCGGGTTTCTTCACCGTCCTGGGTGGGGAGGGCCAAGCCGATGGTCCCGGCATTGACCGCCACCGGGGTATTCGGGATCATCGTGGCGATGGCGTTGTTAGGCAGGGCCTCCTGCAGGTCGTGCTGGCGGACCCCCGCGGCGGCCGAAACAAAGACGGTGCTGCCCGGCAGGCCGTCGAGTTCCTTGGCCACGGCCACCGTGATGTTGGCGGGGGTGGTCAGGATAACAACGTCGGGCCGGTATTCGATGACCTCACTGGCCGTGGTAAACAGCTTGAAGCCAAGCCGGTCAGCCAGCTTGCTGACCCGGGGATTGGTGGGGTTGAGGCCGCTGATCTCATCGACGCCGCTGTTAGTTAGCCCCTTGATAATGGCGCCGCCCATGCTGCCGACGCCCACAACTGTAATCTTCATATTCATTTCCTCCTTCGCAAATCCTAGTGCCGGACCTGACCGTTACCGGTGATCTCGTACTTAATGGTAGTCAACTGGTCCAGTCCCATCGGTCCGCGGGCGTGGAGCTTCTGGGTACTGATGCCGATCTCGGCACCGAAGCCGAAGACCCCACCATCGGTGAACCGGGTGGAGGCGTTGACGTAGACACAGGCGGAATTGATCCGCCGCTGGAAGGCCCGTCCCCGTTCGATGCTGTCGGTGACGATGACCTCGGAGTGGTGGGTACTGTGCCGGTTGATGTGCTGGATAGCGTCGTCGAGGGAGTCCACGACCTTGACCGCCATGATCAGGTCGTTGTACTCGGTGTCCCAGTCCACGTCACTGGCCGCCTGCATCTGGGGAACGATTGTCCGCGCCCGGTCGTCACCACGGAGCTGGACGCCGTGGTCGATCAGGGCCTGAGCGATAGTCGGCAGGAACTTAGCCGCCACGTCCCGGTGGATCAGGAGTTTCTCGGCGGCATTGCAGACGGACGGCCGCTGAACCTTGGCGTTGACGGTGATATCGGTAGCCATCTGCAGGGCGGCGTCTTTGTCGATGTAGACGTGGCAGTTGCCGGCCCCGGTTTCGATGACTGGGACGGTGGCCGTCTTGACGACCCGCTGGATCAGTCCGCGCCCACCACGGGGGATGAGGACGTCAATGTAGTCGGTCAGGTTCATCATCTCCTGGGCGAGCTCGTGGCTGGTGTCCTCAATCAGCTGAACCGCATCGGCCGGGAGCCCCTGCTTCTCCAGGGCCGCCCGCAGGATGTTGGCCAGGGCGGTGTTGGTCCGGATGGCCTCCTTACCCCCACGGAGGATGACCGCATTCCCACTCTTAAAGGTCAGGCCGGTGGCGTCGACGGTGACGTTGGGCCGGGCCTCGAAGATGATGCCGATGACCCCCAGGGGAACCCGCCGTTGCAGGATCTGCAGCCCGTCGGCATTGATCCAGCCCCGGTCGATCCGGGCGGTTGGGTCGGCGAGTTGGGCGACGGTCCGCAGCCCGTTGGCCATGTCGGCGATCCGCTGCGCGTTGACCATCAGGCGGTCGGTAAACTTCTTCGGCATATCAGTGGCCTGGGCGAGGTCCGCCTGGTTGGCGGCGATGATGTCGGCTTGGTGGGCCAGCAGGGCGTCGGCCATGGCGCCCAAGGCCTGGTTCTTGGTGGCGGTGTCAAGCAGGGCTACCTGATCGGCGGCTGCCTGGGCCCGTTGACCGATCTTAACTAGTGTTTCGTTCATGAGAAATTCCTCCTTACTTTATTTACTTACCAAACTGGGTGCCGACCTCTTCACCGTTGACAATCTTGAAGATGATCTTCGGGTCGGCACCGTTGCAGAGCACCATCCGCTGGTGGGCCTTCATCACGGTGGCCGCGGCGTGGAGCTTGGTAACCATCCCCCCGGTCCCGAAGCGGGTGCTGGAGCCACTGGCGGCGGCCGCCAGCTCCGGGGTCATCTCGGCTACCCGGCGGATCGGCTGGGCGTCGGGGTACTTGTGCGGGTCCTTGTCGTAGAAGGCATCGATGTCGGAGAGGACCACCAGCAGGTCGGCGTGGATCCGGGTGGCCACCAGGGCGGAGAGCTCGTCGTTATCACTGAAGGTGGTATGGTGGTCCAACTCGTCGACGGAGACGGGGTCGTTTTCGTTAATGATTGGCACCACCTGATCCGCCAGCAGGGTCGAGATGGTGTTGAGGACGTGCTGCCGGCTGACCGGGAAGTGGAGGACGTCCCGGGTTAAGAGGAGCTGGCCAACCTTGGTCTGGTAATCGAGGAAGCGTTGCGAGTAGATCCGCATCAGCTCGGTCTGCCCGATGGTGGCCAGGGCCTGCTGCTTGGCGATCTCGTGTGGCCGCTCCTTCAGGCCCTGACTGGCCAGGCCGACCCCCATCGCCCCGGACGAGACGAGCACCATCTCGTAGCCCTGGTGGTTGAGGGTGGCGAGGGTGAACGCCAACCCATCAATTGCGTGCAGGTTAGTCTGCCCATTGGGGAGGATCAGACTACTGGTCCCGACCTTGACGACGATTCGTTGTTTCTTTGCTGCCATGAGGCAAATCCCTCCTTAAACAAAAGCACGCCTTTAATCGAGACACCCGTTACGGCGTTACCATTCTCGTTTAAAGACGTGCTTTACTCTTTTTTATTGTTTATTTACATGTTAAATCTGACTGGCTTGGATTCGGTGCGACGGTGGGGCTTACAGCCGGCGACCCCACTCTCTGGGCGGACCTACTATGACCATACCCTAATTTAACTTCACCGCGATTTATTTGTCAAGCGTGAAGTGGGCTAGTCCTGCTGGTCAAACTCCTCCAGCTTTTCGGCCGCCTCTGTCCAGGCCAGCTCGACCTCGTCGGCCTTCTCCTTGGCGGCGTCCAGTTCCTTCTGCAGGTCGGTCAGCTTGCCGATGTCGGTGGCGATCTCCGGCTGACTCATCTTCTCCTGGAGCTTGGTCTGCTGATCTTCCAGCTCGCCCATCTCGGCCTCCAGCTTATCTACCTGGCGCTGGAGCTTACGGCGGGCCTTCTGTTGTTCCTTGCTCTGTTGGTAGGACTGCTTGCCCTTGGAGACGGTTGGCGCCTGGCCAGCCGTCTCAGTCGTTGCACTGGCGGCCTGCTGCTTGGCCTGCTCGGCGAGGAAGTCATCGTAGTCGCCCTCGTAGTGAGTGATCCCGTCCTTATGCATGTCGAGGACGTCGGTCGCGACCTGGTTGATGAAGTAACGGTCGTGGGAGACGAAGAGGACCGTCCCGGTAAACTCGTTGATGGCATTTTCCAGGACCTCCCGGCTATCGATGTCGAGGTGGTTGGTCGGTTCATCGAGGATCAGGAAGTTGATCGGCTTGAAGGAGAGCTTGGTCAGCTCCAAGCGGGCCTTTTCACCACCGGAGAGGTCGTGGACGGGCTTGTAGACGTCATCACCGACGAAGAGGAAACTCCCCAGCAGGGAGCGGATGTCTTTTTCAGGAACCTCGGGGTGGTCGTCCCAGACCTCGTCGAGCACGGTCTTCTCGGGGTGGAGCTGTTGTTGTTCCTGGTCGTAGTAACCGATCTCAAGGTTCGCGCCAAACTTAACGTTCCCGCTGATCAGGGGAATCTGGTGGAGGAGGGACTTGAGGAGGGTTGACTTACCGATCCCGTTCGGGCCGATGATCCCAATTCGCTGGGGTTTACGCACGGTGAAGGAGAGGGGCCCGGCCAGGACCTGGTCATCGTAACCAACCTTGGCGCCCTCAACGTCGAGCACCTCGGTCCCGCTATCCTGGTCACTGTGGAAGTGGAAGTGGATCGACCGGTCGTCGGTCTCGGGCCGCTCCAGCCGGTCCATCTTCGCCAACTGCTTGCGCCGTGCCTGGGCCCGCTTGGTCGTCGAGGCGCGGACAATGTTCCGGTTAACAAAGTCTTCCAGCTTGGCGATCTTCTTCTGCTGTTGGTCGTAGTGCTTCCATTCCGCCTTGAGCCGCTCCTGCTTGTGGGCGACAAACTGGGTGTAGTTGCCCGTGTAGTGGGTCAGGGTCCGGTTATCAAGGTCGTAGACATCCTTGACGACATGGTCGAGGAAGTAGCGGTCGTGGGAGACGACGAGCAGGGCACCCCGGTAGCTCTTGAGGTAGTCTTCCAGCCAGGCCAGGACGTTCATGTCGAGGTGGTTGGTCGGTTCGTCCAGGATCAGGAGGTTGGGTTCCTGAAGGAGGATCTTGGCCAGGGCCAGCTTGGTCTTCTGACCACCGGAAAGGGCGTCGACTGGGGTGTCATAGTACTCCTCACCAAAACCGAAGCCGTGGAGGATGCCCCGCATCCGGGACTCATACTCAAAGCCGCCCCGCTTCTTGTATTCCCCCTGGAGGCGGTCGTACTTGTTAAGCACCTGCTGGTAGCGGTCACTGACTGGATCCAGGCTGGCCAGCTGTTCTTCCAACTGGTGGATCTCCTTCTCCATCTCGTGGAGGGGGGCAAAGACTAGGTCGAGCTCGGCCCAGATGTTGTTCTGACTATCGAGCCCCTGGTCCTGGGCCAGGTAACCGATGGTCAGGTCCTTGACCTTGCTGATCGTTCCCTCGTCCGGCTGGGTGATCCCAGCGATCATCTTCAGCAGGGTCGTCTTACCAGCCCCGTTACGACCGACGAGGGCCGTCCGTCCGTGGTCCTGGACCTGGAGATTAATATTGTGAAATAAGACGTCGGCACCGAAGCGGCGCATGACGTCGTTGGTCTGTAAAAGTATCATGAATGAAACCTCATTAATATAGTGTGAAATAAATCAGTTTCCATTTTAGCAGATTTTACAGAATATATAAAAAATTGAATTTTTATTGTAGATTGGTTCACAATCAAGGGGAAAGTTGCTAGAATAAAGTGTAATGTGAATTTCACAAGCGTTGAAATTGTGATTGATCACTTGCTCAACCATAAGCGTGAGAGTCGAAATGAGCGATTGCTTAAAATATAACAGGAGGAAAAAATATGCCAAGCAAAAAGATTCCGCGAGCCACGGCCCGTCGTTTACCAATTTATTACCGTTACCTGACGGTACTCTTGAGTGCCAACAAGAAGCGGGTGTCATCCACCGAACTGTCCGAGGCCGTTCAGGTGGATTCGGCGACCATCCGGCGGGACTTCTCCTACTTCGGTGAGTTGGGGAAGCGGGGCTACGGTTACGACGTCGCCAACCTGCTGAAGTTCTTCAAGGGAATCCTCCACCAGGACTCCCTGGTCAGCGTGGCTCTGGTCGGTGTCGGGAGCCTGGGGAGTGCCCTGCTCAACTACAACTTCCATCAGGACACCAACCTGCGGATCAGCGCGGCCTTTGATACCAAGCCCGAGTTTGCCAACACGGTCAAGAGTGGGGTCCCGATCTACCCAGCCGAGGAGATGACGACCCAGCTCAAGGAACAGCAGATCGACGTGGTCATCCTGACGGTGCCGGGTGCCAAGGCCCAAAAGGTTACCGACCAGCTGGTTGAGGCGGGCGTGAAGGGAATTCTGAACTTCACCCCGGTCCGCCTGTCCGTACCAAAGGATGTGCAGGTCCAGAACATTGACCTGACCAACGAACTGCAGACCCTGATCTACTTCATCAAGAACTACTCAGAAGATAACAAGTAACTGGTCAACGGGCCGGGAATGCTGCATGCGTTGCCGACCCGTTTTCGTATTTTAAACAATAGGAAGGACTAAAATAGTCAAAATTGGTCAAACTTTCTTGTTGCAATTCGGGGAAAAGATGTTATAGTAATAAATGTGGTTAGCACTTAGGAACGTTGAGTGCTAAAATGACAAACTAATTTTAACAAGATGGAGGGATTAACGTGTTAAAACCATTAGGAGATCGCGTTGTTCTTAAAGCTGAAACTGAAGAAGAAAAGACGGTTGGTGGAATTGTCCTTGCTTCCAATGTAAAGGAAAAGCCAACTACTGGAAAGGTTATTGCCGTTGGTGAAGGTCGGACCTTAGACAACGGACAAAAGCTTACTCCAGCTGTTAAGGAAGGTGACCGGGTACTCTTTGACAAGTACGCCGGCAATGAAGTGGAATACAACGGGGAGAAGTACCTGGTTGTTCACGAAAAGGACTTAGTTGCGGTAATCGACTAAGTTTTATTCAACATTCGAAATTAAACGTTAAAAATCATTACATTCATTTAATGAGGTGACAATAAATGGCAAAGGAAATTAAGTTTTCTGAAGATGCACGGAACGAAATGCTCCACGGTGTTGATAAGTTAGCTAACACGGTTAAGACGACGATGGGTCCTAAGGGTCGCAACGTTGTCCTCGAACAAAGCTACGGCAACCCAACCATCACCAACGATGGGGTAACGATTGCCAAGAGCATTGAACTCGAAAACCACTTCGAAAACATGGGTGCTAAGCTGGTTTCCGAAGTTGCTTCCAAGACCAATGACATCGCCGGTGACGGGACTACTACTGCTACGGTTTTGACCCAAGCAATCGTCAACGCCGGGATGAAGAACGTCACGGCCGGTGCTAATCCAGTTGGCATCCGTCGCGGGATCGACAAGGCAACCCGGGCCGCAGTTGAAGCATTGAAGAAGATGTCACACGACGTTAAGACCAAGGATGACATCGCCCAAATCGCTTCCATTTCTGCGGACAACAAGGAAGTTGGTAAGCTGATTGCCGACGCCATGGAAAAGGTTGGTAACGACGGTGTTATCACCCTGGAAGACTCACGTGGTGTTGACACCAGCGTGGACGTTGTTGAAGGGATGAGCTTCGACCGTGGTTACATGTCACAATACATGGTAACTGACAACGACAAGATGGAAGCCGACCTCGACAACCCATACATCCTGATCACTGACAAGAAGATCAGCAACATCCAAGATATTCTGCCATTGCTGCAAAATGTTGTTCAGGAAGGCCGGGCACTGTTGATCATCGCTGATGACATCACCGGTGAAGCTCTGCCAACCCTGGTACTGAACAAGATCCGTGGGACCTTCAACGTGGTTGCTGTTAAGGCACCTGGCTTTGGTGACCGGCGGAAGGCTCAACTCCAAGACATCGCCGTATTGACCGGTGGGACCGTCATTTCCGACGACCTGGGCATGAACCTGAAGGACGCTACGGTTGAACAACTTGGTCAAGCCAACAAGGTTACGGTTACGAAGGACGCCACGACCATCGTTGACGGTGCTGGTGCCAAGGAAGCCATCGCTGAACGGGTTGACCAAATCAAGCAAGCCATCTCCAAGGCAACTTCTGACTTCGACAAGGAGAAGCTCCAAGAACGTCTGGCAAAGCTTTCTGGCGGTGTTGCCGTTGTTCGGGTTGGTGCTGCTACCGAAACTGAAATGAAGGAAAAGAAGTACCGCATTGAAGATGCCCTGAACGCTACCCGGGCCGCTGTTCAAGAAGGTTTTGTTCCTGGTGGTGGTACGGCACTGATCAACGTTCTGCCAGCCTTGGACAAGGTTGAAGCTGATGGCGACGAAGCAACTGGTGTCAACATTGTCAAGGACGCCCTGGAAGCACCTGTTCGTCAAATCGCTGAAAACGCCGGTGTGGAAGGCTCCGTCATTATTAACCAATTGAAGAGCGAAAAGCCTGGGATTGGTTACAACGCTGCTGACGGTAAGTTCGAAGATATGGTTAAGGCTGGGATTGTTGACCCAACCAAGGTTACCCGTTCTGCCCTGCAAAACGCGGCCTCCGTATCAGCACTCCTGCTGACCACTGAAGCTGTGGTTGCTGACAAGCCAGACGACAGCAAGAACAACGCTCCTGCTGCTCCACAAGGCGGTGCCGGCATGGGCGGCATGATGTAATCTGCCCCTGATGAATTAAATTAAGACTAATCAAATAACCGGTTGAGGGTTCATCCTCAACCGGTTATTTTTATTTCCCGGGAAATAATTTCCACGTACTAAAAGTTTTTTTCGGGCTGTGCTGGAGTGGCTTTGTGGTAAAGTAGAGCATACACACTAATGCTTAAGAAAAAGTTAACCTTGGCAGAAGGGAGTCATAATGAAAAAGCTAAAAGTACAGAAGATTAGTCTCTTTTCGGGGATCATGCTGGCCCTGAATTCCTTGATCGGGTCTGGCTGGCTGTTTGGGGCCGGGACCGCCGCAAAGGTGGCTGGCCCGGCCGCCATCATCTCCTGGATCCTCGGGGCGGTGATCATCATCAGTATTGCCCTGACCTACGTCGAACTGGGGGCGATGTTCCCCGAGAGCGGGGGGATGAGCCGGTACGCCCAGTACAGTCATGGCCAGCTGCTCGGTTTCATCGCCGCCTGGGCCAATTGGATCTCCCTGATCACCCTGGTCCCGATGGAGGCGGTGGCCTCGGTTCAGTACATGAGTTCCTGGCCCTGGTCCTGGGCCAACTGGACCCACCACTTCATGAAGGACGGTAACATCACGGCCAACGGCATGTGGGTGGTCGTCCTCTTCATGTTAGTCTTTACTTTGATCAACTTCTGGTCGGTCAAGCTGATGACCCGGTTCACCAACCTGATCTCGGTCTTCAAGATCGTCCTACCAACGCTGACCATCCTGATGCTGATCATTTCCGGCTTCCACCCGGGCAACTTCGGCCACAGTGTCGGGACCTTCATGCCGTACGGGAGCCGGTCGATCTTCGAGGCGGCGGCGGTCTCCGGGATCATCATGTCCTACGACGCCTTCCAGACGATCATCAACATGGGTGGTGAGATGGTCAACCCCCACAAGAACATTGTTCGCGGGGTCCTGATCTCGATGATCATCACCGCGATGATCTACATCATGCTCCAGGTGGCCTTCATCGGGGCAATTGATCCGGCCATGCTGGCCAAGGACGGTTGGCACGGGATCAACTTCACCTCGCCGTTTGCCGACATCGCCATCCTGCTGGGGATGAACTGGCTGGCCATCCTGCTCTACATGGACGCCTTTGTCTCGCCGTTTGGGACTGGGGTGGCCTTCGTGGCGACGGCCTCTCGGGCCCTGGCGGCGATGACCCACACCAAGCACCTGCCCCAGTGGCTGGGGCGGCTAGCCCGGCGCTACATGATTCCCCGCTTTGCCATGGTGACCGACTTTATCCTGGCCGTCATCCTGGTCAACACCTTCCGGAACTGGAGCCTGCTGGCGACGGTCATCACCGGTTCGACCCTGATCGCCTACTTGACGGGGCCGGTGACCGTGATGACCCTGCGCAAGATGCGGCCCGACCTCAAGCGGCCCTTTGCCCCGGCCTATATGACCTGGCTGGCGCCGGTGGCCTTCGTCCTGGCCAGCCTGGCCATCTACTGGACGATGTGGCCGACCACGATCCAGGTCATCCTGGTGATCGCCCTGGGACTGCCGATCTACCTCTACTACGAGGTTCGCTACCACCACACGGCCTGGGGACCCCAGCTGAAGAGCAGTGCCTGGCTGTTGTGCTACCTGGTCTTCATCTCAATCATGTCCTACATGGGGAGTGCGGGCTTCGGCGGCCAGAACTGGATCAAGTACCCCTGGGACTTTGTCGTTATCATCATCGTCTCCCTACTTTTCTACTGGTGGGGAACACACAGCCACCTGCCGGAGATTGATCCGGGGGCCGAGGAGGTCAACCAGCGGGTCAAACTCTAAGCCGGAATTGTCGTAATTGACGAAAAAAGTTCCAAAATGCTTGTTGCAAACAACAGCAATAAATTATAATATTATCCAGTTATCTAAATTAGAGTGATAATTATATTAATGGAGCCAATTTACTGACCCAAATTAAATCAATTGGGAGGGAGAGAGATGTGGCGTTATCTTAAACGCGTATTGATTGGAAAACCATTAAAGACCCTTGATGAAGGGCAGACCCACCTGACTAAGTTCAAGGCCCTGGCGATGCTGTCATCAGATGCCATTTCGTCAGTCGCCTATGGTCCAGAGCAGATCACGACGGTGCTGGTTACCCTGTCAGCAGCGGCAATCTGGTACTCAATCCCGATCGCGGCGATTGTCCTGATCCTGCTGCTGGCGATCACCCTGTCCTACCAACAGATCATCCATGCCTACCCGAGTGGTGGGGGTGCCTACGTGGTGGCCACCCGCAACTGGGGGAGCAACGTGGGGCTGTTCGCCGGGGGCTCGCTTTTGGTCGATTACATGTTGACCGTGGCGGTTTCTACGACCTCGGGGACCGAGGCGATCACCTCGGCGATCCCGGCCCTCTACCACTATTCGGTGCCAATCTCGATCATCATTGTCCTCTTGATCATGTTCATGAACCTACGGGGGATGAGTGAGAGTGCCAACTTCCTGACCGTGCCGGTTTACTTCTTCGTCCTGATGACGATGGTCATGATCATCTGGGGTGGTTACAACATCATCACCGGTCAGATCCACTACCACGCGGTTGCTGACTATGGGACCCCGGTGGCCGGGATGTCGTTCGTCCTGTTCATCCGGGCCTTCTCGGCTGGTTCATCATCGCTGACCGGGGTGGAAGCCGTAAGTAACGCGGTGCCGAACTTCAACAAGCCTAAGGAGAAGAACGCGGCAACCACGCTGGCGATCATGAGTGCCATCCTGGCCTTCTTCTTCATCGCCATCATCTTCTTCAGCTTCTACCTGGGGGTCGTGCCGAACTCACGGACCACGATCATGTCCCAGATGGCAGCTCAGATCTTTGGCGGCCACGGCATCGGCTTCTACCTGCTGCAGCTGTCAACGGCCATGATCCTGGCCGTTGCGGCCAACACTGGGTTCTCGGCCTTCCCGATCCTGGCCTTCAACATGGCTAAGGATAAGTACATGCCGCACGCCTTCATGGACCGTGGGGACCGGCTGGGTTACTCCAACGGGATCATCTCCCTGGCGATCGGGGCGATCATCCTGATCCTGATCTTCCATGGTCAGACCAACATGCTGATCCCGCTGTACGCGGTCGGGGTCTTCGTGCCGTTTACCCTGTCGCAATCCGGGATGATCATCCACTGGTTCCGGGAACGCCAGGGCTGGTGGGTCGGCAAGGCCTGCATCAACTTTGTGGGGGCCCTGATCTCCTTCATCCTGGTGGTCTGCCTCTTCTGGCAGCACTTCGGTAACGTTTGGCCATACCTGATCATCATGCCGCTCCTGCTCTACATGTTCCACGCCGTCCACTCCCACTACGTCAAGGTGGCGGCCCAACTGCGGGTGGCAGAGAAGACCAAGGTTCAGCTCCACGACTACGACGGGTCCACCGTCATTGTCCTGGTCGGCAACGTGACCCGGGTCACCCGGGGGGCCATCAACTATGCCCGGTCGATCGGTGATTACGTCATCGCGATGCACGTATCATTCGACGAGAACCCGGGGAAGGAACACAAGACGGCCAACGAGTTCAAGGCGGAGTATCCGGACGTTCGGTTTGTCGATATCCACTCCTCCTACCGGTCAATCGCCAAGCCAACCCTGCGTTTCGTTGACGTGATTGCCAAGCGGGCCGAGGCCCGGAACTACTCGACCACCGTTCTGGTTCCCCAGTTCATCCCGAAGCACCCGTGGCAGCTGGCCCTGCACAACCAGACCAGTGTCCGCTTGCGGGCTGTGTTGAACTCTCGTGAGAACATTATTGTGGCCAGTTACAACTATCACCTACATGAATAAAAATAACGGTGTCCGGACTACGGGCACCGTTTTCACTATTAAGGAGTTTTTTATGGATAAGAAACAACTGCTGTTCGGCCTGCTCTTTGGGCTGGGCCTCTTTTTCACCGCCAGCTACTCCATCGACAACCGGGGCTTTCACTCGGGAATCTACGGGGTGATTGGCTGCCTGCTGATGCTGAGTGCCTACTGTGGCTTCAACTGGGCCAAACTAAAAGCCCACGACCACCAAACGCGGGTGATCCTGGGCTGGTTAGCGGCCATGCTGGCCGTGATTGTGATCTTGGATATTGCGGAAGCCGTCCTGGCCTAGGCCGGCTGATAGGGCACCTCGTGATTGCGGGGTTGCCCCTTTTTTATTTGGAGCTGGTCGTTGAAGCGGTTGGTGAGCTGGGCGATCAGGTCATCGCAGGCGTCCCGGTCGATGAAGATGGTGACCGTCACGTCCACCCCGTAGGCCTCGTTGGCGACTTCAACGTGGTGTTCCTTGAGGAAGTAGACGAGGGGGTCATGCTGGGCATAAGAGACGGTGATGTCAACGGCGGTCTGGATAACCCGCTGGACGAGGCCGGCTTGGTGGATGGCGTTGGTCGTGACGTTGCTGTATGCCCGGATCAGGCCACCCGCCCCGAGCTTGATCCCGCCAAAGTACCGGGTCACCACGGCCACGACGTTGTGGAGCTTGGCCAGCTGGAGGGACTCCAGGATCGGAACGCCGGCCGTTCCGCTGGGTTCACCGTTGTCACTTTCCCGTTGGACCTGGTCGTGGTCACCAACCATGTAGGCAAAGCAGTTGTGGGTAGCCTTGCGGTTGGCCGTTTGGACCTGGTCAATGAAGGCTTGGGCGGCTTCTTCGGTGTCGACCCGCCCGAGCGAGCAGATGAACCGGGACTTCTTGATGACCATTTCAAAGCTGGTGTTTTTGGCGATGGTGATGAATGGTTCTGGCATATTACAACCTCTTTCGTGATTTTTGATCAAGCCTCCGTACTTATTAAGTAAGGGGGGAATGATGATGAAATTAAGCGAATATTACGGCCGCCGGGTCCTGGTCGACCAGCCGCACTGGCGAGGGACGACCCCGCCCGCGCCGGTTGTGGTCCTGCCGACGATGGAGATGCATGGTCGGCGCGTGCGCTGCCTGCGCTGTGGTCAGGAGACGGATCGGCGGCTGGCGGCCCTGCCCAACGGGGAGTTCTATTGTCCTTGCTGCATCAACTTGGGTCGGGTCGCGACACTAAATAAATTCTATCATGTTCCGGAGCCAAATCAATTTACGGTCCACCGTCCGGTCCTGACCTGGACGGGGAAGCTGTCACCCCTGCAGGTGGACGCCGCCACGGCGGTTGACCGGGGAATGGCGGCCCACCGCCACCAACTTCTCTGGGCGGTGACCGGGGCCGGGAAGACGGAGATGATGTTTCGCGGAATCGCCCATGCTTTAGAGCGGGGCGAGCGACTGGCGGTGGCCTCACCCCGGGTCGATGTCTGCCTGGAGCTATATCCACGGCTGACGGCGGCCTTCCAGAACACGACGATGGTCCTGCTGCACGGTCGCCAGGAGCTGCCCTACCGCTATGCCCAGCTAACCGTCTGCACGACCCACCAGTTGTTGCGCTTCTACCACGCCTTCGATAACCTGATCATCGATGAGGTCGACGCCTTTCCCTTCGCCGCCAACGACGCCCTGCTCTTTGCCAGCCGCCAGGCGGTGAAGGCGGATGGAGGCTGCCTGTACCTGACGGCGACCCCGGGGCCGGCCCTCCTCCGTCGGGTGAAACGCGGTGAGCTGGCGGTCAGCTACCTGCCGCTGCGTTATCACGGCCACCTGCTTCCCCGGATCCGCCTCCAGTTGGCACCGGGCTGGCGGCGCGCTGTTCAGCGGGGCCGACTGCCGGCCAGCCTGCTTGTCCAGCTGCGCCGCTCCCTGGCAGATGGCTTTCGCTTTCTTCTCTTCCTACCGCACGTGGCGGACCTGGCGGCGGTGGAGCCCCTCCTGCGGGCCGCCCTGCCAGGCCACGCCTTTGCCACGGTCCATGCGGCGGACCCGCACCGGTTAACGAAGGTCCAGCAGATGCGGGACGGGGACTACGACTTCCTGGTGACCACCACCATCATGGAGCGGGGGGTGACCTTCCCGGCGATCGACGTGTTTGTGCTAGGCGCCGACGACCCAGTCTTCTCCTCATCGGCCCTGGTTCAGATCGCTGGGCGCGCCGGCCGGTCCGTCAGCCGGCCGACGGGGACGGTACGCTTCTGGATCGCCATCCAGTGTCGGCGGGTGCGGATGGCGGTGCACCAGGTGGACTTTATGAACCGGAAGGGCCGGGCCCTGCAGGGATGAACTGCCAACTCTGCAATGCCCGCTTGCCGGTCCGACTGAGTCTCCGCGACCTGGTCATGCTACGTCCCCTGACGCCGCCAACCATCTGCGAGCGTTGTCGGGCCCGCTTCACGCGGATCGACCCGGCCCATGCCTGCCCGGGATGCAGTCGTCCCCAGGAGCACACCCGCCTCTGCCTGGAGTGTGCAGCCTGGCAGCATCAATATGGTTGGCACCTCGAGCACCAGGCCCTCTACACCTATAATGACGCCATGAAGGAATACATGCACCGCTACAAGTTCGGCGGTGACTATCGCTTGCGGACCGTCTTTCAAGCTGAGGTGCAGCAACGGATCCGCCAGCTGGGGGCGGACCTGGTGGTGCCAATCCCGGTAACCCAGACCACCATGGCCACCCGGGGCTTCAACCAGGTCTTGGGGATCCTGGGGGATGTGCCGGTGACCCCGGTCCTGCGCCACCGGGCCCTTGACAAGGTGGCCCAGTCTCACAAGACCCGCCGCCAGCGGCTCCAGACCCCGCAGCCGTTTATCCTGACTGATCCGACAATCGTCCGGGACAAACGAATCCTGCTGGTAGATGATATCTATACGACCGGTCGAACCCTTTACCACGCTGCCACCCTAATCAAAGCGGCGCAATGCCATGAGCTGGTAAGTCTTTCCCTCGCACGTTAAAGAATTTTAAAGGTTGATGAAAACGGTTTGTTTATTGATCAGAACTACACTATAATATAAGTAGGATATGAGAAGAGTGGTCCTTCTGATATCAGATCAAGCATATGCTTGGACTGAAAGGAGAGATGTTTGATGTTAAAGTTCAATATTCGTGGTGAAAACGTTGAAGTTACGGACTCAATTCGTGACTACGTGGTAAAGCGGATCAGCAAGCTTCAAAAGTTCTTCGAAGATAACGTTGAAGCTACCGCCCACGTGAACTTGAAGGTTTACCCAAACCGGACTTACAAGGTTGAAGTAACCATTCCGCTTCCGTACCTGACGCTGCGGGCTGAAGAAACCTCCAACGACATGTATGGTAGTGTTGACCTGGTAACCGACAAGCTTGAACGTCAGATTCGGAAGTACAAGACCAAGATCAACCGGAAGTCCCGTGAAAAGGGCTTCAAGAACCTGGAATTTGTACCGAGTGATGACGACTCCGCAAGCACGGACGACCTGAAGATCGTGCGGACGAAGCAGGTTTCACTGAAGCCAATGGATCCTGAAGAAGCGGTTCTACAGATGGACATGCTGGGCCACGACTTCTTCGTCTTCCAAGACGCTGAAACCAACGGCACGAGCATTGTTTACCGTCGTCGTGATGGTCGCTACGGCCTGATTGAAGCTGAATAATAAGACGGCAAGAATTTGTCGGAAGGACTATGGCAGCGCGAGTTGCGATGGTCCTTTTTAATTTGCCGACCCGCGGGTGCATCAGTTTTCAAAGCCAGGGGAACGTGGTAAAATACTAAAGTTAGAATAAAATATAATTGGCTTGAGTAGCACTTTTTAATGGATTTTAGCTCGAGCTAGTAAATTAGGAAGGACGCTTTTATGGCCAACATTTTAAAGAAATGGATTGAAAGCGATCGCCGTGAACTGCGGCGAATTAATAAAATCGCAAATAAAGTCGACAGTTATGCGAAGACGATGGCAGCAATGACCGATGAGCAGCTGCAGGCAAAGACGCCAGAGTTCCGTCAACGCTACCAAAAGGGCGAATCACTGGATGACATGCTGCCTGAGGCTTTCGCGGTTGCTCGTGAGGGTGCTAAGCGGGTGCTCGGTCTTTACCCATTCCATGTTCAGGTCATGGGGGGAATCGTGCTTCACGAAGGGAACATTGCCGAAATGAAGACCGGTGAAGGGAAGACCCTGACCGCCACGATGCCGGTGTATTTGAACGCGATCTCCGGCAAGGGGGTCCACGTAATCACGGTTAACGAGTACCTCTCCAAGCGTGATGCCACCGAGATGGGGCAGCTTTACAACTGGCTGGGCTGCAGTGTCGGTGTCAACAACTCTGAGATGAGCCCTGACCAGAAGCGGGAAGCCTACAAGGCCGACATCATGTACTCCACCAACAGCGAGATCGGGTTCGACTACCTGCGTGACAACATGGCCGTCTACAAGGAAGACCAGGTTCAGCGGGGGTTGAACTACGCCCTAGTCGATGAGGTGGACTCCATCCTGATCGATGAGGCGCGGACGCCACTGATCATTTCCGGCCCCGGCACGGGGACCTCTAAGCTCTACAAGCAGACGGACCGGTTCGTCAAGCAGTTAAAGAATGAGGTTGACTACAAGGTCGACCTCGAGTCCAAGACGGTGGCCCTGACGGATGCCGGAATTCAGAAGGCGGAGAAGTACTTCAACCTGAAGAACCTCTATGACCCTGAGAACACCCCACTGACCCACCACCTGGACCAGGCGCTGCGGGCCAACTACATCATGCACCGGGACAAGGACTACGTGGTTTCCGACGGCGAAGTCCTGATCGTTGATTCCTTCACCGGTCGGGTCATGCAGGGGCGGCGTTTCTCCGACGGTCTTCACCAGGCCATTGAGGCCAAGGAAGGCGTTGAGATCCAGGAAGAAAACAAGACGATGGCCAACATCACCTACCAGAACCTCTTCCGGATGTACAACAAGCTGTCCGGGATGACCGGGACCGCGAAGACGGAACAGGAAGAATTCCGGGAAATCTACAACATGGAGACCATCACGATTCCAACGAACAAGCCGGTTATTCGGAAGGATGAACCGGACCTGCTCTACCCAACCCTGCAGAGTAAGTTTGCGGCGGTAGTCAAGCGGATCAAGAAGCTCCACGCCAAGGGCCAGCCGATCCTGGTCGGGACCGTGGCGGTTGAAACCTCCGAATACCTGTCCCACCTGCTGGATCAGGAACACATTCCCCACGTGGTCTTGAACGCCAAGAACCACGCCAAGGAAGCCGACATCATCAAGAACGCCGGTCAGAAGGGGGCCGTTACGATCGCTACCAACATGGCCGGGCGGGGGACCGATATCAAATTGGGCCCCGGTGTCCGTGAACTCGGTGGCCTGGCCGTGATCGGGACCGAACGGCATGAATCGCGGCGGATTGATAACCAGCTGCGTGGTCGTTCCGGTCGGCAGGGGGATCCGGGTCTGTCCCAGTTCTACCTGTCCCTGGAGGATGACCTGATGAAGCGGTTCGGTGGTGACCGGATCAAGAACTTCCTGCAACGGATGAAGGTCAACGACGAGGATGCCGTTATCAAGAGTCGCTTCCTGACCCGTCAGGTTGAATCCGCCCAGAAGCGGGTTGAAGGGAACAACTACGACTCCCGGAAGAACGTCCTGCAGTACGATGACGTGATGCGTGAACAGCGTGAGATCATCTACAAGGAACGGCAACAGATCATCACCGAGGATAAGTCATTGAAGTGGGTCCTGATGCCAATCTTCAAGCGGACCATCCAACGTGAGGTTGAACAGCACACCCTCGGCGACAAGAAGGATTGGGACCTGAAGGGAATCGTCGACTTTGCCGAAGAGGTCCTGGTCAAGCCGGACACGATCAAGGTTGATGACCTCAAGGGCAAGAGCAAGGACGAGATTGTGGACTACCTGATGTCCTTTGCCAAGGGCGTCTACAAGGACAAGCAACGCCAGCTCTATGATCCGGCCCAGATGCTGGAATTCGAAAAGGTGGTCCTCCTGCGGGTGGTTGACTCCCACTGGACCGACCACATCGACGTGATGGACCAGTTCCGGCAGTCAGTTGGTCTGCGGGGCTATGGTCAGCTGAACCCACTGGTTGAATACCAGACGGCCGGCTACCACATGTTTGAGCAGATGATCGCCGACATCGAATACGAGACGACCCGGCTCTTCATGAAGTCCGAGATTCGGCAGAACGTGACCCGTTAAAGTATGATAGTTAAATGATTGCTACTGGTTTGTAAGGTACGGCAGTAAGGTAACCCATGACGGTACCCCTGCCGTATATTTATATATGGAGGCATGATTGTGGAATTAAGTGAAGCCAAGAAACAAGTAGAAGCAATGCAACAAGACGTTGCCCGCTTCGGGAGGTCTCTTTGACCTCGATGCGCTCGACGAAAGCATTGCGGAAAATGAACAGAAAATGGCCCAGCCCGACTTCTGGAACGACAACGAGGCCGCTCAAAAGGTCATCAATGACAACAATGAACTGAAGGAGAAGCGTGACACCTACGTCCAACTGCGGGACCAGATTGCCAACCTGCAGACGACGATCGAGCTGCTGACAATGGGCCCCGACCCGGACCTGCAAAAGGAGCTGGACGACTCCTTCGGCAAGACGAAAAAGGCCCTGGAACAGTACCGCCTCAACCAGCTCCTCGATGGGGAATACGACGCCAAGAACGCCATCCTGGAAATCCACCCCGGTGCCGGGGGAACCGAAGCTCAGGACTGGGGTTCGATGCTCTTGCGGATGTACATCCGCTGGGGTGAGCAACACGGGTTCACCGTTGAGACGGCCAGTTACGAGGCCGGTGATGAGGCCGGGATCAAGAGCGTCACCCTGCTGATCAAGGGCCACAACGCCTTTGGCTACCTGCGCAGCGAGAAGGGGGTTCACCGCCTCGTCCGGATCTCACCGTTTGACGCGGCCGGCCGGCGGCATACCTCCTTCGCCTCGGTCGACGTGATGCCCGAGCTGGACGAGAGTGTCCACATCGACATCGACCCGTCCGACCTGCGGGTTGACACCTTTCGGTCAAGCGGGGCCGGTGGTCAGCACATCAACAAGACGGAATCTGCCGTCCGGATCACCCACCTGCCGACCGGGATCGTCACCTCATCACAGGCGGAACGTTCCCAGCTCCAGAACCGGGTGACCGCGATGAACATGCTGAAGTCGAAACTGTATGAATTAGAAGAGGAAAAGAAGGCCAAGAAGCGGGCCGAGATCGAGGGCGAACAGCTGGATATCGGCTGGGGGTCCCAGATCCGTTCCTACGTCTTCCATCCCTATACCCTGGTTAAGGACAACCGGAGTGGTTACGAGACCCATAACGGTCAGGCCGTGATGGACGGGGACCTCGATCCCTTCATCAACGCCTACCTGCAGTGGAAGCTCAGTCAGAAGAATCCGCAATAGCCATAATGGTGATTGCGGTTACAGGTGAAAGCAAGTAATATTATCTTAAAAGGAGTGGTGTAAATGCGTGAAAGTCGTCATCGTCGTCTGACCCGGTCCGCTTCCGACCGGATCATCGGTGGGGTCTTCGGGGGCTTTGGCCAGTATTTCCATGTCTCGGCCAACCTCCTGCGGATCATCTACGTTATCATAACCATCATGACCGCGATTGTCCCGGGTGTGATCATCTACCTGATCTTGATGATCATCATGCCGCCGGATCCCGCCAACCCGGGGCTTCTGGGAATGCTGCATACGTTGAATGACCTGGGAAAGCAGGCCACGCAGGATGACCATTCCCAGTCGCGTCGCCAGTTGACTGACGTGGAAGAAAAGGATATTAAAAGAAACGAGCGATCATAATGGGATTTTGGAAAAAAGTATTGATTGATACAATCTTATTCATTGCTCTGGCGGGGCTCTTTGCGGGCACGGGGATGTTTTACATCAGCAGTGCCTGGATGGCGCTGCTGGCCAGCTTTGTGTTGGCGATCCTGAACGTCTTGATCAAACCGATCCTCGTGATCCTGTCACTGCCGATCAACATCTTGACGTTGGGGCTCTTCAGTATTGTGATCAATGGGGTGATGCTTGAGCTGACGTCCGTGTTCGTCGGGTCGGCCCTCTTTCACTTCTCATCGTTCTGGAGTGCAATGCTGATTGCCATCATCATGTCGATCTGCAACACCCTGATCACTGATCATCAGGAAAATAGTTATTGAAAAAGGAGTGAATGGTTGTGGCAAACAGTGTTACGGTTCAGGAATTAGTTGAAAAGGTCCGACTGAAGGTCCTCCAGGGTGAGGACTACCTCGATCGGCCAATCACCACCAGTGATATCTCACGGCCGGCCCTGGAATTTGCCGGCTACTTCAAGCACTATCCGGCCCTCCGGATCCAGCTTTTGGGGATCACGGAAACGTCCTTCTCCAAGGACCTGACCCACGAGAAGATGGTCAAGTACATGACCAAGATGTGTACCCCCCAGACACCGTGCTTCGTCATCTCGACCAACCTGCCGATTCCGGCAGAGCTGAAGGTGGCGGCCAAGGATGCCCACATTCCGATCCTCGGGACGCACCTGACCTCTTCCCAGATCCTCAGTAACATGACCTCCTTCCTGCTGGGCCGGTTGGCACCGCGGAAGTCACTGCACGGGGTCCAGGTTGACATCAACGGGGTCGGGGTCCTGATCACCGGTGATTCCGGGGTCGGCAAGAGTGAAACCGCCCTGGAGCTGGTTCGGCGGGGACACCGCCTGGTCGCCGATGACCGGGTCGAGGTCTACGCCCGGGACGAACAGACCCTGATCGGGAGTGCGCCAGCCATCCTGGAGCACCTGATGGAGATTCGGGGCATCGGGATCATCGACGTTGCCACCCTGTACGGGACTGGGGCCGTCATGCCGAACGACAAGATCGACCTGATTGTTCACCTGGAAACCTGGACGCCGGACGCCAAGTTTGACCGACTGGGGGACCGGGGTGACACCCAAACCATCCAGGGGGTCATCATCCCGAAGGTATCCGTCCCGGTTAAGATCGGGCGGAACCTGGCGATCATCATCGAATCGGCGGCGATGAACTACCGTGCCGAGACGATGGGCTATGACGCCACCGAGACCTTTGACCGTAACCTGAACAAGTTGATTCAAGAAAACTCTGCCCGGGACAGTAAGAAGAAGGAACAGAAGTAATGGGAACGACAATTACCGCGGCCCTCAACCCGATTGCCCTGCAGTTTGGTCCCTTCACCATCCACTGGTACGGGGTCATCATCGCAACGGGGGTGGTCCTGGCCCTTTGGTTGGCCATCCGTGAGGGAAAACGCCAGGGAATCCCGGAAGACGACTTCTACGACTACCTCCTCTGGGCCCTGCCGGTGGCCATCATCTGTGCCCGGATCTACTACGTCACCTTCCAGTGGCCGTACTATGCGGTCCACCCGGGGGAGATCATCGCCATCTGGGACGGGGGCATCGCCATCTATGGGGCGATCCTCGGGGGCTTCTTGGTCCTCTACCTGTTTTGCCGGGCCCGGCGGTTGTCGATGTGGACGATGCTCGACGTGATCGCCCCGACCGTCATCCTCGCCCAGGGGATCGGTCGTTGGGGTAACTTCATGAACCAGGAGGCCTTCGGGGTGGTCACGACGCGGGCCGCGTTGCTCGCGCAGCATATCCCCCGGTGGATCGTCAACCAGATGGACATTGCTGGCCAGTACCGGGTGCCGACCTTTTTGTATGAGTCACTCTGGGACCTCCTCGGCTTTGTCCTGCTGGTCAGCCTGCGTCACCGCCGCCACTTCTTTCGGCGGGGGGAAGTCTTCCTGGCTTATGTGATGTGGTATGCGTTCGGCCGCTTCTTCATCGAGGGGATGCGGACGGACAGCCTGATGATCGGGTCCGTGATTCGGGTATCGCAGCTGTTGTCGCTGGTGTTCTTCTTGGGAGCACTGGTTGTTTTACTCGTTCGTCGTCACCGGGGTAATGTTCCCTGGTATCAGCAATCAAGGTAATATTCATTAAGGAGAGATTAATCATGACGGAAAAAGTAGCAGTGTTGGGTGCCGGTTCCTGGGGCAGTGTCCTAGCCAACTTGTTGGTTGACAACGGCCATGAGGTTGAATTGTGGTCACGGGATCAGGACCAGGTCGACCGTCTGAACAAGGAACACGTCAACCCAGCCTACATGAAGAACTTCACCTACTCCAGTAAGCTCCACGCCACGACCGACATGAAGGCCGCCGTGAAGGGGGCCGACGTTATTTTGATTGTGATTCCGACCAAGGGAATCCGGCAGGTGGCCCACAAGCTCAACGCTGTCCTGACCGAGCTCGACCAGCAGTCCCTGATCGTCCACGCCACCAAGGGGCTGGAACAGAACACCTACAAGCGGCCGTCCGAGATGCTCAAGGAAGAGATTGATCCTAAGTACCGGCGTGACATCGTCGTGCTTTCCGGACCGAGCCACGCTGAGTCCGTGGCCATCAAGGACATGACGGCGGTAACGGCGGCCTGCGCCAACCTGGCGGATGCCGAGAAGGTGCAAAAACTGTTCAGTAACTCCTACTTCCGGGTCTACACCAACGATGACGTGATCGGGGCCGAGTTTGGGGCCGCCCTCAAGAACATCATTGCCATCGGTGCCGGGGCCCTCCAAGGACTGGGCTACCATGATAATGCCCGGGCCGCCCTGATCACTCGGGGACTGGCCGAGATCCGGCGGCTGGGGGTGGCCTTTGGTGCCAACCCGATGACCTTCATCGGTCTGTCCGGAGTGGGGGACCTGGTGGTTACGGCCACGAGTAAGAACTCGCGAAACTGGCGGGCCGGTTACCAGCTTGGCCAGGGGCAACAGCTCGATGACGTCATTAACAACATGGGAATGGTGATCGAAGGGGTCTACACCACCAAGGCCGCTTACGAGCTCAGCAAGAAGCGGCAGGTACCGATGCCGATTACCGACGCCCTCTACCGGGTCCTGTACGAGGGCGAGGACATTAAAACCGCGATTTCTCAACTGATGAGCCGAGATCTGACTTCCGAAATGGAATAAGTATGGTAAAATATGATCGGGTAACTTTGAGAGAAATTGAAGTTATGGAAAGGATTTTGTAGTTATGAAACGTGTTAGAAAGGCAATCATTCCGGCTGCCGGCTTGGGGACCCGTTTTCTCCCCGCGACGAAGGCATTAGCCAAGGAAATGCTGCCAATTGTTGATAAGCCAACGATCCAATTCATCGTTGAGGAAGCGCGGAAGTCAGGAATCGAAGACATCGTCGTGGTTGATGGAAAGAACAAGCGCTCCATCGAAGATCACTTCGACTCCAACCCAGAACTGGAAGACAACCTGCGTTCCAAGCATAAGGACGAAATGCTGAAGCTGGTGGAAGATACCACTGACATCAACATCTACTTCATCCGCCAATCACACCCACGTGGCCTCGGGGATGCCGTCCTGACGGCGCGGGACTTCATCGGTGACGAACCATTCGTTGTCATGCTCGGGGATGACCTGAACAACATCAACAATAATGGTCAACCACTGACCAAGCAACTGATCGAAAGTTATCAACAGACGGGTGCTTCCACGCTGGCCGTAATGCGGGTGCCACACGAAGACACCGCCAAGTACGGGGTTATTAACCCAAGCAAGGAAGTTACGCCGGGCCTCTACAACGTTACGAGCTTTGTTGAAAAGCCGGCCTCAAAGGATGCGCCAAGTGACTTGGCCATCATCGGTCGTTACGTCTTCACCCCAGAAATCTTTGATGTTCTGGCCAAGACGAAGCCGGGCAAGGGGAACGAAATCCAACTGACCGACGCCATCGATACCCTGAACCAAACGCAACGGGTCTTTGCTCGTGAATACAAGGGTGACCGTTACGACGTTGGTAACAAGTTTGGCTGGGTTAAGACCAACATTGAATACGGTCTGCAACACCCACAAGTTAAGGATGAATTACGTGCTTACATCAAGGAACTTGGTGCTAAGCTGACTGCCGAAGACAAGAAGGGCAGCAAGAAGTAATTCGCCAATTTAAAAACTCCGCTATCCAATCGATAGCGGAGCTTTTTACTTATTTTTAGATAGGGTAAATCAGGTCGTTAAAATTACACCCTCTTCCAGGCTAGTAAGGCTACCCTGCGCAGAGTAAGCAATGTACTAACACTTAAATGCACTGACATTTTCCTCCAGTTAGATTTAGTTGTAAACCGCTCTGATTACCGAGTCCAGCAAGCGGTAGCACGGTAGCCTGATGCTCTTTATATTTCATTAGTATGTTATAATAACATACAACCAGAGGTGATTAATATGACAACAACACCAACTACGATTCGTCTTGATGATAAGCTCAAGAAAGAATTAACGAAGGAACTAAAGTCCATGGGGTTAAGCGTTAATGGGTACTTCAACTTAGCCGCTCGTCAATTAGTTATTCAAAAGAAAGTGCCTTTTGAGGTCCTAGCCGAATCTGATGAACCAACAGAGACCACTAAGAAAGCCTTAGTAACAGCCCAAGCAAAGGAACTCGGAATTATTCCTGATGATTCCCCTAGTTTCGACAACGTAGACGAATTGAAGAACTATTTGGATGAAGAATAATGTATCAATTAAAGGTTGAACCCCAATTCAAGCGAGACTATCAACGATTGAAATATCATCACCCGGAATTAATTGGCGAGCTCATGAATACCTTAAACCAGTTGCGCCTTAACGGAATCGTTAACGCTGAGTATCGACCACATATCCTAGACAATCGCGGCGGCAACTACAATGGTAGTTATGAGTACCATTTATCTGATGGCAAGGTTGATATACTAGTAATTTATATGCCCCATAGAACTAACCCATCAATTCGATTAATTCGCGTGGGTGGCCACAATGAATTATTCCATAAGTACGCTAAAATAATTGTTCGTTCAGCAACGGGAGTTACATCATGCTCGTCTTTATATAACTTTTGGCTGCACTTACTAAAGGTAGGCAAATCGATAGACAAAGCGGGCCGTAATCGGTATGATGGGACTAACGATTCTAATGACGGGAGGAAGAACAGATGGCAGAGACAAAAAACTATGACGTGGTTGTAATCGGGGCTGGCCCCGGTGGGATGACGGCGGCGATGTACGCTTCTCGGGCCAACCTGTCCGTGGTGATGCTGGACCGGGGAATCTACGGCGGTAACTTGAACAACACGGCCTCAATCGAAAACTACACCGGCTTCAAGAGCGTCCAGGGACCGGAGCTGGCCAAGCAGATGTACGACGGGGCCACCCAGTTTGGCGCCGAGTACGCCTACGGAACGGTCACCAAGCTGGTCGATAAGGGTGCAACCAAGGAGGTTACCACCGACATGGGCGACACCTTCGTCGCCCGTGCCGTGGTGATCGCCACCGGTTCAACCCAGCGCCACCTCGGCGTTCCTGGTGAAGAGGAGTTCAGTGGCAAGGGGGTCTCCTACTGTGCGGTCTGTGACGGGGCCTTTTTCAAGGGTCTCAACCTGGTCGTGGTTGGCGGTGGGGACTCCGCGGTTGAGGAGGGGATGTACCTGACTCAGCTGGCGGCCAAGGTGACCGTCCTCGTCCGTGGTGACCACCTGCGGGCCCAACCGCTGCTGCAGGACGAGGCCAAGAAGAACGATAAGATGGCGTTCGTCTTCAACACCAGCGTTACGGAGATCGTCGGTGACCAGGTCAAGGTGACCGGGGTCAAGACCCACAACAATGTCACCGGGGAAGACGGTGAGTTGGCCACGGACGGGGTTTTCATCTATGTCGGCAGCCTGCCGATGACCACGCCGTTTAAGGACCTCGGGATCCTCGATGATCAGGGCTGGGTTAAGACCGACACCCAGATGCGGACCAGCGTGCCAGGAATCTTCGCCATCGGGGATGTCCGGGAGACTCCCCTGCGGCAGATCGCGACGGCGGTCGGTGACGGCGCCATCGCCGGTCAGCAGGTCTACCAATACATCAACGCCATGAAGTAACGATCAGCACCGACCAGATTGGTCGGTGCTTTTTTGGTATCTTCCCGTACTTACTAGATAGAGTAATTAGATACGGGGAGGTACGATCATGGAAGAGATCAGTATTCAGGAGGACTTTGTTTTCGGTAGCGTCATGAGCAACAAGCACCTTTGCCAGCACTTAATTCAAATCATCTTGCCGGAGTTACATATTGAGCGGATCGAGTTTCCCACCCTCCAGAAGGCCGTCCAGGAGAATATCATCAGCCGGGGCGTTCGTTTCGATGTCTACACCAAGGACGAAAACGGCGTGGTGTACGAGATCGACATGCAGGTCCGTCACACTCGAGGACTACCCCAGCGGGTGCGCTACTATCAGGGCCGGATTGATGGTGACATGTTGCGACACGGACAGCCGTACGCCAAGTTGCGGCAGTCCTATGTGATCTTCATCTGTCCCTTTGACCCCTATGACAAGGGACTGCATAAGTACGAGTTCAGAAACTACTGCAGCCAGGACAAGTCGCTGGCGATGGGGGATGGACGCACGGCGATCTTCCTCAACACTAAAGGAACGGTAAACGATGTCGACCAGGACTTGCGCAACTTCCTCGAATACGTGGATAATAAGGATGTAAGGGATGATCACTATGTTGACGAACTGAGGGACTACATCAATGTCCTGAGTAAAGACACGGAATGGAGGAAAGAATACATGGACAATAAAACCCACATGATGTTTCATGACGAAGATGTCCGCGCGGAGGGCCGCGCGGAAGGCCTTAAGGAAGGTCAAGCAAAAGGCCTCAAAGAAGGCCAAGTAAAAGGCCGTAGGGAAGGTCTTAAGGAAGGTCAAGCAAAAGGCCGTAGGGAAGGCCTCAAAGAAGGCCAAGTAAAAGGCCGTATGGAGGGTCAGACAATGACAATCAAGAAGACGGTCGCCATACTCAAGCAGATGGACGTTCCCGAAGCCGAGATTGCGCACAAGATTCAGCAGGTTTTTGATTTGACGGCGGAACAGGCAGCTAGCCTGCTCAAACAATAAGAGGTGGAAGACATGGACAACAAAACCCACATGATGTTTCACGATGAAGACGTTCGCGCAGAAGGATACAGGCAAGGCCTGGCGGAAGGTCGCGCGAAAGGCCAAGTAATGGTAATCAAAAAGGCAGTTCCCATGTTCAGGCAGATGGGAATTCCCGAAGCCGAGATTGCGCAAAAGATCCAGCAGGCCTTTGACCTATCCGACCAGGAAGCGGCCGACCTGATCAGCACTAAGTAAAAGTTTAGTAAAACAATTAGTAAACTTTCCCAACAAAAGTATTCTGCGGTATACTAGACAGCAGAGAAAATAGTAAAGGAGACTTCACTGTGAGCTGGAAAGATACCTATCAAGTTTGGAAAGAACGGACGGACCTCGATCCGCTGCTGAAGCAAGAATTAGACGCCATGAGCGATGACAAGGAGATTGAAGATGCCTTCTATGGTCCCCTGTCATTCGGGACGGCGGGGATGCGTGGCCTGATGGGGCCGGGGATCAACCGGATGAACATCTACACCGTTCGCCAAGCCACCGAAGGGTTAGCAACCCTGATGGATTCCCTGGGCGACGACGTTAAGAAGCGTGGGGTGGCCATCGGTTACGACTCTCGCCACCACTCCTACCAATTCGCCCACGATTCAGCCCGGGTTCTGGGGGCCCACGGCATCAAGGTCTACATTTACGACAACGTCCGGCCAACGCCAGAACTGTCCTTTGCCGTTCGTGACAACCACACCTACGCCGGGATCATGATCACGGCCAGTCACAACCCAAAGGAATACAACGGCTACAAGATCTACGGTGAAGACGGTGGGCAGATGCCACCGAAGGAATCCGACATGATGACCGGCTACATCCGTAAGATCACCGACATCTTTGACATCAAGCTGGCTGACGAGCAGGAAATGCTCAACAGCGGCCTGGAGACGGTCATGGGTGAGGACGTTGACCACGCCTACCTGCAACACGCCAAGGAGGTCACGGTCAACCCTGAACTGGCTAAGGAATACGGTAAGGACATGAAGTTCGTCTTCACGCCACTCTGCGGGACCGGCCGGATGCTGGGTGAACGGGCCCTGCGGCAAGCGGGCTTCACCAACTTCACGATTGAACCCACCGAAGCCCAACCAAACGGTGACTTCCCAGGCCTGAAGCACCCGAACCCAGAGTTCCCGGAGGCCTTTGTGCGGTCCATCAAGCTTGGTAAGCAGATTGACGCCGACGTCCTGATCGCCACCGACCCCGATGCCGACCGGTTGGGTTGCGCGGTTCGGCAGCCCGACGGTGAATACCAACTGCTGACCGGGAACCAGATCGCTTCCATCATGCTTCACTACATCCTGGAAGCCCACAAGCAGGCGGGCACGCTGCCAAAGAACGCGGCGGCAGTTAAGTCGATCGTCTCCACCAACTTTGCGGCCAAGATTGCGGCCGACTACGGGGTATCGATGATCAACGTCCTGACTGGCTTCAAGTGGATCGCCGACCAGATCCACCAGTACGAGACCGGCCAGGCCGACCACACCTTCATGTTCGGCTTTGAAGAAAGCTACGGCTACCTGGTTAAGCCATTCGTCCGGGACAAGGATGCCATCCAATCCCTGACCCTGTTGGCCGAGGTGGCAGCCTACTACCGGAGCCGGGACATGACCCTGTACGACGGTCTGCAAGAACTCTTCAAGAAGTACGGTTACTTCCGTGAAAAGACGATCGCCAACACCTACGCCGGGGTTGACGGTCCGGCCAAGATCCAAGACCTGATGAAGAAGTTCCGGGAGGAGGCTCCTAAGGACTTCGCCGGTCACAAGGTCATGGTCACCGAAGACTTCGCCAAGGGGACCAAGACGACGGCCGATGGTCAGGTCAGCGAACTCGGCATCCCAGAATCCAACGTCCTGCGCTATGTCTTGGACGATGAGACCTGGATCGCCATCCGGCCATCCGGAACGGAACCAAAGCTGAAGTTCTACATCGGGACCAGCGCGGATTCCCTCGACAAGGCCAATGCTAAGTTAGCCGACTTTGAAAAGGCCCTGCAGGCATTCGCTGCGGAATAAAATTATAAATTTAATAACGAGCGGCACTGGGCGCGGATATTCTGCGCCTAGTGCCGCTATTTGTCTATTAATAGTAATTTAAATTACAATTAACTTGTACTATAATTAAGACATAATCATTGCATAATTTATAAAAGTATAATCTGCATAGTGCAGTGAGGGGGAGTTTTCGGTGGATAACCAAACACAAAATACGGATCAGGAATTGGTGTTCTTCAGCTACATTGATAAGGATACGGGGAAGGTACTGGCCCAGGACCAGGCAGCCGGCCAGATCGGCCAACCGATCGATTACCAGCCCGATGAACGACTGGCGGCCCTGGGGAAGCAGGGATATGCCCTGGCCTACAATGGGTTTCCTGAGGGGGCCCGGTTTTCGGAGAATGATCAGATGAACCAGGTCTTCGCGATTCTGCTCAAGCACAAGCAGAAGCTGGTCACGAACGCCCAGGGTGTCAACCAGGCCAACACGTCCCGGACCTACACCCTGACGGTGCGCTTCGTTGACGACCAGGGAAACGAATTACAACCGGCCGTGACCCAGCAATCGACCTGGGTCTGCCCCGTCATGATCGACGAGGTGACTGGGGTGGTGATCAACCAGCAAAATGACAAGTGGGCACCCACGCAGAAGCAGTATGAGCCGGTCCCGGCACCGGTGATCGCGGGCTACCTGGCCGATCAATCCGTGCTGCCGAGCCAACCAGTCGTCCAGCAGAACATCAACAGTACGATCGTCTACCGGCCACTGGGGCGGATCGTGCCGGTCACCACGAATGGTCAGCCGGTGCCCAACGTTGCCCCGGCCCAGTACCAAAACGATCCCAACGATGCCGGCAAGGTGATCGCCCAGAAGCTGCCCCAGGTGGCGGGCTATGCCAATAACCTGCAACGCCTGCTGCCGGTCGATCCCCTGAAGGACACCAAGGTGCTCTATGAGGCCACGGCGAGTAAATCCGTAACGCCGACCACAGCGACCAGCCAGGCCCCGGTCAACAGCGGGGATGCCCAGGAGGTTCACCACTACACCGTCCACTTTCTGAATCAAAACGGTGAAAAGCTCGCCGAAGACAGTATCCAGAGCTCCATCTGGCGAAACGATGGCAGCCGAGATATCAAGAATTACCAGGATGTCAACGTACCAGTGATTAAGGGCTACTACACGATTGAACACCACATCAAGGGTCCGGTAGCCGTCCCGTTTGAGCTCAATCAGACCGTTATTTATCGCCGTTTAGGTAAGATTATCCCGATCGACGAGAACGGTCAGGAGATCGCGGGGGCCAATCAGCCGATTTATCAAAATAATCCGACCGACCCAACAGTACCGCTAGCCAACCAGCCGGTGCCAAACCTGGTTGGCTATTCGGCTGAGGTGGCCACAGTCACCCCCGACGATGGCGGTTTGAACACTAAGGTTATCTACCGACAAGGCTAATCTAGAATTGTTAAAAAGACCGGTTGTCCCAGCGGGGGCGACCGGTCTTTTTGGTTGCGCCGAAAGAACTGAGAATTTGGTTGGCATTAACCGAACCCGAGTCTATAAATAAAATGAGCTGGCAGCCTGCTTAACTTGCCGTTTAAAATTATTAATACTTAAAGTAAGTCATCTTATAATTCCCCTATAAGGTGGCTTTTTTATTGTGGAGTCGGAGCGGACGTAATAATTTATAAAATAATTAGGCCGGTAAACTTATACAAAAACTGGTCCATTAATTAATTTGGCGGACATAAATCACATTCTATTACTTATCAGGTTTAAAAATAAAAGTAATTGATTTATAATAAAGACGTTGAAAAAATAAAAAGTTTTGTATTTCTATTTTGCAACAATATAAAGGTATAAAACTATCAAAAATTTATTTTTGATAACGACAAGCATGTATGTAATGGGGGTTGCATAATATGGTCTCGAAAAATAATAAGTACCAAAAATAACTGATGACACTCGATCGTGAGGTTCCGCACTATAGTCTGCGGAAGCTGGGGATCGGTGTCGTTTCTGTATTGTTGGGAACAACGATGTACCTGGGTGCCAACAGCACCGTGGCGAAGGCGGCTACTGCAGCAAACAGTAACGCAACAGGTAGCGACGCGGTTCAGGCAGATGCAGCATCAAAGACGGGTGCTTTACAAAGTGCCTCAACTGTGACGATGGCTAATACACCAGCAACAAGCGCAACCGCTGCCACGTCAGTAGCTCCAACACAAAACTCTGGTGCGCAAAACGTGGCTGCTAGTGAAGCAAACGAAACTGTATCATCACAGGCTACAGTTGAAAGTAACAGTCAGAGTGAAAACGCTAATGCATCAACTAGTACTGCTACTCAGGCAATGGCAAATAGCAATGCAAACACGCAAAGCTTTACCGTTTCCACAGCAAATGGTTCTGAAAACAATGCTGCATCTTTAACAGAGTCTAAGGTACAGCAGGATGCAACAACAATTAATATAGGTAAGAGTGCATCATTGAGTACTACCACTACTACTTTAGAGGGCTATGCTAATGGTAAAGCAGTAATGAACTTTAAAGCTGTAGCTAATCCTGGTGATGTCTATACAATTAAGGTTCCTAAAAAATATGTTGACATGGCTTCAAAAGATGTTGCTCAGATTCAGGGTGCTATTGGAAACACAACATTTAATGATGATGATAAAGATTATTACGTTATAACTGATACATTTGCTAAGAGCGCTACTATTACTCAAGATATTAATTTGAATGCTAGTTCCACTTATTTAGGAAAATGTAGTCCTGACACCGTATACCCAGGTGAACGTTTTAAAATGGCAGTTACGTTAGAACATAATGGAGAAACAAAGAAACTGCCACTGGAATATCAATTGCCTTCTAAATTCGGAGGAAGTCTTAGTTATGGCTTGCAAAGGGATCTGGATGATAATAATAGCAGATTCAAGCTCAACGGAGAGGTAGCTATTCGTAGTGGTCAATCATTGCCATATGTTGTCAGATTTTTAGAGTATGGAATTGACGGTGGATATTATGTATCAGCAATTAATCATGGGGCAACTGTTCGGATACCAGTTCCTAAATATTTTAAACTTGATACAACCATCCCACTATATTGTTTAGACACCACTCAATCACACCTAATGAATCTTGATGATTTAAGCAAGTTCAAAATAAGCCAAGCTGGAATTGGTCAAGACGTATTACTTACTATCCCAGCAGGAAGTAAAATTTTTGACAAAAGCCAATTTAGTGAGGGTAATTCTGTAGTATTTCACGGAATAATGCAGGTCCCTGATAGTGTTTTATTAGGGAAAAAGACTGCTTTTTCTGCAAAAGGAAACCCAACGGTTACTCAAGAGTTTAATGATGGTAAGCAAACTACAATAACGGCTGACAAAAATTATACTTATTATGTTCTTCCAGCTGTTAAGAACATTAGTGACGGTTATATTTTTGGCATTTCCCAAGTTAAGAGTGGGAATCACGTTGGCGGTACATACGATGATGGTACCGTCGCTGATGCAAATTATAATATCATGCAAGATTCAGCCGGAAATAGATACACCGGATGGGATACGGCTACCTTCGGTGTTACCAATATTACAAATGAAGCCCAAAAGAATACAGTTATCCATATTAATTATCCCGATGGTTTAAATGTTTATAATCTTGATGTCAGAGCTATTGGGAATGATACTCAGTGTAAATATAGTGCAGTTATCACTTATCGAGATGGTACCAAAGAAAATATATCGGATATTACAAATCAATATGGATATAATAAACAAGAAAATAAGATAATTAAAAATGTTGACATTACTGTCAGCAATTTTCTGCCTGGGGCTTTTGTACAGGTAGCTCCATCGACAAACTATAAAATAGCAGCAAACTATTCAAATGGGAAATTAGTCACTGCCGGTGATAATCTTCGAACAACAATTAATATTAATGATGATCAAAACAAGATTACTCAGGTTGATATGATTTTCCCTAAAGAAGTTATTCCATTAACTATTAGGGGAAATGTACTAACGAATCAACTAAAAACAAATCCTGGTGCACAAGCGGCAGGGTTTATAGAAATAAGTTTTGATCAAGCTAATACTTCGACAGATATAGACCTTGTTCGTCCAATTGTCTATATTAAGCTACCTAATAATGCTGTTCCTAAACTGGATAACGCAAGCTTCAAAATTTTCGACATAAATGATATTGTTCCAACTACTATTTATACCCCGAAGAGTTTGTCTACATTTACAGTAGGAAAAGATAAATTTTTGAAAATTGATTTATCAAATTATGACAATATCCCAAATGGGATCAATATTTACGGATACCTTCCTTCTATAAAGAGTCTTGGCCTTCCAGTTTCAAATAAATTTGATGCGCAAAGTTCAACAGAACCAATTGGGGCATTCATTCTAACACAGAACGCTAAAGATTTTACTGGTTATTCCGCAAAAGAAAGTAACCTTGCAAATCTTGACAAAAATGTTGATCAAAGTAAATGGGGAAATGAAATTATTCAACATGATGGCATTGACCCTACATTAGTATTTGCCAGCCTTGATGAGCCGAAGTGGCAGATTTTGACGCCAACAGCAACTGTGCCTGCTGAAGCCGCTCAAGGAAATCAAGACAGTGGATTGGTTCTCCAAGGCTCTTCTGAAGACCACCAGGGTTCAAAGATGAATTATGCTACTTCATTTGTTAACGGGACCAATACTACCCTTTATAATGTGGAGTCATTCACCAACTTACCTCAAAAAGACGGAAATAAGGGCTTTAATGTTACGTTAACGGGACCAGCACAAGTGATTAATGCGATGACGGGTGAGCAGATCAAAGATGCAACTATTAAGTATTCTACTCAACCGGTTGCGATTGCCGAATCTCAAAAGCCAAGTCAAGACGGCTTTGTAAGTGCTGATCAGCTTAATGGTAATTGGTCAGCAGTTCGTTCAGTACTGGTAACCATGCCGTCCGTAAGTGGTAAAACATCAGTACGTATAGTATTCCCTGGTGAGGATAAGACTATTTACGATGATGTTAACCAAACTGCCTACCTTGCTAGTTCCACTTGGGCTAGTGGTCGTAACAGTTCTGAAAAGCAAAAGCCATTCATTATCTCTGCTGGAGGTAACGGTAGTTCTAGCGTTACTGTTAAAGAGCAGGATAAGATTAACGTTGAAATCCACTACACGGATAAGAATGGTAAGGATGTCTATGTCAAATTACCTGATAAGGCCAAAGTTTATAACTATGGCGACACAATGAAGCAGACGGACTTCTTGAATAGTGATAGTGATTTGACCGCAGCTGATAAAGCATTATTACCATCGCCAATCTACATTAACTATGCTCATCCGACGATTGAGAATTCAAACGAGAATTATGGGCCTAATTATAAGAATGGTACTGCTGAATTTGGGCAGAAGGTAAAATACGACTTTAATAATGATACGGTTGTTTATGAGGCTTCTTTAAACAATACGACGCCAACCAAGCGGACAACTACCGTTACTGAAGTTATTAAATACCAATACGCAAATGGTGACCCCATTCCTGGTGACAAATACAAGGATCATGTTGTAACGGTTAAAGTAACCCAAACAGGAATCCATCATGGTGATACCAACACGGATGACTGGAACGGTAAGATTAACAGTGCACAATTTGATGCAGTTACGAGTCCAGAACTAGAGAACTATACTCCAGATCAGGCTGTGGTTAATGGTCAAGTGGTTCAATTAACAAATGAAAACTGGGGTCCACAAACTATTACTAAGATCGTAAAGTACAGTGCAAATACGAGTACGGTATACCGTCACAAGGTAATTAACGAAACCATTAAATACGTTTATAGCAACGGCAAGACTGCTGCGCCAACAGTTACCAAGAAAGTTACTCTAACTCAGACGGGGACGAAGAACCTGGCAACCAATACCACCGATTGGAATGGCCAATGGAATAATCCAGCTACATTTGAAGCTGTTAAGAGTCCAACTATTTCAGGCTATACTCCGGATAAGCAGCAGATTGATTCACGAACAGTTCAAGTAACAAACGATAATTATGGTGACAATTTTGATAAGACGTTTACCGTAACTTATAAAGCTGACCAACAAAAGATTACGGTTAACTACATCGATGATACGACGAAGACTACCTTGTCATCTAAGAGCTTGACCGGTGATTCAGGTGCGGATGCCAACTATACCACGAAGTCAACGATTGATAATTATCTCAAAGAGCATTACCAGTTAGTTAGTGATGAAACCAATGGCCAAGACCTTGTCTTTGATAATAATGATAAGGTTGACCAAGTTTACAATGTGCACTTCAACCACGCCACTGAACCTGCTAAGGATAGTCAAAAGATTACTGAAACTATCCACTACGTTTATGGCAAGGGCCCAAAGCAGGGGCCTGCTCAACCTGACAATAATCAGGATGTAACATTTAGTCGGACCGGGACCAAGGACTTGGTCACCAAGAAGACGACTTGGCAAGCTTGGACACCAGACAGTGATCAGTTCAAGGCGGTTGATACACCAACAATCGAGGGTTACACCCCTGATAAAACACAAGTCAAGGCTACGACAGTCAAGCCTGGTGATAATAATATCGTTCAAACGGTTACCTACAACGCTGACCAACAAAAGATTACGGTTAACTATATCGATGACACGACGAAGACTACCATGTCATCTAAGAACTTGACCGGTGATTCAGGTGCGGCTGCCAACTACACTACGAAGTCAACGATCGATAATTATCTCAAAGAGCATTACCAGTTAGTTAGTGATGAAACCAATGGCCAAGACCTTGTCTTTGATAATAATGATAAGGTTGACCAAGTTTACAATGTTCACTTCACTCACGGAACCAAGAACGTTACGCAAAATCACAATGTCAATGAAACTGTTCACTATGTTTACGAGAACGGTGACAAGGCAGCTGATGATTATAAAGCTACACCGATTGTCTTCACCCAATCGGGGGTTCAAGACCTTGTTACTAACCAAATTAAGTGGGGTAACTGGGACAAAGACAGTGCTATATTTGCACCAGTAGTCTCACCAACAATTCCTAACTACCAGGCAATGCCTGCCCAAATCAAGGCCCAAACGGTAACGCATGACAGCAAGGACATTAATGAAACCGTTGTCTACATGCCAATGCAGAGAATGACGGTTACCTACGTTGATGATACGACTGGCAAGACGCTGGAGGTCTGGAAGGATCAAGGTCCATCGAATGAGGACACTGGCTACAACACTCAGGCGACGATTCAAAAGTATGAAGGGGAACACTACCTCTTAGTTTCTGATGACACGCCAGTTGGCCAAGATCTGAAGTTTGATGATGACGTCAAAACTGATCAGAACTACACTGTCCACTTGAAACACGACATTTCAACCAAGGTTAAGCACGTCATGGTTGATGAGACTGTTCACTATGTCATGGCGGACGGAACGGCAGCACCGGCAGACTATACGGCAACGCCAATTACCTTTGATGTAACGACAGCACACGATTTGGTCACAGGTCTGGACACGGTCACTAAGACTCCTGAACAAGCTAAGTTTGCTCAGGTTGATAGTCCAGCAGTGCCGGGTTATGTTCCTGACCTGAAGTACATCTCCGCACAGACTGTCACGGCTGATACTCCATCACCACTGCGGTTCCAGGTTATCTACAGCCCAGAATTCCAGGGGATTACGGTAAACTACGTCGACCAGACGGATAACCAGCTGCTGGAGAGCAAGAGCCTGACGGGATCAGCTAACACGGATGCTAACTACAACACGCAGGCGACGATCCAAAAGTACCTGCAGGAACACTACAAGTTAGTTTCTGATAAGACCGGTGGCAGTGAATTGTGGTTCGGTAAGGACAACAGTAAGCCGCAGATTTACTGGGTATACTTCAACCACGAAACTCAGCCAGTCAATGACCAATCAGTCGTTCACGAGACAGTTCACTATGTCATGAGCGATGGTACGAAGGCACCGAGTGATCACCAGGCTAGCCTAATCTTTACCCGGACTGGCGTTAAGGATCTTGTCACTGGTCAAACCAAGTGGACGACGCCAGCTGAACAGACATTTAGTCGGGTTGAGTCACCAGCTGTTCCGGGCTACACGCCAAACATCAAGACGGTTGCTCCAGTAACGGTAACCTATGGCTCAACTGATATTACGCGGGAAGTTGTCTACACGCCAGACACGCAGACAATCAAGGTTTACTACGTCGATCAGACGAATGGTGATCAGCTTGCTGATGACCAGATGCAAGGACCATCAAATGGTGATGCTAACTACAGCACTCATGACACGATCACTAAGCTACAAGGACAACATTATGTTCTGGTTAATGACCAGACGAATGGTGACCAGCTGAAGTTTAGCAACGATGGTAAGCCACAAATTTACTACGTTTACTTCACGCACGAGATGAAGCAGACGCAGGATAAGAAGCCGGTTAAGGAAACCATTCATTACGTTTACGCTAATGGTGGTCAGGCAGCACCTGACAAGATCCAGACGGTTAACTTTAGCCGTTCCGGAAAGACTGACCTGGTAACCAATGTCACGAATTGGGACAATTGGACACCAGCGAATGGTCAGTTCACTAAGGTTGATAGTCCAGTTATTGCTGGTTACACGCCAGACATCAAGACAATTAATCCAACACTGGTAATGCCAACGTCTAGCGACATTACGCGGACCGTAATTTACAGCGCGGTTCCACAGAGTACACCACAGTCAACACCGCAGAGCACGCCACAATCGACGCCGCAGTCGACGCCACAGTCAACGCCGCAGAGTACCCCGCAGTCGACACCACAGAGTACTCCGCAGTCAACGCCGCAGAGCACTCCACAGTCGACACCACAGAGTACGCCGCAGAGTACTCCACAGTCCACACCGCAGAGTACCCCACAATCGACGCCACAGAGTACACCACAGTCAACGCCGCAGAGCACTCCACAATCAACGCCGCAGAGCACTCCACAGAGTACCCCACAGTCGACGCCACAGAGCACACCGCAGTCAACGCCACAGAGTCAACCAAGCGGTCAACAGCCAAGTGGCCAGCAACCGAGTGGTCAACAACCAAGTGGTCAACAACCAAGTGGCCAGCAACCGAGTGGTCAACAGCCAAGTGGTCAACAACCGAGCGGTCAACAACCAAGCGGTCAACAGCCGAGTGGTCAGCAACCGAGTGGTCAACAGCCAAGTGGCCAACAACCAACCAAGAATCAGTCACAAACCGCTGAAGTTGTTTACGTTGACGAAGACAATGGCTTCAAGCAGATTACTAACTCAGGTAATCTGACTGGTCAGCCAGGAACGAGAATTAACTACAGCACGGCTAAGACGCTGCAACAGTTAGCTGATGAAGGTTACGAGGTTGTTGAAAATGACTTCGATCCAAATGGCCAAGCTCCAACGTTCGATAATGACAGTGGAAGCACGCAAGTTTACACCGTTGTTATGAAGCACAAGAACAATGGTCAACAGCCAAACGGTCAGCAACCGAGTGCCCAACAACCAAGTGGCCAACAACCAAGAGGTCAACAATCGAACGGTCAACAGCCAAGTGGTCTGCCTGGCATGTTGTCTAATGATGGCAATGCTGGTGGATTCGGCAATGGTGGTGCAACCCCTACCAACATGCAGTCCGGCATTGTTGGCCAGCCAAGTGGTAACCTGGCTACCCTGGCTAATACTAAGCCGAGTGCTGGTACCGTAATTTCTAACGGTGCTGGGACGAACGGCAACGCTACTGGTCAGAGCGCATTGCCACAAACTGGTAACAGCACCGCTGAAGCAGCATCTGCTGTAGCCCTCGGTCTGATGGGTATCGCACTTGCTGGTTTAGGCGCAACCAAGAAGCGTCATGCTTAATAAGTGCTTTACTAGGAAGCATTGATCTGAAAATTGAATAAATTTTCGCGCAGCCCGTGTCAAGATCTCGACACGGGCTGTTTCTTTATACGGCGACTCACGATCATCTTTGATCTTGGGCCGCTTTTCTTATGTGGTGTGAGTAATACACTGATCGGCACGGTTGGTGAATTCTGCGCTCATAATTAAACGTTTGATTTAAAAAGTTTAATTACTGAACTATAATAGAGATGTTTAGAAAATAAAAGATTTCATATTCTTTCTAATATAAAAATGATTAACGAGACGTAATATAAGATAAGGCTATTGAGTAATGTGTAATGGGGGTTGCATAATATGGTCTCAAAAGATAATCGGTATCGACAACAATTGACAACTGCCCGCGACGGTCTGCGGAAACTCGGCATGGGGGTCGTCTCGGCTTTACTGGGAACGACCCTGTACTGGGCGGGGGCTGGTAATAATATTGTCAAGGCCGACACCACTACCGTAGGAAACGACACCGGTAGTAATCAGGTGACATCCGGCAGCGGTTTGACGGGCAATCAGGCGGTGGTTTTGCATCAGAATGGTACTGAGCAGGAGGCGCCGGCCCGCTCCGCAGTCAGTGCAGTCGCCACGGTGCGGCCGGCTAATTCGGTAACGCCGCTTATCAAGACGAGCTCAGCGGCGGCGTTAACGGCGTCATCAGGACAGCCATTGGCTACGCAGGCGGTGGCCGCTGAAAAAGACGTGTCGCGCGCTGATTCGCCGGTCAGCGCTGCGGAGGGCGACCAACCCGTTCGGGATACGGCTATCAACTCCGCCGCGGTTATCAAGCCGGTCACTAGTGATCGCCAGGTCACCAGTCCCGCCGCATTGGTCACCGCTAAGGACACGTCGGCCACGGGTGATGTGGTGTCAGCCAGCGCAGCCGTCACCGGGAAGCAACCTGATCAGGGAGCTACTGTTAAGGACCACCAGTCCGCGGCCCCGGCGATTGACGATGACCACCCCAACAGCAGCTCGGCAAGTAGTGATAGCACTGCCCAGGACTCAGCGGTAAAAGAAGCGCCCACGATTCCCGCTGACGTTAAAACCAACTCAGGTCAGGGGACCCCAGCGGACATTAGCCATGAGCAAGTTAACGTTGCCAAACCAGCGCGACGGAAGCAGACCGCGCGGGTGGTCTACTTGAACGCTGACGATGGTTTTAAGCCATTGGCCTCATCAGGCGATCTTAATGGCCAGGCGGGAACTAGGATCAATTACACCACCACGCCCACGCTGGACTGGCTCCACCAGGCCGGTTACCAGGTCGTGGAAAACGACTTTGATAATGCCCCACAATACTTTGGTTTTAATAGTGACGAGCCGCAGGTTTACCCGATTACGTTGCAAGCCGTTGGGACTTCCACTGCGGGTGGCGCGGGATCCCCAATTAATGGTAAAGTAAAGCGGACGGCTGACCATCCGAAGGTCTCGAAGGGGATGGGTGGTACCCAAACGGCCCTTCCTTCCAACAAGGCCGGGATGGTCTTCAGCAAGTCGGCCGATCGTCAGACCAGTCTGCCAGGAAAGGTTAACGCCATGGCATTTGGCCTGCTCGGGGTGGCGACCGCAGTTGGTGTCGGTGTCGGCACGACTGCCAAGCGGCACCTATACAAGCGGTGATCAGCCGCGCCAAAACCACCAGAAAGGAATCCAAGCATGAATTACTTTATTACCAGTCGCCAGGACATGCTGACTTCGGCGATCGAGTTAGCCCAGGTTAAGCGGCTGCGGATCTTCGATAGCCTGCACCAACCGGCGATGATTGTGACCCTCTGCTATAATTTTGACCATCGGGAGGTCGAGAAGAAGCTCGGGGTTGGTGGCCGGGTTATTAACCTGTTTCAGTACTTCCAGAAGTTGCCCTACCATGTCTTCAATCAGCGGACGGACAGGAAGATCGCCGCGCAGGTGCTGAACCAATCCGGCTATACGGTCCAGGAGGGCGAGAACGCCGCCTACTATGACGGCAAGAAACGGGTCCAGGTCATTTACAACGACAACCGGCTGCGGCAGGTTGATTACTTTGATCGCTATGGCTTTGTCAACCACCGTGATTTCTACGATTGCGGCTGCCTAAGTTATACCGAATTCTTCGAGGACAAGGGCCGGATCGTCACGCGGCAGTACTATGACGGCCAGGGACGCCCCAAGCTCCTGTTTTACTACCGGGGTGGCGACCAGAATAAGCCGATCCTGACGATGATTCGCCTCGCTGACCAGGGGACGACCCACACCTTCGATACGGAGGATCAGCTCCGGGCCTACTTCCTGGACCAGCTTGTGAAGGACGATCCCCAGGCCGCCTTCATCAGTGACCGTTCCGACTACACCTTTGCGGCCTTCCGGTGGATGAAGTACCTGATTCCGCGCTACCAGGTCCTGCATTCTACCTTCACCATGGATGGCCAGCCCCAGGGCGAGTTGTTCCCGATCTATAAGCAGGTGCCGGAGCTGCTGGAAAAGAAGTATCTCACCGGCCTGATCTCCGCCACCGCCCAGGAGGCCCAGGACGCTGGCCAGCGCTTTGGGACCACGGTCAGTTATGGTATCCCGGTCACCTACCTCGACCGGAGTCTATTGCTGAAGGATATCCCCTTTGACCAGCGGCAACCTGGTCAGCTGATTGCGGTCGCCCGCCTGACCGGGGTTAAGCGGCTCGACCAGCTGATTGCGACGGTGATCAAGCTGCGTGCCAAGCACCCCAATATTGACCTGAAAATCTACGGCTTCGATGATAGTTGGGATAACTATGCGACCTCGACGCACCTTAAGCAACTGGTTCGTGAGCAGGGGGCGAGCGACTTTGTTCACTTCAGCGGCTTCCGTCATGATTTGACGCCGGTCTATGAGACGGCTGACCTGGAGGTGCTGACCAGCTCCTATGAGGGCTTCGCTATGGCCCTCCTGGAGGCGCAGGGGCATGCTTGTCCGGCCGTCAGCTATGACATCAACTATGGTCCGGCCGAGATTATTGAGGACGGCAAGAGCGGCCGACTGCTGCCAGCGGGCGACACCGCTGCCTTGTATGCGACCCTGGACCAGCTCTTGAGCAATCGGGCGACCCTGCGTGAATACTCTGCCCACGCCCAGCAGGCCGCAGCCAGGTATTCGTTTGACAATGTCCGGGCGGTCTGGGAAGAATTCCTGCGGGCGGAGAAGCTGTTCCAGGATTAACGTTTGATAACTTTACCGATTTCAAGTCAATAAGGATGAAAAGAGCTGCAGTCAGTGGACTGCAGCTCTTTTTCAGTGAACTGTCAAAATTATTCAGCCGCTGGAAAAATCTATCAATAAATTTGGTACAAAAAGAATGCCAAATTAAACGATTTACGTTATTGCCAATTCTGATGATAAATTAAAATATTTTTTCGGGCTGCCATAAAATATGGTGAAAAAAGTGGTGACGGGGGATGGCTAGTAGTACAAATGATGATAACAAAGGCTGATTTCTCATAATTTTTATGCTAAAAGTCTGATTATTATGTATAAATTTTAATTATTACACATGGACGGCTAAAATTTATAACCCCGTCATCGGGTGTTCTTTCAGCAACTCGCTTAAATCTTGCTCAATAATCTTTTGATGCTTAAATATATAATGCAATTTTATTAATAGAGGAGAAATATTTTGAACAAGATGGGTAATTCAGAGCACTATAAGATGTACAAGGCCGGCAAGCTGTGGTTGACTGCCGCCATCACGGTGCTCGCTTTTACTGGAATGACGGCCTCTGTTAAGGCCGATGATCAGGGAACGAAGCCGACAAGTACGCAGCAGGTTGTTCCTTCGGGGAGTGCGGTGGCAAGTACCGTCAGTGCAACGACGGGGATGCCAGCCAGCGGTGCCGCACCAACCACGCCCGCTGCCAGTCCTAGTGTGCCAACGACCGCTAATACTGAACAGGCTAACGTTTCAGAATCAGGTCCAGCTGAGCAAAACGAGGAACCACAGCTGGATAACAACCTGTTATCCCGGGCGGGGTCCTTCCATATCTTTGCTAACGAAGTACGGATTGGCGCGGATGTCAACGGGAACATCGCCACGCGTCACTACGTTTCGGGTAACGAATTCGGTACTCGCGAAGAGTCGCATAACTACAAGCTGGCGGGGAAGCCAGTCGATGTTTCCTATATTGAGTCCTTCGACCAATTGGGCGCCAATGCATTCCGGAACAAGAATGATGATGGTGATCCGAAAAACGACAGTTATTTGTATATAGCCTTTGGCGATCAGGCATGGGATAAGATTAAGATTGAAAATAATCAAGTTTTCGCCAATGGCACTCGATTAGATAAGCTGAATAATAAGGCCGACGCCGTCCACCATGAAAAGCTTATCGATTTTGATCAGGAGTTTAAGACCCTGAACAAGCTGGCGGACTTCTATGCGCGTCAGGAAGCAACCAAGGGTGTGAAGGTTGACTTCCACGACATGAACAACCGCACCATTGACGTCAGCGGGGTAGATCCAGAGACGAAGATCATTTACGCGAATGTCCCGGCGGAGTACCTGAGCGCGGCACAGCCGTTGACGATCAAGGGATTGAGCACGAACGAGAACGGTCCGGTTGTGATCTTGAATGTTGTTTTCAATTCCACAGATGACCTTTTCATTGGTACGCAGACGCGGCTGGTATACACTAATGGCCAGATGGTCAACGTAAACGAAAAGCACGATAAACCTAATCACGTTATTTGGAACTTCGGCACTGGCAAGCGCAAGCTAAATGTCAACAGTGGCTACTTCCTGGGAAGTGTCTTGGCACCACAAAGCGAGCTGAACGCCGGAGTCAATATGGATGGTAACCTGATTGCCGATCACGTAAATGTCACCGGGGGTGAAACACACCGTTGGGATTTGCGTGGAACCATCCCTCGCCATCACCATATTCCATACATTCCTGAAAATTTATACCCAGTTATTCCTCATTGGAGTCAGGAATCTTCACAGCCAAGCATGCCGTCAACAAGCACGCCGTCAGGTCAGAGTAGTCATCAGGTAAATCCAAGCAGCCCGTCAGGCCAAAGTAGCCAAGTGACAAATCCAAGCACACCGTCGGGTCAGAGCAGTCACCAGGTAAAACCAAGTAGCCCGTCAGGCCAAAGTAGCCAAGTGACAAACCCAAGCACGCCGTCAGGTCAGAGTAGTCATCAGGTAAATTCAAGCAGCCCGTCAGGCCAAAGTAGCCAAGTGACAAATCCAAGCACGCCGTCAGGCCAGAGCAGTCAGTCGACGAAGCCAAGCGTGCCATCGAGCCAGAGTAGCCAGGCATCGAAACCAAGCGTGCCAACGAGTCAAAGCAGTCAAGCAACGAAGCCAAGTGTACCGACAAGTCAGAGTAGCCAGGCGTCAAAGCCAAGTGTACCGACAAGTCAGAGTAGCCAGGCGTCAAAGCCAAGCGTGCCATCGAGCCAGAGTAGCCAGGCATCGAAACCAAGCGTGCCAACGAGTCAAAGCAGTCAAGCGTCAAAGCCAAGTGTACCGACAAGTCAGAGTAGCCAGGCATCAAAGCCAAGTGTGCCATCTAGCCAAAGCAGTCAAGCAACGAAGCCAAGCACGCCGGCGAGCCAGAGTAGCCAGGCGTCAAAGCCAAGTGTACCGACAAGTCAGAGTAGCCAGGCGTCAAAGCCAAGTGTGCCAGCAAGTCAAAGCAGTCAAGCAACGAAGCCAAGCACTCCGACGAGCCAGAGTAGTCAGGCAACGAAGCCAAGCACGCCGGCGAGCCAGAGTAGTCAAGCGTCGAAGCCGAGCGTGCCATCGAGTCAGAGCAGCCAGGCGTCGAAGCCAAGTACCCCGGCAAGCCAGAGTAGCCAAGCCACGAAGCCAAGTACGCCAGCTAGTCAAAGCAGTCAAGCCACGAAGCCAAGCGTGCCATCGAGTCAGAGTAGCCAGGCATCGAAGCCAAGTGTCCCGACAAGCCAGAGTAGTCAGGCGTCGAAACCAAGTACACCGACAAGTCAAAGCAGTCAAGCCACGAAGCCAAGTACGCCAGCAAGTCAGAGCAGTCAGGCGTCGAAACCAAGCACGCCATCTAGCCAAAGCAGTCAAGCTGCTAAGCCAAGTACGCCGGCAAGTCAGAGCAGCCAGGCGTCGAAGCCAAGTGTGCCATCGAGCCAGAGTAGCCAGGCATCGAAGCCAAGCGTGCCAACGAGTCAAAGCAGTCAAGCATCGAAGCCAAGTATGCCAGCAAGTCAAAGCAGTCAGGCATCGAAGCCAAGTACCCCGGCAAGTCAAAGCAGTCAGGTCACGAAGCCAAGTACGCCGGCAAGTCAGAGCAGCCAGGCGTCGAAGCCAAGCGTGCCATCGAGTCAGAGTAGCCAGGCAACGAAGCCAAGCACTCCAGCAAGCCAGAGCAGCCAGGCAACGAAACCAAGCGTGCCATCGAGCCAGAGTAGTCAGGCAACGAAGCCAAGCACTCCAGCAAGCCAAGGTAGTCATGCCGATAAGCCAAG
>DXAA01000002.1 GCA_019117285.1 Candidatus Limosilactobacillus intestinigallinarum
TATGCCAACATGGTCCGAAACTGATACCAGCTGGCATTCGCAATCGCCTTAGCCAAGCAATGATTTTTCTGGAGATTCTTGGCTTTCAAATCTTCAATGATAATTAGGTCGTACTGCTTAACTAAGGTTGTTGTTAACTTATGCAGATAATCTTTTCTTTGGTTCGTTATTTTGACTTGGTAGCGGGCCTTCTGTTGTTGGGCCCGTTGCCAATTCTGGTAATCACTTAGTTCTTTCTTCATGGTCTTGTGATGATGGTTCCATTGACGAACGGCAATGGTCGCCTGGTGACGTCGTTTGCTATACTTACGTTGCCAAATGGTTGCTTGCTTTTCCGCCCACTTAGCATTAAAGATTCCATACTTGATACCATCAGAACTAATGGCTAGATCGGTGATCCCCACATCAAGCCCGACCGTTTTCCCCGTCTTACTTAAATGTTTGGGAGCCTTAACCGCTACTTGTAATGACAGATAGTAGTGTCCAGTTGGCGCAAGACAAACCGTATAGCGTTTGATTTTGCCATTAGCTAACCAGGTTGTTTTGCTGGTCCGGATACTGCCAAGTTTAGGCAATCTCACCCGTCGTTTTGCAAGCACCCAACAAACCGATCGTTCAGTGTAGGCTTGCCGGGTGGAGCGGCGTGATTTAAACCGTGGATAACCACCTTGGTGCCTGAAGAGCATCTTAAAGGCTTGAGCGAGATTATGATTAACCACTAGGAAACTGGTTGAGTCACTAGCCTTAAGGAATGGATATTCCTGCTTGAGTCTTTTTAATAGGTAATTCATACCGTATTCATTGACGAAGTGACTACTGGGATTGTTTTGGTAACGTTCCTTCGCCATCGTCAACATCTGATTCCAAACAAAGCGATCGTTACCAAACATCTGCCATAATTGTTCCTTCTGCTGTGCATTGGGATATAGACGGAGTTTGATTCCTTTTATAACTTGCACCGTTTCCACCACCATTCCTTTATCAAGGATCAGTTAACAAAGCTAATTAATGTCCTAACGCTAATTTTCCTGCTAAGCATATTATATCATTTTTCAAACATACGTTCGGGCAAAAGCTAAAAAAGCAGGCAATTCATCACGTCCTTAAAAGAACGTGTTTTCTTGCCCAATTGCAAAAAATTAAGTTGATATTTATCAAAAGAGTTATTGACATGAAAGGTCGGATTAGGTACAATACCATTTGTAGTGAAAAGGCGATATTTCGTAGCCTTGTTACGTAACTTTAAGCTCGGAGGGAGGGAATCAATATGTCAAAAACAGTCGTTCGTAAGAATGAATCTTTAGACGACGCTCTTCGACGCTTTAAACGTTCAGTTTCACGTAACGGAACTCTGCAAGAATACCGCAAGCGTGAATTCTACGAAAAGCCTAGTGTACGACGGAAGTTGAAATCTGAAGCGGCACGGAAGCGCAAGAACAAGCGTGGTCGTCGTTACTAAAAATGTTTGCTCCTACCTTTTGCGGTGGGAGCTTTTTTCTTGAACGGAGGAGAAGACAATGAGTTTACTGAAGCAATTACAAACTGACATGATCACCGCGATGAAGAACCGGGACAAGGATACCCTGGCAGTTGTTCGGATGCTGAAGGCGTCCGTCCAAAATGCTCAAATTGAGGCTGGTCATGACCTGACACCGGACGAAGAGGTGGCCGTCATGTCACGGGAATACAAGCAGCGCAAGGAATCACTTGAGGAATTCAAGAAGGCTGGTCGACAGGACCTGGTCGACAAGACAAACAACGAGATGAAGGTCGTTGAAAAGTACCTGCCAAAGCAGCTTTCAGCTGATGATGTTAAGAAGATCGTCAGCGAGACGGTCCAACAGGTCGGCGCCACCAGCATGAAAGACTTCGGTAAGGTCATGGGGGCTGTAATGCCGAAGGTCAAGGGACAGGCTGATGGGAAGCTGGTCAACCAGACCGTCAAGGATACCCTGAGCAACCTCTAATCTTAATATCGTTTGAACAGCCAGTTCCCGACCGCGGAGCTGGCTGTTTTATTAGCCATAATGGGCGGCTAATTCAATGAACGGATTAATATTATATTAATGCCGACCAGCTGGCCATTTGCGTGCGCTTTTGTGCTAAAATATAAGACAAATAATATTTTGGAGGTAAGTTAGCGTGTGTACTTCAATTATCTATAATGCCGGTGACGGCTATTTCGGTCGGAACCTTGACCTGGAGGTATCCTTTGGTGAGGAGGTTGTGATCACCCCACGGGATTACAGCTTCGACTTCCGGAAGATGCCGAGCATGGATCACCACTACGCCATCATCGGAATGGCCCTGGTGAAGGACAACTACCCGCTCTACTTTGATGGGGTCAACGAAGAGGGCCTGGGTATGGCCGGCCTGAACTTCGCTGGTCCGGCCCACTACTTCCCAGTGGCAGCGGACAAGGATAACGTCTCACCATTTGAGTTTATCCCATATGTCCTCGGCCAATGCAAGACCGTGGCGGAGGCCAAGAAGCTGATGGCCAACCTCAACCTGGTCAACATCAACTTCTCCGACCAACTCCAGCTGTCACCACTGCACTGGCTGCTGGCGGACCGGTCCGGCAAGTCGATCGTTGTTGAATCGACCAAGAGTGGCCTGCACGTCTATGACAACCCAGTCGGTGTCCTGACCAACAACCCAGAGTTCCCACAACAGCTGACCAACCTGGACAACTACCAGAGCGTCTCACCGGCGGAACCAACCAACACCCTGACTCCTGGGGTTAAGCTGGACAGCTACAGCCGGGGGATTGGTTCCCACCTCCTGCCAGGCGGGATGGACTCCGAGAGCCGGTTCGTCAAGGAAACCTTCACCAAGATGCACGCGCCGGCTGGTAAGGACGAAGCCGAAAACGTCACCAACTACTTCCACCTCCTGCACGCGGTTGAACAGCAGAAGGGCCTGGATGAGGTTGCCCCGGACACCTTCGAGTACACGGTTTACTCCGACGGGGTCAACCTGACGACCGGAACCTTCTACTACACGACCTACGAGAATAACCAAATCAACGCGGTTGCCATGCGCAATGCCAACCTGAACAGCAGTGAACTAGTTGCCTACCCGCTGGCCACCAAGCAAACCATTAACTACCAGAACTAAAAAAGATCATTTGCCCATCATGATGAGTCGTGTGCCCGTCGTGATGGGCTTTTTCTCTGTCAATTCTTATGCAAAAATACCGTATATTTTGCAAAATATATAATTATTTATGGATGTTGCTTGATTTTTATTCATTATCAGCGTATATTCATAATCAATCTTAAATTAAGCAAATGGAGGACGAGAATATGACAAAGGAAAAGATTGTTTTAGCATACTCTGGTGGTCTGGATACCTCAGTGGCGATTGCCTGGCTGAAGAATAAGGGCTACGACGTGATCGCCTGCTGCATTGACGTGGGTGAGGGTCTCGACCTGGAAGCCATCAAGCAGAAGGGGGACGCAATTGGTGCCTGGAAGTCGGTGGTGATCGACGCCAAACGCGACTTCGCCGAGCAGTTCGTCCTGCCCGCCCTGCAGGCCCACGCCATGTATGAACAAAAGTACCCATTGGTATCCGCCCTGTCTCGTCCGCTGATTGTTCAGAAGCTGGTGGCGGTGGCCAACAAGTACGGTGCCACGGCGATCGCTCACGGTTGTACCGGGAAGGGGAATGATCAGGTCCGGTTTGAGGCCGGTATCCACGCCCTGGCCCCGGACATGAAGATTGAGGACCCGATCAGAGACTGGCACTGGTCACGGGAGGAAGAGATCCAGTACGCCAAGGACAACGGTATTCCGGTCCCGATCACCAAGGCCAGCCCGTACTCAATCGATGAAAACCTCTGGGGACGGGCCAACGAATGTGGGATCCTGGAAGACCCGTGGGTGGCCGCTCCGGCTGACGCCTACGCCCGGACTAAGGCAATTGAGGATACCCCGGATACACCAACTACCCTTGAGTTGACCTTTAAGGAAGGGGTACCGACCGCCATCAATGGCGAAGCCCTGCCCCTTGACCAGCTGATCATGAAGCTCGACCAGGTAGCTGGTGAGAACGGGGTTGGCCGGATCGATCACGTGGAGAACCGGCTGGTTGGGATCAAGTCCCGGGAGATCTACGAGTGCCCAGCCGCTACGGTGCTGCTGGCCGCTCATAAGGACCTGGAAGACCTGACCCAGGAGCGGGAGGTTGCCCACTTCAAGCCAATCGTCGAACAGAAGATGAGCGAGATCATCTACAACGGCCTCTGGTACTCACCACTGATGAAGGCAATGGTGGCCTTCATCGATGCCACCCAGGGGGTCGTCAACGGGGTCGTCCGGGTCAAACTCTTCAAGGGGAACGTCGTCTGCGAGGGGCGGAAGTCACCAAACTCCCTCTATGACAAGAACCTGGCCACCTACACCGCGGCCGATGAGTTCGACCAGGAGGCGGCTACCGGCTTCATCAAGCTCTGGGAGCTGCCGGACAAGGTCTATGCCCAGGTGCAGAACCAGAGCCAGCACCAGCAGTCGGAGGCGGTGAACCATGCCGATTAAGAAGATGTGGGGCGGCCGGTTCGAAGCGGCGGGGGATGAACTCGTCGACAACTTTGGTGCCTCGATCGGCTTTGACCAGGCGATGGCCAAGGAAGACATCAAGGGGTCGCTGGCCCATGTGAAGATGCTGAAGGCCACCAAGATCCTGTCGGCCAGCGATGCCGACCAGATCATCGCCGGCCTGGAGAAGTTGGCGGACCGGCTGGTCAAGGAAGGGCTGCCCTTCACGGTGGCCAACGAGGACATCCATATGAACATCGAGGCCCTGCTGACGGCAGAGATTGGCCCCGTCGCCGGTAAGCTCCATACCGCCCGGAGCCGTAACGACCAGGTGGCCACCGACTTCCACCTCTACGTTAAGGAGCGGCTGCCCAAGATTATCGATCTCCTGACGGAATTGCAGACGGCCCTGGTTGACCAGGCCAGTGCCAACGTGACGACGGTGATGCCGGGCTATACCCACATGCAGCATGCCCAGCCGATCTCATATGGTCACTACCTACTGGCCTACTTCCAGATGTTTCAGCGGGACGTCGAACGCTTCCAGTTCAACATGAAGCACACCGACGTTTCACCGCTGGGGGCCGCAGCCCTGGCCGGGACCACCTTCCCGATTGACCGGGAGCTAAGTGCTGACCTGCTGGGCTTTGACCACCCCTACGCCAACTCCCTGGATGCCGTCTCGGACCGGGACTTTGCCCTCGAGTTTTTGGGTAACGCCAGCATCCTGATGGTCCACCTCTCCCGGCTGTGCGAGGAACTGATCTACTGGTGCAGCTACGAGTTCGGCTACATTGAGTTGGCCGACCAGTATTCGACGGGGAGCTCGATCATGCCCCAGAAGAAGAACCCCGACATGGCCGAGTTGATTCGGGGCAAGACGGGCCGGATCTTCGGTGACCTGATGGGCCTGTTGACGGTGATGAAGGGCCTGCCGCTGGCCTACAACAAGGACATGCAGGAGGACAAGGAGGGGGTCTTCGACGCGGTTAAGACGATTGTTCCGAGCCTGAAGGTGATGACCGGGATGATCAAGACCCTTCACGTTAACCGGGATAAGATGGAACAGGCCACCCATCATGACTTTTCCAACGCCACCGAGCTGGCCGACTACCTGGCCACCAAGGGGATTCCCTTCCGGCAGGCCCACGAGATCGTCGGTGAGCTGGTCCTGAGAGGGTTGAAGACTGGGACCAACCTGGCCGACATCCCACTGGACCAGTACCAGCAGATCAACCCGCGGATCACCGCCGACGTCTATACGGTACTCAAACCCGACACGGCGGTGGCCCGGCGGCACTCGCTGGGCGGGACCGGCTTCGAGCAGGTGAAGAGCCAGATCGCCGCCGCCCGGAAAGTGATCAAGCAGAATCGTCAACCCTAGTGAAGAAGGCTGGATGCACGTCATCCGGCTTTTTCTTTTGGGCTGTGATATAATCAATTGAAGATTAACCACTAGAAGGAGCTTACTTAATTGGTAGAAAAAAACGATGAGATTGAACAGACATTTCAGATTGACAGTCCCGAGATTGAGGTCGGCATCCTGGGCCCTCAGGACAAGTTTGTCAGCCTGATCGAGCAGGGGATGGACGTCACCATCAACCCATTTGGTGACAACCTGAAGGTGAAGGGACGCGAAGAAGACGTCAAGATGACGGTGGACGTCTTCCACGCCCTGATCAACCTCTTGAACCAAGGGATCCGGATCCACAGCACCGACATCGTCAGCGCAATGAAGATGGCCCACCGGGGAACCCTGGAGTACTTTGCGGACCTTTACAGCGAGACGATCATCAAGGACCGGCGCGGGCGGGCCATCCGGGTAAAGAACTTCGGTCAGCGCCAATACGTCAACGCCATGAAGCATAACGACATCACCTTTGGGATCGGTCCGGCCGGGACGGGGAAGACCTACCTGGCGGTGGCAATGGCGGTGGCGGCCCTGAAACGGGGTGAGGTTGAGCGGATCATCATCACCCGGCCCGCCGTTGAAGCCGGAGAGAGTCTCGGCTTCCTCCCCGGCGACCTCCAGGAGAAGGTGGACCCCTACCTGCGGCCAATCTACGACGCCTTAAACGACATCTTTGGCCCGGACCACACTCAGCGCCTGATGGAGCGGGGAGTCATTGAGATTGCCCCCTTGGCCTACATGCGGGGCCGGACCCTGGATGGGGCCTTCATCATCCTGGATGAGGCCCAGAACACGACCAATGCTCAAATGAAGATGTTTCTGACCCGGTTTGGCTTCGGCTCTAAGATGGTGGTCAATGGGGATATCTCCCAGATTGACCTGAAGCACGGTGTCCGCAGTGGGCTGGTCAGTGCCCAGCGGATCCTTCAGGACGTGCGGTCAATCAAGTTTGTGACCTTCAGCGCCGAGGACGTGGTCCGGCACCCTGTCGTTGCCCGGATCATCACCGCCTACGAGGAAGCCGTAACGAAGAAGAAAGCAAAGGAGGCGCAAGCGGATGGACCTGACAATTTACGATCAGACAAGTAATGGGATCAGCCAGGACCAGCATGACCTGGTTGAGCACGTGCTGCAATTTGCGGCCCAAAAGCTCCAGCTGGCGGACTCGACCGAGATGTCGGTGACGCTGATGAACAACCCGGCAATCAAGAAGATCAACGCCCAGTACCGGGGAGTTGACCGGGCCACCGACGTCCTCAGCTTTGCGGCGGAGGAGAGCGGTGACGAATCACCGATCATCATGGATCCGGAGCTGGCGGCCGAGCTGCCGACCAACCTGGGGGACCTCTTTGTCTCGATGGACAAGGTGGCCGAGCAGGCCAAGTTCCTCGGCCACTCGCCGGAACGGGAGCTGGGCTTTTTGGTGGTGCACGGGTTTCTGCACCTCAACGGCTACGACCATGAGCAGCCAGCGGATGAGAAGCAGATGTTTGCACTACAACGGGAGATTCTCGATGAATATGGGCTCAAACGATAAGCACCAGGTGACCAAGAACCACCACCTCTTCCAGGCGATGGGTCACGCCTTTGACGGGATCGTGGCAATGCTCAAGGAAGAACGGAACATGCGCTTCCACGTCCTGGCGGCTATGCTGGCGGTCATCGTCGGCTGGTACCTGAAAATCAGCACCGAAGACTGGCTCTGGATCCTGCTGGTGGTCTTTTTGGTCTTTGCCGCAGAATTCTTAAACACGGTCACGGAGGCGGTCACCGACCTCCTCTCCAGTCATCACTATGATATCAACGTCAAGAAGGCCAAGGACGTGGCGGCCGGCGGGGTTCTCCTGGCGGCCCTCTTTGCAGTGGCGGTGGGCTTGATCATCTTTGTGCCGCGGTTTTATGCATTAATCATTAGATAGGGAGTAAAAAATAATATGGATAATCCAGAATACAAGTCCGGCTTTGTCGCCCTGATTGGCCGGCCTAACGTCGGTAAGTCGACGCTATTGAACTACATCGTGGGCCAGAAGGTGGCCATCATGAGTAACGTGGCCCAGACCACCCGGAACAAGATTCAGGGGATCTACACCAGTCCGGAGGCCCAGATCGTCTTCATCGACACGCCGGGGGTGCATAAGCCGGCCACCAAGCTCGGCGACTTCATGGAACGGTCAACGATGTCGGCCCTCGATGAGGTCGACGCGGTCCTCTTCGTGGTCAGTGCCACGGAGAAACGCGGGGCCGGGGATGACTTCATCATCGACCGGCTCAAGCAGGTCAAACAGCCAATCTACCTGGTGGTTAACAAGATCGACCAGGTCAGCCCCAACGACCTGCCGGACATCGTGGCCCAGTATCAGGATGCCCTGCCGTTTAAAGCGGTGGTCCCGATCTCGGCCCTGCAGGGGAACAACGTCAATGGTCTGCTGAATAAGATCATCGCCGGCCTGCCCCATGGTCCTCAGTACTACCCGGCCGATCAGATCAGTGACCACCCCGAACGGTTTGTGGTCGCCGAGATGATCCGGGAGAAGATCTTCATGCTGACCCGGGAGGAGGTTCCGCATTCGGTCGCGGTTGACGTCACCTCGATCAAGCGTGAGGATGAGGAACACATTCACATCTCGGCCAACATCATCGTGGAACGGCCCGGCCAGAAGGGGATCATCATCGGTAAGAAGGGGCAGATGCTCAAGAAGATCGGGACGATGGCCCGGCAGGACATCGAGCACCTGCTCGGCGACCGGGTCTACCTCCAGCTGTGGGTCAAGGTGGTTCCCGGCTGGCGTGACAAGTCCGCCATGCTGAAGGACTACGGTTACCGGAACAAGGATTATTAAACGAGGAGGTGCGACTCGTGGCCCGGGAAGTGACCGACTTTAACGGGATCATCATCTACCGGCAGGATTACCGGGAGCGCGACCTCCTGGTGAAGATGCTGACCGACAAGATCGGCCCGGCGATGTTCTTCGTCAAGGGGGCCAAGAAGCGGGGCTTCCGCCTGGCCGCCGACATCCTGCCCTTCACCCACGGGAGCTACATCGGCTCCCTGGCCGATGACGGGTTGAGCTTCATCAACGTTGCCAGTGAGACCCATCAGTACCGCAACATCATTGCCGACATCAGCAAGAACGCCTATGCCACCTACATCCTCTCCCTGGTTGATCATGCCTTTCCCGATGGTCGCAACATCGGCGCCTGGTTTGACCAGGTAGCCGCGGCCCTGGAACGAATTGACCAGGGGGTTGACGAGCAGGTGGTGGCCAACGTGATTGAGATCCAGCTGCTGACGATGTTCGGCGTGGCCCCCAACTGGGACCGGTGTGTGGTCTGCGGTCAGGACCAGGGTCCCCTCGACTTCTCGGAGGAGTCCGGGGGGATGCTGTGCAGTCGGCACTGGTACCTGGACCCCCACCGCCTCCACCTTGATCGCCGGACGGTCTACTTCCTCCAGCGCCTGGCCCACGCCAACCTCCAGCAGGTGCGGCGGATCAGCATCAACCCGGTGACCAAGCACCATCTCCAGGCCGTGCTCGACACCATCTATGACGACCAGGTAGGCTTGAAGCTGAAGAGCAAGCATTTTATCAACGAGATGCACCGCTGGGAACAAAAGATGGGGAATTTGTCGACAAACGATTGACTTTCAAAAGGACATTATCTATTATTAGGTACGTATTTAAGAAACACCGCAATTGAATACGAACAGCCACGACGGAGAATGATGATGGCCGGGACCATGACAGCGAATGGGGGAGAGTGAAAGCCCCAGCATGGTCAGTCATCACGGGCCCTCCACCAGCTGGATAAACGAAGCTGTTTTGCAGAAATGCAAAAAAGCAGGGTGGAACCGCGAATTAATCTCGTCCCTGCAGTTACTATCGCATAGTAGCTGGAGGGACTTTTTGTTTAGAGAAGGGAAGAATAACGATGACAACGAAAAAGCTAAGTGTCCAAGACATCATCTTTACGCTTGAACAGTACTGGGCCAAGCAGGGCTGCATGCTGATGCAGGCCTACGATACCGAAAAGGGTGCCGGGACGATGAGCCCTTACACCTTCCTGCGCGCCATCGGGCCGGAACCATGGAACGCAGCCTATGTTGAACCATCCCGGCGGCCGGCGGATGGTCGGTACGGGGAGAACCCGAACCGGCTCTACCAGCACCACCAGTTCCAGGTGATCATGAAGCCATCACCGGACAACATCCAGGACCTCTACCTGGGCAGTTTGCGGGAACTCGGCATCGAACCTCTGGAACATGATATCCGCTTCGTCGAGGATAACTGGGAGAACCCGTCGATGGGTTGTGCCGGTGTTGGTTGGGAAATCTGGCTCGACGGCATGGAGGTCACCCAGTTCACCTACTTCCAGGTCGTCGGTGAGCTGCCGATGAACCCGGTGGCCTCTGAGGTTACCTATGGGCTGGAACGGTTGGCCGAATACATCCAGAACGTCGATTCCGTCTACGACCTCGAGTGGGCCGACGGGGTTCTCTACGGTGACATCTTCAAGGAACCGGAGTACGAGCATTCCAAGTACGCCTTTGAGGAGAGCAACCAGGAGATGCTCCTGCAAGCCTTCAACGATTACGAGGCCGAGGCTAAGCGGCTGATCAAGCTCGGCCTGGTTCACCCAGCCTACGACTACGTCCTCAAGTGCAGCCACACCTTCAACCTGCTCGATGCCCGGGGCGCCGTCTCCGTAACCGAGCGGGCCGGCTACCTGCACCGGATCCGAATCATGGCCAAGTCAATCGCCAAGGCCTTCGTTGAGGAACGGCGCAAGCGGGGCTTCCCATTGATTCACGACGAACAGCTGCGCCAAAAGACCCTCGATGATTACACCAAGAAGGCCGAACGAGAGAAGCAACGGGCAGCGAAGAAGGCTGCTAAAAAGGCGAAGAAAGCACAGAAGGGGGACAAGTAAACATGGCTAATTCATACTTATTAGAGGTCGGCGTTGAGGAAATGCCTGCCCACGTGGTCACGCCAAGCATCAAGCAACTGCACAAGCGGGTGGCTGACTACTTGAAGAAAGAACGAATCGCGTTTGACGAGATCAAGGAATACGCCACCCCACGGCGGATGGCCCTGTTGATCTCCGGCCTGGCCGACAAGCAGCCCGACATCGACGAATCCGTCAAGGGCCCGGCCAAGAAGATCGCCCAGGATGCTGATGGTAACTGGACCAAGGCGGCGATTGGTTTCACCCGGGGTCAGGGTGCCACGGTCGACGATATCGAGTTCAAGGACGTCAAGGGGGTCGAATACGTCTTCGTTGAGAAGCACATCGCCGGTAAGCCGGTGGCGGAGGTTCTCCAAGGCCTGCCAGACGTCATCACCGCGATGAACTTCCCAACCCTGATGAAGTGGGGCTACAACAACCTCCAGTTCATCCGGCCGATCCGTTGGCTGGTCTCCCTGCTCAATGACCAGGTTGTCCCGTTCAAGATCCTCGACGTTGAAGCCGGTCGGACGACCAAGGGCCACCGCTTCCTGGGTCACGACGTTGAGCTCAAGCAGGCTACCAACTACGAGGACGCCCTTCACGACCAATTCGTGATTGCCGACCAGGCCAAGCGTAAGCAACTGATCACCGACCAGATCGACGCCATCGTCAAGGAACACGACTGGGTCATCGACAAGGATGCTGACCTTCTGGAAGAGGTCAATAACCTGGTTGAATGGCCAACCGCCTTTGCCGGCTCCTTTGACCCCAAGTACCTGGTCCTTCCCGATGAGGTGCTGATCACCTCGATGAAGGATAACCAACGTTTCTTCTACCTTCGTGACCACGCCGGCAAGCTCCTGCCACACTTCATTGCCGTCCGCAATGGGAACAGCGAGTACCTGGACAACGTGATCAAGGGGAACGAACGGGTGCTGGTCCCGCGGCTGGAAGATGCCAAGTTCTTCTATGAAGAAGATCAGAAGATCAGCATTGACCAGTACGTCGACCGGCTCAAGCGGGTCAGCTTCCACGACAAGATCAGCTCGATGTATGACAAGATGCAGCGGGTGGCCGTCATTGCCCGCCTGCTCGGGGAACGACTGGGCCTCAGCGATGATGAACTGGCTGACCTTGACCGGGCAGCTCACATCTACAAGTTCGACCTGACCACCCAGATGGTTGGCGAATTTGCTGAACTGCAGGGGATCATGGGTGAGATCTACGCCAAGATTTTCGGCGAGAAGGACGACGTGGCCGTTGCCATCCGTGAACACTACATGCCGATCTCTGCCGAGGGTGAACTCCCACAGACCAAGATCGGGGCGATCCTGGCCGTGGCCGACAAGCTCGACAGCATCATGAGCTTCTTCGCCGTCGGCATGATTCCATCCGGCTCCAACGACCCATACGCCCTGCGGCGGCAGGCCTTCGGGATCGTCCGGATCATCAACGACCGCAACTGGCACCTCCCACTGATGGGGATGCAGGATGCCGTGATTGCTGCCTTCAAACAGGCCGGCCTGCAGCCAAGCTTCGACCTGACGGCCAATCAGGACCAGGTTCGGGCCTTCTTCCTCGACCGGCTCAAGCAGCTCTTTGCCGGTGAGAAGTTACGTCACGACATCGTCGACGCGGTTACCGATACCCAGGGCGTTGACATCGCCAACGTAATCGAGGCGGCCCAAGCCATCGACAGTCACAAGGACGACGCCAACTTCAAAGGGGCAGTGGAAGCCCTGACCCGGGTCCTGCGGATTGCCAAGAAGGGCAAATTTGGTACCGCCATGCCGAAGGTTAACCCGGACCTCTTTGTCAACCCATCCGAGCAACAGCTCTACGACGCCGTCAACGCGGTTGAGCAGCAGTTTGCCGACCGGACCGTGGCCGAAAACTTCACCGCCCTGCGCGGCCTGGCACCCGTGATCAGTACCTACTTCGATGAGAACATGATCATGGACAAGGATGAGGCAGTTCGCCAGAACCGGTTGGCGCAATTGACGATCCTGGCCCGGCTGGCGGCCGTGGTGGGGAACCTCAACGACCTGATCGTCAAGTAATGAGGGCTTTTGTTTGAAATCCTCGCAACTTGTGGTATCATATATATTAAGTGAATTATGGTTAAATGATTGATTGGAGGGTCGCATTCCGTTGGGTTGCGGCCTTTCGTTACTGTTCGCGAACCTATCAAGTGGGGTGATTCAATGGCCAGAATACCACGTGAGATAATCGATCAAGTTCGTAATTCAGTTGATATTAGTGATGTGATCGGCCAATACGTTCAACTTAAGCGGGCCGGCAAGAACTTCACCGGGCTGTGTCCCTTCCACGAGGAGCAGACCCCATCCTTTTCCGTCAATGCCGAGAAGCAGTTCTACCACTGCTTTGGTTGTGGGCGGAGCGGGAACGTCTTCCAGTTCCTGATGGACTACAAGCACATCGGCTTCGTTGAGGCCGTCCAAGAGGTTGCCAAGCTAAGCGGGACCAAACTGCCGACGACCTACACCCAAAGTGCAGCTCAACCAGCGGCTCGTCCGGTCAACCGCGAGCAGGAACAGCTACTGGACCTCCATGCGAAGGCGGCCCAGCTCTATCACCATATTCTGCTCAACACCCCAGCTGGGGAACCAGCTCGGCGTTACCTGCAGAAGCGGGGGATGTCCCGGGACCTGATTGAGCAGTTTGGCATCGGCTTTGCCCCCGTTCAGCGGATCCTGGCCCCGTACTGTGCCCAGCAGAAGCTTGACTACCAGTTGATGCGTAAGTCGGGTCTCTTCACTGAGGACCGGGATGGAAAGCTTCAGGATCGCTTCATCGAGCGGGTGATGTTCCCGATTAAAAACGCCCAGGGCAAGATCATTGCCTTCTCAGGTCGCTTGCTTAACACCGCCCAGACCGACCTCCCCAAGTACCTCAATAGTCCGGAGACCCCAATCTTCAATAAGCGGCGGACCCTGTTTAACCTGGACCTGGCGAAGCGGGCGGCCCGCGATGACGGCCGGCTCTACCTATTTGAGGGGTTCATGGACGTGATCTCGGCCTTTGGCGCGGGGGTTAAGAACGGGATTGCCTCGATGGGAACCTCCTTTACCGAGGAACAGGTTCAGATCATCAACCGGACCACCAAGCAGCTCGACATCTGCTACGACGGTGATTCAGCGGGGCAAAACGCGATTGACCGGGCGATCAGCCTGGTCAACGCGCACCAGAATGGCCAGCTGGCGGTCCGGATCGTGCAGTTGCCGGCGGGGGTTGACCCCGATGAGTACGTGCAGCAGAACGGTCCCGATAAGTTCCAGGACTATGTTCACAACCAAGAGGAGACCACGACGGACTTCTACCTGCGTTTTCTGCGAAACGGGCGAAACCTGGACAACCAGCAGGAGCTGATGGCCTACCTGGATGCGGTCCTTAAGGAGATCGCCCGGCTGGACACCCCGCTGGCCCAGGACATGTACCTGAGTAAGCTTGCTAACGAGTTTAAGCTGGACAAAACCGCCCTGCAGGGGCAACTGCGGCAGCTCCAGGGTGAGCTGCACTTGTCGCCGGCCCGGCCGGCCCAGGCCTTTGCCGAACAGGCAGCAGCCAATTATGCCCCACCGGTCCAACCGGCGACGGTCAAGATCAGCCGGACCGAGCTGGCCGAACAGATCCTGCTCCGGTACATGCTCCATGACCCCAACGTTTGGAGTCACGTCCGGGCCCAGGATGACTTTCACTTCGTTCACGAGAAGTACGAATCGCTGTATATGGTCGCCAGCAGCTACTTTTCGGAGTATGGTGATTACACCACAGCGCGCTTCCTCGACTACCTGGCCGATTATCCGGACCTGCGGACGACGTTGAGCCAGGTGGAACAACTGACGGTGAACCCGGACGTGGACATGCAGGTGATCGATGACTGCCTGCAGATCCTAACCCAGCAGACCCCCTTGCAGGACCAGATCAAGAAGGTCCAAGCCCAGCTGAAGGAAGCCAGCACCTTGAACAACACCGAGCTGGCTACCCAGTTGACGGTTGACCTGATAAAGTTACTAAAGAAACAACAACAGTATAAAGCGGAGGAGACTAAATAGTATGGCAAAGAGTAAGAAGAAAGACCTTGTTATCTCAAACAGCGCTAGTTTTGACCAACATGAATACGACACCGCTGTTGGAAAACTGATTCGCCACTATAAGAAGCAAAAGGAGGTCAAGTACGATGACTTGACCGAACAGATTGCCAAGCCCTTTGAACTGAATGCCAACGGGATTGACAACCTCCTGCAAAACGTCGAGGACGCTGGTATTAGTGTTGTTGATGGCAACGGTGACCCTGACCCGCGGGCCCTGAAGGCGACGGAAAAGCTCTCCCAGAGTGCGATGAAGGATACCTCGGCACCAACCGGGGTGAAGATCAACGATCCCGTCCGGATGTACCTGAAGGAAATCGGCCGGGTCAACCTATTGACGGCCGACGAAGAAGTGCAGCTGGCCCTGCGAATTGAACAGGGTGACGAGGAGGCCAAACAGGAACTGGCCGAGGCGAACCTGCGGCTGGTGGTTTCAATCGCCAAGCGTTACGTCGGTCGGGGGATGCAGTTCCTGGACCTGATTCAGGAAGGGAACATGGGCCTGATGAAGGCGGTCGAGAAGTTCGACTACCGGCGGGGCTTCAAGTTCTCCACCTACGCCACCTGGTGGATTCGGCAGGCGATTACCCGGGCAATCGCTGACCAGGCCCGGACGATTCGGATTCCGGTCCACATGGTGGAGACCATCAATAAGTTGATTCGGATCCAGCGGCAACTGCTCCAGGACCTCGGGCGGGAACCACTGCCAGAGGAGATCGGGGCTGAGATGGACATGCCGACAGAGAAGGTTCGCAACATCTTGAAGATCGCTCAGGAGCCGGTCTCCCTGGAAACCCCAATCGGTGAGGAGGACGACTCCCACTTGGGTGATTTCATCGAGGACCAGGACGCCACGAGCCCGGCGGACCACGCGGCCTACGAGATGATGAAGAAGCAACTGGAGAACGTCTTAGACACCCTGACGGACCGTGAAGAAAACGTCCTCCGCTTGCGGTTCGGCCTGGATGACGGCCGGACCCGGACCCTGGAAGAGGTCGGGAAGGTCTTCGGGGTTACCCGGGAGCGGATCCGGCAGATCGAGGCCAAGGCCCTGCGGAAGCTGCGCCACCCATCTCGTTCCAAGCAGCTGAAGGATTTCCTGGAGTAAACGGCTTCCTATTAATTACATACGTAAAAAACGACGGGTTGCGACCAATTTGGTGGCAACCCGTTTTCTTAATCTTTCCTATTAAGATTAAATAAAAGTTAAAAAGAAATTAAAATATGCTTGACCGGGCCGGTATTTGATAATAAACTTAATATAATTTAACGATTAGAGAGGAAATGACGCTATGCCTGAATTAGCAAACGATCTGTTAGGGACAATTAACCATAAGCTCGACGCCCAGAAGCCATCTGGGATTCGGGCCTTTGACCAGGAAGTTTCCAAGGTGCCGGGGATCATCAAGTTGACCCTGGGGGAACCGGACATGAATACGCCGGAACACGTCAAGCAGGCGGCCATCAAGAGCATCCAAGAGAATGACTCTCACTACGCGCCCCAGGCCGGGAAGCCGGAGCTGCTGGCGGCGATCAGCAAGTACATCAAGGATACCCGGGGTGTCGACTATGATCCCGACCATGAAGTCGTCGTCACCGTTGGGGCCACGGAGGCCATCGTGGCGGCCCTCTTCTCCCTGCTCAACACCGGGGACAAGGTCATCATTCCGACGCCGGTCTTCTCCCTGTACTTCCCACTGGTCGCCATGACCGGGGCCACCGCTGTTCAGGTTGATACTTCCGCGGACGGTTTCGTGCTGACTCCTGAACGGCTGGAAGAAGTCATCGAACGCGAGGGCAAGGGCGTCAAGGCTGTGATGCTCAACTACCCATCCAACCCGACCGGTCGTGAGTACCCCCAGGATGTCCTGGAAGGCCTGGCCAAAGTGATTGCCAAGCACCACCTGTACGCGGTGGCCGATGAAATCTATAGTGACCTGGTCTACGGGGTTAAGCACTATTCAATCGCGTCCATGATTCCGGAACGGACCCTCTTCATCTCGGGGCTGTCCAAGTCCCATGCCATGACCGGTTACCGGCTTGGCTACATCGCGGGCCCGGCCCAGATCATGGCCAGCATCCGGAAGATGCATGCCTACCTGGTCACGACCGTCACCGATAACGTTCAAGCGGCCGCAGTCGAGGCCCTGAACAACGGTCGTGAGGACCCGGTTGCTTTCCGCAAGACCTACGAACACCGCCGCGACCTGGTTGTAGCTGGCCTACGCAAGCTCGGCTTTGAGATGTCAACGCCGCAGGGGGCCTTCTATATCTTCGCCAAGATTCCGGACCAGTTTGGTAAGGACGACGTTGTCTTTGCCAAGCGGCTGGCCAAGGAGGCCAAGGTCGGCGTCACCCCGGGGAGTGCCTTTGGGGCTGGTGGGGAAGGCTATGTCCGCCTCTCCTATGCTTCATCCGATGAGGACCTTACGGAGTGCCTGCGCCGGATCGGTGAATTTGTCAAGAAACTGAATTAAAATTGTTTGAAAAGTGCCCATTGGTCTCACGACCGCGGGCACTTTTTTGCTATACTTAAAGTAAAACGATGATAAAGAGGGATTAACGTGGACGAGAAACACTTATCAAAACGCCTGGCGACGGTCGCTAGCTACGTGCCAGCCGGCGCCCGAATGGCCGATATCGGCTCGGATCATGCCTACCTGCCGGCGGCCCTGGCCCTGACGAAGCAGATCAGCTATGCGGTGGCTGGCGAGGTCGTCAAGGGTCCCTATGAGAACGCCGTCAGCGAGATCAGGGGCCATGGCCTGACGGACGTGGTTAAACCCCGCCTGGCGGACGGCCTGGACGCAATCACGCCGTCCGACCGGATTGACACGGTGGTGATCGCCGGAATGGGGGGTACCCTGATCGCTGAGATCCTGGAGCGTGGCAAGCAGCACCTGACGGGCGTCCACCGGCTGGTCCTCCAGCCCAACGTCGGGGAGGCACGCTTGCGGCGGTGGCTGATGACCAACCGGTACCAGATCATGGCCGAGCAGATCGTCGGCGAGGATGACCACATCTACGAGATCATCGTGGCCGAACCGTCGCCGGTGCCATTTAAATACAGTGACTATGAGCTGATGTTTGGTCCCCACCTGCTGGAAAAAAAGGGCCCGGTTTTCACGGCCAAGTGGCAAGACTACGCTAAGCGGCAGCGGGGGATCATCGCCCAGATTGAGCAGGCCCAGCAGGTCCCGGTGACCCGGATTGCCGCGATGAAGCAGCAGTTAGCATTGGTAGCGGAGGCGTTAGATGATGACAAAAATTGATGGTAACACCTTAATTGGACGATTTGAGCAGTTTGCCAGCCCTCAGCTGGCTGAGAAGTGGGACCACGTTGGACTACAGCTGGGGAATCCCGACCGGCCGATCGGAAAGCTGATGACAACCCTCGACGTCCGGCCCGAGACCGTTCAGGAGGCGATCGCTGCCGGGGTGGACTTCATCTTTGCCCACCACCCGGTGATGTTTCACCCGGCCAGGGACCTCGACACCCGGAACCCGCAGAACGCCATGTACGCCCAGCTGCTGGCCCACCAGATCACGGTTTACGCCGCCCACACCAACCTGGATACGGCCAACGGGGGGATGAACGACTGGCTGGCCGCCCGACTGCGGCTCAGTCACTGCCAGCCCCTGGTCCCGGCCGGCAGTGACCCGGTCACCGGGCAGCCGGTGGGAATGGGGCGGATCGGTGACTTTGCTGGCTCGATGAACGCCGCCGCCTTTGCCCGCTACTGCATGCGGACCTTCAACGTGGCCGGACTGCGGCTGGTCGTCAACCCGGCTGACCGGGACCGCCAGATCCACCGGGTGGCCGTCTTAGGTGGTGCCGGCCAGGACTTCTACCAACAGGCGGTCAAGCTAGGGGCCGACGCTTACGTCACCGGCGACGTAAGCTACCACTTCGCCCACGATATGATCGCCAACCACCTGACCGTCGTCGATCCTGGTCACCACATCGAGGCGGTAGCCGAGCACGGCCTGGCGACCTTGATCCGCGGCTGGCAGAAGGAATACGGCTGGGACTTTGACCTGGTGGAAAACCGGATCAACACGGATCCCTTCACCTTCATGCTGGCCCCCGGAAAGCAGGATGAGAATTAAAGGAGATGTCTGATATGGTTAATGAAAAGTATGATGGTTTACTGTCCCGTTTCTTAAAGTATGTCAAGACCGAGACCCGGTCGAACCCGGCAGCCAACACGGTGCCGTCCGACCCCAAGGAGACGGCCTTTCTCAATGAGCTGGCCGCTGAACTCAAGCAGATCGGTCTGGATGATGTTCACATCAACCAGCAGAGTTCCTACTTAATGGCCACGATCCCGAGCAACATCGACTACCCGGTCCCGACGATCGGCCTGATTGCCCACGTTGACACGGCGGACTTCAACGCCCACAACGTCAGCCCGCAGATCATTGAGGATTACGATGGCCACTCCGCCATCAAGCTCGGTGACGGGGAATACCAGTTGGACCCAGCTGACTTCCCATCTCTGAAGAAGTATGCGGGTAACACCCTGATCACCACTGATGGGACGACCCTCCTGGGGGCCGATGACAAGTCCGGGGTCGCCGAGATCGTGACGATGGCCGATTACCTGATGAAACACCCGGCGATCAAGCACGGTCAGATCAAGATCGGTCTGGGTCCCGATGAGGAGATCGGAACCGGGGCGGACCACTTTGACGTCGACGACTTTGGGGCCGACTTCGCCTATACGGTCGATGGTGGTCCCCTGGGTGAACTCGAATACGAGACCTTCAACGCGGCCCAGGCTGAGATCGAAATCAAGGGGAACGATGTCCACACCGGGGTGGCCAAGGGGACGATGGTCAACGCCATCCAGGTGGCTATTGACCTCCACAACAGCCTGCCCGCTCACGAACGGGCAGAACGGACGGCTGGCCGCCAGGGTTTCTTCCACCTCTACAAGTTTGACGGGACCGTGGACCATGCTTCCATGGTCTACCTGATCCGGGACCATGACAAGCAGACCTTCACCGAGCGCAAACACCTGTTAGAACGGATCGTGGCCGGTCTCAACGATGAGCTGGGGGCAGAGCGGGTTACGATGAAGCTCTACGACCAGTACTACAACCTGAAGGACGCCCTGAAGGATCACATGGACGTGGTCGAGATTGCCAAGCAGGCGATGGAAAACCTGGGGATCAAGCCCGACATCTACCCGGTCCGGGGCGGCACAGACGGCTCGACGATCTCCTACATGGGCCTGCCAACACCAAACCTCTTTGCCGGGGGCGAGAATATGCACAGCCGCTTCGAATACGTCTCCCTGCAGACGATGGAGCGGGCCCTCGATACCCTGCTGGAGATCAACAAGCTGAATGTTGAGCAGGGCAAGTAATTGAACAAGAAAAAGGATCAGCGACAATAACATCGCTGATCCTTTTTGAGTTACTGATGAGATTAAGTTACTTGTTATCCTTGGCTGGGTTAGCACTTTCGGTGATGGCCGTCACTGCGTTGACAGCGATCAGGGCCATAACCACGGCCAGGATCCCAACCATCGTGTAGTCGGGCGTCATGCCTTCGAGTTGACCGGTGATGTAGGCTAAAACCTCACCGAGGATCAGTGCCCAGATCCCGGCCATGATGTTCCGTGATAATACGTTCATGTAAGTCATCCCCTCTTTTAACTTCTTAATTTTAGCACAAAGAGACGGGAATGGGAAAGGGGCAAACTGTGCTGAGTGTTTCATCGCGGCTGGCGCGCTGAGATTTGGTATAATCAACCTGTATGCGAAAGGAGGAGAGCGTCTTGGCTTTTACGCCACTTGATGTGCAGAGTTCATTTAGTCTGTTGCAGAGTCCCACCCGGATCCCGGACCTGGTACAGGCGGCCACGAAACGGGGGTACACGGCCCTGGCCCTGACGGATGAGAATATTCTCTACGGGGTGGTCGATTTCTATAATGCCGCCCGCAAGGCGGGAATCAAACCCCTGCTGGGGATGAAGATGCGTCTGGCACGGGAGTCGGGGACCGGGGATGACCTCCTGGTGACCTTCATCGCCCGTAATCGGCAGGGCTATCGGCACCTGATGGACCTCTCCACCCGGCACCAGACGGTGTCTCCGGATAAGTTGCCGTTGACGATCGATCAGGTCGGGGATCTGCTGGGGGACCTCTTTGTCATTGTGCCCCCCCAGACCGGCCTGTTCAGTCCGGCCCTGCAGCCAGCTAAATTTTTAACGCACCTGTACGCGCTGACCGATCGCGACGGGCTCTTGATTGGGACTAACCCGGACCTGGATGCGGTTCACCGGGCCACCCTACAGGAGCTGGCTGCCAGTCAAGACTTGCCCCTGGTGGGGAGTCGGCCGGTGGAGTACCTGGAGCCGACCGACCAGTTTGCCACTAAGGTGCTCCAGGCGATCCGAGCGGGGAGCCAGCTTGACAACGTCGCCGACCAGGCCCGGCAGCGGGGTAGTCACTACCTGCGGTCAGCCGACCAGGAGCTAGCGGCCTACCAGGCGGCCGGGTTAGGTCAGGCGGCCGCTAAAACCGTTTGGTTGGCCGCCCAGTGTGACGTGGAGCTGGAGTTCAAGGCCCCGGTCTTGCCGCACTTTGCCACCCCGGGCCAGCAGAGTTCCCAGGCCTTCCTGCGGACCCTCTGTGAACGGGGCCTGGCCAAGCGGCCGGTGGCCCCCGGCCTGACCAAGCAGGATTACCAGACCCGGCTGGACCATGAGCTCGGCGTGATCCACCAGATGGGGTTCGATGATTACTTCCTGATCGTCTGGGACGTCATGAACTTTGCCCATCGCCAGCAGATCACGACCGATCCCGGCCGAGGCTCGGCGGCGGGCTCACTGGTCGCATACGCCCTGGCGATCACCGAGGTGGACCCCTTGGCCTACCACCTCCTCTTCGAGCGCTTCCTCAACCCTGAGCGGGCGCAGATGCCGGACATCGATCTGGACATTCCGGACAACCGGCGGGGGGAGGTCCTCAAGTACGTCCACGATAAGTACGGTCACCAGCACGTCGGTCAGATCATCACCTTCGGCACTCTGGGCGCCAAGCAGGTTCTCCGTGACGTCAGCCGGGTCTTCAACTGGCCGCGCTACGACGTCAACGAGCTGTTGGGCACCCTGCCGGCCAGTCATGACCTGACCCTGGCTAGTGCCCAGCGTGATTCCCAACGGCTGCGTAACTTCATTGATGACCACCCGGACGCCAAACTCCTGATGAAAGTGGCCGAGAAGCTGGAGGGCCTCCCCCGGCACTACTCGACCCACGCGGCCGGGGTGGTCCTCTCTGAACAGCCCCTCCATGAGATTGTTCCCCTTCAGGATGGCGGGGAGGGCCTGCTGATGGCTCAGTTTACTAAGGGGACGGTTGAGGCCCTGGGGCTGTTGAAGATGGACTTCTTGGGCCTCAAGAACCTGTCGATCCTGGCTCGCACTCTCGAACTGGTTCACCAGGACCATTCGGACTTTTCCCTGGCTCAGGTTTCCTACAATGACCCGGCGACCCTCCAGCTCTTCCAGCGGGGGCAGACCGACGGTGTCTTCCAGTTTGAATCGAGTGGGATCCGCAACGTCCTGGTCAGCCTCCACCCCGATCAGTTCGAGGACATTATTGCCGTCAACGCCCTCTACCGGCCGGGCCCGCTTGAAAACATCAGTCACTTCATCGCCCGCAAGCACGGCCAGGAGAAATACCAGATCCCCGATCCGGCCCTGCGGCAGATCTTGGCGCCGACCTATGGGATCCTGGTCTATCAGGAACAGGTCATGCAGTTAGCGTCGGCGATGGCCGGCTTCACCCTGGGGGAGGCCGACCTGCTCCGGCGGGCGATGAGTAAGAAGAAGGCCATGGTGATGGCCGGGATGCGGGACAAGTTCCTCAAGGGGGCGGTGGCCAATGGCTTTACCAGCGAGCGGGCCCAGCAGGTCTTCGACTACATCGACCAGTTTGCCAACTACGGCTTCAACCGGTCCCATGCAGTGGCCTACTCGATGCTGGCCTTCCAGCTGGCCTACCTGAAGTGTCACTACCCGAACGCCTTCTACACGGCCCTGATGGGGGCGGAGGCCAACCTGACCAAGCTCCGCCAGCACGTCGCCAACGCCCGCAAGCTCGGCGTGACCGTTTGCGGGCCCCGGATCAACGTCAGTGCGGAATCCTTTACCCTCCATGACGGTCAGATCTACTTCGGCCTGGCCGATATCAAGGGGGTCCGGCGCGACTTCATTGCCGCCATCATCGACCAGCGGGGCACGCGCCCTTATAAGGACCTCCGCGACTTTGTTAACCGTCTGGATGACCGCTGGAAGAAGCCGGAGCTGATCGAACCCCTGATCTATGCCGGGGCCTTTGACCAGCTCGGCTATAACCGGGCGGAGATGATTGCCGCCCTGCCGGAGTTGGTCTCGGGGATCGACCAACTCCTCAGTAGTTTCCAGGACGATCCCAGCCTTCAGTCGACCATCGCGCGGCGCCAGGAGTTCCCGTTAACGACCCGGCTACTGAAGGAAAACGAGTACCTGGGGGTTTACCTCTCCGGGCACCCGGTCAGCCAGTACCGGCGGCTAGCGGCGGCCCTGCACGCCCAGACGGTCGACCGCCTGCAGCCGGGACAGGCGGTCACCATCCTCCTCTTCGTCAACCACGTCAAGACGATCTACACCAAGCGGGACCACCGCCCGATGGCCTTTGTCTCCGGATCCGACCAGACCGGAGCCATCGACGTAACGATCTTTCCCAAGCAGTACCAGCGCTTTGCGAACCTGCTGGTGGACAACCAGGTCCTGGTGGTCCATGGCAAGGTCGAAGTTCGTGCGGGGCGGGGGACCCAGGTCCTGGCCGACCGGATCCAGGACGCTAAGACCCTTCAGGGGCAGCTGGCCCCGAACCAGCGCTGGGTGATCCGGGTCTTCCCCGACAAGGCCAATCGCCAGACAATGGTGGCCTTAAACAACTTGATGCGCGCCCACCACGGTAACATCCCGGTCCTACTCTACTACCCGGCGACCGATGCCAAGCACCTTCAGGCCCGCGGTAAGTGGCTGGATAGGGAACAGGTCACCCAGGCGGCCCTCAACCAACTCTTCGGGGCGGGAAACGTGGTTCTGCAGACCCTGAAAAATTAAATCTAGATGAGAATTCTGAATAAATTAGCAGTGGTAGCGGTTTCTTGATAATTTCTGCACAAAAATTAAAGACACTGATTTTGAAAAGTGCTATTATACAAGTGTGCAAATGAGGGATGCAATTGGCAGACCGCAGTTGATGCATAAATGTAAAAGGAGAGATTCATTTATGAAGAAAACCAAGATTGTAAGTACCCTTGGTCCTGCAAGTACGGATGTTGATACGATCGTTAAGCTGATCCAAGCGGGTGCAAACATTTTCCGCTTCAACTTCTCACACGGTGACCACCCAGAACACTTGGGCCGGATGCAAAACGTTAAGAAGGCCGAAGAAATCACTGGTAAGCACGTTGGTATCATGCTCGATACTAAGGGTGCTGAAATTCGGACTACTGTTCAAAAGGACGGTAAGATCGAATACAACATTGGTGACAAGGTTCGTATTTCCATGGATGCTTCATTAGAAGGTACCCACGACAAGATCGCCGTTACCTACCCAGGTCTGTACGACGATACGCACGTTGGTGGCCACGTTCTCTTTGACGATGGTCTGATCGACATGCTGATTGACGAAAAGGACGAAGCAAACAAGGAACTGGTTTGCCACGTTCTGAACCATGGTGTTCTTGGTTCACGGAAGGGTGTTAACGCCCCAGGTGTTTCCATCAACCTGCCAGGGATCACGAAGAAGGACAGCAGCGACATTCGTTTCGGTCTTGACAACAAGATCAACTACATCTCTGCTTCATTCGTTCGGAAGGCCCAAGACGTTCTGGACATTCGTGAACTCCTCAAGGAAAAGAACATGGAAGACGTTCAAATCTTCCCTAAGATCGAATCTCAAGAAGGTATCGACAACTTCGAAGAAATCATCGAAGTTTCCGATGGTCTGATGGTTCCTCGTGGTGACATGGGTGTTGAAATCCCAGCTGAAAATGTGCCAATCGTTCAAAAGCACATGATCAAGCGGTGCAACGAATTAGGTAAGCCAGTTATCACTGCTACCCAAATGCTGGACTCCATGCAAGAAAACCCACGTCCAACCCGTGCCGAAGTATCTGACGTTGCCAACGCCGTCTTCGATGGGACCGACGCAACGATGCTGTCTGGTGAAAGTGCCAACGGTGACTACCCAGTTAAGTCCGTTGCCATGATGAACGCCATCGACATCAAGGCTGAAAACCACCTTTGGGAATTCGGTACTGAAACCTTTGATTGGGACAAGTCCGACGTTACCGAAACGATCGGTTCTGCCGTTGCCAACGCTGCTAAGGACTTAGACATCCACACCATTGTGGCCTACACTGCTTCTGGCTACACTGCCAAGATGATTTCTAAGTACCGTCCAAACGCTGACATCGTTGCCCTGACTCCTAACGAGCGGGTAGAACGGGGCCTCATGATCAACTGGGGTGTTCAACCTTACGTTGTTTCTGAAATGAAGGATACCGACAAGATGTTTGACCTGGCTGCTGAAAAGGCCGTTGAACTCGGCTTCGCTAAGAAGGGCGACAAGATCATCATCGTTGCTGGTGTGCCTTTGGGTGTCCCAGGTGCCACTAATCTGATGCGGGTTAAGACGATTGACTAATCGTTATTAACATAAAAAACAAGAAGAGTACGATTTCGGTCGTGCTCTTTTTGTTTGCTCGGAAGCTGGCCAAAGATCGGTTCGCCGTGTAAAATAGTTCTAGTACGCAAACCAGAAGAGATAAGTGGGGTAAGAATATGAACTCGGCATTAGGAAAAGTCGTTTCGGCGGTCATGATCGACGAGAACGACAACTATTATTTTGTACAGCCGGCCAGAAACGGCCAGACGTACCGCCTGCTTAAGGCGGAGAGTCCCCAGGTCCTGCACATCGGTGGTCAGGTGCGGGGCTTCGTCTATGAAAATGAGGACCACCAGCTGCAGATGACCTGTCAGCATATCCCGACGGTCCGGGTTGACCACTACGACTTCGGGACGGTGGTCGGCGTCCGGCGTGACCTGGGGGTATTTGTTGACATCGGATTGCCTAACAAGGACATCGTGGTTTCCTTAGACGATCTCCCGGAGCCTAAGCACCTCTGGCCGCAACCGGGGGACCGGCTGATGATCGCCCTGACGGTGGACGATAAGGACCGGATCTGGGGTAAGCTAGCCGATGATGCGATCTTCAATACCATCTCGACGTCACCGTCCCCACGTCTGCAAAACCGGGATACCTACGCGACCGTCTACCGATTGAAGATTAATGGGACCCACGTTTTGACGGACGGTTACCACCTTGGCTTCATCCACCCCAGCGAACGGGACCAGGAGCCCCGACTGGGTCAGCGGGTCAAGGCCCGGGTGATCGGGATCTCGTCGCACAACAGCCTCAACCTCTCCCTCAAGCCGCGGGCCTATCAGGCGATTGGCGAGGACGCCCAGATGCTGTTGGCGATGCTGAAACAGGACCTTCACCATCGTCTGCCATACACCGACAAGAGTGACCCGCAATTGATTCGGTCGGTCTTCGGCATCAGCAAGGGCCAGTTTAAGCGGGCGGTCGGCCACCTCCTCAAGCAGGGCCTGGTCAAGGAGGAGGACGGTCAGCTGATCCTGCTGGCGAAGAACGACCAACAATGACGGATGAGATTACGGCCTTCGTGACGATGCTCGGGGATGAGCGGGGACTAGCGGCGAACACCCGAGCCGGTTACCGACGGGATCTGACCAAGGCGGCGGCCTTTTTCGATCGACAGGGGATCACGAGCTGGTCAGCAGTTGACCGCTACGCCGTGATTGACTTCCTGGCAGCCCAGCAGGCGGCCGGGAAGTCGGTGGCAACGATCAACCGGTTGATTTCGAGTCTGCGCCAATTCTTTCGTTACCTGGTCCGCCGGCAGCGCTTGGTGGCCAACCCGATGGAGACGATTGACCACCGGCCGGCGGGGGACCACCTCCAGGCACCGGTGATCCTGGACGAGGACGAGGTCGAATCGCTCTTGGAAGTTCCCGACACCACGACGCCGTTAGGAATCCGGGATCGGGCGATCCTGGAGTTACTCGATGCCACCGGGATGCGGGTGACTGAGCTGGCAACCCTGCCGCTGACGGCCCTCCACCTTGACATCAGGTTCGTCCAACTGGCGGGCAGTGGTCAACACGAGCGGATGGTTCCCCTGAGTCGGCCAGCGGTCCACTGGCTCCAGCGCTACTTAACTGACGTTCGCCCCGAACTGAGCGATGGGGAGCAGGCGGCGGTCTTCCTCAATGCCCACGGTCGGCCGTTGAGTCGGCAGGGGATCTGGAAGAACTTCAGGCACTGGGTTCAGACGGCGGGCATCACCAAGGCGGTGACCCCCCAGACCTTCCGTTATACCCTGGCGGTCCAGATGCTGTCACGGGGAGCCAGTGGCCAGGTGGTCCAGGAGATGCTGGGCTATACCGAACTGCGGATGCTGCGCCCCTACCTGCGGGTCACCCCTCGGGAGCTGACCCAGACCTATGAGAAGTACCATCCACGGGCCTAATATGAAGGGAGTAACATGTTAGTACATTACCGAAAAGACTATCAGAAGATTGCAATGGGGCTGCTCTCCTTGCTTCCCGAGCTCCGCGACGAACGGCGTTTCAAGGAGGAACTCAACTGGGCCCTGGAGAACGGCGACCCGATCTACCTCTGGAAGGATCAGGAGGATAACCACTTCATTGCGGTGGTCATCCTGGAGTTGGGGACCGATTATGTCCTGCTGCGCCGGATCTCCTTTACGCCGAGCGAGCGGTCGGGCCGCAACGTCTACGCCCTACTGACCGCTATCCATGAGGAGTACCCCGAGCGACGGTTGATGGGGACTCTGGATACGCAGCCGCTGATCACGAGCTGGGGGAAGGCCAATGAATAAGCCAGAAGTTGTCACGCCCAGCCAGCAACCGACCCTGAAGCTCGGTGCCTTTGAGGGCCCCCTCGACCTCTTGCTGCACCTGATTTGGGAGGCCAAGATGGATATCTATGACATCAAGATTGCGACCATCACCAGCCAATACATGGACTACCTTCACCAGATGAAGGCCCACCGGCTGGAGATCGCCGGGGATTACTTTGTGATGGCCTCAACCCTGATGCGAATCAAGAGTCAACTTCTCCTTCCCCAGACCCCGCCACTGGATGAGGAGGAGGGCGATGAGGAACCGGTCGACCCCCGGCAGGAGCTGGTCGACCAACTGATTGAATACCAGCGCTACAAGCAGGCAGCGGACCAACTCAAGGATAAGGAAAGCTATCGTCAGCAGGAGTATACCCGGCCGGCGATGCGGGTACCCCGGGACCTGGTGCGTGAACAGGTCGCTCCGGGGGTGAGTCTGGACCAGTTGCAGGCCGCCTTCGCCCAGGTGCTTAGGCGGCAGCGCTTTGCCCAGCCAGTGGTTGAGACCGTGGCGGCCGAAAAAGTCAGCGTTGCCACGCAGATGCACCGAGTCTTTGAACGGGTGACGACCGGTCCCCAGCGCTTTGTCGACCTGCTGACGACAGCGGTGACCAAAGACGAGTTGGTGACCACCTTCCTGGCCATCCTGGAGCTGGCCAAGCACCAGGCAGTTCACATTGAGCAAGCGGAGTTGTTTGCACCAATTATTATCAGAGAAGGACTGAAGAGTGATGACTACCGAAATAACGAATACCGCCCAGATTGAGGGCCTGCTGTTCATCAGCGGTGATGAGGGGATTACGGTTGGCGACCTGGCTAGGATCACCGGCTTCATGAAGCCCGCCATTACCACCATCCTCGACCAGTTGGCGGCGCGCTATGCCGCTGATCCCAACAGTGCCCTGGTGGTGCTCCACAGTGGCCAGACCTGGCGCCTGGCGACCAAATCCGCCTTGGCGCCGGTGATCAAGCAATACTTTGAGATCCCACTGACGGTACCGCTGACCAACGCCCTCCTGGAGGTGCTGGCGATTGTGGCCTACCGGCAACCAATCACCAGGTTGGAGATCGATGAGATTCGTGGGGTCCAGAGCTCAGGCTCACTGCAGAAGTTGATGGCTCGGGGGCTAGTTGACACCCACGGGCGCCTGGATGCCCCGGGTAGGCCCTTCCGTTACGTCACGACCGAGAGCTTCCTGGACTACTTCGGTCTGGCGTCGCTGGATGACCTGCCACCGCTGCCAGACGGGGTTGACGTCAACACGGCTGACCTGAGCGGCGACCTCTTCCTGGCGGCATTCCAGTCACGCAAGCAAGGAGGAACAGATTGATGGAAAGATTACAAAAAGTGATGGCCGCGGCGGGGGTTGCCTCACGCCGGGCCTCGGAGAAGCTGATTGCTGCCGGTCGGGTCCAGGTCAATGGTGAGACGGTCACCGCCCTAGGCACCAAGGTTGGTCGCCACGATAAGGTGGAGGTCGATGGGGTGCCGATCCATCGCGAGCCTCACGTTTACTACCTGTTGAACAAGCCGCGGGGGGTTATCTCCAGCGCCCACGACGAGAAGGGACGCAAGACGGTGGTCGACATCCTCCACGAAGACGAGGTTGAAGAGCGGATCTACCCGGTTGGTCGCTTGGATTATGACACCACCGGGATCCTCCTGTTGACCAACGATGGGGCCCTGGCCAATAAGCTGATGCACCCCCGCTTCGAGGTGGCTAAGACCTACGTGGCCAAGGTCAAGGGAATCGTCACCAACGATGAGCTGAAACGCCTGCGCCTCGGGGTCCGGATTGACGGCCGGAAGACCAAACCGGCGAAGACCCGGCTGAAGGAGGTTGACCGCCACCACCAGACCAGCCTGGTTCAGCTGACGATTCACGAGGGTCGCTACCACCAGGTCAAGCGGATGTTTGAGGCGATCGGTCATCCGGTGATCAAGCTGCACCGGGAGACCTATGGCTTCCTCAACCTCCAGGGGCTCCAGTCCGGCGAGTTCCGGGAGTTGCGGCCCGAGGAGGTCACCAAGCTCAAACAGCTGTAATATTGCACCGATATAGCAGAAATATTGCCAAGATTACGGAAAAGCGTGGGAAACTGTGGAGTTTTCTTGAATGGCAAGGTGCGTCAAACGTTGACAAACCGTGGTGAAACCAGTACAATTTAAATTGTAAAAAATTAAAAAAGTTGTCTTCAAGGCGCGGTGAAATTCCCGACCGGCGGTGCAAGCCCGCAACCCACATCACGTGGTTGATCCAGTTGAATTCTGGAGCCGACAGTATAGTCTGGTATATAGAAGAAACTTCTACGTACATTAACCCTAATCAAGATAGGCGCTGCTGACAGGTAAGTTGTTGGTAGCGCTTTTTTATCACGGTGGGGCCAGCTGAAGGCAATCTCAATGGAGGTTGTTATTATGACAGTGTCACATTTACGGATTCAACGCTTGGTGGGGATCGCCTGTCTCGGGGCGCTTGCCTTCATCCTGATGTTGTTTGAGTTCCCCATCATCCCGATGGCTTCATACCTCAAGATCGACTTCTCAGACGTCCCGGTCCTGATTGGGGGCTACATCTACGGCCCGGCCGGTGGGATCCTGATTGCCGTGATCAAGTGCCTGATCCACGGCATGGTGCGGGGCTTTTCGGTCGGGGAGTTGATCGGGATCCTCAGTGACTTCATCTCGTCGCTGGCGATCCTCCTGCCCTTCTGCCTGATCTGGCGCAGAAAGCCCCAGTGGTCGCAGAAAAAACAGCTGCTGGTCGGCATCGGGGTCGCCACGGTGGTTCTGACCGTGGTCATGTCCCTGCTCAACCTCTGGGTCCTGACCCCCCTGTACATGGCGGTCTGGAACTGGAAGTCAACCCTGCCGGTGGCCCAGCTGGTAGCCGTGGGGGTGCTCCCCTTTAACATCATTAAGGGCCTGCTGGTCACGGGGGTCTTCGCCATCATCGCCGTTCAGCTGCGGCCGTGGCTGGCGACACATCGTTATCAATAGAAAGAAAAGATTGTCACCGTTCAACAGTGACAATCTTTTTTAACGTTTTTGGGGTTTGTTTCCGTCTATCTCTAGTGAGAGAATGGACAATGAGGTTTTGATCATGAATTCATACATACTACGTTTCTTTTCCTATCACCAACCCCGGCGCATCCGGGTTATCGAAAACCTGCTGACCAGCCGGCGGACGGTGGCCAACCTGTTCTGGGGCCAACAGTACGGTCTCTTGCCATGGCTAGGGGCCGACCGCCAGCTCCAGCGGGCCGAATACGATGCCATCATCAGTGACCTGGTAGCCCAGCACCTGTTGACCGTTGATGACCACCAGCAAGCCCGGTTGACCACGGCGGGGGTGCAGCGCCAGGAGGAAGAACGGGATCGCCAATACCGGCCCCACTTCCTGGACTGGTACTGGTTGGCCAACACCAACCAGCTCGCCCAGCGCCTGTTCCTGGGGATGCAGGTCGTGTCGGAATTTGCCTACCACAATGCCCAGTACGCCCCCGTGACCGTTGGCTATGGACACCTGCTGGCGGTTAAACAGTGGTTCCGCCGGGCTGATCGGCGCCAGTTGGTGACGGCCACTTACCGGGACCTCGACCAGTTGACCCGCGGTCTGGCCAACGCCGACCAGCGCCTGGCCGCGGTCCTGGTTGACGGGCTGGTCGGCCATGGCTTGCCGGCATGGACCAATGCCCAGCTTGCTCGGCGCCTCGACCTGTCAACGGCCGATATGCTGACCCTTAACCACGACCTTCTTCTGGGGGTGGCGGCCTATTGTCAGCACGTTCCTGGCCCGCTCCATGACCTCTTGGTCCCGCTGCTTAATCCTGGCCCCCTGTCGCAGAGTGCGGCCCGGACTCTGGACCTTTATCGGCAGGGGAGAACGCTCGATCAGATAGCGGCAAACCGCCAGCTCAAGTTGAGCACGGTGCGCGAACATCTGCTGGAGGTGGCGATCATTTGTCCAGACCAGCTCGACTGGGCACGTCTGTTGCCGGCAGCCAGGCGGGCGGCCCTGGCCAAGCAGTATCCGGGCCCGGACGTCACCAATTGGCACTTTCAGCCGACCGAACCAGATGACGGGGCGGCCTTCTTTGACTACCGGCTTTTTCAGATTCAGCAGGGGAGGGAACACCATGAGTGAAGCAGACCAGTTGCACCAACTATTACATGATCGTTTCGGCTACCAGCACTTCCGCGACGGGCAGGAGGAGACGATCGAATCGCTATTGGCCGGCCATGATACCATGGCGGTCCTGCCGACCGGGGCCGGGAAGTCACTCTTGTATCAGCTGCCGGCCTACCTGTTGCCACACGGGGTGGTCATCGTCTCGCCACTGATCTCGTTGATGCAGGATCAGGTTGACCGCCTACGCCAGCGCGGGGAGAAACGCGTCGTGATGTTAAGCAGCCAACTCCAGGGGCCGGCCCGCGACCAGGTTCTCCGGTCGCTGGCAAGTTTTCGCTTTATCTTTGCCTCCCCGGAAATCCTGGCTAACCCGGCCATCTTGACGGCGCTTTCCCAGGTTCAGCCGAGCATGCTGGTGGTTGACGAGGCCCACTGCATCTCCCAGTGGGGGCCCGATTTTCGCCCTGAATATTTGCTGCTGAGGCAGGCCCGGCAGGCCATTGGTCACCCGCGGTTGTTGCTGCTGACCGCCACGGCGACGCCCCGGGTGCGCCGCGATATCCTGGCTAAGCTTGGGTTAACCGGCGACCGTGTCCACCAGGTGATTCGGTCGGTCAACCGCCCGAACATCTTTCTGGCAGTGGACCGGGTTGCCAATCCGGCCGCTAAGGATGAGCGACTGTGCCAGCTGGTGACCAGCCTGCCGGGCCCCGGCGTCATCTACTTCGCCAGCCGCAAGCTGGCGAGTCAGATGGCCGCCTGGCTTCAGGAACAGACGGGGCAGCCGGTGGCCCCTTACCACGCGGGGATGACCGCGGTCGATCGTTTCAAGATTCAGCAACAGTTCATGAATAACCAGGTGCGCCTGGTCTGTGCAACCAGTGCCTTTGGAATGGGGGTCGACAAGAATGATATTCGCTACGTGATCCACTACCACCTTCCGGCCAATCTGGAGAGCTATATGCAGGAGATCGGTCGGGCTGGTCGTGATGGAAAGCAGAGTGTGGCCATCCTCCTCTATGCTCCTGGTGACGAGGGATTGCCCAGCCAACTGACGACGATCAGCCTACCCAGTGTTGATCTCTTGACCAAGGTCCAGCACCACCAAGTGCGGCCGAATGTCCTCGGCGACGACCAGGAGCTGTTCACCTTCTACCTGGATCACGGCTACCAACCGGCCCAGATCATCACGGCCTTCCGGCAGCGGCGCCGGCAGTTGGCCATCAGCCTGCAGAAGATGTTGGATTATACCAACCTGCAGACCTGTCGCCGGCGCTTCTTACTTGATTACTTTGGCGAAGAGGGCGCTGACTTCCCATTGCCATGCTGTGACGTTGACCAGCCGCGGTGGGGGAAGGAAATTACCTTGCCGGCCGCGCCAGCTGTTCACGACGAGCAGCTGGGGGACTGGCACCAACGCCTGCGCCGGCTCTTCAACCAGCCAGCGGATTAAATTCGGTGCTAGACAAGACCTGAAGACGTGCGCTACAATCAAAGACGTTAAACTTTATTGCGAAGGAGGTTTGTTTAGTGAGTGAGCACCATGAAGAGACGCGTCAACAGCGTGATGAGTTATGGGACAAGACCTTTGATGACAACGAGGACTTGGACAGCGAAGGTCACCTGTCGCGGACGGAACACCGTCGTCAGCGATCGCACAACTCAATGGTCACAACGGTTCTGATCGTGTTGATCATTGTCCTGGCGGCCGCCCCAGTGATCTACTGGGTCAACAATAAGCAGTCATTCAACCACCCGCTGCGGACAGAGCAGCAGGCATCATCGTCCGTGAGTAGTAAAAAAAAAGCCTCACACCGGTCTACAACCTCTGCTAAAAAACACCAACGGGCAAGTTCGTCTGTAAGCAGCAGTCAGCTGTCATCCAGCACAATAAGCTCAAGTAGTAGCAGTAGCATTCAGAGCAGCCAGAGTAGTCAAAGTAGTAGCACCATGACCAGCAACGACCAGGGGCAGCGCTACGTGACAGTACAGCACGGTGAGAGTGTCTACCGGATTGCCGCGCGGAATGGGATGTCGGCCCAGGAGCTGGCCCGGCTTAACAACATGACGATCAGGACCCCCATTCATCCTGGTCAGCAGTTACGAGTAAAATAGATTTGGAGTGAGAGATAGTATGACAAAGGGGATCCAAGTGGCCATCGATGGCCCGGCCTCAGCAGGAAAGAGTACGGTTGCTAAGCTGGTGGCCAAGCGGTTTAACTATGTATATTGTGATACGGGGGCAATGTATCGGGTGGTCACCCTGGCCGCCCTGCGCCACGGCTTGGCGATGGATGATACCGACCAGATTGTCCAGCTGGCCCGGCAGATCAAGATTGGCTTTAAGCCCGGCGAACCCGAGCAACGGGTCTTCCTGGATGGCGATGAGGTCACCCAGGATATTCGTCAGGGTCAGATTGACAACAACGTCTCCGCGGTGGCCGCCATTCCAGCGGTCCGCACCGAGATGACGCGGCAGCAGCGGGAGATCGCTGCGGCGGGGGGCATCGTGATGGATGGCCGCGATATCGGGACCACCGTCCTACCTGATGCGCCCGTGAAGATCTTTATGGTAGCCACGGCCCACGAGCGGGCCCGTCGTCGTTACGTTGAGAACCAGGCCAAGGGCATCGCCACGGCCTCACTGGCGGACCTACAAAAGGAAATTGAACTCCGGGACAAGAAGGACTCGACCCGGGCAGTTTCCCCGCTGACTCAGGCTCCAGATGCCGTGCGGTTGGACACCACTAACCTGACAATTGACCAGGTGGTGGACGAGATTAGCAAGATTATCAAAAAAACTCAGGAACAATTACAGTAAACACTGGAAATACTAAACTTTTTTTAGTAGAATAGTTCCTAGAGTTGATTGTTGCAAGGAGGATTTTTTTTAATGGCTGAAAACAATGAAAAGAACAACGATATGTTAAAGGCACTTGATAGCATCAAGACCGTTAAGGTGGGCGATGTTGTTAAGGGTAAGGTTTTGGCAATCGATGATGATCGTCAAGCTATCGTTGGTATTGAAGATGCAGGGGTTGAAGGTGTCGTCCCTGCTAAGGAATTATCAACCAAGCCAGTTGAAGACATCAATGATGCAGTTAAAGTAGGTGACGAATTAGACTTAGTTGTCATCTCTAAGATCGGTAACGATAAGGAAAATGGTAGTTACTTACTTTCTCACCGTCGTCTTGAAGCCCGCAAGGTATGGGATGACATTCAAAAGAAGTTCGATGATGGTGAAACCATCACTGCTAAGGTTACCCAAGCAGTTAAGGGTGGTTTAGTTGTTGATGCTGGAGTACGTGGCTTTGTCCCTGCTTCAATGATCACTGATCACTACGTTGAAGATCTGAACCAATTCAAGGGTCAAGAACTTGAATTCAAGATCATCGAAATCGAACCAAGTGAAAACCGGTTGATCCTTTCCCACAAGGAAATCGTTAAGGCTGAACACGAAAAGGCTGCTGAGAAGATCTTTGCCGAATTACAACCAGGTGACGTTGTTGAAGGTAAGGTTGCTCGGATGACTAGCTTCGGTGCCTTCATCGACCTCGGTGGTGTTGATGGCCTGGTTCACGTTTCCGAAATTTCCTACGACCACGTTGACAAGCCTTCAGATGTTCTGTCTGCCGGCCAAGATGTTAAGGTTAAGGTGCTGAGCGTCGACCCAGATCGTGAACGGATTTCCCTTTCCATCAAGCAAACGCTTCCTGGACCATGGGATGACATCGAAGAAAAGGCCCCAGCTGGCTCTGTCCTGACTGGTACGGTTAAGCGCCTGACCAGCTTCGGTGCCTTCGTTGAAGTATTCCCTGGTGTTGAAGGTTTGGTTCACATTTCCCAAATCTCACACAAGCACATTGCTACGCCAGCTGATGTGCTGAAGCCAGGTCAAGAAGTCAAGGTTAAGGTCTTGAACGTCGACCCAGAACGGCAACGTTTAGGCTTATCCATGAAGGCTCTTGAAGAACGTCCAAAGGGTGAAGACAACGACAACCGTCGTGGTGGCCGTCGTCCACGCCGGAACAATAACCGGAACGCCATGAACAATGCCCCAGAAGAAGAAACTGGTTTCTCCATGGGTGATTTGATTGGTGACAAGCTGAAGGACTTACGGAACAACTAATTTCGATTAAGTTATATTCGGGGAGGCTGAGAAGAAAGGTATTTCTTCCCAGCCTTTCTTTTATTCAAAGGGGTGAAAAGATATGGCAAATCCTGTTGTTGCAGTGGTTGGCCGGCCCAATGTCGGCAAGTCAACCCTCTTTAACCGAATCGCGGGTGAGCGGATCTCCATCGTTGAGGATACCCCAGGGGTTACCCGTGACCGGATCTATGCCCATGGTGAATGGCTGGGCAAGCACTTTAACCTGATTGATACTGGGGGAATTGAGCTCTCGGACCAGCCCCTGCTGACCCAAATTCGTGAGCAGGCAGAGGTCGCCATCGATGAGGCCGATGTGATCATCTTCGTAGTCGACATCGAAAACGGGGTCACCGACGCCGACGAGCAGGTGGCTCGAATCCTCTACCGGTCGGACAAGCCGGTGGTTCTGGCGGTCAACAAGGTCGATAACCCGGAACGGCGCAGTGACGTCTACGACTTCTACTCGCTGGGCCTCGGCGAACCGTACCCGGTCTCCAGTGTTCATGGGGTCGGGATGGGGGACCTATTGGATGCGGTGATCCACCGCTTTCCTGATAACGTCGCCAACGATGAGGATGATAGTATTCACTTTTCCTTCATCGGCCGGCCGAACGTCGGGAAGTCCTCCCTGGTTAACGCGATCCTGGGTCAGAACCGGGTGATTGTCTCTAACGTTGCCGGAACCACCCGTGATGCCATCAACACCAGCTTCACGACGAAGGATGGTCAGGAGTTTACGATGGTTGACACGGCGGGAATCCGCAAGAAGGGGAAGATCTATGAGAATACCGAACGCTACGCCCTGATGCGGGCCATGCGGGCTATCGACGACAGTGACGTGGTCTGCGTCGTCCTCAACGCTGAGGAGGGGATCCGGGAGATCGACAAACACATCGCCGGTTATGCCCATGAGGCCGGGTGTGGGGTGATCATCGTCGTCAATAAGTGGGATACCTTAAAGGAGAAGGACCACCGGACGATGACCGACTTCACCAACCTGATCCGTCACGAGTTCCAGTACCTGAGCTACGCCCCAATCATCTTCGTCTCCGCCAAAACCAAGCAGCGGCTGGGTCAGCTGCCGGGCCTGATCGAGGAGGTCAACGCCCACCACAAGCGGCGGGTTCAATCCTCGGTCCTCAACAATGTCTTGATGGACGCGATTGCGGCCAACCCGACGCCGACGACCAATGGCAAGCGCCTACGGATCTACTATGGGACCCAGGTGGCCACGGCCCCGCCGACCTTTGTGATTTTCGTCAATGATCCGGAATTAATGCACTTCTCCTACCAGCGTTATCTGGAGAATCAGATCCGGCAGGCCTTTGATTTTAGTGGAACCCCGATCCACCTGATTAAGCGTCAGCGCCAATAAAATTAGCGGTTTTTTGAATCCCTAAAAAAGCCTTAAAAATTGGGCAAAAGCGCTTGCCAGTAGGGTTTCACTATGCTAACCTTAACATTGAAATGATGCGAACTCCTCGTAATTGTTTCGTTAATTTTGGACCACTCAAAATTAACATTCATTGACGTTAGCAAAGTAGCGTCGATTTGTGGGAGGTGAAATCAAATGGCAAACAAAGCAGAATTAGTAAGTAACGTTGCTGCCGCAACTGGCTTAACTAAGAAGGATGCTACGGCTGCTGTTGACGCTGTCTTCAGTTCTATCCAGGCATCTTTGGCTAAGGGTGAAAAGGTTCAACTGATCGGCTTCGGTAACTTCGAAGTTCGTCAACGTGCTGCACGTAAGGGCCGTAACCCACAAACTGGAAAAGAAATCCAAATTCCTGCAAGCAAGGTACCAGCATTCAAGCCTGGTAAAGCTTTGAAGGATGCTGTTAAGTAATTAACAGTCTTATACTAAAAACGAGAAGGCTAGCTTAGCTAGCTTTCTCGTTTTATTTTTGCCCCGATCTCTGCTATTCTAAGGACAAACACATGATAGAGGAGCGAATCAAATTGACATATTCAGAACAGATGCTTGACCAGCTGCAGAACGGTGAACTGACGGCGGCCAAGCGGACCTTCCGCCAGGCCCTTGACCATGATAGTGACGACATGCTTTTCAGTCTCGCTGAGGAGCTGTACGGGCTGGGCTTTCTCCGGCAGGCCCGGCGCGCCTACCTGACCCTGCTTGACCGTTACCCGGATGAGGATGAGCTGCGGACCAACCTGGCTACGATTGCCATCGATGAGGGGCACAATGACGAGGCCCTCTCCTACCTAGCCCAAGTTAAACCGGGGTCCCCCGCCTACCTGGAGGCCCTGTTGGTGGCGGCGGACCTTTACCAGACCGAGGAGGAGTTCGAGATCACCGAACAGAAATTGAAGGAGGCCGAGCAACTGGCGCCGGATGAGCCAGCCGTCCAATTTGCCCTGGCCGAATTCTACTTCCTGGTTGGTCGTTTCGACGAGGCGATTGACTACTATTTCCGCCTCATCAAGAATGGTTACACCGACTTTGCCAAGGTAGACATCGCCGGCCGGCTGGGGATGTGCTACGCCCAGAGTGGCCAATTCAAGCAGGCCCTGGGTTACCTCAAGCAGGTTAAGCCGGCCTACCAGACGAGCGACATCCGCTTCCAGACCGGCCTGACCCAGCTCCACCTCGGGCAGTTGGACGACGCGATCAAGACCCTGGAGGACCTGATCGGCGATGATGACCAGTACGCCTCTGCCTATCCAGCCCTGGCCCAGGCATACAGCAAGCAGCGCAACTATCCCCAGGCCCTGCGTGCGATCCAGGAGGGGCTGGCGGTCGACCAGTACAATGAGCAGCTCTACTCCCAGGCGGCCGAGATTGTCAGCCACCTCGGCAACCACCAGCTGATGGCCAAGTATCTGAAGAAGGCCCACGAGCTGGCGCCGGACAACCTGACCATCATTCTCCAGTACAGTAACTTTCTCCTGCACCAGCACGACGATGCGGCCAACATCAAGCTCCTGGCCCCACTGATTAAGGAGGACGAGGTGGATCCCCAGGTCTACTGGAACCTGGCCCGGTCCTACCAGCGCAGTGAGCAATTTGAGTTGGCCGGGAAGTACTTCCGGGCCGCGGCCCCGAGTTACCAGGATGATCCAACCTTTCTGCATGAGTTAATCGACTTTGACCGGGAGATGGGGAATACCACCGATCTCCTGGCTGAACTCCACCGCTACCTGGCCCTGGTGCCAACCGACACGGCGATGCAGGACCTGCTCGACGAATACGAGGAATATTGAGGCAAACGCGATTTAAAATGAGCATCGGCAGTCCCCAGCTAGGGATTGCCGATGTTTTCTTATTTATTGGAGCTTGAGGAGGAGCCGCTGGTAGTAGAGGAGGGAGGCGGGGTCGAGCTTGAGGCGCTCCATCAACGCCGCATCGGACAGGTCCCGGTGGGCGGCCAGCTGGGTCAGGACGTAACTCTGGTGGAGGTACTTGGGGGCGAGGTGGAAGCCGAGGTAGTCCTGGTCGGCCCGCAGGTACTTGTGGAGGCCGGCGTTGGTCAACTGGGGTGTTTCCGGCTGGTAGCGCTGTTTGAGAAAGAGGTCGGGGGAGTTCTGCAGGGCCTGGCGGGGTCGGATGAAGTTCCGGTACTGGCGCAGGAATTCCTGCTCAACCGGGTCGGTGATCGCTAGCTGGTCGAGGACCCGATAAAAGCCAGGCCGGAGGAACTCACCGACCGTGAAGCCATGTTTGGACAACAGGAGGGTTAGCCGGGTGTAGTAGTGGACGTGGTCGTCCTGGAGGATTGCGTTTAATTTCGGCAACCACTTGGTCGAGATCCGCTGGCGGGGGTTGACTGCCTGGCCGTGCAGGGTCAGGGTCGGGTAAGAGGAGATCAGCTGGTGGGTGAAGAGGTAGCGAAAGTAGCGGTTGAGCTGGGAGAGAATCTTGTTGTAGGTCCCCATGGTGATGCCCTGCTGGGTGCGGAGCATGTTGAAGTAGGCCCGAACGTCGCTCTCGGTGAGGTTGGCCAGCCGCGGATCGCGGGCGAAGGCGGGGCGATTGGCCAGCAGGTAGTTGAAGAAGTTGGTCAGGGTACTGTCGTAGGTGTGGACGGTCAGTGGGGCCAGCTTCTGTTGGTTGCGGAGGAACTCCTGAAAACGTTTTTGGTAGGGATAGTTCATTGGGCAGCGCACTCCTTTCTGTCAAGTACTAATTTACTCTAACTATACCACAAAGACCCGCTCGCACAAAAAAATACGATTTGTTATAATCGATAGGAGACAAACAGAAGGACTTGATAAGATGAAAATTAAGAAGTTGCCGGCGATCTTCACGCCGGCTCGCCCCGTCCTGCAGAAGATTGAGCAGGCGGGCTTTGAAGCCTACTTTGTCGGGGGGTGTGTCCGCGACACCATCCTGGGCGACCCAATTCATGACATCGACATCGCTACCAGCGCCTATCCTAGCGAGATCAAGGCGATTTTCAAGCGGACTGTCGACACCGGGATTGAGCACGGGACGGTGATGATCCTAGACCACGGTACCGGTTACGAGACGACGACCTTCCGGACCGAGTCGGGCTACCAGGACTACCGGCGTCCCGACTCGGTGACCTTTGTCCGTTCACTGGCTGAGGACCTCAAGCGGCGGGACTTCACGATCAACGCCCTGGCCCTGCGTGAGAACGGTGAGGTGATCGACCTCTTTGACGGCCTGGACGACCTGGACAAACACCTGATTCGGGCAGTCGGTGATCCCAACGAGCGTTTCCACGAGGATGCCCTGCGGATGATGCGGGCGGTCCGTTTCGCCAGCAAGCTCGACTTCGTGATCGATTCTCCGACCCTGGCCGGAATCCGGCAAAACGCCCCGCTCCTGGCCAAGATAGCCGTGGAACGGATCCAGGTGGAATTTGAAAAGCTCTTGCTGGGCCAGCGGCCGGTCAGTGGGCTGAAGGACTTCATTGCCACCGGCCTGTACCGTTACTGCCCCGGCTTGGCCGATCAGGAGGCGGCGTTGAGCCAGCTGCTAGTGCTGAATAACTGGCAGCTGGAGAATAACCAGCAGGCCTGGGCCATGCTCTGCTTCCAGCTGAGTCTATCGACTAAGCAGGTTGGGAGCTTCCTCAAGCGTTGGAAGACCTCCAACGACTTGATTCGGCAGGTCAAGCAGATTGTCCCGCTGGTGACTAGCTTACGCGACGGTTCTCTGGGGGCCATGGCCATGTTCAATGGAGGCTGGGATGCCCTGCATGACGCCAACCAGGTTGCCAAGCTCTATGGCTGGGCCCAAGACGATACGGCGCTTGAAGAACGCTACCAGGCGCTGCCGATCAAGCGCAGTCAGGACCTAGCCGTCGACGGTCGGACCCTGATTACTGATGGTCAGCTCAAACCTGGTCCCCAGCTGGGCCGGATTTTGAAGGATCTGACGACGGCCGTGGTCGAAGGGCGCCTGGCTAACGACCGAGACACTCTCCTGACGGCGGCCCGGACACTTGCAGAAGAAAAGGGGTAAAGAATGCAAACAATGCGTGCGGAGGGTCTGACCAGCACCTATGGCGAGAAGACCCTCTTTAAGGATGTTAACTTTATTATCAACGAAAACGACCGGATCGGCCTGATCGGGGTCAACGGCAGTGGGAAGACCAGCCTGCTGAACGTCATCAGCGGGGTAGTCAGTCCGGAGCAAGGGACAATCACCAAACCCAACGACTACACGATCGGTTACCTGAAGCAGCAGCCGGAACTCGACGAGGATAAGACGATCATGGAGGCGATCTTTGAGGGCCAGCAGCCGGTCTTCAAGACGATCCGGGCCTATGAGGACGCCCTTCAGAAGTTCAGTGACCATCCCGAGGATCCCCAGGCCATTGACCGCTACACCAAGATGCAGGCGCAAATGGACCAGGAGGACGCCTGGGAGGCCGACAGCCAGGTCAAGACGATTTTGACCCAGCTGAAGATCAAAGACACTAGTCAGCGGATCGGTGACCTGTCTGGGGGCCAGCAGAAGCGGGTCGGCCTGGCCCAGGTCCTGATTGAGCAGCCGGACCTCCTCCTGCTGGACGAACCGACCAACCACCTCGACCTGGACTCGGTCATCTGGCTCCAGGACTTCCTGCGCAGCTACAAGGGCGCTGTCCTGGTCGTCACCCACGACCGCTATTTCCTCGACCAGGTTACCAACCACATCTGGGAGCTCTCCTTCGGTCACCTTTACCACTACGAGGGGAACTACCAGGACTTCGTGGCCAAGAAGGCGGAACGGGTCGAGCTAGCCCAGGAGACCGAGAAGAAGAACCAGCAGCTCTACAAGAAGGAGCTGGCCTGGATGCGGACGGGGGCCAAGGCCCGGAGCACCAAGCAGAAGGGGCGGATCAACCGTTTCCACGAGCTGGAAGGCAAGGTCGGCAACCTGCAGACCGACCAGGACATCTCAATCAACCTGGGCTCCCAGCGGCTGGGCAAGGACGTCATCAAGTTCCAGAATGCCAACCTGACCCTCGGTGACCACCGGATCCTGGACGACTTCAACTGGCTGGTTCAGGCTGGGGACCGGATCGGGATCACCGGGGAGAACGGGGCCGGGAAGACCAGCCTGCTCAACGTGATCGCCCAGCGCGTGCCCCTGGACAGTGGGGTGCTGAAGATCGGGGAGACCGTCAAGCTCGGCTACTACACCCAGCAGACCGAGGGGATCGACGACAGCAAGCGGATGATCTCCTTCCTGAGTGAGATTGCCGAGAACGTCACCGACAAGGACGGCAACAAGCTCAGCGTCACCCAGCTCCTAGAACGCTTCCTTTTTCCCCGCTTTATGCACGGGACCCTGATCCGGAAGCTCTCCGGGGGTGAGAAGCGGCGACTCTACCTGCTGAAGATCCTGATGCAGCAGCCTAATGTCCTCCTCTTGGACGAGCCGACCAATGACCTGGACATTGGGACGCTGACCGTCCTGGAAGACTACCTAGACAACTTTGCCGGGACGGTAATTACCGTCTCCCACGACCGCTACTTCCTGGACAAGGTGGCCGACGACCTGCTGATCTTCCACGGTAACGGCCAGATTCAGCGCTACACCGGTCGCTTCACCGACTACCTCAAGGAGGAGCAGGCCGCCAAGGAGGCCCAGCAGACGGCCAAGGCCGCCGCTAAGAAGAGTCAGCCGGCCGAAAAGCCGGCCTCGGCAGCGCCAAAGAAGAAGACCAAGCTGACCTACGCGGAGCAGCTGGAGTGGGACCACATCGATGACGACCTCGACGCCCTCGACCAGCAGCGCCAGGACCTGGAGCAGCAGATGGCCGCGGCGGCCAGTGACTACACCAAGCTGGCCGACCTGCAGAAGCAGCTGAACGCGGTCCAGAAGCAGATCGATGAAAAGACAGCCCGTTGGGAATACCTGAGCAACTTTGTGGATGAGTAGAAGGGAAACCACCTCCGTGCACTATAAACGTTGCTATACAGAGGATATAAACACTTCTCGGTTTACCGTTTGGCACACTTTTGGCACAAACTTATAGAGAATTCAATTTTTGGTCAAGTTTTTGCTTGGCCTTTTTTGTTACGTGCAGATAAATTTCTCGTGTTGTCTTTTCACTACTGTGACCAACTCGTTCTTGTACGACATACATCGGAATATCTAATTCAGCTAACTTGCTGATATGTGTGTGCCGAAAAATGTGGCAACTGACAGGCTTATCGATGTTGAACTTTTCCTTAGCTAACCGTAACCACATGTTGATCGTTGGCTCCGGCAGATACATGCTTTGCGGATTGCGGAACAAAAAGCCATCTTTCACCTCGCGATGCTGATCTTTAACTATCTCAATAGCCTTATCGGGCAGAGTAATCGTCCTCACACTTGATTGTGTCTTAGGGGATGATTGCTTAGTTGCCTTTTTGCCCGGCACTTTGACAATCGTCCCGGTAATCGACACAGTCCATGGCTTAGCGCGCTTGTTGATGTCTCTCCAGGTGATTGATGCTGCTTCCCCGTATCTCATACCAGTGAGGTATAGAAACTCACAGAAGCGCCCATAGACGGGATTAATGTCATATAAATAGCTAAGAACGTTGGCAAGCTCATCTGGCTCTAAAAATTTAGGGCCATCACTGCTTTCGGATTTCCGATAGTTTACCTGAACGTCTGACATCGGGTTGTTTTTCAAATAGTCGTGTAGCATGGCATATTTAAAAATTAGGTTTAGGTTCTCTTTGAAGTGCTTAACCGTTCCATTTTTGAGCTTTGACTTGTAAATCAAATCATCAAGATAATTAGTTAAATAATTAGTCGTGATCTTCTCGATGATTGTATCTTCACCAATATCGAGTTTTAACCGCTTGGTACGGCTAGTGGCATTAGCATACGTGTAGTCTTTGACCGTGAGCTTATAGTCAGCCAACCATTCATCAGTGGCCTGTCCAAAAGTAATCCCGTGTTTTATTTTGCCATCAACAACCGATTGAAGCCGTTTATTGATCTTATTCTCGAGATAGATCTGGGCTTGTTTTCTGGTATGCGATGTGTTTTTGGCGTTGGTAGTTGTTACTCGCCGCCATTTACCGGTTAACGGATCCTTATAGTTCTCGCCGAATTGGTATTTGCCATTTGGCGCTTTACGTACCCACATTGTTTTCACCTCCTTTCATCGAATATATGTTCTTTTAAGCCTCTTATTAAAGCCGATCTTACCCGGGTCGGCTTATTTTTGTTACAATTAAGGAAACTAATGTTCGAGGTGATATTAATGCCAGTTTGGCTGAAAATTACTATTCTTTGGATTTTGTGGGCAATTGCCGCATCATGTACATACGTCGTGCAACTGACTAACCCTGAGAATCGTCTGTATAACCCTTGGGTAAGTGCTGTTTTAACTGCGACAGCAAGTGTGTTTCTACTTCTTTGAAATATTTTGAAAAGAACACTAAGCTTTTGAAACCTTTGCGTAAAAATAAGTGGTTTTAGTGTCCAGAAGGTTGCTTTCATTATCGTAGAGGTCCAAGGTTGCTTTGTACGCACCACCTGAAATTGTGAAAGGAATAGTCGTAATCCGGAAACTAGCGCCTACAGAATGGTCATAAAAAGTAGAATGTGTCCCCTTCAGTATTTCGGATCCACTTAATGACAATCTCCCACCGTCAACTAGGAGGGAATCATTGCTGTCCCAGATCTTTATGTTGGCATAGTAATTTTTTCTATCATCAAGGAAAAGCATCACGGTATCAAAAGGAATGCTTGTTAATAAAGGTATTTTGGCAAATTCGTATAAAAAGACTGTTGTTGTGGGTTTAGTTTGATCAAAGTTTCCTGGGAAAAAGGAACCTATTTTTTCCTTAATCTGCATGATTATCCTCCTCGCTTTTAGCTTCGCTAGCTATTTTGCTCATTGCTTGCAGCACTGTTTCACTTGAAGCGGCTGTTCCAGTTGCTTCAAGTGTTATAGAATTTGCAGTTAATTTAACGCTAGACTTTTCAGCAACTGTTCCACTTTTATCAGGCATATCTTCCATTTTCGAAATACTTTCTCTTAGTTGCCGAAGCTCTTTGTTGTCTTTGGCATAGCTACAAATAATAAAGAAAAGATAAATACCAAAAAGCAAATAGGTAACAAACGGGTAGTGTCGTTTTATATAAGGAATAATATCTGTAAAAGCAGAAACAAAGGGCCAACAATTTTTCACAAAATTAAAAGTCTTGTTTGATATAGGAGGGAATAAAGCATGTTCAAAATCTTGTACGGTTGGGATAAAATCGACACCTTCTTACATAGTTTGAGTTACTGGCAAATAATAAATTTACATACTGTTCTGCTTCTGGGGCAAAATGCTAATTTGACTTTGACAGAAGCAAGACGGCAAGCGATTATTGATTTCAGCACCGATTACAAAAAGACAAGGTTTCTCCTTGAGCAAGCTCTCAACAGTCCAGATCCAAAGATATAGTCCTTTCTCCGGAGAGGGCTGTTTTAATTATTATCAGTTTGTATGTTAGCCCAATGGTCTTCCTGCCTTGGAGTGTACTCTGGCCCTGTTCCAAACCCATTAAGTTGATCGGTGGCGTCTTGGTCACTTGCGTCTACATCGCCGTTATAAGCCGGAGTTGTAGGACCGCCGACTCTCCGATAAGTTACTACGTATTGTTGTTGGCTGCCACTGTTGCTAGAAGGCTGCCCAGCATTCGCATTATTTTGTGGGGCTGATTGCTGTTTCGAAGCTGTATTACCCGAATTGGCTTCCGACTGGTGGCCACCATTTCCCCTCAGACTATTGCTGTTTGTCTTTGGTCCCTTCGCTGGTGTGTCAGACGCATCATTAGATGAGTGCTTCTCGTCTTTTGTTGATGTAGCGTTTGAAGAAGAATCTTGTTTTTTATGGTTGGCCTTTTTGTGGCTTCTGTGATGTTTTACTACCTTAGTAGACGAACTGCTACTAGCCTTGTGTGCCTTTTGCGATGCCGGATTGTTACAGGCTGACAGTGATAAGCTAGCCAGCAGCGTAGCACAGATTAAACCTATCTTTTTCATAATTATTCCCCAATCTGTCGTCATAACAGGCGGCTATTTTTGATTCATCTTTTTCAACTCTTCTTTGATTTCCTGCAAGTCGTGGTGGAGCACAACGAACTCATCAAACTGAGCATCAGTTGTCGACTGTGCTCCATCATAAATCGACTTCAAAGCTTTCTTGTAAATAAGTTCTGTGTCAAAATTACTCAGTTCTTCATCTAGTTTTTTGATTTTATCTTCACGTGAGCTAAATAGTCCCATTATGATTACCCCCTAAAAAATATGGCGTCTATTGTATTAATTACCATTGGCAAAGCGTACCTTAGAATAACCGCAATGCCCCAAATATAAAAGAAGGACATATAAAGCCATTCCCAACCAGTAAACATTGACAAGAAACATAAAAGCAAAGCAATTTTCCATATATAATGGCATGCCCTGTGTGTTTGAATCATATAGTAGTCATATTTTGCTAGTTTTTGGTGTTTAGCCGCCGTTTCACTATTAGGAATTAAATCAATATCGATTCTGGCAAACTCTTTTGCCAGTTTAACCGTTTCTGGGTTTTGCGACTGTAGTCTTTTGCTTGTTGCTTTATAGTTTGCAGACTTAGGGGCTTTGGCATTCCCGGTAATTAATTTACGAGTATCTACGGACGTGCGATAGTACATCTTGTTGTAGAGCTTTCTTTTAGGGTGAAGCCAACCGGCGGTTCTTGTTCCATATCCCGGAATAAGGGCCTTTTTTATTTTTCTTTTGTAAGCTCCCTTATATTTTGCAGAAAGAGATTTCTTCAATGAGGGTTTCCTAAAAACGCTACGTGTCACTTTATACCTCCTAGTAACTTGCGATGATATCTTTAACAATATTCTCATCACGTGACGGAATATCATTTTGTCGCATGAATTCCAAATAATTTACGGAATATGGATCGTCGCCGGTTATGACTAAATATTTGTCGAACAGGTACTTAATCATAAAACGGTTGGCGCCATATTCCATTTTTAATTTCATCGTCATAGTTGCCCGATAAAGTTGCCATTCATTGCGTTGCTTGGCCGCGTGTCCTAACTCATGCAGTAGCACAACCTCATGTTCAATTTCATTTAATTCTTGATTGATGAAGATCGCATTCCATTCGGGAATGTAGTACCCAGGCTTTTCAAAATCCCCAACGATAACGGCAACTTTCAATTTTTTGATAACTTGATGAATATCTATCATAAGCTATCAGTCCTTACTAGCTAAATACGCTTTCCATAGGCTTTTCATAACTTTTCGATCATGTTCGGTAACGGGCTGGCCATCGAAGGACATGGCGCCGTCAATAGCTTCGTCAAGATCTTGTGAAATGTGCCCTTCTTGCTTAGTACCCAAGAGGTAATCAGCCGAAACGCCAAAATATTTAGCTATATTAGCAATAGCACTGCTTGATGGTTCAGCCTTTCCAGTTTCCCATTTAGTAATAGTTTGCTGAGAAACGTGAAGTATCTTACTTAATTCAGTTTGTGATAGACGCTTTCTGTTACGTAAATCTCGAATTTTATCACCAATCATTGACAGATGCCTCCCTATTAACAACTTCTATAACCAAATTATACTTCTCCTATACATATTTTTAACCAATTAAGTAAAAAAAGTAGTAAATAGTGTTGACTTAGTAATTAAAGTGTATATAATTATAATTGAAAGTTGTTAAGGAGGTGAATTTATGAAGCGTGAATTACGTGGATTGCGAGTAGGAGCTGGCATGACACAGCAAGAATTGGCTGACAAACTTGGTGTAACTCACATTTCTGTTTCACGTTGGGAAACAGGGAAATCCATTCCAAGCCCCAAATATATCAAAGAGATGGCTGATATGTTTGGAGTAGATGGCAAGGATATTTTTTTTAACTTGATTACTACTAAAGTTGTTAATTGAATGAACTAAAGTTGTAGGGAGGTAATCAAATGCAACCACAACTATTTAACTTTAACGGACAACCGACTCTGGATAGTCGGGAAGTCGCCAAGATGATTGGCAAACGTCACCGCGATTTGATTCGTGACATTCGCCGTTATATCAGCGATATGACCCCCAGCGCAAAATTGCGCCCGGCCCAATTCTTCATCGAAAGTAACTACAAAGATGCGAACGGCCAGTTTCGCCCATGCTACCTGCTGACCAAGCAGGGCTGCGAATTCGTAGCCAATAAGTTGACTGGCAAGAAGGGCACGCTGTTCACCGCACAGTACGTATCACTCTTCAATGAGTACCAGGCGGAGCGGCGCAAGCCAGACAGCTATATGATTGATGATCCTGTTAAGCGTGCTGAACGGTGGATCGAGGAGCGTAAAGCTTATGAAGCGTTAGTTCCTAAGGGCCAATACTTTGACAGTCAGATGCACAACCCGGGACTTATGACTGTCACGGAGATTGCTAAGGACTACGGCATGTCAGCCCGGGAATTTAACCAACTGCTTCATAAGTACGGCATTCAGTTCAAGCAAGGCAAGCACTGGGTGCTTTACCACAAGTATGACGGCAAGGGCTACACGCAGTACGAACCATTCGCCTACAACGATAACAAGGGAGTTCACAACAACTTGAAGTGGACACAACGAGGCCGGAAGTTCATCTACGACACGCTCAAGGAACACGGAATCTTACCAGTGCTTGAGCAACCAGAATTACTGCCGGAGGTGAATGCAGTTGACTAAGAAACCAAGTGTGCCGAAGCAAAATAGCATAACGATCAAAACGGCGACAAGATTGTATTCCAAGCTAAAAAAGAGCGGTCTCTCTGATGTGCAGATCAGAAAAATCGCTCAGATATTGTCAGCTTGTTCTATGGACGAATGTCAAGGGATCATCAATCCAGCAACCGGAGAGATTACTTATCTATAGAGTCCAAGCTTTTGTAGTACGTCGCTGTTAGCTTCAGCAAGTCATTGGGCTTGACGTGTGATGCAATTACATTCTTGTTCGTAGTTGTTGCAATGGCGTTTGCAATGACTTGAGAGCTGGCAAGCTTAGCGGCGATCTTGAGTAAGTCTTTATCGACCATAGTTTCACCTCCTTTCATAAGGAGATGACTCAAGTATAGCAGAAAGGAAGTGGGCAAATGCAGAATGCCATTGTAATGACATTTGAGGAACTCAAGCAGCACGACGAAGCAGTCGCCAAAGAGACTGCTAAGCAAGTCGCTGAGGCGATTGTCAAGACCGGTGGCGTGTCGGAGCCATTGCCAGACGTTGTGTCGGCTAATTGGATCATTAGCCACAGAAGCATCTATGGTCTGTCATACGGCCAGCTGAATGACCGCCATAACGAAATTCTTGCTGAGCTTGGTCCTGGCAATCAGATCTGTTACAAGCGGGGAAGCGTTGTTTATTACGACCGCAAGCAATTTGACAGTTGGCTTCTTGGCAGGGAGCAGAAAAAGAAGCAAGACCCGCATCTGAAGATCATGGAAGGAGGAGTTTGATGTTCACGTTTATCTTTTGCCTGCCTTGGCTGATCATCATTGCAGCCTTTTTGGTAGGTGTGATTGTCAACCTTATCAACGGCGATCATCTACTACGCCGTAATGAGGACGCTTACGAATCAAAGCATGGAAGGAGGACTAACAATGAGTAAGGCAATTTCATTTTTCGTCGGCGTATGGACGTGTTACTGCGCCATGATCGGCTCGTATGGGGGCGCTATCGTATTGCTTCTTGCGTTCGTACTGATTGGCTTTGACCCGCTTAGCCCAAACAAAAAAGACGCCAGCACTGGAGATGCTGACGCCAACAATAAATAACATGAATAAATGTTTTACGAGGCTATTTTACCATGAAAATCTCAGTTTCAAAACTTTTCACAGACAATTTGAATAGCAGAATGGACGAGTTGCATTGGACAGCCGTCAAAGTTGCTAATAATTGCAACTTGTCGAGGAATACCATTAATGGTTTGCGTGAAGGGAAAGCCAAAATGATTAAGTTCTCAACAATCGCAGAACTTTGTAAGGCTCTTTACGTTCACCCAAGTTACTTTTTCAAGGAGGATCAATAACATGAACGAATTAAATAAAGCTATTAAGCGTAACCAGCAAGACATGAATCAGCTTAACGATCTGATCAATGCCACTCCAGCCGAAACACTACTCGCCAATCCTGAGGCGGCTAGCAATCACCTATTTGCCGAAGTTGATCGTTGCAAGGCTATCGCGCTTACTCTTGGCATGGTAAAGGAGGCTTAATCATGGCTAATCAAAATATAATTGCTAAGGCAAAAGATCTTTTCAACAATATCGACCTATCTCGTCCAGGTGCGGCAAGTGCTGGCAATCTGCGGACGATGATTGATGGCAAAGTTGCTGAGCAGATGGAAAACGGTCTCGACCTACCAGCGAGCTACAGTTCCTCCAATGCCCTGACAGCCGCTTTGCTTCGGCTCAATGACGTGAAGAGCCGCAATAACGTCCCAGCGATGCAGTGCTGTACACCAGCATCAATCCTCCAGGCACTGATGGATATGGTGGTGCAGGGACTGTCGCCTAACAAGAATCAATGCTACTTCATCGTCTATGGCAATCAGCTACAAATGCGGCGATCGTATTTTGGAACCGTTGCTGCTTTAACAAGATTGAGCATTGTAAAAGAAGAACCGATGGCCCAGGTCGTTCACGATGGCGATGAATTTGAAATTGGTGCTGATGAAAGTTTTCAAACAATCGTAACCAAGTTCAAGCCCAACGTGGACTCTTTGGATAAGCCTATTAAGTTTGCCTTTGCCATCATCACAACTACTGATGGCAAAAAGCACTACACAATTATGACTAGAAAAGATATTGAGACTAGTTGGAGCCAGTCAAAGAGTCATGCTGTACAGCAAAAGTTCGGTCAGGAGATGGCCAAGCGGACCGTCCTTAATCGGGCTGCCAAGATGTACGTCAATACCTCTGACGATAGTGACTTGATCAGTGGAGCACTTAACGACACTGTTGCTGCTGAACAGGGCAGTGATGATGAGCGCCGCGACGTTACGCCACAGAAACAAGAAGATCAAACACAAACGATCATCGACACGATCGGTAAGAGTAAATCTGCTAAGTCTGAGGAGCCTAAGCAGGAAGAGAAGCCTAAGAAAGCTCCTCGGAAGAAGTCAGCTAAACCTAAGGTACCTAAGAAGAAGTCAGTAGGAGGTGACGATCATGCCGACAGCAATGAAGACGAAGAGTACCCAGTCGTTGAAGGCCAAACGGACCTCTTCGAAAATGGAACCATCAAGCCAAAGGCCACCGTTGACGCAGAGTAATTACTACAGTCACGACACCGACTTTCATTACATGAGTAAGTCAATTTTCCAGCAATTCGAAGATTGTGAGGCAGAAACCTTAGCTGAGCTAAAGGGCGATTGGGACCCGAAGAAGTTCCAACAGCCTTCTAGCACACCAGATCCGCTTATCTTTGGCAACTTCATTCACAGCTACTTCCAGAGCAAGGAAGCTCACGAAGCATTCCTCAAAGAGCCAGACACGGTCAAAGAGATCTACAAGCACAACAGTAAAGGAAAACCGACAAGTAAGCTCAAGGCGGCCTACACCGAGGATGGTTTAGCTCAGCACATGATCGACAAGATCAGCCTTAATCCAAAATTTGTGGATGCCTATCGGCCTGGTGATCCCGAGGGTAAAGAAGTGATTGTTACCGGTAAGATCGATGGTTACTGGTGGAAGGGCAAGATTGACAGTCTTGATCTTGATGACGGCTTCTTCTGTGATCTTAAAACCACCAAAGACATTCATGCGGCCCAGTGGATTAAAGATGGCGACCGTAAGATCAAGACCAACTTCATCGAAGCATATGGTTATTTTATGCAAATGGCTGTGTACCAGGAGCTAATCCGTCAAACTTTTGGCAAGACGTGTGTACCACTGATGTTTGTTGTCAGCAAGCAGCGGATCCCCGAACTTGCCAACGTTATCTTCGACCAACGGGAGCTACCAGACACTATTGATGTCAAGTACCTAATGGATTCGGAGATAGATAAGATTAAGCAGCTTCAGCCACACTTCTGGCGAGTTATGAATGGTGAAGAGAAGCCTAGGCGGTGTGGTCATTGCGACTACTGCCGTTACACTAATACGGATCCTGACTGGATTTTGCCAACAGAAATTAAGACTTATTAGAAAGGTGTAAGCATATGAAATCGGTAAAAAGACCAGTCGACACCAGTTTCTGGGAAGACGACAAGATAATTGATCAATTCACACCTGAGGATAGGTACTTCATGCTTTACCTGCTGACTAATCCGCATACTTCTCAGGTAGGTATTTACCACTTGCCATATAAGTTTGCAGCATTTGAGCTGGGGTATTCACTTGAAGCTACGAAGTCCTTGATTGATCGTTTCGAGAACAAGTATCACGTGATCGCTTATTCCAAGGATCATCAAGAGATCGCAATCTTGAATGCCCTCAAGCACAACATCATTAAAGGCGGCAAACCAGTTGAAGACTGCATTCGTAGTGAGCTACGTCAAGTTAAAGACACTGACTTGATCGAAAAGGTGTATATCCACTTAGCTGACTTCTGGGACAACTCTCATCGCAAGGTTGATCATTCTATCCAGTTCATTTTTAGTGACCTTCTGCAAAGAAGAAAAGAACCAAAAGAAGAACTACTTAATGAGAATGAGAAAGAAAATGATAATGATAATGAGAATGAGAATGAACGAATCGTGGACGATTCGTCATCGATTATCACAACAACCATAAATCAAACCAAAATTGAAGCCATTCTCCCATTCAAACTCAACAAGTACAAGCAGGATCAACTAGCTCCATATGCTAAGCAACTAACAGAAGATGAATTTAATCATGCTGTCAGTCAAACTGCTTTAGCAAATGAGCCAAGCTTTGCCTACTTACTTGGAACCGTAAAGGGAATGTGCAATGACAAGAGAATTCAGCAACAAAGCAAGAACGGGCTAGATATACCCATCTACAAGCTAGGGGAGTGAAATCATGATGAAAGTAAAGATTCCAGAGAAAATGCAGGCAGATGCCGAGTGGGCTAACCTCGTTGATGAGATTGAGAGTGTTGTCGAAGATACGGGCATGATTGTCCGTGTTGGCTCGGCAAATGATGATCGATGGGGAATGTCATGGAATGACTTCAAGAGAGCATTCTGGGACACGGAATACCGTACTTACGGTGGACCGCAAGCTGGATATTGTGGCCTTGCCAAAGACTTAGTTGTTGTCCTTGATGATGGCAGCTGGTATGAGGAAGCCGACAACGGCCACTTTTATCATCGATGGGCACCAACAAAACGGCTTGGCAAACCATTTGAAAAGATAGTTGGCCAATCAAGCAGTCTGGAGGAATTAAACGTCGATGATTAAGCTGACGTTTGACTTCCCGCCAGTAGCCCAGGCACGACCACGTGCAACCCGCTTCGGTCGAGGCATTCGTCTATACGACCTGGAGCAGGTGCACGTCTACAAGGCTCAATTGGCTGAGAGCGCTCGGTTTATGTATCACGGTGAGCCACTGACCGGTCCGCTGGTAGTAACGATCAAGTTCTATCGAGCTATCCAGCAGAGTGAGACAAAAAAGCGGCACCGTCTAAAGGCCCAGGGCACCATCAGGCCGACGAAGAAGCCCGACTTGGACAACTATATCAAATCCACGTTAGATGGCTTGAACGGCGTCCTGTGGGTCGATGATAACGAGATTGTTGGACTACACACGGGGAAGTATTACTCGGATCACCCGAGGATTGAAATTGAAGTGGAGGAAGAACAATGAAAACTATTGAATTCGAGAAAGCAGTTAAAAGTGTGAAAAAGGAATTTAGCTTGGGGAGTAGCAAGACTAACGATCACGTCTTGCTTGTAAATTGGGGAATGTATGAGCTGGCACGAATTGACAAGAAAATGTGCGGTAGGTACAGGATCAACTGTCATCGTCACCAGATGAGCAAGGCTAAGCAGAAGGAATTTGCCAATGCGGTTATTGAGTATTCCATGACGAAGCCAGAAGAACGGGAGTAAGCGCAATGATCCAAGAACGAACGGACACCACCGTTTTCAGGGGGGTATTCAAGGGGCACGAACTAATCATCCGTGAGATGGTCTGGAATAAGGTACTCCTAGCAGAGCTATCTCTCCTGGCCAAGAACTACTACTGCGGCTACGTGGAGCTACTGCCGGAGGACTACTACTACGATCGCCCTGGTGAGGCCGAGAGTGAGTTGCAAGTGTTTGGTGGCATCACCTATACCGAGGACTACGGACACTTGTATGCACTACCGGAGGGCAAGCGGTTCGTTGGCTTCGACACGGCCCATGCTTTCCAACCACACTTTACCTTAGATGCGGTCAAACAGGACTGCTTTGAACTGATTGACCAGATTATCAAAAAGAACGGAGAAACAGAATGAAATTAAAGCTTAAAACAGAAAAGGCCAGCTTGAAGCTGACCATGAAAGACGATGATTTTGATTTTGCACTTGTTACTAAGGCTTATGAGATCGTGACGGGTAAGGCAGTTAAGACAGCTAAGCCTGGAGTACCTGTTCAGCAGTTAAAGGCCGTAATTAATGGCTCCAACACGCACAAATACGAACCACAATCTACGCGAGAAGATGATGATCGGATACCAGGCTGGAAGCAGCCCGTCAAGGTTCAGCTGATGTGCCCTTATTGTGGCCGTTGCCAGGACACTACGACACTGTATGGTAACCACTGGCTGAAGTGTCCTGCGTGTGGCAAGAAGGTTCGCCTGCAAAGTGCAACTTCGAGCTGGGGTGTTCCCGATGAGCACGGTTACTACTACAAGGCTACGGAAGTTTACCGTGACCGTGACGATGAGAAAGTCGATGATGACTTGCTGAATGAGATGAAACGGAAGATGGAGGGCAAGGACGATGATTAGCATTCCAACTGTGCCGTCCGTATCCTTCACACTTATGATTACTCCAAAGCTACGTAAAGACTGGCATGCCGCTTTGAACGGATACAAGCGTATTAAGCCGATCAAGCGGACCAGGAAGCAGCAGATCGCAAGAGCACGTCACATGATGGTCGAACACGATCACACCAGTTACGAGTGGTCACAGTGGTGGCATAAGAAAGCTAGGAGTCGAAGACAACGTGTTTTTAAAGGAAATTGATAAAAAAAGAACGATTGCTAATGTGAGAGCTTTTCTAAAAGATGATTTTGATAATCTTCGTAAGTTAAGCAGGGCAGATGCCTTGATTGCAACCGGAACACCAACCGAAAAGAACAGAGAGGTTCTCTCAAACCTTCAGCATTACTCATATAAGCAGTTGTACGGCTGTTGCGTAAAGGCAATTGATAATTGCTCTAAGGAAAATATGACAATATTAAAAAGAGTTTTTATCAAGGGAGATAAAAATTTCGTAATTCAAATGAGCCTGAATATTTCTAGTGCAGAATATGGCAGACAAAAAAGAAAAGCCCTTTTAGAGTTTGCTGACAGGCTTTTCGGAGAGAGCTCACAGATTAACAGGGAGCACCCAATTGATCTTAGAATTTATGGTGATAGCGAATGAAGATTCTTGATGTATGTTGTGGCTCCCGGATGTTCTGGTATGACAAGCACGAGCCCCACACAACCTATATGGATATACGTAAGGCGGTCTACACTGCTAAGGATCGTGGCCACGAACGCCGGATTGAGATTGTTCCAGATGTCCAAGCTGACTGGAAGCATATTCCATTCGACGATGAGACGTTCGACCTGGTTGTGTTTGACCCACCGCGCCTGGTCCGCGCTGGTAAGACAAGTTGGCTTGCCAAGAAGTACGGAACCATTGATTTGATGGGGTGGCCACACGATTTGCACTGTGCATTTCAAGAGATCATGCGGGTGCTCAAACCCACAGGAACGTTGCTCTTCAAGTGGAATGAGGATCAGATCCCGGTCAAGAAGGTCTTTGAAGCATTCGGTCAGCAACCGATCTTGGGCGACATGAAGAGCAAGACGAAATGGAGTGCCTTTATTAAGAATGGCAGAAATAATTAAAGAAGACTTTTCAAGGCAAAAATGCGGTGTGTGCCATAAAAGATTTGCCACTAGATATTGTGACTACGTAATTCAGTACCCCGAATCAGCAACGTTTATCTGTGGGAGAACAGGATATCAAGATTTCGTGGCAGCACAACGACAAATAACGTGTGACTGTGCCTTGTGTGACGAGTGCGCTAAGAATCATGGCTTGATTGATTTTTGCCCTTATCATGAACGAATTATGCAGCAAGAGAAAATAAATACGCCCGATTATGTCAAAAAGTCACGCGGAGAAACATTAATGAGAGGTGCGACTAATGAAACTAACTGAGAAGCAGAAGAATTGCCCGTATTGTCATGAGAAAGGCGCTGCCCGCCCTATCCAATGAGCAGTATTAAGAGCTCTGTAGCCAACAAGGTAATTGATTAGAAAACAAAAAAGGCGCTCACGCGGAGCACCCTTGAGATATAAATAAAAACCAAATTCATTATATCACTATGGGGGTTTCATCGTGAGTAAGAAAGAGGAAGTAATCTTCGATAGCACCGTTGATGTTGATCAGACAATCAAGAACGTTAAGCATTTCCTAGACGTCGAGTATCCAGCGGCCAAGCGACGAGCAAAGCGGAGCATCTCGACGATCAGCTCACCGTCAATTGATGGCATGCCAAAGGGTACGCCTGCTGGGAACATCATGGAGAATAAGCTGGTCAACCGGGCTTACTGTCGTCAGGTAGCTGCGGCAGTACCACTGGTGATTAAGGAGTGCTCACGCTGGAGCAGGCATATTCTGAAGCTGTTGTATCTCGAAGGGTATGACGACACGTATTGCATTGCCAACTTGCCGTACTCCGATAACTGGTACTACAAGAAGCTGAAACCTAAGGCACTTCTGGAGTTCGCCGAGATCTATCCGATCGACGAGTTAATGGTATTCAAAAAAGTACAGTAAGAGTACAGTATCAGTACAGTTTTTGTACAGTGACAGTACAGGAACGTGACAGTAATCGGGGTTATTCTTGTAGTATCGAAGATGAAACAAAACGTTTCTCAATGAACCCCCATGACCTAGGCACGTCATTAAACTACTTGATCAAATACAGTCCGTAGACGGTTGCTGCGTATACTCACAAATCGCAACTCTCTATCTACGTACAAGCGGCGGAAGTCCGGTAACCAAGCCGACGCAATGGTGGCAGATGACCATAGTTCCGCATTGAGACTATCAACCTTAACGACCAAACAACTAACTACAATCTGGGTTTATGATCTTTACGATTGCCTCCTTTTCAAAAGTATGTGGGATTACATTTCAGCGCCGCTCTGATAGTCTCAGGCGTCCATGCAATGAGCAGAAGAGCCCGTGATCTAACTCAACGGCTAGAGGGTCACAACATAGAGCACCAGCACCGTTACAGGCGTTCGCGGAAAAGTTCGACCGGGTGCGGAGGCTTGCGTGCTCTATATATGCTGATGGTGTTCGTTGCAATGCAGCGGCATGGGCACGCTGAGGCGGTACACCCAGTGTGCGGTGGTTCAAGTCCACCCATCAGCGTTGCTCGCATGGACCATGTTGAGCAGCCAATGGCCCCTGGCTGAGGTTATGTGCCTCTTGGGACATGGCGGTTCTGTTACGAGAAGCAAGTAACCGTCACGTACAGTTCGGGTTCGATTCCCGGCCCTTGGCTTTCAAGGCGACTACTTTATATTCGTTTGTTGATAGGAGATGGGATATTAGCACCTCACTCCACACTTCGCCTTGATACCAGATGAATAATCACAAGTGATTAAAAATGTAACGATCAGCACCTGGTTTACATTCATCTGGAGGCAGTCCGGCTCGGAAACCGGGTGCCACATTATGAGCAGTTCATATCATTTCATTTGAGTGGTTCAAAGTTATGATTGCTCATATCAATTTAGCGTCTAGCATCTGCTGGGCGCTTTTTTATTGAGGTGAAGATGGATGACTGTCAACGATACCAAAGACGTTCAATTATTAGTTAAGCAGATCAGCGATGAGCAGGACGACTTCGAGATGGCCCACGATGACGAGGACGATCTTTATGAGGCCGTTCTAAAGGAAGTAGTCAAAGGTAACCCAGAAGCTCGCTCAATGGCTGCCGAGGCGCTTAAAACGAAGCTAATTGATTTTGCACGTTATTGTGCTTAGGAGGACAAACAACATGAAGAAAAATATTATAGATTCAATAAACACATTTCCAACTAATGATGATGCACATAGTTTGGCAGACCTTCATCGGAAGCAAAATGAAAAGCAGAATAAAGAGTGGAAAGCACTTTGCGGTGAAATTAATCGACAACTTATCGGTGACTTACGTCAAGAACGTGATGAACTGGAAACCAAGACCGCTAAGCTAGAGAACTTTATTAACCAGGGCGTCTATGCCAACGATGTTGACCGGGAACATAAATTTATGTTGGTCGAACAGTTGAAAGCAATGACTGTTTATCATGCAATCCTTGAGACCCGAATTCGTTTAATGGTGGCTGAACATGCGGTGGACTAAGAATTGGGGAACGGTCAGCAGCAATGCTGAGTTGTATATGCTAAACCACGCTGAACATACCCGTAAGAAGATGGCTAAGAAGAAGCCAAATAAGCGTAAGAACAAGTAGCAACTAATATCAGAAAGGCGGTGTGGTGATATGCCATGAGATTGACAACGAAACAGCGGCTATTCGCTGACGAATACATTAAGAGTGGCAATGCCACACAAGCCTATATTAAAGCAGGATATAGCGTCAAAACGCCAGGATCAGCAAAGGCAGCTTCTAGCAGATTGTTAACTAATGTTAACCTAAAACACTATATTGACGCTAAAATGACCGAAATCGAGTCACATAAGATTGCTGATGCTAAAGAGGTACTCAAGTTCTATACCCGTGTTTTGCGGGAAGAGGAAACTGAAGAAGTAGCAATGGCAACCGCTAGAGACGTGATCACTATACGTAAGAAGCCCAGCATGAAGGATAAGCTGTCTGCCGCTCGCGAGATTATGAAGCGTTATCCATTGAGTAACCCGGTTGTTCAGGCTCAACTTAGAAAGCTTGATGCTGACACTCGCATTAGTGAAGCGCGTGCTAAGAGCTATGAAGACGGTGGTCAAGATGTTACTGAAGCTGTTGGTGCCTTCATTGACCTGCTGAAAGAAGGAGTTGATCAGAACCATGAAAATCAAAGTAAACAAAGTTCTGACAGCTAAGCAGCAGTGGGTCTTATGGAGTTATGAGCATTCTGATTGGAAGTATCTCATCAATTATGGTGCCGTTCGTTCTGGTAAGACGTTTATCGACAACATTCTGTTTCTTGCTGAACTTCAGCGAATAGCAATTGAGGCCAAAAAGAACAATGATAAGCGGCCGATGTACATTCTTGCTGGCTATTCGTCTAACTCAATTCAGAATAACGTTATCGGCGAACTAAGAAACTCGCTTGGTCTGGATCCAAAGATTGATCGACACGGCCATTACCATATCTTCGGCGTTGATGTTGTCCCAACGTACACTGGGAACATTCGTGGTGCTAGTGCCATTCGTGGTATGACGTCATACGGCGCTTATATCAACGAGGCTTCGCTGGCAACGCAAGAAGCGTTTCAAGAAATCGTTCAGCGTTGTTCCAAACCTGGGGCACGGATTATCTGTGATACCAACCCAGACAACCCGCAACATTGGCTGAAGACGGACTACATTGATAACCATGATCCGGCGGCAAAGGTCAAGACGTTTCACTTTATTCTTGACGACAACACGTTTTTGCCGGAGGAATACCGTTCCTCACTAAAGGCAATGACGCCATCGGGAATGTACTATGATCGTGCTGTTCTTGGCTTATGGGTCACCGGTGAAGGGGCTGTCTATAAAGACTTCGACGAGCGTACCATGACCATTGACCGTAAAGATCTGCCGGACAATCTAACGTATTCCGCTGGCATTGACTGGGGTTACGATCACCCAACTGCTATTGAAGTGATTGGACGTGATGACAAGGGTAACTACTACCTGGTTGATGAAGCATATGGTCAATTCAAGCAGGTTGACCCGTATTGGATCAGTAAGGCTAAGGAGTTCCAACAGAAGTACGGCTATCAAATGCCATTCTGGGCTGATACCGCACGGACGGAGCACATCAGCAACTTCAACCAGCACCATATCAATACCAAGTATGGTTACAAGAATATCTTGGACGGTGTGGAAAAGGTTGCTGGGCTGATTAAGCAACACAAATTTTATGTGGTCAAAGATGCGGCACCTAACTTCATCAACGAGATATACCAGTACATCTGGGACGATAAGACTGGCATGCCAAAGAAAGAGAACGACCACGCCCAAGATGCGGTGCGTTACTGCATAGCTACGCCAATGCACCTTGAAGAGCAGAAGAAACAGTTCCCACGTGTCAACAAGAACAAGGCCCGGCAGACGTTACGTCGTTTGGGTATCTAAGGAGGCTAATATGGCAAAAACAAATGATCGTTGGATCTGGTCACGAGGCAAGATGCTTGATGGTCACCGGTTCGATGATGACAGTAACAAGATCTATACCATGCCTGCGGATCTTTATCATCAGGCATTTGATAACGGCAACCCCGCTTCGATTAGTGAGGTTGTCGTTAAGTTTTTAGCGCACCATTACCAGTACGAAGCGCCACGAATTGCCGAGTTAGAGCGATACTACCTGGGAGATAATGACATTCATTACTGGCGGAACAATAAGAAGTTCCTCAACCGTGCTGATAACCGGGTTGCGTCTGGTTTCCCTAAGTTCATCACCAACATGAGAGTTGGTTACATGATGGGCAAGCCAATCAAGATGCAATGGTCAGACGATAGTGCAACCAAGCCGCCTGTTGTTGATGCTGTCGAAGAGTTTAACCGTCTGAATGATGAGACGTACCATGAAAAGGTTATGAAAACGAACCTAAGCGTCACTGGACGGGCTTATGAGCTGCTATACACCGATCAGCCAACAGAGAACGAGGACGGTTCACTGAACACGGCACAGGTTAAGCTGAAAGCCATTGACCCGTTGACGGCGTTTGTTGTCTACGACACCAGCATTGAACAGCGCCCGTTGTTTGGTGTGCGGTATTACCTAGTTGACTACGATGATGCAGGAACACAAGGCTACTATGTCGATGTGTACGATGCCGATACCATCTATCACTACTACGCAGGTGAGAACCCAACTAATGCTGATATGCAGTTGCTTGGTGAAGATAACACGGGCTTCGGCGTAGAACCGATGACCGAGTTTATCAACAACGAAGATCGCACGGGCGATTGGGAAGCCAAGCTTGATGAGATTGACGCTTACGATAAGGCAATGTCTGAGATGGCTAACAGTGAGGAAGACTTTGCCAATGCCAAGTTCGTTATTAACGGTGACATTGATGCAGATATGGAAGCTGTTGTCGGGCATGATGGCAAGCCAATCTTAGATGATGACGGTAAGCCAATCATGTTGCCAAAGATTGATGCCAAAGACCCGTACCTATTCTTAAAGCCGTCAATCATTCCAGATGCCAACGGGAACACAATTGTCCCATCGTCTGCTGAATATCTAACCAAGCAGATGAACGAGACGGGCTGGAAGCTATACGTTGAACGGTTAGCGGCCGATATCCATAAGGACACCAACACACCAGATACCAGTGACCAGAACTTTGGTGGCAATAATTCTGGAGTGGCAATGGCCTACAAGTTGTTCGGCCAAGACCAAGAAATGTCGATGCAGAAGTCGTTGTTCAGTCGTGGCATCATGCGTCGCTTACGTATGCTGACATCATACTGGTATGCCAATGGTGAGCCGGGAATCAAGGAAGATGATGCGAACAACTTCGCTATCACTTACACGCCTAACCTGCCTAACAATGACACTGAAATCGTCCAAGATCTGGTTCAGCTTGCTAACACAGGGCTGTTCAGCGATCAGACGTTACGTGCGTTTGGTGCTGTTGTCACTGGTGTATCTGCTGATGCCGAAGAACAACGTATCAAGGAAGAACAGAAGACAGCTGAGGGCCAAGGCCAGTTCGACGGTGGGCCATTGCAAGGCGTTAACCCAGTTGATTTAGCAGCGGCTAAGCAGAAGGCACAGCAGAACCTGCAACAAGCAGGTGAGAAACCTATGTCACCGACCGACTTTATCTTGAAGGCCCAGCGTGGTGGTAAGAATGCTAAGTAGGAAGCAGATGCGCCGACTGATTAGGTCGGTTTATGGTGCGAACACGGTATACGGTAAGCAGATTGAACAATTATACAGGCGTGCTAATCGCCAAATAAAGGGCGAAATTAGCGCTTTTATTGCTTCTAAGGTTAATTGGTCAGGCAAGCCATCAAAAGACGATCTGGAGGACGTGAGGCAGCAATTAATCGAAGCTAACGAGGATAACGTGGCTCCGCTGGTTGCTGTTTATCTTTCTTCGATTACTTTGGGCCATCCGAATAATGGCGACTTGGAAACTGCTAGGGTTGCTTTACCGATGATTAAAGTAGCCAAACAGATGCACCGAGTAATGGCCAGGCAGGAGCAACGAGTACCGAGCGAGGTAGGACGTATCTCACAAGAACAGCACACGATTACTCCAGAGCTTCACCAGATGCCGTCTAATTACAATGCGATGCTTCAACAAAGTGTGTCACGTACACAAGCACAACAGCAATCGCCTGCAAGTATGATCAACCGTGATGTTCAAAGCACGGTTACTCGTATTAAGGAGCTTACCAAACAGGCCAGTATGACTAATGAAGCAAGCATTGATTGGGCTAAGAAAGTAGACCGTATTCTTACTGGCACCAAGTCACATGGCGGAGCTAGTCGTAAGGCTCAACGTATTATTAGAACGGAATCATGCCGCCAGCTTAACGGTGCAACAATTAGTGACTTCAAAGCACGTGGGGTTACTAAGTACCGCTTCTTATCATTGGAAGCTGTTAATTCGTGCCAAGAATGCACTGATTTAGATGGAAACGTGTATGACGTGGACGATGCCCAGGAGGGTGTCAACTTGCCACCAATGCACCCCAACTGCCAGTGCTGGATAGTTGAATATGAAGACGAATAGTCGATGCAGAAATGCACCGGCTTTTATTTTGGACTTTTATCGTGGCAGTCGGTAAAGAACAACGAATTCGCCGCCGGGCGTTAAACGAGTATTCGTCGCTGGACGTTAAACAGGAGGATTTAGCTATGAACGGAAACGATAAGAACAACAACCAAGATGTGGTCGAACCAAAGGAAAACGATCAACAACAAGAACAGCCTAAGGAAGAGCCAAAGGAAGGAAAGAACTTTACTCGCGAAGAACTAGCCAATGCCGTTAATGCACAAGTTGACAAGGTTAAGAGTGAACTAACGAAAGAATTCAAGAAGACCCTTGCCAATGAGGTTGCTAAGGCGCGAGAAGACGGTGAAAAGCGGGCGAAGATGTCTGCTGATGAACGCGCTGAAGCTGATCGTAAGGCGCTTCAAGAACAACTTGCTCAAGAGCGGGCCGATATTGAAGCCCGTGAACGCAAACTCAACACTCGTGATGCTTTGGCCGCTTCCGGACTGCACATTCCTGTCGAAGATGTTGATCTGTTTGTCCAAAAGGATATTGACACTACGCATCGCATGATTGATCGGTTCAAGGCGTTGATTCAAACGGAAGTCAAGAACGAGATCCACCAGCGGACTGCTAACAAGGAGATTCCAAAGTCCGGGGTTGATGCTACTAAGACTGTCCCAACAACTAAATCATTTGACCAGATGAGCTACATGGAGAAACGGCAACTGTTCCAAGAAGACCCGGCCGCTTACCAAGCTCTGAAAGACAAGAGTGCCAACTAACAAGGAGGAAATATAAATGGCAGACGATTACTTTACTCTATCGAAGGCTATCATTCCTGAAGTCTTCACTGATTATGTACAAAACATTTCAACCAAGACTAACCGCTTCATTCAATCTGGTATTACTACCAGCAACTTCGACATTGGCAACCAATTACTCCAACCGGGTAACGTGCTGACGATGCCTTACATCAACGATCTTTCCGGTGCTCCACAGGTATGGAACGATAAGCACGACATCGAAGTAGCTTCCACGACTACTGGCACCCAATACGGGTTCAAGTTCGCTCAAGTAAAGAGCTTCGGTCGTACTGACTGGTCCAAGATTTATTCCGGCGCACCAATTGACCAAGTAATCGCTTCTCGGTTCGGTGCTTACTGGGCACGTGTTGACCAACACCAACTGCTGAACGTGGTTAAGGGCACGCTGAGCAACACTGATATTGCTACTGCTAAGGTCTTTGATGATTCCAGCAACAACTTCAGTGCTCGTGGTTTCCTGGCTACTATCGCTAAGATGGGCGACCTGCAAGACAACGCCTTCTCTGTTATCGCCGTTAACTCTGCGGCTTATGCTCAAATGAAGGCTAACCAAATGGTCGACACCCAGATTCCACAGAACACGGTTGTATCTCCATTCGGTACTTACAACGGTATGCGGATTTTGGTTGATGATGATATTCCGTTGGACGGTCAAGTTGCTACTAGCTACATCTTCCGGACTGGTTCTGTTGGCTACAAGGTACAAACTCCAGAGAATGCTGTTGAAGTATTCCGTGAACCATCTAAGCAAGGTGGTCGTACCAGCGTTATCAACCGGCGTTTGGCTGCTACACACGTTATGGGTACTACTCTGTCAGCTAGCGCCCTGGGTACCATCAACGATGAATTCGACCCAGAAAAGCTTACTGACGGCACTATGTGGGATTGCGTTGTTGACCCTCGTAAGATCGGTATCGTTGCTTACAAGGCAAAGATCGACACGGACTTTATTCCAAAGCAAAAGGCCCAATCTACTACTGGCGGCGGCAACGGTGTCACACCTAAGACGGATAAGTAATAAGGCGGTGATCTGAATGGAGAATAACAGCGAAGTTCAGAGCATCTTAAACACAGTTAAAACCGATAAAGGAATTGCTGATGCCAGCCTTGACGATGTGCTTACCAATTACATTAAGCAGGCGACAGATATGGTCTGCTTGTATGTTGGCGAGGATAAGCTTCCAACCGTTCTGGAGGTTATCGTTATCAGAATGGCGGAGGCACATTATATCCAGTCGTCAACCGATGCGGACGGTACTAAGTCATATAGCGAAGAGGGGGCCAGCTGGTCGTTCCAAGATAACGAGCTAGAACCGTACACTGCACTGTTGAACCAGTACATTGCTAATCGTGATGGCAAGGGTTCGAGAGGACGTGTTGTGTCATGGTAGCTAGGCGATTTCGACCGATCACACTGGTGACGGTGAGAAAGGTTCATGGTGCGCTTGATGACAAGGAGATACCATCATTCCAGACGGTTATGGCCCATGTAACCGAAGTCAACGGTGCCCAATTGCAGAACGACCTGTTCGGGAAGCAATACACCATGACCTGGGTTGCACGGGTGCGGGGTAACGTGTTCGCTAAGTATGTCTTTTATCCACGATTAGGTGTGGAGAACAAGTACGTCAACAAGCGGAGCTATCTCACGGTGGTTCAGATCCGCAAGCATGCCAACCGAACTGATATTTACTTTGCCAATGATACGGGGGTGATGAGCGATGAGTTGGAACAATGATCACATTCCAGAGATTGATCTGGGGTATGAAATGGATAAACAATCGTTCGCTGAACTAGCCGCCACACTGGATAAGAACGGGTTCGGTGATGCTGGTACTCAATTGCGGAACATGGCTGCCGATGCTGACGTTCAAGTTGACAGGGCGGTTAATGGTGAAGCCAACGCCGTTGTCAAAGAGGTAACCGACCTCATCAAAGAGCGGCAGTACCACAGCAAGTCTGGATATGGCCCGGGATCGCCTGCGTTTGATCATAAGGTAAACAACCAACATTTGGTTGATACCGTCAAAGATCACCATGACGATAACAAGCACCGTATCTTTTCGAATATCACCAACGGCGGGTACAACTACTCACAAGCATTCGAGTTTGGCCTACTGACCCGTGATTATCCAGCGCACCACCCATTCGAGGACACCGTTCATCATCTGGGGCTGAACCAGCTTCACGGTGAGTTTGACGACAAGGTAAACGAAGCAATCAGAAGGGGGTTTAGTTAATGCCACCTTCAGTAGCGCTGTATTATGCGATCGTTGAAGCCATCAACAAGGCAGGAGTTACCACTTATTCAGCATCACAAGATGTCGAGAACATGGAACTCCCTATCTGCCGGGTGCAACTATTGACCAGCAACTCGACGAATCAATTCGTCAATGCCCGTCAATATGAGCACACGTTCCAACTTGATGTCATAACCGCACAGGACGGCCTAGAAGAGGGTTTAACTATTGCGTATAAGATTATGCACAAGTTACGTCAAATTGGCGTAGAGGGCTTCCTAGTGGATATGAACGGGGAACCAAGCTTAACGTCAATGGTGGATAGTTCAACTAACCGCATCTTAAACAGACAAATCATCAGAGTTAATTACGACATTATCGAGGACACCGCTTTTTAGTGGCGTTTTTTAGTTAGGAGGAAAAATAAATGCCAGCAACATTAGACGGCAAGAAAATTGTCGGCGCACGCTCTGCCGATAAGGTTATGTACTACTACAAGTTAATCAAGCACGAAAAGACGGGTACTCCGTGCCATATTCTGGGCACGCAAGGTGCTTCATCCGGTACTAACACCAAGGCACTTGGTACTACCGCTACTAAGCAATTCAACGTCAAGGACACCGGTTCTATTAACCAGCAACGAGTAGTCAACGTTGTTATGACCACCGGTGACGGGTTCAAGACCGATGTGGCCCGTGACCTGTACTACACCTGGGAACACGGTGAAGAAATGCTCTTATACCGGGTAGACTGGAACACTCTGCGGACTGTCAACGGCAAGCAAGTTGTTGATGCAGAAATGGCTGTCGTGCTTATTTCAGCACTGCCAGAGACCGAAGCCCTTAACACTCCAGTGAGCCAGAACGTTACGTTCGAAGTGCAGGGTGCTACACGTCGTTATGACGAAGACGGCTACCCATTCACCCTTACCAAGGAAGATTTCGATGACGGTATCTTTACCGACACTATTAAATACTTCAACTTCGGTAAGCCAGGTGACTTTGGTGTTGACGAGAACGGTGAAGTTATCGACAACACGTCCGATGATTCACACGCTGGTGACCACACCGCTACTATTGGTCTGGACGGTTCCAAGCCTGCGAGTAACGCCTAGTCCGGCGCCAACTCAACCAACACAACCGGAAAGCACGCAACCAACACAGCCTACTACGGCTTAATAAACGGTAAGGCTCGCCTATGAAATACACAGTACGCAAGGGCGGGCGTTTTAAGGAGGATAAATATGTTAAAGATTAATGGTCATGAATACGGCTTGAAGTTTGGCTTTACGTTTGCTGAACGACTTACTAAGGATTACTCCACCGATGATGCAGAAGGATTCCGCCGCTTAATCGGTCAAATTGTAGATGGTGATCCAAGGGCGCTGGTTGCTGGTTATCGCTATGCGCTTGATGTACCAGCTAAGCAACTGCCGTCTGCTCGTGATGTAGCCAATGCTCTGGAGGCAAACGGCACGTTCAGCAAGGGTGATGAAGCCTTTAAGGAACTTTGCGAAGAAATGAAGAAGTGCGGTTTTTTCCAAATGAACCTCAACTACTATCTAAGCTCCGTCAAGAGTCAAGTAAAGAACGCCAAAGAAGCTTTATCCGCTATTACGAACAAAGACGACAAGCAAGCGGCAGAAGTGACCTTGCGGCAAGCGGAAGCAATGGAGAAGGAACTGAAAGCTCGCCTAAAGAAGTTAGGGCTTTAATTAATCGCTGGGACCAAGATATGCTGAATCGTCTTAAAACGGCGAACACGTACCTTGGCCCTTTTACTCCACAAGATCTATATAAGCTCACGCCAGCACAGTTTGAATACATGCTGGCAGGAGCACAGCAACGATTGTTGAATGATCGTGCTTATTCATTCAAGCTCACTAAGGCTACTGTTCCGGCGGTGCTAGTGGATAAGAACGATAACGATGATGCTATTTCTGATGATCTTAGGAAAGATCAAGAAGCAATCAGCAACTTCAACAATGCTGAATATCAGAAACAACAACGGGAGAAAGCCGAACGCCAGAAACAATTCCGGAACATCTTCGGTAAGTATCTTAATCGCAGTCACGAGAAGGGAGGAGGTTAAACGTGTCTGAAGTTTTAGTAAACAAAATCGTACGAATAACTGGTGAGGACCGCTTAACCTCTGTCCTTGCCCGTACTAACCAGGCAATGGAGCAACTTCAACAGCACATGACTGCGCTGGGTATGAAGTTCAACTCAAGCGCCACTGATACGGCAAGCTTCCGTACGTCGCTTGATAGTGTCAAAGCCAACGCGGGCCAGACTAACGAATCACTTGAAAAGCTTAACAACACAATTAATAAGTTCAAAGGTGATAAGAAAGTCAAGCTTAGCGCAGATACTACGCAAGCTGATACGAATATTAGAAAAACGCAAAATGAAATCAATCGCTTGCCCAGCCGCCGTGAAATTAAACTGCAAGCAAGCGGCACTAATCAAATACTGAGTGGCCTTAACGATATCCGTAGTCGGGCTGGGCAAACTTTTAGTTCACTTCGGCACGATATGCAGGAGACAAGTGTAAGTGCCCACAGGCTACGTGACGTTATCGCTGGTACGGTAATCGGCCAGTCTATTTACAACGGGATTGGCAGTGCGTTAAGCACTGTGAAAAATGGCCTTGTTGGTGCACTTGAAGCTGGTTTCAACTACAACGCCGAAATGGAAAAGATGAACGCCACCTGGACGACCTTAACCGGGTCTGCTGGGAAAGCGGATAGAATGACTAAATCTATCGTCAATCTTTCCAATACGTTGGGGCAATCGGTTACTGTTACTGACGAGCTTGCTCAACAGTTCTATCACGTATTTGACAACCAACCAGAAACCGATAAGCTGACCAAGTCATTCCTGACAATGGGTGATGCTATTGGCCTTTCTGGTGATCGCTTAACCCAAGTTGGCATGGACTTCACCCACATGCTATCAGCATCAAAACTCCAGCTTGGTGACCTTAACCAGATCACCGATGCTTTCCCTATGTTCGGTAATGCGCTGCTGAAGTACGAACGGAAAGTTCAACACAGCTCATCATTAACAATGAGCGAAATGCGGAAACAGATTTCGGCCGGTAAAATCTCGGCCAAAGACGCTGAAGCTGTTATGAACGAGCTTGGCGATAAGTATAAGAAAGCCTCTGACAACCTTATGGGCACGTTGCCTGGTATGCTTCGTCAAATTAAGGCTCAAGGCCGAGGGCTTTTAGGCGCAATGGTTGATCCGCTTAATAAGGCAGTTAACCCAATCATGAAGCAGGTTTCCAAATGGGTTGCTGACAATCGCACTAAGAGAGAATTCGCCAAGCTTGGTGATGCCGCTAACACAGGTGTTGCGGCTGTTATGCAAGCGTTCGCTAACGCATTTGGTGATGGCTCAATCACTAAGATGCTGGACAATGCCGTCAATGGACTTACAAACATGGTATCGAAGTTCTCAGAATGGCTTGCCAGAAACGGTGCAAGTATCGTAAGAATATTTGCTTCAATCGGTAGTATTGCTAAGAGCGTTGGTACAGGGTTCATCAAAGCTTTATCCGACTTCTTACATCTGATTCCTGGCGTTCACAGTGAGGGCATGAAGGGGATCGCCGATGCTTTTGCCGAGATTGCTAAGCACCAAGAAGCTCTTCAAATTGTTGGGCGTATCTGGGCAACGTATTTTGTGGCTTCAAAGATCATGGGCGCCGCTAAGGCTATGAATGAGCTTTACAAAAATATGTTGGCCATTGCGACACTCAGTAAGATCAAGTCACCAACCGGAACATTGTTTGGTGATCTACGGTACCTAAACAGCGGTCGTGAAGAAAGAGTCATTGATAAGGCAGCCACTACTCGTCTTGGAAGATATGGAAATATTGAAAAACAAGGCGTAAAGATTGCGCCTTATCTTGATGAGCGTGGCTTCAAAGCGTCTTGGAGCCGTTTCGCAAATAGACTGCCAGTTCTGGGCACCTCTGTTGGTAAGAATACCGGAGAGACAGTAAGCAAAGGCTTGCTTGCTCGATTTGCTGGTGGCCTTACCGGACTAGAAAGTCTAGGTAAGGGTATTGCTGGAAAACTTGGTGCCGGGATCACTATTGGTCTGTCAGCTATTGATGTAGCTCGTGGACTTACCCCATCGTTCAAAGGAGATCGCTGGACGATGCTTGGTAAAGGTGCCGGAGGGCTTATTGGCGCTGGTATCGGTGGATACTTTGGTGGCCCAGCAGGTGCAGCTCTTGGCTCGATGATTGGTAACGTTGTCGGTGGTTGGCTAGGTAAAGCGGCTCACAAGGGCTTCGACTTCATACGAGATGTCTTTCATGGCCGAGTCACCTTCTCGGGTATCGAACATGGCTTTGCTCAAACGATGAGCAAGGTCGGCAAGTGGGCACAAGACACCTGGAAGCGGATCAAGTCATGGTGGAACCAAGACCCAACCGAAGAGGGGCGCAAGAAGGCTGATAAGGCCAACAGCGAGCCAAGCCAACACGAGATTAAGTCTTTAGGTGGCAATCACTATTCAAAGGCCGACATTGCCAATATCAAGCAGATGAACGCCGCAGTTAAGGCGTACACCAGTACATTGCGGACGTTAAAGTCGACGATCAAGAAGAATGACCCAACCAAAGAGCTCAACTCGATGAACAAGTCTTTGAAGCAATCAGCTAAGTATTGGCTGGCGGTTTCAAAACCACTGAAACAGGCTTCCAAAGAGTTCCAGAACATGAAGAAGCCGCTCGACACTATCAGCAAGTCTATGAAAGGACTTACTGGTAAGAAGAGCGGTCTGGGCATGTTTGATAAAGATCTGTCCAAACTGGATAAAGACCTACGTCACTCAAAGATCGGTGAGGAGTTCACTAAGCTAAGCAAGCAGATCAAGAAGAGCGACCTGGTTAAGACCTTGCAACGGCTGACGAAAGAGATTCGTGAATCCGTCAAATATTGGAAGCAGTTTGCTAAACCAGTTAAGCAGACGACAACCGAATTCCAGAAGTTCAGCAAGGAATTGAAGCCGTTTAACGGCAAGAACAACCCACTCGATCGTTTGGAAAAGAGCGTCGAAAGCTTAACCAAGACACTCAAGAAGGACCGTTTCGGCAACGAGATTGCTAGACAGATGCAGATCGCCAACAAGTCGATGAGCGGCCGTGGGTCTGTTGAGTCGAAGTTCTCCAGTATGACACGCTCAATTGAGCGAGAACTATCGCGGTTCAGATCTTCGTTTAACCGTGACTGGAAGCGAACCTGGTCCGAGCTTACTAACGACCCTTCACGGGCACTTAGTCGAGTTCTTAGCATTGTAAGTTCACGGCTCAATAGCATCACCGGCCAGGAGAGTTCCTTTACGTCGAAGTTCCTTAGCGGCTGGCGTAACTGGAACGACTCCGTTGTCAGTGAGATGCGGTCAGCGTTTGATAAGCTGCCAGGTATCGCTGGAAAGGCAATGTCTGACATTATCAGTCGCTTAAATCGTGGTATCTCCGGCATTAACGGAGTTATCAGTGATTTTGGCGGTGATAAGAAACTGTCAACGATTCACTATGCACGAGGTACATTCGCTCACCCTGGTGGCAAGGCTATCGTCAACGATGGTCCCGAAGCCAACAAGACGGAGCTGATCTGGCAACCGTCTAAGGGCTGGGGAACCGTGCAGGGTCAGAACGTTGTTCGTGATCTTGAAGCCGGTTCGATGGTTCTTGATGCTAAGCGGTCAGCTCCTTATCTGGCAAATGCAATGTTCCCTCACTATGCCGAGGGTACGTTGTCAGAAGCCGAACAGGACAAGATCTCACAGGAGTTCATCAACAACCCTATCCAAGCTTCAAAGAACTTGGTTCTGAAACTAACCGACTGGAACTCTAATGTTCCGGTTGTATCTGATCTAGGAGAAGCAATGGCTGTTGGCTTCTCACGTGGTATTGCTAACGTACTGAAAGACCTGCTGGGTATTATCAAGGAACCAATCAACGGTGACTGGACGCCTGTTATCAAGTCTGCGGCACGGTTGATGCATGTCTCACTGTCCGCTGGTCAAATTGGTAAGCTTCTTCGCCAAATTCAAACCGAATCTGGTGGGAATGAGAAGATCTCACAACAGATCAGCGACATTAACTCTGCTGAGGGACACCCTGCACAAGGTCTGCTCCAGTTCATTCCGTCTACGTTTAATACGTGGGCGATGCCGGGCCACCACAACATTCTTAGCGGCTTTGACCAGATCATGGCTGCTATCAATGCTCTTAATCATGGTGGCGAAGGCGGCTGGGGCAATATCGGTAACGGTCATGGCTGGGCTTCCGGTGTCCATATGACCCACCGGGACTACGCCCTTATCGGTGATAATGCGGAACAAGACGAGTACGTCATTAACCCATATAACGGCAATGCACTTCCACTGATGCAAGATGCTTACCAAACAATGTCAAACAACCACCCAGAATGGCGTACGCCTGCTAACAGTGCCTTTAACGAACAAGTTATCGCACTCATCAAGACGGCGGTTGATAAGCTTGATAACATCGACATTCACCCACACGTATCTGTTGATGAAGTCGCACGACCTGTTAACAAATACAACGCAAAGAACTACATTCTAAGGAGCTGATATTTTGATCAAAGTATTTTCTGACAGAAAAGATAAACCGACCAGATACCCGTTCCTAAAGCCTAGTGACATGGGAGTGGGTTCATCTGGTCGTTATCTTAGTTATGATCCGATTGAGTATGCTATCTCAAAGGACGGCATTAACTGGACCAGCAGTTTCGATGACCCTAACCTGGACGGTGCTTACTGCTACAAGGCGCCTGACGTGCAACCAGCTAATCCCACGGACAACCTGCAAAAGGTTGGCCTGATGGATGGATCACGGTTGCTGTCGACATCGTACAGCACGCGAGAACTGAAGATGGAGATCTATTTTGAAGGCTTGGACGAAGGCGATGCAGAGCTTGCTTATGATGCTTTGCAGCGCTTTTTAATTTCCCGGGACCCTTATTGGATCTGCTTTGCTAACTGGCCCCAGCGTATGTACTATGTCAAGGCTAAGCTGGCGGCGCCTACCTTTGCTGGTGATCGGCACTGGACGTGTGAGGTTACCTTTACTGACCTAATCGGATTAAGCCGGAGTGTAGGTACGACACAGGACCCCGTCATGGGCTTTGGCAACAACTATAACGCTGCTCCTCAATACACGTTCAATTCGAATAGCTTCACAGTCGTTAATCACAGCGATGTCATGATTGACCCAGAACGGCGGGGCCATCCATTCAAGCTGACCTTGCAAGGAAGCTCTGACGGCAAGATGAGAATCACCAACAAGACGACGGGCGATGTTTTCACTCGTAACCTGACCTACACAAAAGACGGCACCACCGCTTTTAACGGCACCTATGTGATTGATGGTGTCCGGCCAACATTAAACGGCAAATCTGATGATTACTACACCAACAAGGGGGTAATCACTTTGCAGATTGGCAAGAACGACTTCCAGATTGACAACTTCAGTGGCACAGTAACTTTTGACTATCCGGACTGGTGGTTATCATGACGGAACATCAGTATGTAATGGTAACCGATGTTTTCCCTAGCAAGATTGTCGGCAATGGTGAACGGGTTGACTGGCAAGATTTGAACAAGTCTTTCAAAGTTAACATGCAAGCCAGCACCGCCTATGAGATCAGTTTCACCATGACGTATACGAAGCAGTATGCGGCCGCTTTTAACGTTGTTAAGGAGAAACACTACGTTCGGTATAAAGATGAGTGGTATATCGTCCAGCAAGTTGAGAGCCGTAATGATGAGAATGGCATGGTGACACTTCAGGTCACCGCAACTCACTTCGTAATTGATGCGCTAAAAGATATTCGTATCGATCAAACACCGCCTACTGAGGGCAACCCTGAAGTTTCTGGTGGCGACACTGGTAACAGTGGTGATGATAGTGGAGACCAACAACCGGGAATTGTGACTAAGCAGACAGCCGTCCAGCAGACATACACGCTAGATGACCGTCTTAGTCACTTTTTTAATCCTAACGATTGGGGGCTGAAATACGTCCTACATGGTGACTTCCCACAGGCTGCGGTTGATTGTACTGGCTCGCTTTACGACTGGTTGAACAACAACCTGAAACTGTATGGTGCTTACTGGGTACCACATGGCAGTACGATTGACATCTACGACTTGGCTCACTTTAAGCAGCCGACTGGAATTACTCTGCGCTATCTGCATGATATGACTAATGTCGATATCCAATCCGACGCAACTAACCTAGTCAATGATTGCTGGGTCTACGGTGGGAAGATGGAGAAAGACATCACGACTGCCTACACGTCTGCTGGGGGCGTCAGCAACGGCATTACAGAAGCCGTCAACGGTGACTGGGGGCCAGCAATCAAGAACGCCGCTACTATTTCCGGTGTCAAGATTACTGACTCACAGGTCAATCTTGTTAAGGCCCAGATCAAGCTTGAATCCGGTGGTAACGAAACCATCTTAGGCGGCACTGACGGGTTGAATGACGGTCGAGCAACGGGGCTATTGCAGTTCAAGCCCGGCACGTTTAACTACTACTGCCGTCCGCCTTTCACCGATATCATGAAGGGGTTCGATCAGCTGATTGCCTTCTTTAACATTCCAAACTGCTTCTCACAGATCACGGGCCTGCATGGCTGGTCACCTAGTGGGGCACCGATCAGCAAGGACACGCTTAACATGCAACCACAGGTCGATAACTCGTGGGGTTGGCCTTTCCCGTGTGGAGAGGGTAACTTCTTAGGTGGTCAACTGTTTGGCGTCAACCCTGGCGGTGAGTTCCGCACTAACGGCTTCCATGATGGCCTTGACTTTGGCTCAATTGACCACCCTGGGAATGAGGTCCACGCAATCCATAGTGGACGTTGCACGATCAGTCGGGCATGGGGTAGTGGTGGTATCAACTGGTACTGCGTTATCCAGGATAGTTCTGGCCTGAATGTTGAGTATCAGGAAGCCTTCGGGAGTGCCAGCAACATCACGGTCAACGTCGGCGATGTCGTCAAGACAGGTGATGTGATTGGTTACCGGACGACTAACCACCTACACGTCGGTATCACTCGAATGGCGATTCCTGCGGCGTTCGGTCACGCTTTTAGCAATGACGGCACATGGATAGACCCACTGGCAACGATCAAGAATGGCACTGCTGGTGGGACTGTACCTAGCGATAACAGCGATGATAGTACGTCTACTTCGACTACAACTGAGGATTACTATGCGCTGGTCTACCACTTTGAAGATCAAGACAGCATCAACAAGTACGGTCGCCATCGTGGGGCCATTCTTACGGTGGATAGCATCTACGATATGAATGCCTTGAAATCCTATGCCGACACGGCCATTCAGCACGATCCACAGACGACACTGACCATCAGTGGCTACCGGGGATCAGAGCTGAACACGCTGGGTCAAGTAGTCCACTTGTTAGTTCCAGAGCGGCGGTTAGACACGGACGTGACGCTGGTTGGCACTGAGGGTAACGACCGCTACTTCGATCCAAATGGTGAGATAACGCTGACATTCAACAACACCGGATTAGCGCTCAAAGACGTCAACGAAGCCATTCGGCAGGATATCAAGGACATCAACGCAAGCACGAACCCACTGGACTACTACGGTGCACTGGGAGCGCGGCAGGAAGACCATTGGACCAACCTGCGCTTCACGCCACAGCAGGTTCAGCGAATGATTAATTACAGCAGAAACGGAGGTGAGAAAGATAGTGACAGAAACGAAAAACAATGATGAGCGATTCCCAGAAGTCAAGCCAACCAAGCCGGGCAACGACACTGCATACATCGCACCGATCATCGGTAAACTAGGCTATGATACACGGCGCCCTTGGCTGTTCGGGCTGGGGACTTCGCCTAACAACGGTGTCGACTTTCACGTGTTCCTTTCATTTGACGGGCTGAATTTCGACGACAACGATATCGACAAGATCTGGAATGGAGGTACTGCCGATCGTGTCAAAAAGGAAGTCGATAGCGCCACTGCCGAGATACCTGCCGCCGTGTCCGCCGCTAACTCCGCCGTATCTGCTGCCGAGTCTGCCGTAGCCGCAAGTAAAGTTAACAGCGATGCAATCGTAGCGCAGAGCGAAGCCATCAGTGAAGCTAAGTCCGCAATGGATAGCGCTACCGCTGAAATCCAGCAGACAGCTGCCAATGCCGCTAGTGATGCCGCTAAGATCCGGGCTGATGTAGCGCAGGTGCAGAGCGAAGTCGATACTGCTAAGGCTGCTAACTCGGCTAGCGTTGAAGCCTTGAAGAGCGATATCGACACGGCTAAGCAAGACCTTGCTAACGTGCATGATAGCCTGACGAAAGCCCAATCAGCGGTTGAGCAGAACCAGAAACTCATCAACGATAGCGTGGCCAAGATCACCAGTGATGTCAGTGCGACTAAGCAAGACTTGGCAACCGTGCATGACAGCCTGACAAAAGCGCAGGCTGCCGCTGAGCAGAACCAGAAGGCAATCAACGACAGCATCGCTGAGATCAACGCCAATGTTGATGCGACTAACCAAGATCTGGCAGGTGTCCGTAAGGACTTGACTAAGGCTCAGTCGGACATCACTGCTAACCAGAAAGCAATTGATGATAACGTTGCCCAAATCAGTGATGATATCACACAAGACCGCAAGGACATTGCAGACGTTCGTCAAGGTTTGACTAAAGCTCAGTCGGACATCATTGCTAACCAGAAAGCAGTCAACGATAATGTCGCACAGATCAACAGCGACATTGAGCAAGATCGTAAGGACATTGCTAGTGCCCAGCAAGCTAATGCAGACACGGTTAAGCAGTTAGATGCGTATTCTAAACAAGCACAAGAACAAGGGAAAACGATTAAAGCTGTCCAAGATAAGCAGGACGGTTTTTCTGCTACTTTGGCTGATGTACAGGGGAATGTGTCACAGGTATCCGATAAGGTCAGCGGCCTATCCGCCAGTCTGAAAGACGCCCAAGATAATGTTGCCAGCGTTAAGGCACAGGCCGACCAATTGAGCGCAACCCTTACTGACCATAGTAAGAGCATTGCTATCTTGACCGCTTCAGCTAAGGAGCTTAGCTCCACACTGGAAGATGCTGATGGCCGTCTAAGCAAGGTAGAGCAGACTGCCCAGACGAATAGTTCCACGCTGTCGGATGTGCAAGGTGATCTGTCACAGGTTAAGCAGAACGCCACTAAGCTGGTGTCAACTTTGAAAGATGCTCAGGGCAACATCTCCACGCTTCAGCAGAAAGCCGACAGTGTATCTACCCAGCTTGCTACGGCCCAGGGCGACATCGCCACGCTCCAAACGGGCGTTGATAGTGTCAAAGCTACGCTTACCAGTCACGACAAGTCTATCCATACGCTACAAGCCGATAGCAAATCGCTGAAAGACAGCATGGCTGATGCTCAAGGTGATATAAGTACACTGAGCAAGACTGCTACTGACGTTACTAGCGAACTGGAAGACCACACTGGCCGATTAAGCAAAGTCGAGCAAAATGCTGCCAAGCAAGCAACAACGTTATCTGACTTACAAGGAAATCTCTCCCAGGTTGAGCAGAAAGCGGATAGCAACACCGCTACGATCAGTTCAATCAATAAGAACGCAATGCAAGATCGTGGCGTTATCACTGACACTAAGACCAGCTTTGATAGTCTTACTCAGCTAGGGACCTATTCAATCAAAGCGTCTGGTTTACCTAAGATGCCCGAACAGCATTACGGCACATTGGTCGTATCTGGTAGTGCCGGTTCCGGCTGGCTCAGTCAGCAGTTTGTGGCTGACACTACGGGGAATGTCTACACACGTGTCTTTTCTAATAATGCTTGGTCTGCTTGGAAGCAAGGCGGATCGCAAGATGCTATCAACCAAGTTAAACAGACGGCTGACAGTAACTCAGCTACGATCAGAAACGTACAAGGCGATGTCAGCACGCTCAAACAGACAGCAACGGGTATTAAGTCGACCTTAGCTAGTCATGAAGGCGATATCCATACGCTACAAGCAGATAGTAAGTCCCTAAAGGACAGCATGACCAACGCGCAGGGAGACATCAGCACGCTCCAGAAGAGCGCAACATCACTGGATAGTGAGATGAAAGATCACGCCGGGCGGTTGAGCAAAGTTGAACAGAACGCCGCTACACAGGCAACAACATTATCTGATTTGCAAGGCAACCTCACACAGGTTAAGCAACAGGCGGATGGGCTGGTAACCACGCTGAAAGATGCGCAGGGTAGCATCACACAGATTCAGCAGAAGGCTGACGGCACGCTGGCACAACTGAAGAGCGCCCAGGGTGATATTGCTTCCTTGCAGACGAACATCACGGGTATCAAGGCCACACTGGTAAGTCATGAGGGCGATATCCACACCTTGCAGGCTGACAGTAGGATGCTCAAGGACGACATGAAAGACGCTCAAGGGAACATCTCCAGCTTGCAGAAAAGCTCCACCAAGTTGGACAGTGAGATGTCCAGCCAAGACGGACGGCTTAGCAAGGTTGAGCAGACCGCCAAAGAGCACACCAGCACGATCAGCAGTTTGGGCAAAAAAGTGGATAGTAACGGCGGTGGAGTTAACCTGCTGACCAACACACAACTCTTTGACTACAACTGGACGTGGGATTCCATAGGCCATAGCTTTACTAACGGTGTTCTTACGCTGGACGGCAATGATGATGCTACTTCCAGAATGTTTCAACAGCTAACCGACAATGACACCACTGGGGAAACATTCTCGGTATCATTCAATGCACGAATCAGTACTGACTGTGATAGCACGAGCGTTGAAGTTGATGCAGGTCCTTACGATGCAACTAAACGTATCAATGTAACCAGCAAAGATTTCCAGCACTATAAAGCCGAAAACTGGCAATGGAATAGCTCGTCTATTTTCTTCAGCTTATACGTTAATAGTGGAAAGATCGATATAACCAATCTGAAGCTGGAATATGGCGCCGTAGCAACGCCATACTCACTAGCGCCAGCTGACCTCGCCACTATATCGCAGGTCAAACAAACTGCTGACGGTATCACCACTACGTTGAAGAACGTGCAAGGCGATGTTGATCAGGTCACTCAAAAGGCTAACGGCACTTCCGAACAGCTTGCTGACGTCCAGGGTGATGTGACAAACATTCAGAAGGATGTCAGCGGATTGAAGCAAACAACTGCCGACAACGCCGGGAATATCCACACACTCCAGTCGGATAGCAAGTCACTGCACGATAGCATGCAAGACGCCCAGGGCGACATCTCAACGCTGAAAAAGACGTCTACCGATGTGACGTCTGAACTGAAAGACCACGCTGGCCGGATCAGTAAGACTGAACAAACGGCTTCCACGTTGGTCAACGAATTCGCCGATCAGCAGGGCCATCTTAGCCGGGTTGAACAAACTGCCCAGGGGACTCAGCAGACGGTAGCTAACCAGCAAGGCCAGATCAACAACATCAAGACCGATGCGGCTGGCATACACCAAACGCTGACAGGCCAGGGCAATCAGATTGCCAACATCAACGTCACATTAAGCGGGCTGAATAGCAAGTACGAGGGCGTATCTGGTGATCTGGGCAAGCTGAAAGGTCAAGTCACGACCAATTCCACGCAGATCGCACAGAACAAGAAGGAGATTGATCTCAAGGCTAATCAAGATACCGTGGACAACTTGACTGGTGAGGTTAGCCAGAACAAGGCTCAGTTTACAGTACAGGCCGGGCAGATTAGTTCTAAAGTCAGTGGTATAGAGACAAGCCTAGCCAACGCTAACAGCAGGCTTGACAGCATCACCAGTAATGGTGGTGGACGTAACTTATGGATTGATTCAAAATCTTTTCAACATAGTATAACTAACGCTCCAAAGGTTGGTTGGAATACTGATAGTGATGGCATGGTAACGGCACATATCACTGGTACTGGTGGGTTTTATGGTGAATGGCAAAATATCTATGCTAATAACACAGAACCATTCGCAATCGGAGATTCAGAAACCTTTTCGGTTGAAATGAAAGGTACTGGCACAATCACGATTGGTCGTGAACACGATTTTGAAAAAGCCGTTACTCTGACTAATACATGGACAAGATATAGTGTTAGTGGTGTAGTTAAGGATGCGAACAGGGCACATATCATATACAACGAGAGTGGCAAAGATTGTGATGCCTATGTACGTTTGCCTATGGTAGAAAAAGGCGTAGTTGCTCATGATTGGCAACCAGCTCCCGAAGATACCAATGCTAAAATTACAGCCAATTCAACTGCCATTGACCAGACCGACAAGAAGATCAGCTTAAAAGCCGATCAAACGGAAGTCGACAAGATCAAAGGTACGGCTTCACAGAACAGCTCACGACTGGATGTGATGGCTGGTGAGATTAAGTCTAAGGTCACCAGCACCGATGTGAATAACATCGTTGACAGTAAGGGCTATGCGACAACCAGCACGGTGCAATCGTTGATTACACAGAAAGCGGGTACGATCAACGAAAGCATCACTAATTTAGATGCGAAGTACAGTGCTAAAGACGGGGTGAACATCCAACGTGGTACTGGTGATTGCTCGTTCCCAGTCGCCTCGTATAACGCCACAGTTACCATCGAAAACTATGATGATCACACTAAGATGTTCCACGTTAAAGGAGCCGGCGGCTTTTATACTAGCTATAATGCTGACACTTCGTTTGTGCCTACCGTTGGAGAGACCTACACAGTGTCTGCTGATGTAAAAGGCGGTGGAACAACTAGCGGTGATTTCTTCAAATATGAAGGTGCAGACAGTTGTAGCTTAGGCACGGTTACATTGACAGACACTTGGCAACGAATATCAAATACGGTCCATATCGGTAGTGTGACGGGCCAATGGATCTTCTATCTAAACAATCACGCCGGCGACTTTTATGTTAAGCATATCAAGATCGAGCGTGGCTCAGTTGCTACGCCATGGACACCTGCACCGAGTGACAATGCCACAGTTACCCAACTTCAATCAATAACAGCTTCCGTTGATGGAGTTCAATCAAACGTCACTAATCTAAAAAGCGATACGTCGAGTAAGCTTACCCAGCTTTCAAACACCTTCCAAAGTAAGATAGGCGATGCCCAGATTGCAATTAATGACTTGAAGGACAAGACTTTATGGAAGAGCACAGATAGCGTCGATTTGAACAATGTCGTTACCCAGCAGAAGATTTTCGTCAAAGGCGGATCAAATCTGCCGCCCGGCAGTTACTGGTGGTACGTTCAGGTAGAGTCCGGCTATGGTAGCCGGATCGTCCAGTACGCCGTGTCTGACCGGGACAACATCCATTACAGCCGCCAGTACGACGGAAGTAAATGGTCTGCTTGGTCACAGGGTGCAACCGAGAGTGAGATCACCCAGCTTCGTGATGACATCAATCTGCGAGTCGTCAAAAAAGGCGACTTGCTGTCGCAAATCAATATTGATGCTGGCCATACCTTGATCCAGTCAAACAAGATCTACCTTGCTGCTGGTAGCGTTGTCTTTAGCGATAATGCTTTTATTCCGAGTGCTGCGATTGAAAACTTGGATGCTTCCAAGCTGACCTTCTATGGCCCTTATAACACTTACGCTACGATCGGATCCAGCGTTAAGCAGTATGACGATGATAAGCAGAAGAACACAATCAACCTGCAGTACAACGGTGGTGTGGAAGTCCATGCTTCCAACGAGCTGGGTTCGATCTTGACCATGCACGATGATACGATACGGCTTGCGGTTAAGTCACAAGTGTACGGCTCCGGAAGCGGACAACCGCTCAACCAGCAGTACAGCGGTGTTTGGTTTGGGAGTAACTACACCCTGATGAACACCGTTGACAAGGAAGGCAAGACAACTGGTTGGTCTATCGGTTCAAACAAGAGTGGTTCCAACAATGATTACCGTGCCTACTTATACGACAACTCGACCAGCACCCAGCCTAACTACGGTGTCGGCATTGGTACTACACGATTCGATGTTTATGCGGGTAACTCACAATTATTTTTAGGACCTGATAAGGCAGAATTACGTGGAAACGATCATGCTACTGTACACGGCAATGATCACACTTTCATCGAAGGTGGTGATCAACAGATTTATATGCACAACGGCGAGATTGATATCGGTAATCCTAATAATATTGGTAGTGCAACTGGGGTTCACCTCCAAGTCTTTGGGTGGGCCACTTACAACGGCTACGTAGAAGCGATGGGCTTTAACCAAAAGTCAACCTTATCCAGTAAGACACGGATTCAGCCACTTGACACTGCTAAAGCTCTTGCGACTATCAACGCCACTGACCTAACGACTTTCCAGTACAAAGCAGAGATAGCTGAGGGCATGACTAAGCGTCATGCTGGGCCAATCATTGATGACGTACACGATGTTGCTCAGTACCAAACGCCTGATGCTTTCGTTGCTGAAAACCGTCAAGGCCGTAGCGATGGTGACATTGTTGGCTTCTTGATGGGTGCTGTGCAAGAACTATCAAAGCAACTAAATGAACTAAAAGAAGAGGTTAAATCTAATGAATAATTTATCTGCAAATTCAAACGACGTAATTGATGTTCTGCTTGATCGCTCAAAGGAACAGGAACGAGCAATTGCGATCCTGCAAGTCAACCTGGAAGATGAGATCAAGAAGAACAAGGACCTACAAAAACAACTCGATGAAGCTAAGGCAAAGCTTCCAGCGACTGATCAAAGTCAAGAAACCAATGAAGACCCAAACAATCAATAAGATTGCGGGTCTTTTTTAATGCACTGAAAAACATATATAGGAGGACTAAATCATGGATAATCTTCAAGTAAACCAATTCTCATACAACTTCGATAACGGCGCCGTAACGTCTGCACAGGTGGGCCTGTACGGTTCTAACACGCCGGACGGTGAGTACATCAACGCTTCAATCCGGGTAAAGCAAGCTGATCTCCCCGAAGGCAAGTCCTTTATGCAGGTTGCGATGGCCGACATGGTAACGATCGCTCGGCAAAAGCTGTCAAAGGACACTGCAATCAAGGCAGAAGAAGCTAAGGACGCTCAATAGAGGTGGTCTAAATGACTAAGCTACTATGCTTAGGTGATTCGATTATGTGGGGTGTGACCGGCTTCGACGCCGCGCACCCCCGTGCCAATCCGACAATCCCCGACAAGATCGGTCAACTGATCGGAGCCCAGACGGATAACCGGGCGGTCAGTGCTACATCGGTCAACGATGGTGGGCAGTCGATGGTAGATCTGCTGCCGACGGTCAACTTGGCCGACTACGACTATATCCTGCTGGGATATGGTGCTAACGATTGGGGATTGAACCGCGAAACACTGGACGCCTTGAAAGCCGGGCTGGAGATCTTCAGCTCAATGTACACAGCTTCGGGGAGCACGGCCTATGTGCTGGTTGATCTGATGATCGAATCGTTCATCAACAACGCCACTTCGCTAGACAGCCCTAACAAGATTGGTGTGACACAGAACCAAGTCATGGACACCTTCAAAGATTGGGCCCAGGAGCATGGCTATCACTGCTATGATTGGCGGTCTGACCCGATTGTGACACCGCAGAACTACAAGGCGAGGTTGGGCGACGGTTGTCTGCACCCGGACTTCAACACGCAAATGGAGATGGCCCAACGATTAGCTGATTACATCAAGTCAACCGACACGGGCAATCACTCGCACCCAACACAGCCCACGCAACCGACGAGCCCAGAGCAGCCGACCACGCCCGTCACGCAACCAACACAGCCTACCGAACAGCCCAGTCAACCGACACAGCCGACAACGCCGCCAGTCAAGCTGATTGACGACATCAAACTGGATCGGCTAAGTGATCTGTTCGGCATTGGCACGAACGTGAGCAAGGGCACTGACCGGATCATCAGCAAGATCAACGAGCTTTATAAGACGCTGGAAACGATTATGGGCACGGATCATCGGACGGTTCAGAAGACGCTGACATCGCCCGGTAACGAGCTATCACGGCCCGTCCGTAACTACGTGTTGCTTAGCTTTCAACGCCTCCAGAGCGACGTCAACGATCTCATTCAAGTCTGCAATGGCAACTGGATTGTTGATCCGATGAGCGGTGATCCAACGCCAACGTTGGAACTTACACGGGTAGATCGCCTGACAACCGATCGCTACTACCAAGACGCAGTCAATGCCAACTGGGGAGCGATCGAAAATGCAATTAATAAAGAGATTAAGTATATCAATCAAGTATTGAAAGGAGAGTGACAGCATGGAAGAGATACAAGAAGCCTACCGCAACGGCCGGGTTGTCCTTGATACCACTATGCAGTCAGATATGTGCACCCGGATCGACGAGATGAACGGCCACCAGGGGGATAACGGCCGGGTAGTCAAGTTCGTGATGGTTGGCCAACAGGGTAAGCCCTATAACATGACGGGCAAGACACTGGACTTGGTAGGTGTCGATAGTGCTGGTAAGACTAAGATTAGCGGTAACACCATGACGATGATCAACCCGTCGCTTGGTACCCTGGACTTCACCATTCCGGGCGTCTTCTACCAACAGGTCGGTGACTATGACCGGGCCTACTTCCGGATCAAGGATAACAACGATCAAGTGGTATCCACGATCAACGTCATGTTCAGCACCATTCAAGGTGTCGGCTATCTGACGCAGGGCGATGACCAGATCTACAACGGCTACGTGGATAACAACATGAGCCGGATTGAACAGAAGGTAGCCGACTTCACCCGTGATATGGCTAACATGCTCGACGGTACTAACAACGCCGCTAAACTTGCCCGGCAAGCGATGAACGCCGTCCTGGATTCAATCCAGACTAATCAAGTCGCTACGAAGGGTGGCAACAATGTCTTCACTGGACAGAACACCTTCCACGGAAACGTTCAGATCGACAAGCTGAATAGCAGCGCATTACAGCCTGCTTATGACTTCGCCAGCAATCTAGTTAACGCCGCTAAGGCCAGTCTTGCCGATAACGAAGCTGGTAAGACCTATAAGTATAATGTTTGGGGTGTCAACGGTACCCGAACCAACGATGCCGTTTGCAAGCTGATTAAGTTCAACAAATACGTGGGCTTTTGCTACATCGAAGGTAATTTCACCTTCCCGCCGATGAAGAACTACCAGCAATACGAAGTCATCAACGTGGACAAGGAAGCCATGAATGGCGGTATCTGGGCATTCCCACTGCTGACAGCGCAGAACGACAAAGAAGTCCTGTACTTCCACTACAATACGGGGGATAGCGGCCGTATCTGGGTTAACCGTCAGACTTACGAGGTTGACGAGAACAAACCAGATTCAGAATTTATCCAGATTGGTTGGTTCTGCTCCTGGCGGTAAGGAAGGTGGAAATAATGGCAAATCTTTTAGCATTTTTGTGTTCCTACGTTGTCGGATATGCAATTGCCATCGCTATCTATGAACTGGACAAGAAACTACGTAGAAAATAGAAAGGAGAGATAAGATGCGAGATCTAACCATTGATGAAAAGTGGGGCGACTGGAAGTTCGGTGATACCGACGCCATCATGACCTTTACGGCCCTGGACGATGGCAACACGCCTGACTTCTCAAACAAAGCGTTGACCTTCAAGATCGCTGACGTGGCGCAGTCCACGCCGAAGCAACCGAAGGACTACGTGGCCAGCGCACCCGGCGAGGTGTCGGTCAACCACGTTCTGCTGAACACTTCCGACGTTAGCAACCTCGGACCGTCTACCTATCTGATTGAATTGTGGGCTATGGACAAAACGACGCAAAAAACCTCAATCTACCCGTCCAAGGGCTTTGCTACCTTTACGGTCGAAGAAAACACCATGAGAGTATCTGACATCACCAACGTACCCGAAACCACGCTGACGGCTATCTGGGGCGAACTGATGAAGAAGATCGGTGCTCTAAAGCAAGGGGAGAAAGGTGATCCTGGTAAGACACCGAAGCTGAAAATCGGCACGGTCACCAAGCTGGCGAACGACCAGCAACCAGCCGTATCGCTCATTCCTAGTGCTGATGACCCGAACACCTACACAATCAACTTCCAGCTCCCTGCTGGTCCGCAAGGCAAGCAAGGGGATCCAGGCTTGCCAGGAACACCAGGTGGCCCAGGACTGAACGGTAGCGACGGGCTGACGCCTAAGATTGACGCCAAAACGAAGCACTGGATCATCGGTAACACCGACACGGGCGTTGTGGCCGAGGGCCAACCTGGCAAAGATGCTGACCCGTCTAAGTACGTGAGTGTTGACCAGTTCACTACCCTTCGGCAGACGGTCAACGACAACTCAACCCAGCTTCAAACTCTGCAAGGTACGTCCGAGCAAGCTTCCACGCAGCTGGAAACTCTGCAAGATCAGGTCAACACCTTACAGAACTCAACCGACTTTGCGGATCTCAAGAAGCAGATCACGGACTTACAAGCGGCCGTCAAGGAGCTACAAGGCACAGATAAGCCAACGACACCGGATTCCGGTCAACCTAAGTCGGATCAACCAGCTAAGTCGGACACACCAGTTTCCGGATCAGGTTCGGCTGCTAACTCCGGAGCAAGTGCTTCCGACACACCAGCAAGTGCACAGCCAGCGGCTAGCGATGCTGGGACAACAACCAAGTAGGTGGTGATTAGATGCACTGGGTGGCAATTCACTATATCGGTGGCTACTCACTTGAAGACTGGGTAGCAATTCTCACGATCATCGGCATGATCATTGCTGGTTTTGGCTGGCTTGGCAAGCGCTCTAAAAAGGCACTGAATAATTTGGAGCATAACGTCTTGGGCCCAATCTATGATGAGTTGAGTAAATTGAACAAAAATATGGAAGCATCTAATCGACGCTATGAACAAGCTGATAAACGGCTAGAACAGGGAGATAAGAAGTTCATTCGCCACGATGAGCAGTTGAAAGATCATGAACGGCGGATCACTAATCTGGAAAGGATGGATCATAAATGAATTTGAAACAGATGCTTAAAAAGAAGTTCTTCAATGCGGACGGCACAATCAATAAAACGGTTGTGGCGTCTTTTATTACCCTGTTAATTGTCCTAATTCAGCAGATCATGCTGGCCTGCGGTTTCTCGTACGGCCATTGGGACCAGGTGGCGTCAATCATTAACACGATCCTAACCATTCTGGGTCTTTGTGGTTTTGTTGAAGGCAACGGGGAAGTAACCACCAGTACCATTGAACAGACCGCTAACGGGCTAAAAGTGACGATAGCTTCTGGGGCACCCAAAAAGGCAAAAGGAATCACCAGCAAGGACTTCCCAACTGGTAGCTCCATTATGCTGAACAGCGGTAAGGTCAAGTTAAACGCTGACAAGGTTAAGTTTGACGGCAAGAACTTTATTCCTAACCAACCGCAAGGAAAGGGGGATAGCGATGAAACGAAAAAAGATTAAGCACCTAGCACTGGCCTTGATGGCTGGTGCTTTTTTAATGGGTTCAGCTTCAACCGTTAAGGCTGATGCCGGGTCTACGGTGACGTGGAAGAACGATGCCGGACAACAGCTCAAAGACAACTGGTTGTACAAGTGGGGGAACGTCTACTACTTTAATCATGACGGCTACCGTTTGACCAACCGGGCACAGAAAATTGATGGCACTACCTACCACTTTGGTAAGGGCGGTGTCATGACCCGTAACGGCTTTGATACTCGCAATGGTGCGACCTACTACTACGATGCCAGCGGTGCGCAGGTGCACGACTACTTCTATAAGAATTGGGGCAATACATACTACTTCGGTAAGGACGGCAAGCGGTACACCAATCAGTTCTACACTAACTGGGGTCATACCTACTACTTTGGCCCCGATGGTGCCCGTTATACCAATCGGGAGTACGACAACTGGGGCCATAAATACTACTTCGGTAGCGACGGCGCCCTGGTCACAAATGCTGATGTGACGCTGAATGGGATTAATTACCATGCCGACAAGGACGGTATCTTAACGCCCATTCAGGCCACTAAAAGTTACGGAGGTGACTACTCCAAGTACCAGCCCAGCCTATATAACAATACTGGTTCGGATAGCTTCGCCATTTCTCAAATCGGTGGCAGTGTGAATGGCTACATTTACGAACAGGGAACCTACTACTCCCACGCTCAGCAAGCCAAGCAACGGGGCTGGCGCTTCCATACCTACATCTGGGACCAGACGGGTAGCAACCAGTGGCAAACCCAACAGATGCTGAACTACTTCCTGCCACGCCTGCAACAGCATAAGGGCGCTATTGCAGCTCTCGACTATGAAGCAGGTGCGTCTGGTAACGTCGAAGCCAACACGGACAACATCCTTGCGGGTATGCGGCAGATCAAGCAGGCGGGCTACACGCCGATGCTGTATAGCTACAGGCCATATCTGCTGGCCCACGTGGACATCAACCGGGTTCTGGCTGAGTTCCCTAACTCAATCTGGGACGCAGGCTACCAGACTGGCCTGTCAGTATGGCCAAACTACGGCTACTTCCCATCAATGAATGGGGTAGCTATCTGGCAATACTCTGACTATGGTGGCCAACAAGACTTGAACGTTGACCTGACTGGGATTACGTGGAACGGATATAGATAATATTTTATAAGGAGGTGAATCCTCCTCTCAAGTTAACAAACCCGGGTGACCGTTGCAGTGCAATGATCGCCCGGGCTTTTTTGTGTTATAATCAGCGCATACGAAGTGGTTCAAAATAAAAAGGCGGCACCTTCATTCGAGGGTGTCGTCTTGTAATACTTGGCATATTTTTGGCACAAAAAATTCAAAGGCATTCAGCCCAATTTGTGCCAAAACAAAATAGAAAAGTTATTTTCCTATTATATATCTAGGCTTTACAACCCAATCAAATTAAAGCTGATTTTACACAATATTTTGTGGATGAGTGAAATTAAAATGGGGGTGCCGACCTGGCAACCCCATTTTTTGTGATATGATAGTTAGCAATCATGACAAGGAGTGCGAGAATAAAATGACAGAAAACATCAACGAACAGCAGTATCTCGACCTGGCCCGCTACGTCCTGGACCACGGCCACGAGAAGTCAGACCGGACGGGGACGGGGACGCGGTCGGTCTTCGGCTACCAGATGCGCTTTGACCTCAGCCAGGGCTTCCCCATCCTGACCACCAAGAAGGTGCCTTTCGGCCTGATCAAGAGCGAGCTGCTCTGGTTTTTGCGGGGGGACACCAACATTCGCTTCCTCCTCCAGCACCACAACCACATCTGGGACGAGTGGGCCTTTAAGAAGTGGGTCACCAGCCCGGAATACCATGGCCCAGACATGACCGACTTTGGGCACCGCTGGCTAAAGGACCCGGTATTCAAGAAGCAGTACCTGGCCGAAAAGAAAGCCTTTTGCCAACGGATCCTCGACGACGATGCCTTCGCCCAAAAGTACGGCGACCTCGGTCTGGTCTACGGGAGCCAATGGCGCCACTGGAAGACCAGCCAGGGGGGCACGATTGACCAGCTGGCCAACGTGATCCACCAGATCAAGACGACCCCCAACTCCCGGCGGATGATCGTCTCCGCCTGGAACCCCGAGGACGTGCCGTCGATGGCCCTACCGCCGTGCCACACTATGTTCCAGTTCTACGTCAACGACGGCAAGCTGAGCTGCCAGCTCTACCAGCGCAGTGCTGACATCTTCCTTGGCGTGCCGTTCAACATTGCTAGCTACGCCCTGCTGACTTCGATGATCGCCCACCAGTGCGGCTTGGAACCGGGGGACTTCGTGCACACCCTCGGGGATGCCCACATCTACCTCAACCACCTCGCCCAGGTCAAAGAACAATTGTCCCGGACGCCCCATGCGGCGCCGAAGCTGATCCTGCCGGATGAACCAAAGCCGATTGACCAGTACGAAATGACCGATATCCGCCTGGAAGGGTACACCCACGAGCCGGCAATCAAGGCGCCGGTAGCGGTCTGAGGTGATGATGATGACAGCAATTAGCTTTGTATGGGCCGAGGACCTGGATGGCTGGATCGGCAAGGATAACGCCCTCCCCTGGCACGTTCCGGCCGACATGCGCCACTTCAAGCGGGTCACGATGGGCCACCCGGTCGTGATGGGGCGGCGGACCTACGAGTCGATCGGCCGGCCCCTGCCCCACCGGGAGAACATTGTTCTGACCCACCAGGACCGGGACATTCCAGGAGTGACGGTGGTTAATGGCGTCGCCGCGCTCCGCAAGTTACTGGACCGGCTGCCGGCTGATCAGGACGCCTGTGTAATCGGTGGGGCCGGGGTGTTCGATGCCCTCCTGCCGCTGGCGACGGGGCTGGAACGCACGGTGATCAACGGCCACTACCACGGTGACACAAAAATGCCACCGGTTGATTATTCCCGGTGGCATTTAGTTGACCGGCAACCCGTCGCTGGTGACGGGGCCGAGCCGGTCTGCTGGTTTGAACAGTGGCGATTAAACGAAGAATAGGATAGAGAAGTACATGAAGGCCGTTCCCGCCAGGACAAAGAAATGCCAGATAAGGTGGGTGTACCGCGTCGGCCGGCTGTAGAGCAGGGCGCCCAGGGTGAAGGTGATGCCCCCGGCCAGCAACAGACCGAAGCCCACCGGCCCCAGCGCATGCCAGAGGGGGACGAAGGCGAAGACACACAGCCAACCCATCAGGACGTAGATCAGGGTCGAGTAGTTGCTCTTGTGCTTGAGCCAGATACTCTTGTAGACGACACCGAGGACCGCTAGCGCCCAGATGATCCCGAAGAGGGTCCAGCCCGCCCAACCGCGGATGGCGACCAGGCAGTAGGGGGTGTAGGTGCCGGCGATCAAGACGAAGATCATGGCGTGATCAAAGATGCGAAAGAGCCGACGGGCCCGGGTGAAGTAGAGGGCGTGAAACAGGGTCGACGACAGGTAGAAGAGGATCAGGATGCTCCCATAGATGGTGAAGGTGACGATCCGCATCGGGTCTCCGGTGTGGGCGGCCCGGACGATCAAAAAGACCAGGCCGGCAATTGCCAGCCCCGCCCCGATGCCATGGGTCACCGCGTTGGCGATCTCGATTAGTAGTTCCTGACGATTCTGCGGCCGGTTGGGATTGGTCGATGTTCTGATCATGATAATTACCCCTTTCTGGTTGATCAGCGATGAATTCTTCATTGATATTTGCTATACTAAAAACTGAATATTAACGAATTTAATCATTCAACATTCAATAAAATGTGTATAATAGTTTTGTAAACCTTCTAACTAGTTTTGATAACTAGATTAATTATAACATAGATATACACACAGGGAGAGTAGATTTTCCATGGCAAAGGTTAAAATAGTTTGTGATTCTTCCGCTGGGTTGACCGCGGAAGAGATTAAAAAATACAACATTACAATTGTTCCATTGACCGTGATGATTGACGGGACGGTCTACACCGAGCGGGAGACGATCACCAACGAACAGTTTCCCGAGATGATGAAGAATGCCAAGACCCTGCCTAAGACGTCCCAGCCACCGATCGGTAAGTTCGTCGACGTCTTTGACAAGCTTGGTGAGGACGGTAGTGAGGTTCTCTGCGTGACGATGATGGCCTCCATTTCTGGAACCGTTCACGCGGCCCAGCAGGCAGCCGAACTCTCCAAGACCAAGGTGACGGTCTACGATTCACAGACGACCGACCAGGGGATGGCCTTCCAAATCGTGGAGGCCGCCCAGGTCCTAGAAAACGGCGGTAGTGTTGATGACGCCATTGCCAAGATGAAGGACGTTCTGGCCAAGAGCAAGCTTTACCTGGCAATTGACAACCTCCATAACCTGGTGGCTGGTGGCCGGATCAGCAAGTTCGCCGGCGCCCTGTCCAGCCTGTTGAACATCAAGGTGATGCTCCAAGTTTATGATGGCCAGATCCACATTCTGATGAAGGGACGGGGGACCAAGGCCATCCACAAGGAGTGGGACAAGCTGTTGGATGAGATGGCCGCCGGTCCGAAGGTTAAGGCGATCGGGATCTCCCACGTCCAGGCTGACAAGGAGGTGGCACGCCTCAAGGAAGGGCTGGCCAAGATTTATCCGAACATCAAGATCATCGTCCGGGAGACGGTGCCAATCATCGCAACCCACACGGGGATGGGGGCCTGCTGTCTCCTCTACTATACTGAATAAGAAACACGGCGGTCAGGTTAACGGCCGCTTTTATTTATCTAGGAAGGGATGTGGCTTATGAAGAAACGCGGATGGCTGGTGGCAATCCTGGTCGTAATAATGGCCCTGGCGGTCGGCTGGGGGTGGCACGCCCATGCCCCCGCCACCGGGAGCCGCAATCGGGAGAAAACAAGCGTCGCCCAGCCGCAATACGTGGAGCGTAAGCGCGTCAAACTGGTGGCCCTTGGCGATTCCCTCACCCATGGTCAGGGGGATGAGACCAACAACGGTGGTTATGTCGGCATCATCAAGCAGAAGATTGAACATCGCTACCGCAAGACGACGGTGACGACGGTCAACTACGGGGTCAGCGGTGATCGGTCCGACCAGATCCTGGCCCGGTTGAATAGCCAGAAACAGCTGCGTCGGGATCTCCGTCAGGCCAATGTGATCACAATGACCGTTGGCGGTAACGACCTGATGCAGAAACTGGAACAGGACGTCACCGATTCGCCTGACCAGGTCAATCACGATGTCAAGGTCGCCAGCAAGACCTACCGGACCAAGCTGAACCGACTCTTCACGGCAGTCCGCAAGCAGAATCCGCACGCGCCGATCTTTGTGATGAGCATTTACAACCCCTTTTACACCTACTTCCCGGACGTGACGACAATCAGTGATGCCATTGCCTACTGGAATCAAACGACCCGTCAGGTGATGGGTGAGTATCCTAAGATGTACTTCGTCGACATCAACCACCTGATGTCGTACGGCCAGTATCGGACCAAGGCGGCCCGCCAGCAGCTGGTGGCTAAGGAGAATAAGGTTAACCACGGTAAGATCAGCCAGGCCCGGTCTATCCAGGTCATGGATAACAAAGATAAGAATCTGAACGACTACATTTCCACCGATGATAACTTCCACCCGAACCACATCGGCTACGAGCACATCGCCCGGCAGCTATTCAAGGCGATGGTGGATCACCACAGTTGGGAATACGTAAAGAGGTAGAGTAATGACTAAGTTAGCAAAAAAGCATTTTAATGGATGGAAGTGGGCCTTCATCGTCCTGTTGGCGGCCATCGTCATCTCTGGGGCGGTGGTGGTTCACAAGGCCACCGCGCCAGCCCCGGCCCCCGAGGTCAGCCGGCCGGTCAACGCCAGTGACACCTCACTGACCGTGGATCTGAACCGGAAGCAGGTCAACGCCCTGTCGGCCAACTACCTGAATAAGTTCCTGAAGGGCCAGCAGGTCAAGTATCACTTCATCGTGGGGGAGAAGTACGCCACCCTAGTCGGTGATACCAAGTTCATGGGGATCAAGGTGCGCTTTGCCCTCAACTTCGTTCCACAGATGACCAAGGAGGGGAACGTCCTGCTCAAGGCTAAGGGACTCTCGGTCGGTCAATTGAACATCCCGCTGCGCTTCGTGATGGGCTACATCGCCAAGAACTACAACATCCCGAAGTGGGTTGCCATCGATGCCAAGAAGAAGACGGTCCTGCTCGACCTCAACCGCTACAGCAGGCACCGCTCATTGAAGTACTCGGCCCAGGAGATCAACATGGCAGACGGTCATTTCCGTTTCCTGATCACCGTGCCAACCGATAACTAGGAGGAATAAAATAATGCGTGATAGTTTCTATCGTTTCCTGATGACCCAACGTAAGCCGACCGATGCTGACGAGGTGGAGCAGTTTGCCAACAACGCCTTTCTGGACAGCAGCTTTCCCAAGCAGTCGACCGACTTCGACGAGATCTCCAAGTACCTGGAAGAGAATGCCGAGTACCTGCCGTCGATGACCATCTTCGACACGGCCTGGCAGCGGTACCTGGACGCAATGAACTAAGGAGGTAGTGATTTATGGCAGTGATTCAATGGTTTCCCGGCCACATGGCCAAGGCCCTGCGGCAGATCCGCGAGCAGATGCCGCTGGTCGACATCGTGTTTGAACTGGTTGACGCCCGGGTCCCGTATTCCTCACAGAACCCGGAGGTCGCCCTGGCCGCCGGTGATAAGCCGCGACTTTTGATCATGACCAAGACCGACCTGGCTGACCCTGACCGGCTGGCCGAGTGGCTGGACTTCTTCAAGGAGCAGGGACAGCCGGTCCTCGCCCTCGATTCCCGCCAGCATAACGTGGCTAAGCTGGTGACGGCCAAGAGCAAGGAAATCCTCCACGATAAGATGGCCGAGGAGGCTGCCAAGGGGCTCAAGAGGCGACCAATTCGGGCAATGTGTGTCGGGGTACCGAACGTTGGCAAGTCGACCCTGTTAAACCACCTGGTCAAGAAGAACGTCGCCGCCACTGGTAATCGACCGGGGGTCACGACCGGCCAGCAGTGGCTGCGGTCGTCCGCCGACCTGGAACTCCTGGATACCCCCGGGGTCCTCTGGCATAAGTTTGCCAGCGCCAAGCAGGGGCAAATGCTGGCCCTGAGTGGGGCGATCAAGGATAGCCTGTATCCTAAGGATGATGTCGCCCTGTTTGCCCTGGGTTACCTGCGGGCCCACCAGCCGGAGAAGCTGGCCCAGCGCTACCGGCTCAGTGAGAACGACCTGGCGGACTCAGTGACTGATCCCGACCTGCTCTTGACCATCACCCAGAAGATGGGCTTTCGTGACGACTACGACCGGGCGAGTGAGCGGCTGATCTTTGACCTCCGCAAGGGCAAACTGGGGCCGATCACGATGGAGGTGCCGGCCGACCTGAACGCAGAGGGAATCAATGAGTGAGACTATTAAACAGATCAGGGCCCAACTGGCCCGATTGTCCGACCGGAACGATCCCTACGTCCTGGCCCTGCAGGCGGACGGGCGCAAGGGGGTCCAGCAGGCCCTGACCCAGTTCTCCCGGCGCTTAGACCGGTTGGCGAAGGCCAAAGCGGCCTTTCGCCAGCGCTTCCACTATGAGGAGGCTCTCTGGCAAAGTGGCTGTCAATACGTGGCCGGCATGGATGAGGTCGGTCGGGGACCCCTGGCCGGTCCGGTGGTGACTTGTGCCGTCATCCTGAAGCCGGATTTCGACCTGCTGGGGGTGACCGACTCTAAGCAGCTGACCCGCCATGAGCGCGAGCACTTGTACCTCCAGATTGTCAACGAGGCCGTTGAGGTCAGCATTGCCGTCAACGACCGGGAGACGATCGATCGGTTGAACATCTACGCGGCCACCCAAGACGCCATGATCCGGGCCGTGCAGGGCCTCCACCACCGGCCGGCCCACCTGATCGTCGACGCGGTGCCGCTGGCGATCGACATTCCACAGACGACCCTGATTAAGGGGGACCAGAAGAGCATCAGCGTGGCCGCTGCCAGTATCGTAGCCAAGGAGTACCGGGACCACCTGATGCGGGACTACGACCGGGTCTACCCGGGCTATGGCTTTGCCGAGAACATGGGCTACGGGACCCGTGAGCACCTGGCCGGACTGGCCGCCCACGGTGCCACCCCGATTCACCGGCGGTCGTTTCGGCCGGTGCAAGACTACCTAAATTAGCGTTTTTTTACCAGAACCTCGTACTTATCTAGTAGGAGGTTCTTTTTATGTTACAAGCACGTGATTTCTTACTACGTTTAAGTCTCTGCCGTGGGCTGGGACGGGTGGCCAAGGTCCGCCTCTGGACCCGGGCGCAACAGCTGCGGTGTTTCAATGACTTGCCCCGGTTAATCGACGGTTGCCAGCTTAGCCTGCGGGCCCAGACCGCCCTGGCGAACAACTGGACCAGCCCAGCATTAGATCGGGTTGTAGAGTGCAACCAGGGCTACCCCCACATCACACTCGTCGACCCGGAATATCCACCAGCCTTGAAGGAGATCTTTTGTCCACCCCTGGTCCTCTTCTACGCCGGTGACCTGACCCTGCTGAAACATCCGAAGCTGGGGGTGGTCGGTGCCCGGGACGCGTCCGCCTATGGGGTCGGGGTCCTGCGCGGCTTCATCCCCGAGCTGGTCAAGCATCGCTTGGTTATCGTCAGCGGCCTGGCCCGGGGGATTGACGGCTTGAGTCACCGGATCACCCTGGCGCATGGTGGAATGACGATCGGGGTGGTTGGTTGCGGGCTGGACCGCTGCTACCCGGCGGAGAACCAGCGGTTGCAACGGGCGGTGGCCCGCAGGGGTCTGGTCCTGTCCGAGTACGGTCGGGGCGAGCCTCCCCTGGCGTTTCACTTTCCCGAAAGAAACAGAGTTATTGCCGGCCTGGTCCAAACCCTCCTGGTGGTGGAGGCCAAGCGACGCAGTGGGAGCCTGATTACCGCCAACCTGGCCCTCGATGCCAACCGCAACGTCTGCGCCGTTCCGGGCCGGATCGATACCATCCGGTCGCTGGGCTGTAACGAATTAATCGCGGCGGGCGCCAAGCCGGTCCTGCGGGCTCAGGACTTGCTAGACGAATTTCCCTAGTTGTGCCTTTCTACGTTAATTTCTTTAAAAGGGCTTTTCTGATTTGACAGATGATGGTTAAATGGATTAATAATAGAAGAGAAATTAATCTAGAACGTGAGGAGCCTACTTTATGGCAACCAAAACAACGACAAGCAAGACAAAGAAGAAGACGACGCGCCGCAAGACGACCCGGCGCGCCAAGCCCAAGAAGAACCTGGTGATCGTGGAATCACCATCGAAGGCGAAGACGATCGGCAAGTTCCTGGGCCGGTCCTACAAGGTCGTCGCCAGCCTGGGGCACGTCCGCGACCTACCCAAGAGTCGGATGGGAGTTGACGTTGAAAACAACTACCAGCCCGACTACATCTCGATCCGGGGCAAGGGGGACGTCATCAAGGAGCTGCGCAAGGACGCCAAGAACGCCAAGGCCATCTACCTGGCATCAGACCCCGATCGGGAAGGAGAGGCGATCGCCTGGCACGTCTCCAACATCCTGAAGCTCGATGACCAGCAGAAGAACCGGGTGACCTTCAACGAGATCACCAAGGATGCGGTCAAGGAGGCCTTCAAGGAACCCCGGACGATCAACATGGACCTGGTGGATGCCCAGCAGGCACGGCGGGTCCTGGACCGGCTGGTGGGGTATTCGATCAGCCCGATCCTCTGGAAGAAGGTCAAGAAGGGACTCAGTGCCGGCCGGGTCCAGTCAGTGGCCCTCAACCTGATCATCCAGCGGGAAAACGAGATCAAGCAGTTCAAGCCGGAGGAATACTGGACCATCGATGCCGAGTTCACCCACGGTCGCGACCGCTTCCAGGCCAGCTTCTATGGTGAAGGGGGCAAGAAGGTCCGCCTCCACAACAACGGCGACGTCCAGAACATCCTAAGCAAGCTGGACAAGCGGAAGAACTTTGCGATCACCAAGGTCGTACGTAAGGAGCGTAAGCGGCAACCACAGCCGCCATACACCACCTCGACCATGCAACAGGACGCCAACCGTCGCCTGAACTTCCGGACCCGGAAGACGATGATGGCGGCCCAGATGCTCTACGAGGGGATCGACATCAACCAGGGGGCCCCGGTCGGGTTGATCACCTACATGCGGACCGACTCCACCCGGATTGCCTCAATTGCCAAGCATGAGGCCTCCAAGTTCATCCACGAGGAATATGGGGGTGAATATGCCGCCATCAAGCCGGTCAAGGGGAAACTACCTGAGGGGGCCCAGGACGCCCACGAAGCCATCCGGCCGACCTCGGTCTACCGAACCCCAGCAGCGATGAAGCAGTACCTGACTGGCGACCAGTACAAGCTCTACAGCCTGATCTGGTCGCGGTTCGTGGCCAGCCAGATGACCCCGCAGGTGGTGGACACGATGACCGTCGATCTCGAACAAAACGGGGTCGACTTCCGGGCCAATGGTTCCAAGGTTAAGTTCCCCGGCTTCACCAAGGTCTACAAGGGGGGCAAGGAGAAGGACAACCTCTTGCCCGACCTGAACGAGGGCGACAGTGCCAAGATGGCCAGTGATAATCCGGAGCAGCACTTTACTCAGCCACCGGCCCGCTACACCGAGGCGGCCCTGATCAAGACCCTGGAGCAAAATGGGGTCGGTCGGCCATCGACTTATGCACCAACCCTGGACACGATCCAGCGGCGCTACTATGTCCGACTGGTCTCCCGCCACTTCGAGCCGACCGAGCTCGGTGAGATCGTCAACCGGATCATCGAGCAGCAGTTCCCCGAGATCGTCAACGCCAAGTTTACCGCCGACGTCGAGGGTGAGCTGGACCGGGTCGAGGAAGGCAAGCAGAACTGGATCAAGGTGGTTGACAGCTTCTACCAGCCCTTCTCCAAGGAGGTCAAGGATGCCGAGGAGAAGGTCGACAAGATCCAAATGCGCGACGAGCTGGCCGGGATGGACTGTGAGATCTGTGGGGCCCCAATGGTTATCAAGATGGGGCGTTATGGAAAGTTCTACGCCTGCTCCCGTTTCCCGAAGTGTCGAAACACGAAAGCGATCGTTAAGGACACCGGGGTTACCTGCCCGAAGTGCCATCAGGGAACGGTGGTTGAGCGCAAGTCCAAGAAGAACCGGGTCTTCTACGGTTGCTCCCGCTACCCGGACTGTGACTTTGTCTCCTGGGACAAGCCGATCGGCCGCCAGTGTCCAAAGGATGGCCACTACCTGGTCGAGAAGAAAGTCAAGGGTGGCAAGCAGGTGGTCTGCCCGAATGGCGATTACCAGGAAGCAGTTCAGAAGTAAAAATAGTAAAATTAACGTCAAAATTTTACTAAATTTACCTAGTTAAAATTGTTGAAAGGGGTTTCCTAACCTGCTATGGTGAGGTTAGGAACTTTTTTATAGGCTAAATGACAATCGTTTAACAATTGGAGGAACGGACAATGATTACACTAACGAATGATCAATTGACGGTGCAGGTTGACGAACTGAGGGCCCAGCTCCACAGTATCAAGCGTCATGACGATTCCCGCGAGTATCTCTGGCAGGGCGATCCGGCCAGCTGGGGACGGCAGGCCCCGATCCTCTTCCCCTTCGTGGGGCGATTGAAGGATGACCAGTACGTCTTTGGTGGCCACACCTATCACCAGACCCAGCACGGCTTTGCTCGAGACCGGCGTTTTGCGGTGGTCAGCCAGGATGCTGACCGGGTCACCTTTGAACAGCACGACGACGATCAGACCCGGCAGGTCTTTCCGTTTGCCTTCAGCCTGCAGGTGACGATGACCCTGGTTGGTGACCAGGTCCGAATCAATTACACGGTCAAGAACCCATCTAATCAGCACTCCCTGATCTACGCGATCGGTGCCCACCCTGGCTTCAACATGCCCCTGACGGCGGGGAGTGACTTCGATCAAGTCCAGTTGAGTGTCCAACCGGCCGAGGAGTACTCCCGGATCATCCTGCGTGGGCCTTACAACGATTCCAACCACCCGACCAGCATCGACATGCACCAGCCGCTGACGATCAACCATGCGACCTTCAAGAACGACGCCGTGATCTTCAAGACGGCGGGGAGTGATTTTGCGGCTACCCTGACCGATCCCGCCGGCCAGCATGGGGTGACGGTAGCCACTCAGGGGACGCAGTACGTGGGGGTCTGGTCGGCCTACCCTGCCCAGGCTAACTTCGTCTGTGTTGAGCCATGGTGGGGGATCGCCGACAATCTGAACGCTGACGGCCAGCTTCTTCACAAGCAGGACATGCACCGGCTGGCACCAGGGCAGCAGGCCCAGTACCAGTTCAGTATCCGGCCGTTTTAAAAATAGAAAGAAGTCGTGAGTTGAGATTCTCAGCTCACGGCTTCTTTATTTTTGGCGATGTTGACGCAGGTAGTGGCCGAGGCCAAAGTCGACCATCGACTCCTTACCCGCCAGGATGCGGCGGATATTACTCCGGTGCCGGATGAGGACCACGACGGTCAGGATCCCGGCCACCAAGGAAAGAATCCAGTCATGCTCACACAGGGCGATGACGAAGATCGCGCTGATGCCGATGATGCTGGCCATGCTGGCCATACTGGTCAAGAGCAGGGTGGCGATGAAGATCAGGCAGGCAATCCCGAACAGGGGCGGGTTATAGGCCAGCAGGATTCCGGCGCTGGTGGCCACGGCCTTACCACCATGGAAGTGGTCAAAGATCGAGACGGTGTGCCCCAGGGCGGCGAAGAGCCCAATTAAGAGGGGGTTGACGGTGGCACTGACGCCCCAGAAATAGGGTTGGCAGGCGGCCAGGGTCCCCTTTAGAATATCCATGAAGAGGACGACCACCCCGGCCTTGGGACCCAGGGTACGAAAGGTATTGGTTGTGCCGATGTTACCGCTGCCCAACTGGCGAATGTCCTTGTGGTAGAAGAACTTACCGATCCAGAGCCCCGAGGGGATGGACCCCAGCAGGTAGGCAACGATAATCATGACGATGATTTTAACTGTCATTTAGTTTGCTCCTCAGTATCAATGCATTATTGCTCATCAAGGATAGCATGAAACCGCCGTATTCGCCACTCGGATTTCCCCCGGCTGCCAAATTACGATTTGCGAAACCGCTCCGTTTTGAGTATTATTCATATTGTGTCTGCTTTGCTGGCCCGCCAAATAATGAAAAGGATTTGCGTTTGGTGGGTGGTAATGCTAAAATATTTTTATCGAACATACGTTTAGTACGTTACTAACTTGGTTATGGGAGGTCATTGTGTGACCACGAAAAAAGTAAAATATGATGATTCTTCAATTCAGGTCTTGAAGGGCCTGGAGGCGGTGCGAAAGCGGCCCGGGATGTACATCGGGTCGACCGATGCCCGCGGTTTGCACCACCTGGTGTACGAGATTGTCGACAATGCCGTTGACGAGGCTCTGTCTGGTTATGGGGACGAGATCAGCGTCACCATCGAAGCCGACAATGCCATCACGGTCCAGGATCACGGGCGGGGGATGCCGGTCGGGATGCACGCGTCCGGTAAGCCGACCCCCGAGGTGATTATGACGGTCCTGCACGCCGGTGGGAAATTCGGTCAGGCGGATGGCTATAAGACCTCCGGGGGGCTGCACGGGGTCGGGGCCTCGGTGGTCAACGCCCTGTCGACTCACCTGACTCTGACGATTGTCCGTGACCACCAGCGTTACCGGGAGATCTTCAAGGACGGCGGCCAGCCGGTCGGCACCCTGAAGAAGCTGGGCAGGACCCGGGACGGCAACGGGACCACGGTCTCCTTTAAGCCCGACCCGGCGATCTTTACCACGACTGTCTACGACTACAACACCCTGGCCAACCGGCTGCGGGAGTCGGCCTTCCTCCTGAAAGGAATCAAGATCATCCTTACCGATAAGCGGCCCGGTCAGGAGAAGCAGGACGTCTTCCAGTACAAGGACGGGATCCAGGAGTTTGTCACCTACCTCAACGAGGGGAAGGACACCCTGGGCAAGGTCCTCTACTTTGATGGCAAGCAGGACGGGGTTGAGGTTGAGGTGGCCGCCCAATATAATGACGGCTACTCCGAAAACCTCCTCTCCTTTGTCAACAACGTCCGGACCCCGGATGGTGGAACCCATGAGGCCGGCTTCCGCAACGCCTGGACGAAGACCTTTAACGAGTACGCCAAGAAGGTCGGTCTCCTCAAGGCTAACGACAAGAACCTAGAGGGGAGCGATGTCCGGGAGGGACTGACGGCGGTCATCTCCGTCCGGATCCCCGAACGCCTCCTCCAGTTTGAGGGCCAGACCAAGGATAAGCTCGGGACTCCCGAGGCCCGTAAGATCGTCGACAGCATCGTTTCCGAACAGTTGAACTACGCCCTGATGGAAAACGGCGACTTTGCCCAGATGCTGATCCGCAAGTCCTTGAAGGCTCGGGAAGCCCGGGAGGCCGCCCGTAAGGCCCGGAACCAGGCCCGCGGCGGTAAGCACAAGAGTAAGAAGGAACGGAACCTCTCCGGGAAGCTAACCCCAGCCCAGTCCAAGAACGCCAAGAAGAACGAGCTCTTCCTAGTCGAAGGGGACTCTGCCGGTGGGTCCGCCAAGCAAGGTCGGGACCGAAAGTACCAGGCCATCCTCCCATTGCGGGGGAAGGTCCTCAACACCGAGAAGGCCAAGTTGGACGATGTCTTGAAAAACGAGGAACTGAACACGATCATCTACACGGTCGGGGCCGGGGCTGGCTCGGAGTTCAACGTTGAGGATTCCAACTACGACAAGATCATCATCATGACCGATGCCGATGATGATGGGGCCCACATCCAGATCTTGCTGTTGACTTTCTTCTACAAGTACATGCGGCCGATGATCGAGGCCGGCAAGATTTACATCGCCCTGCCGCCGCTGTACCGTCTCCAGCAGGGCCGGGGTGCCAAGACGAAGATCACCTACGCCTGGACTAATGATGAGCTGACCAAATTGACCAAGAAGATGGGCAAGACTGCCCAGCTCCAGCGGTTCAAGGGGCTCGGTGAGATGAACGCCGACCAGCTCTGGGAGACCACTATGAATCCGGAGACCCGGACCCTGATCCGGGTGCGGATCGAGGATGCCGAGCTGGCCGAACGCCGGGTCACCACCCTGATGGGGAACAAGGTCGAACCGCGGCGGGACTGGATTGAGAAGAACGTCCAGTTCACCCTGAGTGACGACCAGGAATCCGATAAGCTGGTTGAAAACAAGGGCCAGCTTAACGCCAAGTAGGAAGACACGGCGAGCAGTAATGAGACTGAGTCATTGCCCGGTCTCTTTCTTTTTCATGATGCGAATAGAAAGGATGCGTTTTTGTGAAGAGCGCTAAAATTGAGACCATGTCACTCGAGCAGATCATGGGTGACCGTTTTGGTCGGTATTCAAAATCAATCATTCAGGAGCGGGCCCTGCCCGATATTCGGGACGGCCTGAAGCCGGTACAGCGGCGGATCCTGTTTGCCATGAACAAGGATGGCAACACCTATGACAAGGGCTTTCGGAAGTCCGCCAAGTCCGTCGGGAACGTTATGGGTAACTTCCACCCTCACGGGGACAGCTCGATCTACGAGGCCCTGGTCCGGCTCAGTCAGGACTGGAAGCTGCGCGAGCCCCTGGTTGAGATGCACGGGAACAACGGGTCGATGGATGGGGATCCGGCCGCCGCGATGCGGTACACCGAGGCCCGGCTGAGCAAGATCGCCGGCCTGATGCTTCAAGATATCGATAAGGACACCGTCGAGATGACCCTGAACTTCGATGACACGGAGAAGGAACCAACCGTCCTGCCGGCCCGGATTCCCAACCTGTTGGTTAACGGGGCCACCGGGATTTCCGCTGGGTACGCCACCGAGATCCCAACCCACAACCTGGCTGAGGTTCTAGACGCCCTGATCTACCTGATCAGCCACCCTGACGCCAGCCTGGACAAGCTGATGGAGTTTATCCCCGGTCCGGACTTTCCAACCGGGGGGATCGTCCAGGGGGTCGACGGGATCAAGAAGGCCTACCAGACAGGGCGGGGGCGGATTGTCGTTCGCGCTAAGACCGCGATTGAGACCCTGCGTGGGGGCCGCCAGCAGATCAACGTCACCGAGATTCCCTACGAGGTCAACAAGGCCCAGCTGGTCAAGCGGATCAATGACCTCCGGCTCGCCAAGAAGGTGGAGGGGATCGTCGAGGCCCGGGACGAGACCGACCGCAGCGGCTTACGGATCGCCATCGAGCTCAAGCGGGGCGCCAACGCCCAGGGAATCCTTAACTACCTGCTCAAGAACACCGACCTGCAGATCAACTACAACTTCAACATGGTGGCCATCGATGACCAGCGGCCGATGCGGGTTGGTCTGAAGCACATTCTGACCTCCTACCTGGCCTTCCAGAAACAGGTGATCCGACGGCGGACCCAGTTCAACCTGACCAAGGCTCAGCACCGCCTCCACATTGTCGAGGGGTTGATCAAGGCCCTGTCGATCCTCGATAAGGTCATCAAGACGATCCGGGCCAGCAAGAACCGGAAGGATGCCAAGCAGAACCTGGTCGACCAGTACCAGTTCACCGCCGAGCAGGCCGAGGCGATCGTCACCCTCCAGCTCTACCGGCTGACCAACACGGACGTCACCGCGCTGGAGGACGAACAGGCCCAGCTGAACCAGCAGATCGACGAGTTCCAGCTGATCTTAAACGATGATCACGAACTGGCGACGGTTTTGCGCCGTGAGATGCGGGCGATCAAGAAGGAGTTCGGTAACCCGCGGCGGACCAAGATTGAGGACCAGGTTGAAAAGCTCGAAGTCGATACCAAGGTCACGGTGGCCAAGGAGGACGTCGTGGTTCTGGTCTCTCACGCCGGCTACATCAAGCGGAGCAGCCTGCGTTCGTTCAAGGCTTCAGCGCTGGATGAGAACGGCCTGCGGGAAGACGACTACCCACTGTTGATCCAGGAGACCAACACCCTGGCCCACCTTTTCATGTTTACCAACCTCGGTCACGTCATCTATCGGCCGGTTCACGAGATCGCCGACGCCCGCTGGAAGGACACCGGGGAGCACATCTCACAGACGATCGGGCTGGCCGATGACGAGGAGATCATCACAGCCAAAATATTCGACCGGCTGGACCTGCCGGGGACCTTCCTGATGGGGACCAGCGACGGTCAGGTCAAGCAGTCGGCCTTCACCGACTACCAACCGGGCTCCCGTTACCGGAGCCACGCCAGCGTGGCCATCAAGCTGAAGAGCCCGGCTGCCCGCCTGGTCAGTGTTACCTACTACGAGCCGGCCGATAAGAACCAGTCCCTGCTGGCAATCAGCCGGGATGGGTACGCCGTCCGCTTCGACGTGGCCGACGTTCCGGTCACCGGGATTCGGACAGCCGGGGTCCGGGCCATTAACCTGAAGGACGACGACGTGATGGCTGACCTGGCCCTGGTCACCGATGGCCAGCGGATCGCCACCATTACCCAGCGGGGGGCCTTCAAGGAGATGCCCCTCGACGAGATCGCGGTTGGTGCCCGGTCGCGGCGGGGGGAGTTAGTTCTGCACCGCCTGAAGCGCCACCCCCACCGGATTGCCGACTTCCTGGCCTATGATGCCGACTTCACCGGCACCCTGGAGGTAATCACCGACCGGCCGATGTTCCAGGACATCGCGGTTACTGACCACCACCTGGGCTCGGTCAAGTCAAACGGGACCTTTGTCATCGATACCGACACCCAGGGGACCCCGGTCAAGCTGCGCCGCAAGCAGACCAACATCCTGCAGGCGACGACCAGCGAGGCCTAGACTAGTCATAGCAGCATCGCCATGATCGCGATGACGAAACGAGGAATGAAGATGAAACAAGAAAATGCGGGGGCCCTGCATCTGCCCCGGTACGCGGCCCTGCCGACGATGGGCCTCTACCTGGAACAGGTGGCTGACTACCTGAACACCCAGCTGGCACCACTGGGGGATGTCCGGCTGACCAGTGCGATGGTAAGCAACTACGTTAAGCACCACCTGATCGCACGGCCCACCAAGAAACTGTACGGGCGTGACCAGCTGGCCGACCTGGTCTTCATCGCGGTGGCCAAGAACGTCCTGCCGCTGGCTGATCTGCGCGTCGCCATCCGGGTGCAGCAGAACAGTCGCTTTGACCGGGCCAGCGCCCATGACTATTTCTGCCAGGAGCTCGAGGCGGCGGTTCAGGTAGTTGCCGGCGGCGCCATCAGCCCCGCACCGCATACCCAGACTGCGGCCCAACAAATGCTGCATGATCTGGCCCGGGCGGTGGCGTACAAGGCCAGTGTGGACCGTTTCTTCGCCGCCACCCACGCGAGTCAAGATTGAGGAGGAAGGATAATGGCATACATCAAGGAGATTCGTGACCTGGTGGGGCACCGCCCACTGATCTTGACCAGCGCGTCCGGGGCCCTGGTGAACGACCGGGGTGCCGTCCTGCTCCAGGAGCGGGCCGACACCGGTGACTGGAGCTTCCCGGGCGGGTACATGGAGTTCGGGGCCACCTTTGCCCAGACCGTGGTCCGGGAGTTCAAGGAGGATGCGGGGATCGTCGTCAAACCCGTCAAGCTGTTGGGGATGTTTGACCACGACACCTACACCTACCCGAACGGTGATACGGTCCAGCCGGTCAATGCCTTCTACCTGGTCACCCGGGTTGACGACCACCAGTACCCGACCAAGCCCAGTGAGACAGTGACGACACACTACTTTGACCTGCAGGGGCCGACCCCCCACTTCTTCAACCAGCAGCATGTGGAGATGTGGGCCCTTTTACGAGAATATTGGACTAAGCACTAGAAAGAAGTGCACGTTTAGCGCTATTCATGATAAAATGACTATTAGAGACTGGTTCACGCACGGAATGGATCGGTGCAAAATGTGAACAAACAGGAGGAATCTTTTATGGAAAAAGAGTTAGTTTTTGGACACCAGAAGCCGGATACTGATGCAATCACGGCTGCGATGGCGTTCTCATACTTCCAAAACCAATTGGGTTACGAGACGGAGGCCGTTGCCCTGGGCGAACCAAACGATGAGACCAAGTTTGCCCTGAACAAGTTCGGCATGCAGGCACCCCGGGTGGTTAAGACCGTTGCCAACGAGGTCGACAAGGTTATGCTGGTTGATCACAACGAACCACAACAGAGTGTCAGTGACATTGACAAGGTCACGGTAACCCACCTAGTTGACCACCACCGCCTGGCCAACTTCAACACGGCCCAGCCACTGTGGGCTACCCTGCGTCCTTACGGTTGTGTCAGCACGATCCTGACGGAAATGTTCCAAGAAAAGCACATCAACATTCCAGCCGATCTGGCCGGGATGATGCTTTCCGCGATCATCTCCGATACCCTGCTGCTCAACTCCCCAACGACCACTGACCATGACCGGGAAGCCGTTAAGTATCTGGCCAAGGTTGCCGGTGTTGACGACTACAAGAAGTACGGTGTTGAGATGCTGAAGGCCGGTGCCAACGTGGACGCCAAGGATGACGCCACCATCGTTGACGGTGATGCCAAGACCTTTGAACTTGGTGGCACCAAGATGCGGATCGGTCAGGTCAATGCCGTGGAACTGGATGACGTCTTCAAGCGCCAGGCCGACCTGGAAAAGAAGATGCACGAACTGATGGACGAAAACGGCTACCAGCTCTTCATCCTGATCGCCACCAACATCCTAAACAGCGACTCCGAACTGTTGGTAGTCGGTGACGACACGGACAAGGTGGAAGAGGCATTCGGTCACAAGCTTGGCGATAACAAGCGGATGAACCTGCCAGGGGTGGTTTCCCGGAAGAAGCAGGTTGTTCCACCATTGACCAAGGCTTTCGAAGGCTAATCAAATCTCACAAGGTGGTCTGTTCAGGCAGACCACTTTTTATTTTTGACATGAAAGTTTGTGAAGCGTCTATTAAACGACTACAATAAGGGTAGTTGCAAGTTAATTGGATAAAAAGGAGATCTTAAGATGGCATGTACAACAATCTTAGCGGGGAAGCTGGCCACCGCGGACGGCTCTACCCTGGTGGCACGGAACGAGGACTTCGGTCACGCCTATAACCCCAAGCGCTTCGTCGTGGTTGAACCGGACCAACAGCCACGCGAGTATCAGTCAGTGACCAACAAGGCCAAGTTTACCCTGCCAGCCAACCCGATGCGGTACACGGCGGTCCCGGAGATCCCGGCCATCGCCAAGAAGATGGGGATCTGGGGTGAAGCCGGGATCAACGCCGCCAACGTCACCATGTCGGCCACCGAGACCAGCACCCCCAACCCCCGGGTGTTGGGGATCGACCCGCTGGTCAAGCAGGGGGTCGGTGAGGAGGACCTGGTGACCCTGGTCCTGCCATACATCCACTCGGCACGCGAGGGGGTCCAGCTGCTGGGGCAGTACCTGGCTAAGTACGGGACCTACGAATCCAATGGCGTAGCCTTTTCCGACAAGGATGAGGTCTGGTACATGGAGACCATCGGTGGTCACCACTGGGTTGCCCAGCGGGTACCCGATGACTGCTACGTGGTGGCGCCTAACTGGTTTGCGGTGACCACCTTCGACTTTCGGTCCCCGGACACGATGGCGTCCAGTGACCTGGAGCAATTGATCAATGACCACCACCTCAACGTTGATGGTGGGGACCATTACAATCTCCGCCACATCTTCGGCAGCCACAACGATTCCGACTACCGTTACAACATCCCGCGGCAGTGGTACGTCCAGCGTCTCTTTAACCCGGGTGCCAACGTCCAGCCCGATGACCCGGACCTGCCCTTTGCCCGCCGGCCGGAACACAAGCTGACGATCGAGGACGTCAAGTACGCCCTGAGTTCGCACTACCAGCACACCCCGTATGACCCTTACAGCGACCTGGGGACCCCGGCTCAGCAGCACGCCTTCCGGCCGATTGGTCTCCAGCGGAACTCGGAGGTCCACATCCTTCAGATCCGGTCGGACGTACCGGAGAAGCTGGCCGGGATCTGCTGGCTGGCGTTTGGGCCGAACGCCTATAACGCCCTGGCCCCGTTTTACACGAACGTCACCGACACTCCGGCGGCCTACCGGGACACCAAGGAGCATTTCGACATCGCCAATATGTACTGGCTGACCCACGCTCTGGCCACGATCGGTGACGAGCACCCGAAGCGCTACGAGGCGGCCATCGAAGAGATGAAGCAGAACACCATTGCGGCCGGCCGGCACAACCTATTGACCACCGATGCGGCAGCGGGCAACCTTGATGGTGAGGCCCTGCAATCCAAGCTGGCGGCAGCCAATGAGCAGACGGCTAGCCAGGCCCATAAACTAGCGATGAAGTGCCTGGGCTCAATGGTGGAGACCGGCTCCTTGCAGATTCGCCTGAACTTCTAAACAGTGATCGCTCAATAATTAACAGTTAGGACTTGGTTATTCCCAAATAACAGGTATAATTATGATGGAGGAGGGGATGTAGAATGTCATTAATGCAAAACACTGCCGACATCAACAAGACTGGTAAGCAGGTCTACCTGGTAACCCTGGTTCGGGAGAGCACCGATCAACCGATGTACCTTGACCAGATGGTCTACGAGTCAGCTGCGGCCGGCGAAAAGTTCATGGCTAACCTGACGGCCGCCTTTGTCCGGGCCGGCTACCGTGAAAAGCAGGCCGATGCCGACCATTACGAGTTGAACAACGGTCTCGACAAGATTTCCTTGACTGGTAAGCAGCAGGACGTCTTCGAGGACTAAACCCACCAACGCCATCGCCACGAAATGATCGTGCCGGTGGCGTTTTAAATTTTCCCTTGCAATTTATCCATGAATCATGCATAATAATACTTAATTTAGCAATACAATTAATTCCACTTGTATATTGTTAAGATAACTTGATTACGTAAGGAATCGGTTCCCAGCGGGGGAGCCGATTTTTTTGTTGGCCGGCCAGCATATCGCTTGCATTCTGATCAGGATGTAGTAGAATGCAAGTTGTGAGTTGGTCATACCGCTCACCAAGCAGAATTACAATTTAAAGAACCGTATTATGAAAGTTTTATTTTAGCGCGTCTGTAGAACGCGATTAGTGATTGAGGGGTTCTAACAACAGCTTTATGACGGGTGCCGTGTACCTAATTGCTGGTCATGCAAGTGTGTTTGTTATACCTTTCAATCCGATAAAGTTCTCATAATACGGCTTTTTTGTGTAATTCTGCTTTTTTGTTGCTGCTGACGACTTTTGGGGAGGAAAAAAGATGACAAAACCAACGATTAGCAAGTTGATCCTGAATTCTGAAAACTTCGAGTCCTTTACCATCCCGGTGGAGGTGATCACGGATCTTGAGGTCGGGGACATCACCACCAGCATCACGGTGGGGACGGATGGCCAGTTGAACCGGGTTCATGCCTGCCGCCGACTCGTCCTCCAGGCCCGGCAAGACGACCTGCACCGCCTGTCCACTGACGGCTTCAACGATCAGGGTGACCGTTTGATGTTGGACGAACGACTGGCCACCATGCCCGACCTGGTCGATATCGACCTTGTTGACACCAGGGGACAGCTGACGACCATCGCCTTACCCTGGCGCGATGGGGACAGCTGGGACGTCAATGCGGCCATCAGGGTCCAGACCGACAAGGGGCGCGGCCTGCTCAAGATGGTCGTTGAATAGGCAGGGGCGTTTATGATCGCAAGGCATAATACGAAAGGATGGCAAGTGGATATGCAAACAATTGGCTTTCACAACACTGATGATCAGCAGACGGACGCAACACCGTGGGCAGCGGACTACCGGCAGGGGGCGACCATCTTTGGCCGGCACACCTACCTACCGATCGATTATCGGCAGGCGAAAAACGATAACACCCTGGTTGTCGGCTCCAGTGGAACCGGGAAGACCTACTCCTTTGTTGAGCCCAACGTCCTCTCAGCCAACGCCAACTACGTAATCGCCGATGCCAAGGGCGACATCCTAGCCGACACGGGGATGAGTCTGCGGGCCCAGGGCTACCGGCTCCAGGTCCTCAACCTGGTTGACCTGAAGCATTCGATGACCTACAACCCGTTGGCGTACATGCACAGCCAACTGGACGTGATCGCCTTTGCCCACCAGGTGATCGGGGCCGACATTACCGGCGATGATCACCACCGGGGCTTTGACGACCCCTTCTGGACCAATGCGCCGGCGACCCTGCTGGAGGCGCTGATCATGTTCACCAAGGAGTTTCTCTCCGCAAGCGAGCAAACGATGGGCACGGTGACCCGGCTGTTTGAGCTGGTCGACCGGACCGACGAGGACATCGACGCGGTTCTGGCAAGCCTGGGCTATTCTGGGACCACCAGCTATCAATTCGACCACGACGAGGATGAGTATGGCAATGACGTGCCGGTCAGCCTCGGGGAACGACTATTCGCCTGGGTGGAAGAGCAGGATCCGCGCTCGGGGGCCCTGCGTCTCTGGAACAGCGTGGCCCGGACCAAGGGATCAGAAAAGACCTGGAGCAGCATTGTGGGGATCCTCGGCACGGCCCTGGCACCGTACATGGTTGCTGACGTTGATTGCCTATTGGCTAGCAACCAGCTCGATTTCGCTCAGCTCCTCCAGCCCAAGACGGCCCTGTTCGTCCTGTACGACGATGCGGACCCGTCCAAGACAACGTTCTCTACAGCCAGCTCTTCAGCTTCCTCTACCACCACGCCTTCCACCTGCCCCAGGGCCGGCTGACCACTAAGGTCCGTTTCTTTCTGGATGACTTCAAGAACATCCAGGTGCCCCACTTTGACGACTACCTGGCAACAGCCCGGAGCCGGAACCTCTCCTTATGCATGATGGTCCAGGACGAATCACAGCTGACCGCCAAGTTCGGTGAAAACGCCGGGAGCGTCATCGGGAACTGCGGGGCCTACCTGATGACGGGGACGACCGACCTGACGATGGCCAAGATCGCCGCCGACCGCTTCAACCGCGATGCCCAGACAATCCGTCAGCTGGGGGCGGGGACCTTCCTGCTCGACGTCAGTGGGCACCTGACCGCCACGACCCGCTATGACTTCCACGACCACCCGAATTACCGTCCCGCACGCCTGGACGTCAGTGCGGCCTTCCAGACACCACAAGAGAGCTTGGCGTGGGCAAGCCTGATTGACGTCCTCCAACAGCTCCCGGGTGAGCACCCGGTGGTTGAAGATGGCGGGGCGGACGACGACCTGGACGACTTTCTTAAGGACGTGCCATTCTAATCGCTGACGATAGCCGTCCGGTGGGGACTTGCACCTGCCGTACGGTTTTTTGTTAAAAAATTTTAATTTTCCCTTGCATTATTCAGGGAGGCGGTATATTATAATGACAATCAAATTAAGAAATGCTTAGAAAAGATGAGTAACATTCTAATGCAGTCACAGAGAACCGCGCTGATGAGAACCGGTACTGATGAGGAATGCGAAGATGGTCTTGGAGCGAATGCGAGTTGCGAGCCGGTTGGTAAGCAACCCCCGGGTGGCGCCCGGTACAGCGCCTGGGTCTATCAGTAATGGTGTACCCATTAAGGGTGTGGTTGTGAGGTCACACCGAATCAGGGTGGTAACACGTTCGATTGAAATACAATTGACGTCCCGGGGAACAGTCAAGCAGACTGGTTCCGCGGGACGTTTTTTTAATCCGCCAAGTTCTCATTTTATTCTCATCAGGCATTGAAAGGATGGCTTCAACATGACAGAAAACTTACGCGCACCATATCGTTACGACATCGTCGGCAGCTTCCTCCGCCCAGCCAAGCTGAAAAGTGCCCGGGCTCAGTTCAAGGCCGGGACGATCGATCGCGCCGCCCTGACCGCGGTGGAGGATGAATGCATCACCGACCTGATCAGCAAGGAAAAGGCGGTAGGCCTCCACGCGGTGACCGACGGCGAGTTTCGGCGGAGCTGGTGGCACCTCGATTTTCTCTGGGGACTGAAGGGGGTTGCCAAGTACGACTACCAGCAGAGCTACAAGTTCCAGGGGGCCAAGACCCGAACCGATAACGCTGAACTGGCCGGCCGGGTGGCCTACAACCCCGACCACCCCTTCTTCAAGGCCTTTGAGTTCACTAAGAAGGTGGCGGGGGACGACGCGGTGGCTAAGCAGACCATCCCGTCGCCGACGATGCTCTTCCGGGACAACCGGTCGGACAACTGGCCGAAGTTCTACGATAACCGGGCCGATTACCTGGCCGACCTGGCGAAGGCCTACCGGTTGACGATCAAGCACTTCGCCGACCTGGGCTGTAAGTACCTGCAGATCGACGACACCACCTGGGCCTTCCTGATCAGCAAGCTCAACGCCACCAAGGCTGACCCGGCGGCCCACGCCAAGTATGTTCAGTTGGCGGAGGATGCGGTGACGGTGATTAACGGGGCCCTCAAGGATCGACCGGCGGGCCTCACGATCACCACTCACATCTGCCGGGGGAACTTCAAGTCGACCTTCCTCTTCTCCGGGGGCTACGGGCCGGTGGCCAAGTACCTGGCCCAGCTCGACTACGACGGCTTCTTCCTCGAATACGATAGCGACCGGGCGGGGGACTTCTCCCCGCTGGCCACCATCTGGAACCAGCGGCCGGATGTCCGGATCGTCCTCGGCCTGGTCACCTCCAAGCGCGGGGACCTGGAAGATCGGGCGGCGGTCATCAAGCGGATCCATGAGGCAGCTCAGCATGTGCCGTTGGCCAACCTCTGCCTGAGTCCCCAGTGTGGGTTTGCATCAACGGAAGAAGGTAATATCTTAACGGAAGATCAGGAATGGCAGAAACTCAAGCTCATCAAAGACATTGCCAATGAAGTTTGGAACTAAGGAATAAGGAAAAGGAGATCATCATTATGGCTAAAGTTGAAAGTTTTACGTTAGATCACACCAAGGTAAAGGCACCATACGTTCGTTTAATCACGGTTGAAGAAGGACCAAAGGGCGACAAGATCAGCAACTACGACCTCCGATTAGTTCAACCAAACGAGAACGCCATCCCGACGGCGGGCCTGCACACGATTGAACACCTCCTGGCCGGCTTGCTGCGGGACCGGCTCGACGGGGTAATTGATTGCTCTCCATTTGGCTGCCGGACCGGCTTCCACCTGATCACCTGGGGTGAACACTCCACGACCGAAGTGGCCAAGGCACTCAAGTCCTCGCTGGAGGAGATCGCCTACCACACCAAGTGGGAAGACGTTCAGGGGACGACCATCGAGTCCTGCGGGAACTACCGGGACCACTCCCTCTTCTCCGCCAAGGAATGGTCCAAGAAGATCCTCAGCGAGGGGATCTCAGACAAGCCGTTTGAACGTCACGTTGTTGACTAGTGGGCACGGCAAGTAGTAATTAATTAAGAAGGGAGCGGGTTTTATGCGGAAATCACGGAAGAAACGCACAATTTGGTGGTGGGTGATTGGGATCGTCGTGGTGATTGCACTCGGGCTCGGGTTGAGCAGCGCAGCCAACGGTGGTCCCCTGGGTAAGAAGACCATCACCCTGGGGACGATTGGACCCGACGTCCAGATCTGGCAGCACATCGCCAAGTCCGACCAGGCCAAGAAGGCGGGTTTAAAGATCCGGGTCAAGAGTTTTACCGACCCGGTCGCCCTGAATAAGGCCACGGCCAGCGGGGAGATCGACGTCAACGCCTTCCAGTCCTGGTCCTACCTGGAGACCTACAACAAGGAGAACAAGAAGGCCCAGCTGGCGGCCCTGGGGACAACCTACCTGGAGCCGATGGGGATCTACTCCGACCGCTACCACAAGCTGAGTCAGGTGCCGGACGGGGCCACGGTGGCCATCGCCAATAACCCGGCCAACACCGCCCGAGGCCTGCTCCTGTTGCAGAGTGCCGGCCTGATCACCTTGAAGAAGAGCTTCGGCCCGACCAGCGGGACCGAGGGGATCGCGGCCAACCCGAAGCACCTCAAGTTCAAGGAGATCGACGACACGACCGGTCCGCGGGTGCTGAAGTCGACCGACCTGGTCCTGATCGGGAACACGATCGCCCTGACCGGGCACCTGAACGTGCTCAAGGACTCGATCTACCACGAGAAGGTTGACCAGAGCACCAAGAACAACATCAACGTGATTGCGACGGCCAAGAAGAGCCGCGATAACAAGACCTACCAGAAGCTGGTCACCCTCTACCACAACCAGCAGATCCAGCAGTGGATCAAGAAGAAGTACCAGGGGACCAAGGTCAACGTTGATAAGCCACTCAGCTACCTGAAGAACTAAAGGGGTGGATAAGAATGAACATCGCTCACAACCTCGATATCAACCTGTTGGAGATCAAACAGGCTCGCACTAAGCACGCCCGTCCGCGGACTTGGCGCGGCTGGTTGACCTACCTGTTCGCCTAGTAAACAATTTAAGCAGTCCGGTGAGCACATTCACCGGGCTGCTTTTTAGTTATTGGATACTTAAGTTGTAATTTACTCTAACTAAGCCAAAAAAATAAAAGTGCCCCTACAAAAGAACACTTAGCAATTAACGCATACGCTGCGGCACACAGCGGATCACCGTGATCATAATCAGAATAACGAAGACTAACATCAGGACAAAGGCGTGTTGCGTCCCCAGCGCGGTGGCGGCCGCGGTCTTGCCGACGCCGACCTGGCTCTTGGCGACGATCATTGCGACCAGGGAGGTGCCCATCGAGCCCGCAAATTGCTGCAGGGTGTTGAGGATGGCGTTTCCCTGAGTCTGCTTGTCTTGCGGGAGGCTGGCGAGGGCACTGGTCATGACGGTCCCCATCAGCGATCCCATTCCGGCCATGTAGAACATGTAAACAATCATGATCGCAAGATTCCCCATGGCCGGCGACCAGATCGTGAAGACCAAGATCGCGATTGACATCAGGGTGACCCCGGCCAGCACCGGCTTTTTCGGTCCGTACGCATCCAGGAGACGGCCGCCGATCGGGGCGAAGAGGGCACCACAAAAGCCGGCTGGCATTACCACCAGCCCGGCGAGCAGGGCCGTGTTGTGGTTGACCAGCTGGATGTAGTTGGGCAACAGGAAGGCGAAGCCAAGGGAACACATCTGGGTCAAGAAGAAGATCAGGACGTGGCCAGCGAAGCGATAGTTGCCAAACAGGTGCAGGTCAAGGATCGGGGTGGCGATGCGCAACGACCGCCAGCTTAACAGACCCATGGCGGCCAGGCCGGTGAGAATGGCCCCGCCAACCTGCCAGTTCATTAGTGGTAGGGCGGCCAGGTTACTGAAGCCGTAGACCAGCCCGGTGAACATGATCGCGATCAACAGACAGCTGAGGACGTCAAAGTGCTGCCGGGCGGTTGCTGACTTTTGCTGGATCCCCCAGAGCCCGAGGAAGAGTGAAACCAGGAGGAAGGGCAGAAGAATATAGAAGATCCACCGCCAGCCCAGACTGGAGACGATGATGCCCCCGAAGGTCGGGCCGATCGCCGGGGCAATCCCGGTGATCAGGTTACCAAAGCCCATCATCAGTCCAATTCGCTGACGTGGGACTTGCTCCATGATGATGTTGAACATCAACGGCAGGGAGATCCCGGTCCCAATCCCCTGGATCAGTCGCCCGAGCAGCAGGATGGGGAAAGCTGGTGCCAGGGCATCGATGACGACCCCCACGATGAAGAAGGTCACCGCGGTCAAGAAGAGCGGCTTGGTGCGGAAGGCCCGTTTCAGCAGAGCCGACAGGGGGACGATGATGGCGACAATTAATAGGTAGATTGAGGTCATCCACTGGACCACATTGGTCGTCACTCCAAATTCCGTCATCAACTTGGGAAACGAGACGTTCATGGCCGTTTCGACGATAACCCCGCAGAACGACAGAAGCCCGGTGGCCACCACGGCTGCGATGACCTTTGGTGGAATCTTTACACTATCTTTTGCCATTAATTAATCATCCTCCTTGATGTACTTTAATACGCGCGCAGCGGTGGCCAGCTCTTGAGCAGTGAAGTGGCTAGTCAGCCGCTGTTCCTGTTTCTTGATGTAATTATGGACCACTGGTACCAATTGCCGGGCGGTGGTGGTCAACTGAACCTGACGTCGGCGTCGGTCCCGGGGGTCAACGATGCGCTGGATGAACCCCCGCTTCTCCATCCGTTGCAAGACGATCGTTGTGGTTGAACGGCGAATGTTGAACTCGTGCTCGATGGCCTGCTGGTCGGCGGCCATGTTTTCCTGACGGCTCAGGAAGTCGATGATGTTCATCTGACTGCCGGTCAGGTCATTTTGCCGGGCGAACTCGTTCATCTGCCGGGATAGGCTGATGTCAGCCTGCTTGACCAGGCGACCGATGTTGATCATGGGGTTGTTCACGTTAATCATTCCCTTCCAAACATTGTTCGTCTGAAATTATATTCAAGAATTAGTTAGCTGTCAAACGAAAATAGTGAAATAAATAAGCCCTTCATCGCTGGAGGGCTTGTTTCTTAGTCTAACGGTGGCCGGTGTTTGGCCAGCCGCTTAATCTTACAATCATAATTGCAGGTGGCACACTTGCCCTGTCGGCTGCGGCGAAAATGCCGGTAGACCTGGTAGACGGCCAGGCCGATGATGATACCGATGATTACGAGGTTGATCAGTAGTTTCATGTTTGGACCTCCCTAGAAGATAAGCGAGCCAAACTGGAAGGCCAATAGGGCAACCAAGTAGGCGATGACCAGGCTGGAGAAGGCGGAATAGAACATCCACTTGGCCGAGCCGGTTTCCTGCTTGATGGTGGTCAGGGTGGCAAAACACGGGGCGTAGAGCAGGATGAACACCAGCAGGGCGTAAGCGGCCACCGACGAGACGAACTGACCGAGGGCAGCCACCAGGACGGCTTTGCTGCTGGTGTGGAACATCACCATCATACTGGCTGTGATGACCTCTTTGGCGAGAATCCCGGTGAAGAGGGCACTGATGGCCTGCCACTGGCCGATCCCAAGTGGCTGAAAGACGGGAATCAGGGCCCGGCCCAATCCGGCAGCAAAGCTCTGGGTGGAGTCGGTGACAAAGCCAGTTGTTCCGAAACTCGACAGGACCCAGATCAAGACGGTCCCGGCAAAGATAAAGGTCAGCACGCCACCGACCCCGGCGATGATGCCGTTGACCACCAGGGAACGCAGGGCAGGGATGGTGCCGGCCTGAATCAGCAAGCGGTTTGCCGTCGTGGAGACCGGCCCGGAGAGAAAATGATCTAGTAGATTGGATAGGGGCGTGCCGACCCAATCAAACGAGATTTTAAACATCAGGAAAAAGATCAGGGCAAAGATCGGCAGGCCCAGGACCGGGTGGGTGACGACCTGATCGATTCGACTGGTGAGTTGGGTGTGAGGACGGCCGGCAATACTGTGCCGGGCCGCCTGCAGGGTTTGCTCGATAAAGGTCAGCCGGGTGGCAAACAGCTGGTCGGCCAGTCCCGCCTTATCGAAGGCCGTCTGCTGGTTGACCAGTGTTGCCAGCCGATGGCGGGTGGCGTATTCTCGGACCACCTTATTCTGGCTGATAAACTGGATGGCCAGCCACCGGGCCATGGGCCTTGAATAGTCGTAATCCGTCACCAGGCCGGCCGCTGCCTGCTGGATGGCCTGCCGAACTTGCGGCGGGTACTGGAGGTCAAGGGGGAGCAACCGATTGCTGCTCACAGTGTCGAACCTGATCACGGACGGCTACAATTTCCTTATGATTGCGGGCATTGGTGGTGATCACCGGGCAGCCAAGACGCTTTTGGAGCACATCGCGATCGTAGTCGTAACCGGTCCGGCGAAGGTCGTCGATCATGTTAAGGACGAGGACTACCGGATAGCCCAGCTCCAGAACCTCGATCGTCAGCAAGAGGTTACGGCGGAGTTGACTGGCGTTGGTAACATTTAGAATCATGTTGGGCTGGTTGTGCATCAGGTAGTTCGCCACGACGGCCTCATCCTTGGTAAGGGGGTCTAATGAGTATACACCTGGCAGGTCGATGATGGTAACGGCGGTCCCCTTGAGCAGGCCTTGCTTCTTCTCCACGGTGACCCTAGTCCAGTTGCCGACATACTCGTATTTATCGGTCAGTGAGTTGAAGAGGGTGGTCTTGCCAGTATTGGGATTGCCGATTAGTGCAACGGTTGCCATCTCAAATCCCCGCTAGACAGGCAAAAACGTGGTAACGAAGGCCAATCCGTTGGTGGTTGGACTCAATAATCACCGGTCCATGAAATGGGTAGCGTTGGATGACCTTGATCGGACAGCCCTCACAGAGGCCAAGGTTGTGGAGCCGGGTGACTGTTGGCTGGTTGATCCCCGCAAAAGAATGCAAAATATACTGTTTTGACATGGCCATTTCTCCCCCCCTTTTTTAATATTCCAAAAATATATGATTAATATCAATTATATTTTTATTATACACATCAAGTTTTATTTAAGAAAGCGCTTTTAAAAATACAAATTGCCTATTTTATTATCTCAAACATTCGGATATAATGGCTTTATAAATAAAACCGCTTATTCACAAGCGGCAATAATTATTATTTTTATAGTCGGTTGCGAATGCTTATTATGCCAGGAGGAATATTTTTATGGCGACTCTAGAAGTTAAAGACCTACACGTTTCCGTTCAGGACGAGGAGAAGAAACAGGAAAAGGAGATTCTCAAGGGGGTCAACCTGAAGATGAAGACCGGTGAGATTCATGCGATCATGGGGCCAAACGGGACCGGGAAGTCAACCCTGTCCCAGACCATCATGGGACAGCCGAGCTATCACGTTACCCAGGGAGACATCCTACTGAACGGCGAGAGCATTCTCGATATGCCGGTCGATGAACGGGCACGGAAGGGGTTGTTCCTGGCAATGCAATACCCAGCCGAGATTCAAGGGGTCACCAACGCCGAATTCCTGCGGGCAGCGATCAATGCCCGGCGGCCGGAAGATGACCAGATCTCGGTCATGGACTTCATCAGGAAGCTCGACAAGAACCTCAAGCTGTTGGACATGAGCGAATCGATGACGGAGCGGTACTTAAATGAAGGCTTCTCCGGTGGTGAGAAGAAGCGGAACGAGATCCTGCAGCTGCTGATGATCGAACCAAGCTTTGCCCTGCTCGACGAGATTGACTCCGGCCTGGACATCGATGCTCTGAAGGTCGTTTCCAAGGGGGTCAACTCGATGCGCGGTGACAACTTCGGTGCCCTAATCATCACTCACTACCAGCGCCTGTTGAACTACATTGTTCCCGACACGGTGCACGTCATGATGGATGGCCGGATCGTCAAGACTGGGGGCCCTGAGCTGGCCAAGAAGCTGGAAGATGAGGGATACGCCGGCCTGCGGGACGAGTTGGGCCTCAACATCAAGCTTGTGGACGACGAAGACTAGGGGGCCATGGTCATGACAAACGAGAATCAAACGCGGGCCCAGTTGACCACTGCCAGCCAGCAAAACAATGAACCAACCATCCTCCTCGAACGCCGGCTTCAGGCTCTGGAGTTGATGGGCAAGCTCCAGTTGCCACGGATGCAGCGCTTCAAGTTTCAGGATTGGCCGTTGATCAAGGACCGGCCCCTGAACTGGTGCCCATCATCCCCGAATTCCCTGCCGACGATCCAGCTGGATGATGAGGTGATCCGGGTAACCCAGTTTGGCCAGAGCACGGTCCACCTGAGTATCCCTCAGCACCTTGTCGACCAGGGGGTCATCCTGACTAACATCTTTACGGCGGCCCGGGAGCATGCCGACCTGTTTGACAAGTACTTCATGTCCGCCATCAAAGTCGACGAGAACCTGTTGACGGCCTACCACCAGGCCTACCTGAATGCCGGCCTCTTCCTCTACGTGCCCAAAAACGTGGTGATTGAGAAGCCAATTGTGGCCGAACTGGTTCAGGACAACACCCAGGAGGAACCGCTGGTGTCCCACATCCTGGTCGTCGCTGACCAGGGGAGTCAGGTCAAGTTTATTCAGCACCTCTCATCGGTCGGGGACCATGACAACCCGGCCAACATGATGATTGAGTTGATTGCCCACGACAACAGCGAGATCGACTTCTCCTCCCTGGATGAGTTGGGTGCTCACTCCCATACCTACTTCAAGCGCCGGGCCGACATCGCCCGCGACGCCCACGTTGAATGGGCGGTCGGGGTCATGAACGATGGCGACACGGTCGGCGACATGGACTCCGAACTGCTCGGTGAGGGTGGTTACGCCAACTCCAAGATGATCGCGGTCACCACCGGCCAGCAGCGGGTCGGGATCAACAACCGAGTTACCAACCATGGCAAGCACACGACTGGGCTGATCAACCAGCGGGGGGTGATCCTGGAAGGGTCCGAACTGATCTTCAACGGGATCGGCCAGATCATCCACGGTGCCCACGGCGCTAAGGCTGACCAGCAGAACCGGGTCCTGATCATGTCGCCACAGGCGCGGGGGGATGCCAACCCGATTCTCTTGATCGACGAGAACGATGTTGAGGCCGGTCACGCCGCCAGCGTCGGCCCCGTCGACCCCCACCAGATGTACTACCTGATGAGCCGGGGAATCCCCCGTCCGCAGGCCCAACGGATGGTTATCCGAGGCTTCTTGGGCGCCGTTCTGTCTGCCATCCCGTCCAAGGATGTTCAGAACAAGATGATCGATATTCTAGAAAGGAAGCTCGCCGATGGCTTACAATATCAATGATGTTTTAGGAGATTTTCCGATCCTCAACCAACGGGTCAACGATGAACGCCTGGCCTACCTGGATAACGCGGCCACGGCGCAGCGGCCCCGCCAGGTTCTGACTGCCCTGCAGAATTTCTACGAGCATGATAACGCCAACGTCCACCGGGGCGTGCACACCCTGGCCGAGCGGGCGACCAAGGACTACGAGGATGCCCGAGTCAAGGTCCAGCACTTCATCAACGCCCCGGCCAGTGATGAAGTCATCTTCACCAAGGGGTGCACAGACGGGCTGAACCTGGTGGCGGCCACCTATGGCGAGGCCAACGTGAACGCCGGTGACGAGATCGTCATCTCAATCATGGAACACCACAGTAACCTGATCCCGTGGCAGCAATTGGCCTTTCGCAAGCACGCCACCCTCAAGTACATCGGTCTGACCGACCAGGGTGAACTCGACATGGCGGATGCCCGGCAGAAGATCACCGATAAGACCAGGATTGTGGCCGTCACCCACGCCAGCAACGTCTTGGGGACCGTGACGCCCCTCAAGGAGTTGGCGGCCCTGGCGCACCAGCACGGCGCCGTCATCGTCGGTGATGGGGCCCAGGCGGTCCCGCACATGCCGGTCGATGTCCGTGACCTGGACGTGGACTTCTACGCCTTCTCCGGTCACAAGATGATGAGCCCGATGGGGATCGGGGTCCTCTATGGCAAGGCCGCCCTCCTGCGGGCCATGCCACCATACCAGTACGGTGGCGAAATGATCGGTGACGTTCACCGGGACCGCAGTAGCTGGGCGGACATCCCCTTCAAGTTTGAGGCCGGGACCCAGAACATCGCCGGGGCAGTCGGCTTGGGCGCTGCGATTGACTACCTTCAGTCCCTGGGGATGGCCAACGTGCAGGCCAAGGAGCAGGAACTGGTCAACTACGTCTTACCGAAGTTGACGGCCCTGCCGTACGTGACGGTCTATGGGCCCCAGGACCCCAGCCGGCATACCGGGGTGATTGCCTTCAACATGGCCAACTTACACCCCCACGACGTCGCCACCGCTCTCGATATGGACGGGGTGGCGGTCCGCGCCGGTCACCACTGCGCCCAGCCCCTGATGGAGGAACTGGGCCTGACGGCGACCGCCCGGGCCAGCTTCTACTTCTACAACACGAAGGACGATGCCGATCAGTTAATCAAAGCAATCAAAGAGACAAAGGAGTTCTTTAACGGTGGGACTTTCTAAACTAAATGGATTATACCGGGAAGTGATCTTAGACCACGCTAACCACCCGCACAACAAGGGGAAACTACCAGCGTCAACCAACGCGATGACCCTGCACAACCCGACCTGTGGTGACACGATCAACCTACAGATCAACGTTGTTGACAACAAGATCCAGGATATTGCCTACAACGGGGAGGGCTGTACGATCAGCCAGGCCTCGGCCAGCATGATGACGGATGCCGTCAAGGGCAAGACCACGGACCAGGCCCTGGCGATGGCCAAGATCTTCTCTGACATGGCGATCGGCAAGCAGCACACGGATGCGGAACTTGCCCAGCTCGGCGATGCCCAGATTCTGACCAGCATCATGGAGTTCCCGGCCCGGATCAAGTGTGCCACCTTATCATGGTGGGCACTGCAGCGGGCGCTACTGAAGCAAAGCGACGAGGAGGATAATAATGAGTAAAGAAACAGCAGCAAGCATCGTCAACGATGAAAACTACGAATACGGTTTTCACGACGATGTCAAGCCGGTCTATTCAACCGGGCGGGGGCTCACCGAGGAAATCGTCCGTAAGATCTCGGCGGCAAAACACGAGCCTCAGTGGATGCTGGACTACCGGCTGAAGGCCTACCACATCTACACGCAATTGGATATGCCAAAGTTTGGCCCGGACCTGTCCGGCCTGGACCTCAAGGACATGCTCTACTACCAAAAGATGACCGACAAGAAGTTTCGGGACTGGAAGGACGTTCCCGAAGACCTCAAGAAGACCTTTGACCGGCTCGGGGTTCCCCAGGCCGAGCGAAAGTATTTGGCGGGGGCCTCAGCCCAATATGAGTCCGAGGTGGTTTACCACAACATGAAGAAGGACTTTGCCAAGCTCGGCATCATCTTCACTGATACCGACACGGCCCTCAAGGAATACCCAGACCTCTTCAAGAAGTGGTTCGGCAAGCTCGTTCAGCCGACCGACAACAAGTTTGCGGCCTTAAACGCCGCCGTCTGGTCCGGGGGTTCCTTCATCTACGTACCAAAGGGCGTCAAGGTAAAGACCCCGATCCAGTCCTACTTCCGGCTGAACGCGGAGAACACCGGGCAGTTTGAACGGACCCTGATCATCGTCGACGAGGGGGCCAGCGTGGACTACGTCGAGGGTTGCACCGCCCCCAACTACTCGTCCGACAGTCTGCATGCCGCAGTGGTTGAAGTCAACGTCGAAAAGAACGCCTACTGCCGCTACACGACCATCCAAAACTGGTCCGATAACGTCTACAGCCTGGAAACTAAGCGGGCCGCCGCCGCTGAAAACGCCACGATGGAGTGGGTCGACGGTAACCTGGGCTCCAAAGTCACCATGAAGTACCCCAGCGTCTACCTCAACGGTGAGGGTGCCCGGGGAACGATGCTGTCGATCGCCGTGGCCAGCAACGGGATTCACCAGGATTCCGGGGCCCGGATGATCCACAACGCCCCGAACACGTCCAGCTCGATTGTCTCCAAGTCCATCGCCAAGACCGGTGGCTCTACCGACTACCGGGGGACGGTCCGCTTTGGCAAGCACGCCGACGGTTCCAAGGGTCACGTGGAATGTGATACCATTATCATGGACGATCAATCATCATCGGACACGATTCCGTACAACGAGATTGACAATTCGCACGTGGCCATGGAACACGAGGCCAAGGTTTCCAAGATCTCCGAGGAACAACTCTACTACCTGATGAGTCGGGGAATCTCCGAGGCCAAGGCCACCGAGATGATCATTATGGGCTTCGTGGAACCATTCACGAAACAGCTGCCGATGGAGTACGCGGTGGAATTAAACCGCCTGATTAGCTTCGAGATGGAGGGCTCAATCGGTTAGTCAATATAAACAAATAAGGCGGCTGTTGGTACCTGACGGTGCAATTTCCGCAGGCCCCAAGCCGCTTTTTGAGAATATTTTAAAATGGAGGGAAAATAATGGCTGACGAAGAAGCAGTACCTTTTTCACCAATCGAGAATAAGGTTATGGATGCCCTGGAAAAGGTGATTGACCCGGAGTTGGGCATCGACCTGGTCAACCTGGGTCTGATCTACGACGTCAAGGTCGATGATGCCGGCGCCTGCACCGTGACGATGACCCTGACGACCATGGGTTGCCCGCTCGGGGACGTCCTGAATAAGAAGATCACGGATGCGGTGATGGGGGTCGATGGCATCACGGATTGCAAGATCAACCTGGTCTGGGAACCCGTTTGGGATATCTCACGGATGAGCCGGTTTGCCAAGATTGCCTTGGGAATCCACGGCTAGCCAGGAGGAAACGCGATGGATATTAAGAAGTTTGTCCGCCAGCGTAAGGCCCTTGGTTACTCACAGATCGCGCTGAGCCGGGGGATCTGTACCCAGTCGACCCTGAGCAAGTTTGAGAATAACGGGAAGGTGCCATCCCTGAGCATTCTTGACCGGCTTTGTCAGCGCTTGGGCTTGACGATCGACGACCTCAATCGGGATGACGTGACGGCGGTCTGCTATGTCCGGACGGCCCTGGACGGCATCGAGGAGGGACTGATGGCGGAACACTTCCCCCAGGCGCTGAAGCAGCTTAATGCCCTGGACCCAGCCACGCTGATGGCTCCCCAGGACCAAATGCAGTATTACTACCTGCGGGGGATGTTGGCCACGCTGACCAATCGGCCGGTATCGGCAGCCCTGTTTAATTTCACCAAGATTTTGGAAGAGCTGGATGAGCGTCACCAGACCATCTATTCCCAGCTGGCCTACCTGGGCTCGGGGGTTCTGTACGCTCGGCGGGGGTCAATGGACCAGGCGGATTTCTTCTTTGCCAAGGTGATCAACTACCTCCAGGCCACTGCCAGTGGTGAGTGGGCACACGCCAGCAAGGAACGCTACCTGCGAATCATCACGATGATGTACTACGCCGCAGAGTATCACGCCCTCAACCACCGGCTGACCATCAGTGACCGGGTACTGACAGCGACCATCAACATATGTGCCGCCAACCACGTCACCTACTTCATGCCCCGGATTAAGCTGCTGCTGGCCAACAACGCCATCGCGGCTGGAAAGCCAGCGACCATGGTGGACCAACTGCTGGACGAGGCGATGGTGTTTGCCCGTTTCAACCGCAACAGTGTCGTCCAGGTCCAGGTTGCCGCGGTGCGGAACAACTATCACAAACAGGTCAAACAACGATCATGATGACCAAAAAGGGAAACCGGAAAAGCAAATCCGGTTTCCCTTTTGCTGGTTTAAAAGCTGATCAGGTGGTGGTGGACGGCGTAGCGGATCAGGGCCGCCTGGCTATCCAGGGCCAGTTTGCGCATGATGCTGGCCTTGTGGGCCTCGACGGTCTTGGTCGAAATGAAGAGCTTCTTGGCAACCTCCTTGTTGGAATAGCCCAAGGCGATGAAGGGGAGGAGCTCCCGTTCCCGTTTGGACAGGTCCTGGTAGCCGGTCATGTCGACCGCAGTGCTCCCGTAATTGATCTCCTCAAGGTCCTGCTTGGTGATCATGATGTTATTGTCGAGGTAGCGCTCACCGTCGACTAGGTGGTGGAGGCCGGTCACGATCTCGGTGGTAGGGGAACTCTTGAAGATATAGGACTGGGCCCCGTTGTGGATGGCCTGATTGATCAGGGCCTGGTCCTCACAGCTGGAGAGAATCATGATCGCAACGTCGGGGAAGGCGTCATGGACCCGCCTGGTGGTCAGCAGACCGCTCTCACCCGGGGGCATCGTAAGCTCAGTAATTAGGATATCCACGTTCCCCTGCTCAATTTGCATGTAGGCATCGACGCCGTTGTCAACTTGATTGATCACCTGAAAGTCGGGAAGCGATTCGATCAGGGTGGTCAAACCAAGACAAACAATGGCTTGGTTATCCGCAACCAATACGTTCTTCAATCTTGATCATCCTTACGTCACTGTTGGGGACTGGCCCCAATTTTTATCATCCTCTTATTATAATCCCTTTCCATGCACTGGCGGCAAAAAAAGTCACGTTATGGAAGGGCAGGAGAATATTCCAAAAGTGGGTTGGATTTGCCATGGATTGATTGTTAGCAGTCTAAAATCCTCATTTAGCGTTGCTCTGGTGAAACATACCATTTGCCAGCAGAAGGATATAATTAAACACGGCAGCCTATTATTCCTTTTGCATATAGAAGAATAGCCATTACTGGAATATAACAGCATTTATACATGGGGATTTCCCTAATTCTTATGTAAGCGATTAAAATGTATCATTAAAAGTGTGGTAAGTGACGTTAATCACTAAATTGTTTTGATAGCTAATAACTTGAGGAGGTTATCCTGATGACTTCAAAATACAACCAAGAGCCAAAGGGCTACACAATGTCAACGGTGATGCAGGAAGCAGCACGTTGTCTCCTGTGTGAAGATGCCCCATGTTCCAAGGCCTGTCCTGCACATACCAACCCGGCCAAGTTCATCCGGAGTGTTCGTTTCCGTAACGTCAAGGGTGCGGCGGAGACCATCCGGGAAAACAATGCCCTGGGGGCCATCTGTGCCCGGGTTTGCCCAACGGAACGCTACTGTGAAAAGGCATGTACCCGTGCCAAGATTGATGGTCCAATCGACATCGGTGGAATTCAGCGTTACGTTACCGACATGGAACGCAAGGAAAATATGCAGATCCTGCACGCCGGCAAGGATAACGGAATGAGCATCGCCATCATCGGTAGTGGCCCAGCCGGGCTGCAGGCGGCCACGACCCTGCGGCAAAAGGGTTATGGTGTCGATATCTACGAGAAACAGGCCAAGGCTGGTGGTTATCTGACCTACGGTATCCCTGAGTACCGGCTGCCAGAAGCCATTGTGGACTACGAAGTTCAGCGGATTGTGAACCTCGGTGCCAACATTAAGTACAACGTAACGGTCGGTAAGGACATCACGATGGATGAGCTGAAGGCCAAGTACAGCGCCGTCATCGTCGCCATCGGGGCCAGTGCTGCCAAGACGATTCCGATGTTTGAACATAACATCTGCACGGAATCTGCCATCTCATTCCTGGCCCGGGCCAAGGAAAACAAGGGGAACATCGATGTGCCGGACAATGTCCTGGTCATCGGTGGTGGCGACGTTGCCATGGACGTGGTCACGACCCTGAAGAAGCTGGACGTTCCGCACGTGACCGACGTGGTCTACGAAGAATTTGACGAGTTCCGTGCTTCCAAGAAGGAGCTGGAAGGGGCCCAGAAGGCTGGTGTGACGATCATTGACGGCTACGAGCCAAAGGAGGTCCACCAGAACCGGGCCACCTTCAAGCACCGCAAGATCGATAGCGAATTGACGATTACGGCCGACAAGATCATCCTGGCGGTCGGCCAAAAGGTAGATGCCGCTGGTTTGGACATCGATATTCAACACAACGAAATCCCGTTCCGGGAGGCTCGTTACCACACCAAGGATCCGAAGATATTTGCCACCGGTGACATTGTCGATGGTGATAAGACCGTTGTGGTGGCTGTGCAAAAGGGTAAGGAAGTTGCCGAGGAAATCGATCGTGTATTAGGAGGACAAAACAATGATTAAAAAAGATCTATCAGTCGACTTTTTAGGGGTCCACTTTGAAAACCCATTCTGCTTGTCTTCATCGCCAGTCGATAATTGTTATGAAATGTGTAAACGGGCCTTTGATGCCGGTTGGGGCGGGATCGTCTACAAGACCGTCTCTACGGACCGCTTCGTAATCGATGAAGTCTCACCACGGTTTGATGAGCTGACCAAGGAAGACACCCCATTCGTGGCCTTCAAGAACATGGAGCAGCTTTCCGAGCACCCACTGGAACAGGACCTGGCCGACATGAAACGGCTGAAGAAGGAATACCCCAACAAGGTGCTGATTGCCTCGATCATGGGTGAAAACGATGACGAATGGACCTACCTGGCCAAGCGGGTCGAAGAGGCTGGTGCCGACATCATCGAAATGAACCTGTCATGCCCACAGATGACCTCCCACAAGATGGGATCCGACGTTGGGACCAACCCTGAATTATGTAAGCAGGACGTCATCGCCGTGCGGAAGGGGAGCAGTCTGCCGATCATGCCAAAGATGACGCCAAACATCACGACCATGGTCCCAGTTGTCAAGGCCTGCCTCGCGGGTGGCGCGGCCGGCTTCTCACTGATCAACACCGTTAAGTCGGTGGCTAACGTTGATCTGGACAAGCACGTCGGTCTGCCAAACATCGACGGTAAGTCCTCCGTCTCCGGCCTGTCCGGTAAGGGGGTTAAACCCATCGCCCTCCGCTTCCTGCAACAGCTGCGGTCGGCTGCTGGCCTGGAACAACTGCCAATCTCCGGGATTGGTGGGATCGAAACCTGGGAAGACGCCGCTGAGTTTATCCTGATGGGGGCCACGACCCTCCAGGTAACCACCGCTGTCATGCAATACGGTTACCGGATCGTTGAGGACATGAAGAACGGTCTGATGCACTACATGGAAGAACAGGGGGTCGACCACCTGAGCGATCTGGTTGGTCTGGCCAACAAGAACATCCTGCCAACTAACCAACTGAACCGGAACTACAAGGTTTACCCAAAGATCGATTGGGACAAGTGCATTGGCTGTGGGCGGTGTGTCATTTCCTGCCAAGATGGTGCCCACCAGGCCCTGAGCTGGGATGGCGATAAGCGGCTGCCGGTCTTTGATAAGGATAAGTGTGTTGGTTGTCAACTGTGTGCCCTGGTTTGTCCAGTCGGTGCCATCAAGTTAGGCATCGTTGAGATGAAGCCGGGTCGGGAAGGCGACCCAAGTAAGATTGACGTTGGTTCTCAGCGCCTCCACACCTACCACCCGACGGAAACCAAATAAGCAAAAAGGATCAGCTTCGCGGCTGATCCTTTTTTTGCTTATTTGTTGTTGATCTTCTGGACGTAATTGCGGGCATTGTAGAGTTCGTAGACCACCCAGGTTTCTACTAGGGTAATCACGCAGATCACCAGCATTGTGTAGAAGTCGGGAAGGACGAAGAGAAGAAACAGGAAGATCCAGGAGATCCAGGACCACATGTTTTCAATCTTGATGATCCGCTGAACCCGCTTGGTGGGGGTGACCCGCCCAGACTGGACGAAGATGGTACGGATCTGGGCGAAGTAGCGAATCTCAAAGAAACTCTCGATAATAAAGATTGCGGTGAGGGCAATCAGAAAAAACTGTTCCATGTTTGGCACTCCTTCAATAATAATCATCGTCTACTTTACCGGTCTTTTAGCTGGTTGGCAATACCAACCTGTCCAGTGAATAGTTATCAAGCGATAGCAAATTAGTCAAAGCAAATGGTATCGTTTTTAAAACCGATCTGTTATAATATTAATGAAAACGCAATCATGGACAGACGAGTCCGGACTCACAAGCTTAGGAGGCTTTACTAATGAAGATCGTTATCGTCGGCTGTACGCATGCCGGAACCATCACTGCTAATCAAGTGTTAAGCAATCACCCCGATGCTGAGGTGACCATCTACGAGAAGAACGATAATGTTTCATTCTTATCATGTGGGATTGCGACTTACCTCGGTGGGGTTACCAAGGACATCGATGACATGTTCTATTCCAGTCCAGAAACCCTGGCTAAGTTGGGGGCCAACGTCAAGCTGGAGCATGAGGTGACCAGCGTTGACCTGAAGAACAAGTCGTTGACGGTCAAGGACCTCAACACCGGGACCACCAGCGAAGGCCATTACGACAAACTGATGGTGACCACGGGATCATGGCCAATCATCCCGGGCTTACCAGGGATTGACAACCCCAACGTCTACCTCTGCAAGAACTATAATCACGCCAAGAAGCTGTTTGAAGTTGCTAAGGGCGCTAAGAACATTGTCGTTATTGGTGGTGGCTACATCGGAGTGGAACTGGTCGAGGCTTATAGCAAGCAGGGTAAGAACGTAACCCTGATCGACGGCAATGATCGCCTACTCAGCAAGTACTACGATGCCAAATATACCGATATTGTTACTAAGGACTTCGAGGAGCACGGCGTCAAGCTGGCCTTTGGCGAGATGGTGGCCGGCTTTGAAGACAACGGCCACGGGGTAACGGTCACCACTAACCAGGGGAGTTATCCGGCCGACATGGCCATTCTCTGCATCGGCTTCCGGCCCAATACTGGCCTCTTCAAGGGTCAACTGGCATTCAACCCAGACGGTTCGATCAAGACCAATGCCTACATGCAGACCTCAGATCCAGACGTTTACGGAGCTGGTGACGCGGTGGCGGTTCACTACAACCCAACCAACCAGGAAGCCTATGTTCCGTTGGCCACCAACGCCGTTCGGCAGGGGGTTATCGCCGGAACCAACCTCTTCGGTAACACCATGACCTACATGGGGACCCAGTCAACGTCCGGCCTCCAGCTGTACGATCACGCGATGGCCTCAACGGGGATGACCCTGGCCAGCGCTAAGGCCGCCGGTTTTGATGCTGATGCCGTCACCTTTACGGACAACTACCGGCCAGAGTTCATGCCGACGAACGCAACGGTCATCGGGACGGTGGTCTGGGACCGGAGCAACAACCAGATCCTCGGTGCCCAGTTCATGAGCAGCTATGACATCTCCATGTACGCCAACGCCGTTTCAGTAATGATCCAGAACCGGAACACAATTGACTTCATGGCAATGGTCGACATGCTCTTCCAACCAAACTTCGACCGGCCGTTTAACTTCATCAACCTCCTCGGCCAGCAGGCGGTGGCCAAGGCGACGAAGTGATTTAATCGTTAATAATACAGTTAACCTATTGCTTAAGTAAAAGATGACTGTTACAATACAGAGCAGGTAGTGATTGCCTACCTACTTACACGGAATGACCAGGAGGGCGCCACGGCGCTCTGCTGGTCATTTTGGTTTTAAAAATAAGGCCCCGCAGCCAGGCTGTGCTGGTTGCGGGGTTAAATGTTAGACGAAAGTATTAAAGATGACCACGATTGCCGGCATCCACACCAGGGAGACGGCCCCGGTCGTCAGCAACCAGGTTTGCTTACCAGTCTGTGGCAATAAGGCAATTTGACTAAGCTCCTGATGCTTAGTGATTTTAGCACCATTGGGGGTCGTCAGCGTGACCTGCTTAACCGTTTTGGCCTTGGGCGGGTCACTTTTCCCCACGGTGGCCGGCTGGCTAGTCGGCTGTTGGCCGCTGCTGACGACCGGCACCGCCACCGTTGATGTGGTCTGTGAGTTACTGGTAGATGACGCTGGCGTGGTTACGGATGATGAGTTGGCACTTTTGCTATTGCTGGTGCTCGTGGTGACCTGGCTGGTCCCCGACTGACCGGTGCTACTCTGGCTGGTCTTACTGGTCTTGGTGTCATTGTCGGTGGTCGTCGCCTTATTATTGGTGCTATCAGCACTACTACTGGTGCGACTATCATCATCGCTGGCCGTGCTATTGGTGCTCTGACTAGTATCATTGACCGGCGAAACGTGGTCCGCGGAGACCGGCATGGTCCAGATGAGGCCCAGTAGTAGGGTGGTGGCAACAGTTAAAAATATTCCAATCTTAAATCGGCTTTTCATGCCAATTCCTCCAATTTCGTTCTCAATCATTAATTATACTGACCGGTCAAACGTTTTCAACTAGCAATTCGTTGACGACAAGCCGTGAAGTGATGGAGGGCTGCCGTGGCGAGGAACCACCAGCCACTTCCCAGGAACAGACCGGCCAGGACGTCGGTGGTGAAGTGGTTACGCAGGTAGACCCGGGAGGCCATCACCAGCAGGATCCAGCAAGCGGCCAACAGGCTGGCCAGCACACGTTGCCACCGCTCCTTTAAGTGGGGCCAGACGATGGCGAGTACAGCTAACGTGAAGACGGTGGTCGCAAAGGTGTGCCCACTGGGGAAACTGAAGCCACTGGCGGGAATCAGCTTCCGATCGGGACGGGGGCGCAGAATGCTATATTTTACGGCGATCACTAGGCAGTAACCGATGATCTGAAGGCCGGCAAACCACAACCCCCGACCCCGTTGGTGGCGCCACCAGCAGATGGCGAGGACAAGCAGTGACAGGGGGAGGAGGAGGATCGGGTCACCGAGGTGGGTAATCACGATGAAGAGCTGGGTGCGCTGGGGCGTGGTAGGCTGGAGGAGCTGGTAGCCCCAGTGGTCCAGCCGGTGAATCCAGCCAGCGTTTTGCTGGACTCCCCAGAGGAAGACGGCGAAGACCAGCCAGCAGCCCAGCCCCGCGAAGAGTTTTTGGTACTTTTTCATTTTATTTCACCTAGGATTTTGTCAGACTGCTTCTATTATAACGATTTACAGGTCCCCTTAACAAGAATGGGTCTGTAAGTTATGGGCAAACGTGCTAAAATAATTATCGATTTAAATTTAATGTTTGGAGAGAAGAGAATGACAAAGATAACGAAGAACCTGCCACTGGCGATTGCGACGGTGGCCCTCGGGATCATCGTTGGCTTCAGCTCCCTGTTGGTCAGCGTGGCCCTGGATTTAACTGAAAAACTGTTTCTACACTTTCAGGAGACCAACCTGATCCCCGTCGATGTCTCGGCCGGGGGGATGCGACGATTCGCCTCGGTCCTGATTGGGGGGATCATCGCCGCGATCATCTGGTACCTCCTTCAGCGCCACTACAAGCCAGTCAAGCTGGGTAAGGCCGTTAATGACCAGCATATGCCCCTGGTCAAGACCCTGATTCACGTCTACACCCAGATCTTCTTCGTCGGGACCGGGAACTCGATCGGTCGGGAACTGGCACCACGGGAAGCCGGGGCCGCCCTGGCGCAGAAGTGGGAAGATCACTTCCACGACAACAAGTTCCTCGGCCTGGACGCCGAAGATCGGCGGATGATCACCGCCGCTGCGGCCGGGGCCGGGTTCGCCGGGGTTTATATCGCACCGATCACTGGGGCCGTCTTCTGCATGGAGCTCTTGTACAAGAAGATCAACGCCCGGGTCATCGCTGTTAGCCTGACCATGTCGGTGATTGCGACGCTGATCGGGTCGATTGTCAAGGGTTACCAACCGTACTACCTGGTCGGCTCCAAGAGTTTCCAGTTGCAGATCTTGCCGCTGGCCCTATTCCTCGGTCTGGTCTGCGGCCTGCTCGGGACCCTCTTTAAGAAGTACATCGGCATGGCCAAGGCGCACCGGGCCACTAAGATCAACATTCTGGCCCAGCTGCCGGCCGTAGCCGCCGTCACAGGTGGAATTGCGGCTTTCTTCCCCCAGATCATGGGGAATGGACGGGGATTGGCCCAGCTGGCGATGAACACGACCTCCCATAGCCGGGCCGTGATCCTAGCCCTGCTTTTCGGTCTGGTCGCCAAGGTCCTGGTGACCCTGTTCGTCATGAAGTGTGGGGGTTACGGGGGTGTCCTGACGCCATCGATTGCGGTGGGGGCGGTCATCGGCGCCTTCGCCGGGATGGCCTACGTCAGCTTTGTTCCCGGGGTCACGATGGCCCAGGCCGCCGTTCTCGGGGCCGCCTTCCTCTTGGCCGCCTCCCAGCAGGCGCCGCTGATGGCGATGTTCATGCTCTTTGAGGTCTGCCACCTGAACTTCTCTGCCTTCCTGCCGCTGGCGATGGGGGTGGCAATCTCCATCGCCCTGTCCAAGTGGCTGCAGACCAAGGCCTTCTTTGCTTAAATGAAAATGGTGTCCATGATCCGTCTGGATCTGGGCACCATTTTCATTTTTGCTGATCGTCATCGTGGATGGTGACGTTCTCCTCCTGGTCGACGTTGTAACGGGCCAGGAGAATCTGCTGATACTTGTCCTCGATGACCTTGTCGACGGCCGTGTCGTCAATCTTGGGCAGGTCTTGGCGCACACGGTCGAGGACGTCATCGCTAAACTGCATCTCCGGTTTGACAGCGTTCTTGCCAGTCAGAACGGCCACCGTCTGGTCGTAATCCAGCTCCTGGGTCTTCCACCCCGACCGGTCGGCATCCGGTTGGTGGAGGACGTCATCACGGTCCTTCAGGTCCTCCCGGAAGCCGTTATCATCGTATTGGTATTGATCTTCTGTCATCATTTTTCCTCCTTACCATCCTAATTTAGCGCATTCCCCCTTTCCTGTCTACCATTTGACCGACGGGTCGTATAATAGGGGAAAGAAGGTGATTGAAATGAAGAAGGATCCGCAGAAGCGCTACGTCCTCCTGCTGGTGACGTTCATCGTGGCCTGCTTTATCCTCCTGACCCTGTCAGAAGAGGTCGCCAAGCTATAGGAAACTGGGTTGCGGGCCCAGTTTTAGAAAGTGAGCAAGGAAACACGTTCTTTTAAGGACGTGATGAATTGCCTACTTTTTTAGTTTTTAATCGAACATATGTTTCAAGATATGATATAATTTACTTAACAGAAAGATTGGTGCTCAGATATTAATTAGCTTTGTTGGCTGACCGCTGATGAAGGAATGGTGATGGAAATGGTGCAGGTTATAAAAGGTATCAAGCTCTGTCTATATCCCAATGCCCAGCAAAGGGAACAACTGTGGCAGATGTTTGGTAACGATCGCTTTGTTTGGAACCAGATGTTGGCAATGGCAAAGAAACGTTATCAAAATAATCCCAGTAGTCACTTTGTCAATGAATATGGCATGAATTATCTCCTGAAAAGACTCAAGCAGGAATATCCATTCCTTAGAGTTAGTGACTCAACTAGTTTCCTGATGGTTAATCATAACCTCGCCCAGGCCTTTAAAATGCTCTTTAGGCACCAAGGTGGTTACCCACGGTTTAAATCGCGTCGTTCCACCAGGCAGGCCTTCACTGGACGATCGGTTTGTCGGGTGCTTGCTACGCGGCGGGTAAGATTACCTAAGTTGGGAAGCATCCGGACCAGCAAAACAATCCGATTAACTGATGGCAAGGTCAAGTGCTATACGGTTTGCCGCGAACCAACCGGACGTTACTATCTGTCATTACAAGTAGCAGTTGCGGCTCCCAAACATTTAAGTAAGACGGGAAAAGCGGTTGGCATTGATGTTGGCATCACCGATCTGGCTATTAGTTCTGATGGCGTGAAGTACGGAACCTTTAATGCTAGGTGGTATGAGAAGCAGACAGTCACCTGGCAACGCAAATATAGCAAACGATATCACCGGGCGACCGTTGCCGTCCGTCAATGGAACCATAATCATAAGACCGTAAAGAAAGAACTAAGTGAGTACCAGAACTGGCAACGAGCCCGACAACAAAAGGCCCGCTACCAAGCAAAGATAGCGAACCAACGAAAAGATTATTTGCATAAATTGACAACGACCTTGGTTAAACAGTATGACCTAATCGTCATTGAGGATTTGAGAGTCAAGAATCTGCAGAAGAACCATTGTCTAGCTAAGGCCATTGCGAATGCTAGCTGGTATCAATTCCGGACCATGTTGGCGTATAAGTGTGCCTGGTATGGTAAACGCTTAGTGGTGGTTAAGCCAAACTATACTAGTCAGGTTTGTAGTCATTGTGGTTACCATAGTGGCCCTAAGCCACTTAATATTCGTAAATGGACGTGCCCAAACTGTGGCACCCATCACGACCGGGATATTAATGCGGCAGTTAATATCTTGCAGCAAGGATTAAAAGCCGTTGGCTAGGGACTAGCCATGGTAAAAGAGTGGCGTTCCGTAAGTTAGGTATCCTGAATACAGGTGTAACATCCTAAATACTACCCCATGTTCCCAGAAGCTCGGTCATTGATGGCCGAGTAGTTCACGTTTCATGTGGAACAAACCCTACTGGCGGTCCTGACGGGTGGCCTCGGCTAGGTGTACCAAGTTGGTGACGAAGGCGTGGGTCTTGGCCTCGTAGTGGTACTGGCGACCAAGCTTGACCAGGTAACCGTTGATGTAATCGACCTCAACCGGGCGGTTATGACTCATGTCCTGGTACATCGATGGGTAGTGGTTTGGGTTCCCCACCTTGGAGACGTAGTTGACACTCTCCAGCTCCGCTTCCCGGGTGTTGACCAGTTGGACCCCGGCCCGCTCACAGACGTCGTAAGCCTCGTCGATCAGCTGGCGGGAGAGCTCGTCGGCCTTATCAAAGGAAGCATACTGCCCCATCGTGATCTCAAACATCGTGCAGAGGGTGTTGACCACGGAGTTGAAGACCACCTTGGCCATCAGGGTCCCCATGAAGTTGGTCTGCAGGGTCGGGTTGAAGTTGGCCGCCTTCAACGCCGCCATCAGTTCCTCGGTCTTGTCGTCCGGCTGACCGGTGTAGTTGGCCCAGTTGGTCGTCCCCATGCCCGGCTGGCCGACGAACTCAACCTCACCGGGGCCGGTCAGGATCGTGGCCACCAGGGCGGTGCCGGCAACCAGCTTCTCCTTTGGGAAGTACTTGAGGAGCTTCTCGACGTGGCCCATCCCGTTCATCGCCGTCAGGCAATACTGGTCCTTAAGGAAGTGGGCGCAACGCTTAAGCATCTCGTCCAGCTGCATCTGCTTGAGCTCGAAGAAGACAAAGTCGGCATCCGTGGCCGTGTATTCCTCCGGGGTGTAGACGTTGACCGGGACCAGGTGGCGGTTCTGATGTTCCCGGGTCACGTAGACCCCACCCTGTTCCTTCATCTTGTCATAGTGTTCCTGCCAACCCTCGACAAAGTCAACCTGGTTGCCCTGTTCCTGGAGCAGAACCCCGAAACGCAGACCCATCGCACCGGCACCAACGACTGTGAATTTCATAATCAAAACTTCCTCTCTTAAATTAAAAAGCCAAATAACTGCTGATTATAAAAAAGGCGCCCCCGGACTCGCTTACGAGTCTAGGGACGCCTGCGCGTGTTACCACCCTGTCTTCGTTAACAGCTCACACCATTAACCTCAATGTTCAGCACTAAGCGCTAAACACGGCAGCTGTAATGGGCTGTTCCCACCGCGGGTTACTAACTTCACCCGGGCACTCAAAGTGATCTTCGTCCGTCGGCACCGGTTCCTTCTCACCAGCCAGGAACTCTCTGAACGGTGCGGGACGGACTACTCTTCTTTTCAACGTGTTTTTATAATCATTTTCTAATTGTATTTTAATTTACTCGCTGAGTCGGCAAATGTCAAGCAGGAATTTGGGTTTTTATTTTGGCGAAAAGGTTTAAAAAGGTTTAAAATAAAATTGAAGGTTTAAAAAGGTTTAAAAGGAGATGTCAATTCAATGAAGAATCCATTCAACCCAACGTTTGGTGACGTTCCGGCATTATTTCTCGATAAAGAACAACAAGTTACCAAGCTCGTCTCCCTAATTCAACAGAGTGACTTTGCTCGTTCCTTTTTCGTTACCGGCGTCCGTGGTTCAGGCAAAACCGCTTTTCTCACCCGCGTTAGTAATGAATTCCAAGCAGATTCAAACTGCTACCCAATCGATCTCTTAAATAAGAACGGGATCCTTACCAGTTTAGCGCGTCAGCTTTACGAGCAAAGCAAGCCGCGAGCACTCCGCATCTTCAACAGTATTAAGTCAATCTCCATTGGTAATATTAGCATTGGTCGTGATACCGAGGTTGCCAATGTTGATCAAATGCTGGATCATCTGATGCAACACGTCGCTAAACAGCAGAAATATGTTGTCATTACCATCGATGAAGTTACCAATACCAAGCCGATTCGTGACTTTGCCCAGGTATTCAGCGCTTTGAAACGCAAAGGATATCCAATCTTTGTAATCATGACCGGCCTTCCGGACCTAATCCTGGACATCCAAAATGATGAGAAGCTAACCTTCCTTCTTCGGTCGGAAAAGATTAACATGGCGCCCCTCAGCATTACCGATATCACCGTTAATTACCAACAGGTCTTTAACTGTTCTTTTGAAGACGCCGGTAAATTGGCAAAGATGACAATGGGTTATTCCTATGCCTTTCAATTGCTGGGCTACCTTCTCTTTAACGAGCTTGATCAGCGTCCTTTCAGTCCACAGTTAATTAACCAGGTCAGTCCCGTTTACCATGGCTTGTTATTTGAAAATGCCTACCAGAAGATTTTCACGGGGCTATCTGATCTTGACCGTCAATACTTAATCGCGGTTAATGGTCATTATAAGCTAAGTGAGATTTGTCAAATAATGGGCAAGAGTAAAGTCTTCGTCTCCCAATATCGGCGGCGTGCCATTGAACGTCACCTGGTGCGGCCCAGTGGCTACGGTTATGTTGACTACACTCTCCCCTACTTTGACCGCTACATTACCCAAGTTCAGGATCCCGACTCCCCCTACTATCTGGGCTACTAGCCTTCTTCCGCGTTTGCCATTTGGCAACGCGGATTTTTTGTTTTAAAAATTCGGGCTTGCCTTTTCTCCTTTAGGCGAGTAATATACTAGTCGATTTGTAAATCGTAATCATTACGATTAACGAAAGGGAGCATTTACCAAAATGAAGAAATTTACCATCGGTATCAGTAGTCTCATTGCCGTTCTTGTTGTGATCATTGCGGTCGCCATGATCCCCTGGAAGAACCTTAACCACCATCAGAAGCCTATCCAGGTCGTCACCGGCATGGACTTCTATGGCGAGGTTGCTCAACAGGTTGCCGGCAGCCACGGAAAGGTGACCTCTTTCATCAACAACCCATCCGTCGACCCCCACGACTACCAGCCAGGAACCAAGCAGGCCCAGGAACTCGGTCACGCTAACGTCATCATCGAAAATGGTGTCGGCTACGACAGCTGGATGAACAAGCTGATCAAGTCGAGTGGCAACAGCAAGGCCCGGGTGGTCAACGTCAGTCACCTGGTCGGTAAGAAGGATGGAGACAACGAACACCTCTGGTACCAGCCCACAACCGTTAAGAAACTGGCAACAGACCTCGCAACCCAGTTCGGCAAGGTTGATCCACAACACAAGGCCGACTACCAAAAGAACGCCCAACATTACCTGGCATCATTAAAGCCCCTTGACCGTGAGATTGCCCGGGTTAAACAGCAGGTCAACCCCAACAATAACCAGGTGGCCGTCAGCGAACCCGTCTTTGACTACGCCCTCAACAACCTCGGTTACCGGGTAATGGACCAGCACTTCGAGAAGGCGGTGGAAGACGGCAGTGATCCGTCGCCTAAGGATATTAACGAGATCCAACAGGCCATCAAGAACCACCAGATTGCCTTCTTTGTCAACAACTCCCAAGCCAGCGACAGCGTCGTCAAGAATCTCGTCAAGCTTGCCCATCAAAACAATGTTCCGGTGCTCAACGTCACCGAAACCAAGCCGAAGGGCAAGACCTACACCCAGTGGATGATTGACCAATACAAGGCCCTCGCCAAGATTCAACAAGCAGGGCAAAATTAGCCTAAAAAACAACCGCGGCCCTTTCGGCACCGCGGTTGTTTGTCTAATCGTTAGTTTTTCACCATCTTCAGCCAGCGATGGGTCAGCCCCCACTGGAGCAGCCAGATCAGACCGGCGCAGACCAGGGTCAACGCCATCGTCAGCAGGGTCCCCCAGAGGATCGGCACGACCTGCTGGTTCTGCAGGCCATCGAAGAGCAGCTGACCGAGGCCGCCGGCGTTGATCGTCGCGGCAATTGTGGCCATCGCCATCGTCGACGCCAGGGCCACCTGGATCCCGCTGAAGATCGCCGGCAGGGCCAGGGGCAACTGAACCTTGGTGAAGGTCTGCCACCGGGTCATGCCCATCCCGTGGGCGACCTCGACCAGGCTGGGATCGACACCGCGAATCCCGGTGATGAAGGACCGCAGCAGGATGTACTCACAGTAGACCGTCAGGACGATCACCGCCGTCTTCATGCCTAGCCCCGAGACCGGTAGGAGGAGGGCAAAGAAGGCGAAGCTGGGGATCGAATACAGGAGGGAGAAGAAGTAGACCAGGCCGTTTAGCCAGTTCTGCCGGCGTAGGAAGACGAGCACGATTGCCATCGCCACCAGCAGGGCAATCGCCAGGGAGGTCAGCACCATCTGGGCGTGCTGGGCCAGCTCCTGGAGCATCTCGCCGGAATTCATCTGCCAATACTCAATCATGGTCCCGCCCCCACAACTCTTGATTCTGCCGGACGGTGCCCAGCAGTTCTCTGACGAAGGTGGTCGCCGGGTGAGCCACGATCTCCCGGGGAGTGGCGAACTGTTCAATCCGCCCCTCGTGCATCACCATCACCCGCTGGCCGAGGAAGAGGGCCTCATTGATGTCGTGGGTCACGAAGAGGAAGGTCTTGTCCCCCAGGCTGTCGTGGATCCGCTTAACCTCACGCTGTAGTTCCAATCGGGTCAGGGCATCCAGGGCGCCAAACGGCTCGTCAAACAGGACGTACGGCGGGTTGGTCGCCAGGGCCCGGGCCACGCCGACCCGCTGCTGCTGACCACCCGACAGCTGGCTGGGGTAGCGGTCCGCAAACCTGGTCGGATCGAGCTGGACCAGCTTGAGCAGGTCGGTTACACGTGAAACAATCTTCTCCGGGGACCAGCTGAGCATCTTGGGGACCACCCCGATGTTCTCGGCGATCGTCATGTGGGGAAAGAGGCCGATCTGCTGGACTACGTAGCCGATATGGCGACGCAGGTTCACCAGGTCCTGGTCGGCCAGCCTTTTGCCGCCGATCAGGATCTCCCCGGCACTGGGCTTGAGCAGGCCGTTGATCATCTTGAGAACGGTCGTCTTACCGCTCCCCGAGGAACCGAGGATGGTGACAAACTCCCCTACTCCAACGGTGAAGGAGAGGTCCGGGATGACTAGGTTGTCACCAAAGCGCTTCTGGACGTGCTTAAATTGAATACTTGTCTTGGTCATTTCGTTGGACCCTCCTAATCAGAAAATCAAAGCCGAGCATCGCCAGCAGTGAGAGCAGGGCCACACTGACCCCGCCAATCACGACGTAGGACATGTCATACAGACCCAGACCGGTGAAAATCAGCGTTCCCAATCCCCCGGCGCCGATGTAGGTGGCCAGGGTCGCACTGGCGATGATTTCGACCAGGGCCAGTTTGATTCCATTCAGAATGTAAGGCATCGCCAGGGGAATTTCGATCTGTCGCCGTAACTGCCGCCGGTCCATCCCGAGCGCCAGGCCAACCTCCTTATAGGTGGGGCTGACCTCGTTGAAGCCGAGGATGGTATTGATCATCAACGGCGGCAGGGCCAGGACGACCAGGGCGATCAGGGCCGGCACCACCCCCGTTCCGATGAACGGGATCAATAGGAAGAGCAGGGCCAGGCTGGGAATGATCCGCAGCACCTGGGCAAAGGCGGTGCAGAAACTAGCCACCGCCCGGATCCGCGAGCCCAGGTAGCCCAGCGGTAGGGCGATCACCATCGCGATCACCAGGGTGCTGGCGCTCAGCAGGATATGTTGGCCGACATACTGCCAGTACTGGCCGCTGTCCGTCTGGAAATAGTGAATTATCTGCGCTAACAAGCGTATCCCTCCTGATATAAAGAAAGCTGTGATCGTTGTTATCACAGCTCGTCAACGGTTTACTTCATGTTCTTATTATACCAGTTCTGGGCAACGGTCCGGTAGTTTTGACCGTCGACCCCGACCTGCTTGTTCAACTGGGTCACGGCCTTGGTCGTCAGCTTAGCGTCAACCTTGTTCAGGGTCTTCTCCATCTTTGGGTAGCGCTTGACGGCCTGTTTGTTGGCCAGTGGAACCAGGTTGTACGGTGGCCAGATGTTCTTGTTGTCCTTAACCAGCTGGAACTTGCTGGTGGCCAGCTGACCGTCCGTCGTGGAGACCGGCGCCGCGTCGGCCTTCCCCTGCTCCATGATCTTGTAGAGGAGGTTGGCGTCGTAATCCTTGATCGACTTGAAGTGGAACTTGCCATAGGCCTTGTCCATCAGTGGCAGGGCGTCGGGCCGCTTCTCAAACTCGCCCTGGGAGGCGAAGCGGATCTTGTCAGCCTTCTTCTGGAGGTCGCTCAGGTTCTTGATGTTATACTTCTTGGCCACACTAGTCCGGATGCCGACCCCCTGCCGGTTATCATCAGGCGCGTACTTGAAGGTGGTCAGGCCATCCTTGGCCACCCCCTTTTGGGCAATGCTGGCCATCTGCGCCGCGGACTTTCCCTGGCCGTTCTTCTTCAGGTAGGCGGTCACGATCGTCCCGGTGTATTCGGGGTAGACATCCACCTGTCCGGTCTTGACGGCCTTGTAGACGACCGAGTTAGAAATGTTCTGCTTGCGGGTCACCTTGTAACCAGCGTGCTCGAGGGCGATGGCGTAGATCTCACTGACCGTCTTGCTCTCCGGCACGCTCTTGGAACCAACGATGATCGGCTTGCTGCTGGCGGCACTGGCCGTGGCCGGCGCAATTGCTCCCACTAATAGGGTTGCGGTGGCGAACAGGGCCGCCGCCATTAACTTTTTAAATCTCATTTTCCGTCTCCTTTTGTAACTTGTTAAGTCTCATTTACACCAATGATAATTTTCCAATACCCATTTGTCAACAAACATGCCCCTTGTAATTTGTAACTTTATAAATTACAATATGGGCAGAAGGAGTGATCAGTATGAAAGCCTCGACGCGCTTCAGCGACAGCATCCATATTCTTGCTTTCATCAATATCTACCAGGGGACGCTCCCCCTGACCAGTAACAATATTGCTTCCAGCATTGGAACCTCCCCGGTGGTGGTCCGCCGGCTGATGAGCCAGCTGCGCAAGGCCGGCCTGCTCAACACCGTCCACGGGGCCGCCGAGCCGACCCTCGCCAAGGAGCCGGCGAAAATCTCCCTGTACGACGTCTACCTCGCCGTGGAGGACAATGCCCCCCTCTTTACGATCGATCGCAAGACGAACCCGCAGTGCATCGTCGGCGGTAACATCCAGGAGACCCTGGGCGAGGTCTACCACGAGGCGGAGGTCGCGGCGGAGGCCCGACTGGCGCGGACCAGTCTCCAGGACATCATCGACAGCATCCAGGTTAAACAATCCCAGAAAGAAGCTCAGCAGCGAAAGGAAGGATCAGCATGAAGTATATGATTACCGGCGCCACCGGCCATCTCGGCCAGAAGGTGGTTGCCCAGCTCAGTAAATTGACCGCCAAGCAGAATATTCGGCTCGGGGTCCACACCCCGGCCAAGGCTGCCCAGCTCAAGGCCGCCGGCTACGAGATTGCGGCGATTGACTACCAAAACATTGACCAGATGACCGCCGCCTTCACGGGGGTCGACGTCCTCATCTACATTCCCAGCCTGACCTACGACGTCCAGGGGCGGATCAACGAGTTTGAGAACTCCCTGACCGCCATAGACCGGGCCGGCGTCTTAAACCTGGTTGACGTCAGCTTCATCGCCGACCAATTCAACAATCCCTTCCAGATGGCCGGTTACTACGCCTACCTGCCCGCCCGGCTGGCCTCATCCAAGCTCCAGTACGCGGTCTTAAAGAACGCCCTCTACGCTGACCCGCTGATCCCCTACCTGCCCGAGTTGATCGAGCGGCAGAACGTGATCTACCCGGTTGGCGACCAGGCGATGAGCTTCATCAGCCGGGAGGACAGTGCCGAAGCGATCGCCAACGTCGCCGTCAAGCCCTACCTGCGTGATCACGGGCAGAACTACCTGCTGACCATGAAGCAGAATTACAACATGGTCGAGCTGGCCCAGCTGATGACCGCCGCCACCGGCAAGCAGATCGGCTACGCCCCGGTCTCACTCCAGGAATTTGCCGACATCTACCGGTCCGAGGGTGACGGGGACGAACTAGCCTCGATGTACCACGCCGCCGCCATGGGCCTGATGGACGGGGTCACCAATGACTTCCGCCACATCACCGGTCACGCCCCGCAGGACATGGGCGTCTTCCTCAAAGAAAATTACCAACAATCATTACGATAGACTGTTCACCTACGTCACAGTCAAGAACGAACTAAAATCAGCGCCGCACGATCGATAATTCCGATCATGCGGCGCTAATTATTTAGTCATAATTTTCCGCCAGCAGGTCAATCAGGTGCCTGATCACCGGGCGCAGGGGCTCGTCCTTCTTCCAGACCAATTGGACATGGGTGTTCCAGGCAGGGTAGTCGACCGGGGTAATTACCTGGTGGGCGTCGCAGCGGGCGATTGATTCCGGAACCAGGGCCACTCCCATCCCGCGATCAGCCCACCGGATGGCGGTCCGGGCGTCGTCACACCTGACCGCGTAAAACGGGGTCACGCCGGCCTGGGCAAAGTCGCGGTTGAAGATCGCCTCGAAACGCCGGTAGAGGATCAGGGGCACCCCGGCCAGGTCGGTCAGCCGCAACGGGGTCGGCAGCGACGCGGCGGTCGGGTCACCGACCGCCACCATCCGGTCCGTGTTCAGAACCTTCTTCGCCAGCCCCCGCATGTTCAGCGGCGTCCGCACGACGGCCAGGTCGAGCAGGCCGGTGTTGAGGCGGTCCACCAAGTCAAAGGTATTTCCCTCAGTGATACTGAAGGTGATCCGGGGGTAGTTTCTCGTCAGGGCTCGCATGGCGGCGTTGGGGATCAGGTCCCCGGCCGATGAGATCAGGCCCAGGTTGACCTGCCCGGTCTCGCCATTTTCCTCCTGGTGAAGCTCATCATGGGCCTGACGATCAAGGCTGACGATCTGTTGGGCATAGCGTTGAAAGGTCTGGCCCGCTGCCGTCAGCCGAATTCCGTGAGCGTTGCGGACGAAGAGCTTAACGCCCAGTTCCTTTTCCAGCTGTTTCATCTGATAGGACAGCGGTGGCTGGGTGGTGTAGAGCCGCTTGGCTGCGGCCGTGATTTGGTGCTCCTGGACCACGACCAGGAACGCTTGTAGCTGCTTGATATTCATGTTTTCCCTCCCGATATATAAATTTTAGATACCTGTTATTATAAAACAGTATTTTATTTTATATCAGCTTCCAGCTAGACTAAACAGTAGAATTTAGCAAGGGAGTTGTGAAGATGCAGACAGAAAAGCAGGCCAGCACTCACTTCTGGCGCCGCTGGCTCTGGGTGCTGGTCCTGATCGTCCTCGGGGCAATTGCCGTGACCGGTTACGAGTATCACATCTGGCAGCGGGCCGCCAGCAGGGTGGTCGTTGGCAACAAGAAGCTACCCGCCCAGCTGAAGGACCGGCAGCCGTTCTCCGTCTTGGTGATGGGAACCGACGTCGGCGCCCTGGGCCGGGGCACGAGCTATGCCGGTAATACCAACACGATGGAGTTGGTAACCATTAACCCCCAGCGGCGGGCCATCACCATGACCGCGATTCCCCGGGACACCCTGGTCCGCGTCGACACCAAGCGTGGCCCCGATTACGTTAAGATCAACGCCGCCTACGCGATCGGCGGGGCCAAGCAGGCGCAACGGCAGGTGCATGAGCTGCTCGGCGTCCCCGTCGACTACTACGCCCTGCTCAACATGGGTACCCTGAAGAAGGTCGTCGACGCGGTGGGCGGGGTCACGGTCGACAATCCTTTCGCCTTCACCTACGAGGGGCATCACTTCAAGAAGGGGGTCCAGCACCTCAACGGCGACGAGGCCCTGAAGTACTCCCGGATGCGTTACGACGACCCCAACAACGATTACGGCCGCCAGCGCCGCGGGCAGCAAGTAATCGAGTCGGCGATCACGACCTTTCGCAAGCAGGGGTCGCTCAGCGATGCCAACCAGCTGATGGCCGCCACGGCCGACGGGGTGCGGACCAACCTCCCCATCAACAACGTCGCCACCCTTTACCTGAACTACCACCTGGCGATGGCCCACGTGACCAAGGATCACCTGCAGGGCAAGGATGCCGTGATCGACGGCGCTGACTTTCAGATCGCCACTCCTAAGGAGATCAACCGGGTGTCCAAGCGCATCAACACTGCCCTGGATCGGCCGACGACGGGACCGATCCACAACCACGAGACCGCCCTGTATCATGACCAGACCAGCTGGAACGGCTATAACCAACTCGCCTTTACCCTCCCCAACGGCGCACAGTACAACGTTCCCGGCAGTGGTCAGTAAAAGCAAAGAGCTGGCTCTTCCATTACGGAGGGTCAGCTCTTTTTTCGTACTATTTATTTGCGTTGATAATCTTTTGATAGTTGACCGGGTCGGTGGCGCCCTCCGTGTTGATCACGATGATCCGGGAATCCGCGCCCAATTCCAAGGCATTCCGGTAGTCTTGATAAGCGGGGTTGCCCAGCACCTCATTGACAAAGGCAAAGGCCGCGGCCCCGGACTCGCCGGCCACGATCGCGTGGTCGTCACCGACCGGGTTGGCCAGCCGGCGCATCCCCTTGGCGGCGACGTCATCGGTCAGGGTGCCATAGTACTTGGCGGTGTCACGAATGACTGGCCAGGAGATGGCACTCGGGGTCTGACAGTTGAGCCCGGCCATGATCGTCTGGGGTGACCCGGGAACCGTATGGGGCTGGCCATCCGCCCGCTCGGCCGACAGATAGTAGCAGGCCACGGTGGCCGGCTCGACGATCGTGATGACTGGCAGCTGATCCTGTGGAAGGGCATCGATCAGGGCGTTGATCATCCCCGCGGAGAACTGCCCCACCCCGGCCTGCAGGAAGATGTGCGTCGGCGCCTGGTCGAGTTGGTGCAGGAACTCATCGGCCACGATCGAGTAGCCATCGGCAATGTCCGTCGGGATGGTCCGGTAATCGCCCCAGGCCATGTCCTGAATCAGGATGCCATGCGGGTCCCGGTCAGCCTGGTCACTGGTAAACTTGACCACCTGGTCGTAGTTGAGGTCGGTGATCTGACACGGCGCCCCCAGGTCACGGATGTGCTGGGCCCGCACCTGCTGGGAGCCCTTGGGCATGTTGACAACCGCATGGGTGCCCAGTTGCTTGGCGGCCCAAGCGATCCCCCGGCCGTGGTTGCCGTCTGTGGCGGTGTAGAAGGTGATCTGATCAGCCAATTTCCGGACCGCCGGCGTCTGAAGCTGGTCGTAGGTCAGGTTCTTTGGATCAAGCCCGGCCTGGGCGGCGATGTACTGGGCCATCGCGTACAGGCCCCCGGTACCCTTGAAGGCCTCCAGACCAAACCGTTGTCCCTCGTCCTTCACGTTGATCTCACCAACCCCGTACTGATGGGCAAGGCTGGCCAGTTGGTAGAGCGGGGTCGCCTGGTAGGTTGGGACCGACCGGTAGAACTTGATGACGTCCGGGTTGATCACCTGGCCGCCGCGAACCCGGTACGCAAACGGCGACTTCTGCATTTGTAAGGTCATACTATCTCCTCCTGGTTCGATTATAGCATTCCCGGCTTCTCAAAAAGTATAAAGCAGTATAAAAGAATCCAAAAAGTATAAAACAACAACTTGGAAGGAGGACCACCATGAAAAACCCGTTTAACCCTAGCTTTGGCCGGGTCCCAAAGATTTACCTGGATCGGGAACAGACCGTTCATCAGTTGGAGGAAGACATCCAAGACGTGGATAGCCCCTACTTGACCACCCTCGTCTATGGAATGCGGGGCTCCGGTAAGACGACCCTACTGACGGACGTCAGCCACGATATCAAGAAGCAACCTGACTGGATCGTCGTCGACCTCACCATGGGAGACGCCCTGATTCCCACGTTGATCGAGCTGGTCTATAAGCAGGCCGATAGCGGTTTGAAGAGTATGTTGAAGCAGATCGATGGCATTAGCGTCAGCGCGGCCGGGCTCAAGATCGCTTACCATCGCGATCAGGCCAGCGTAACCAACTCACCACACCAACCCCTCCTGGAGTCGTTGGCCGAAACTCTACAACAGCGGAGACTAAAGCTACTGATCACCATTGATGAGATCAGCTCCACACCCGCATTGCGTGAGTTTGCGGCCATCTACCAGATCCTGTTACGCAATGAATACCACATTGCCCTGTTGATGGCGGGGTTACCGAGCAAGGTACCGGAGTTGCAAAACGATGACGTCCTCACCTTCCTGTTGCGGAGCCAGCGAATCTACCTAGAACCGCTGAGTCTCCTGACGATTAAGAACAGCTACCGGCAGGCCTTTACCCGCGGCAAGCGGGCCATCGACGAGGACACACTGAACTTCATCACCAGAATCACCAGTGGCTACGCCTACGCCTTTCAATTACTCGGCTTCCTCCTGTGGCGAACAAAAGCGGCGGTGATCGACCACCCGACGGTTGACCAGGTATTACTCGACTACAAAGCCGAACTCTTCAGGAACGTCTACCTCAAGACGTACCAAGAACTCTCCCGGGTCGACCAGGAATTTGTCTGGGCGATGGCCGAACTCGGCGGCAATGCCGTGAAGACGGCGGCGATTGGTGCCAAAATGGGTAAGCCCAAGAACTATATTTCGACCTACCGGCGCCGCCTGCTTGGTGACCAGCTGATCAATGCGCCCGCCCGCGGGGAGCTTTCTTTCACCCTCCCCTTCTTTGCCGAATTCGTCCAGGAATACCATGACCTCTACTAAAAAAATCGGGAACCACCCGCGGATGGTTCCCGATTTCTATTTTATTCATCATTTTAGAACCAGCTACGCAGCCAGTTAACGAACCGATCCCACCAGGACAGGGCCTTCTGCTGGGCGGCCTGTCCGTCGGCGGAGTTGAGGAACTTCTTGGCCTTGTTCATGATGTCGCCGGAGGAGTTCTTGACGTTCTTGATCGTGTCATTGACGTGGGAACTGTAGTCCTTGCTGGAACTGATCGGTGAGTTATTGAACTGGACCAGGGCGTTGACAATCGGCCCGGTGTAGTTCTTAGTCTGGTTGTAGATGTTGCGCTGTTGCAGGTTCTGGTTCAGGGTCGTCTGGATCGTCGCCTTGGTTGGCGTCTCCCCCTGCTTCTTCTGCTGGTTGATCGACTTGGTGGTGTCACCGACCGCGGCCATCAGCTTGCCAGGGTAGGAGCCGTCGTCCTTGTTGGCCGCAATCGCCCCGTTGGTGGCCCCCAGCATCTGGTTGGCGGACTGGGTATTCTGGCTGTTAAGGTCCACCCCATCGGTGGCGATCGCCTTGTAAACCCCAGTCAGGGCCGATTCCCCAGAGACGGGCCGGTTGGCGCTGACGGTGATCGTCACGTCGGTTACCCCCGCCATCTGGGCGACCATCGCGTACTGCTGCGCGGTGACCTTGGTAATGTTGTTGTCACCATTGAATTTCTTGACGTTGACCTGGACCCCGGAGCCCGGGTCGGTCGGCACGATGGAGACCGAGCTGACCATCGCCGCGTTGGTCGTCGAGTCGTTCGGGTTGATGTACTTTTGGTAGTCAGCGGCGGTGGCCGTCAGAGTCGTGAAGTCATCCCCCACGGCCAGCACCTGGCTCAGCTCGTCCTTATCCGCCGCTCCGGCCCCGTAGACCACATAGGACTTCTTCAGGGTATGGGTCTGATTCTGACTGGTCGAGTTGGCACTGGTAGAACTGCTGGTAACCTGATCATCGGCGTGGACCACCGCAGAGCTGACCGGCACCGCCACCAAGGTGAGGGCCAGACCCGCGGCCATCAGGGCCTTCGCTAATTTTGCTGATTTCATTGTCATTTCTCCGTTCCTTAGTTTCTCACCTATCATAGGGAAGGCGCCCAGAAATTACCAGTCTTTTGGCAAATTTTTAATAACTGTTTAATGATTAAATAAATAATGAAATCAGAAGAACAACTCCAAGTCCGATCATGGAGGTTACACAGGTCAGTACTGACCAAGTTGCCAGTGCCTCTTTAAGACTCAGACCAAAATATTCCTTGACCATCCAAAAACCTGCCCCGTTAACGTGATCACCAAATGTTGAGCCAGCACCCACAGCCAATACCATTAAAACAGGATCAGCAGTCGTTCCAGCAGCCAATGATGCTACTAGTCCGGCACCAGTCAATGCAGCCACGGTCGTTGAGCCTAAGCAAAAATGCAAAAGTGCCGGGATCAGCCAGGCAGCTACCAACGGCGATATATTTGAGTGCATGAACAAGGCAGAAATATCATCCGCCACTCCACCGGTGACGAGCACCTGCTTGAAGGCTCCGGCACCCCCAATGATCAATAGCATCATTGCAATCTGCTTGATAGCATTTTCCATTGACTGGCCGATCTTCTTCATCGCTGTTCCCCGATGAACACCGAGGACAACCACAGCAAAAATCAATGAGATTACCATTGCTAAGTCAGGGTTCCCAATAAACTGAATGAGTGTTGAAAAAAGATTACGTGCCGGCAAGGCATACTTGGCAACGGTGGCGATAATGATCAAAACCAGCGGTAATGTCGCCGTAATGATACTAATTCCGAAGCTCGGCAGATCCCTATCAGAATGAGGCTGGTGAATATCACCCAGGACTGCAATCTGAACATTTTTTCGATAAACCTGCGGGTAAACCCTCATTAGAAAATGGTTGTAAAGCGGACCGGCAATTAAGACGACTGGAATTGCACACAGAATGCCCACCATTAATACCTGGCCCAACGGTGCGTGTAGGATTCCGGCCACGGCAACCGGTGACGGGTGTGGTGGCAGAAATGCATGGGCCACATTCAAAGCAACCGCCATCGGCAGTGCTAAGTATAGAAAGGCAACATCAAGTTCAACGGCGATTGCATAGATGATCGGCAGTAAGATAACCAGCCCTACCTCAAAGAACATCGCTAAGCCAATAATAAATGAGGTCAATACAACAGCTAATTCAATATATTTGCGGCCAAACCGTGCCGTAAAGGTATTAGCAATCTGAAAGCCGGCCCCCGAATCAGAAATTAGTTGGCCCAGCATTGCCCCCAGGCCAAAAATAATTGCAAGGTGGCCAACCTGATCCCCAATGCCCTGTTCAACCACTGTGGGCACTTTAGCCCAAGGAATCCCCAAGAGCAAGCCAACAAATATCGAAACAAGTAGTAAGGAGACAAATGTATTCAGTTTAAGCTTAATAATCAGGAAAAACAGTAACAGTACACCTAGCAGCATTATTAGAATTGACATCTTATTTCCCCACTTTCACTAGTATTCGTTATAATAATTTTAGTGAAAAAATGAGCAAAGTAACAGTCACTAAAGGTTCCTGAGCTGAACAGATTAAGCCTATTCAACTAGGAATCGCTGTTTTCATTACCTTTAGCATCTTAATAAACCATTCTTTTTCAAGATAATACTTGTGGACTAGATAACAACTTGCTTGAAGCTAAATTAGGTTCAGGACAATCATCCAGATTGGCAATGCGAGAATCGAGGTTATGTTCGAAATGATGGAACATTTAGCCGTCATGAGCGGATACTGGTGATAGTTTACCGAGTATACCACCGGAATGGTTGAAGTTGGCGAGGACATTAACAAGGTGATGCCCGCTATCCCGAGCGCTGAAACTTGCCCAATTCCCACTTTCCGGCAAGCTAAGACACTCACCAAACAAATAGCGGGAACCAGAAAAGACTTTAGGATGCCATAGTACCAAGCCAGGTGGTCTTTAAGAATTTTCCCCAAAGATAAACGCGTTCCTAAGGTGCATCCTACTAAGAGCCATGAAAGTGGTGCAGCAAGGTCAGCGAGGTATTGCAGGGGCTGATAAAGCCATGGTGCCGTTCGGTCAATTCGGTAAAACGCTACCGAATGATGACCCACGATCACATGTGGCACTAAGGACTGACAGAGCCAACAACCTAGGCCAAGGAGAGTTGCGATGACAATCGGGTTAGCCACGATTTTAATCATTTGCCGCAGCACTATCTGCTGCTTAGACATCCGAATGTAAACATAAGTGTAAAGCAGGATCCGGTAGGCAATATTAAATAGGGACGCATAAATAACACCTCGGGCGCCATAAACCGCCCCAACAACTGGAATGCCAAAGACGGTGGTGGAACCAAAGGTGGTAATAATCCCCAGAATACCCCGTTGGTCGGCTGATGCCACTCGCCAGTAAGCGAACGGGCTGACTATCAACAACAGCACATAGAGAACAAAGCCCCAAACAATCAAAGTCATTCCCTGTTGCAGTGCATCAGCATCGAGTGGCTGCATAAATGAATTAAACGACAGCGCTGGAACTGCGGCAACCAAGACCAGCCGGGAAATTTCGTTTTCAAACTTGGCTGAGAAAATATGTCGCGCCGTCAAGACATAGCCGAGCCCAGTTATCAAGATGACTGACGAAATAATGCCGACGACTTTGGGATTTGCAATGATGCTTAATAATTCGTGCCAAATATCCATTTCGATCCCCCCCATTATAAAAAATGCCCGCCAGCAACAAATACCAAATAGTTGTGATCGACTATCAAGTATCATTCACCAGTGGGCGATTATTTTATTATCTAAAATTAACGTACTAATGCCGGGCGCTTTGGATCAAACTTCCAGCCAGGGATCAGATACTGCATTGCCGCTGCATCGTCACGGGCGCCCAGATGGTTATCGACATAGAGTTGGTGAGCCTTCTTGATGGCGTCCATGTCAATCTCAACACCAAGACCCTCGTTGGTCCGTGGAACTGTCAACTGTCCGTTCTCAATCTTGTATGGGTTCTTCGTCAGGTTCTGACCATCCTGCCAGATCCAGTGAGTATCGACATCGTAGAGACGGCCAGGCGCAGCAGCAGCAGCATTCGCTACCATTGCCAGAGAAATGTCGAAGTGGTTGTTAGAGTGGACACCCCAGTTCAGGTCAAATTCATTGCATAATTGTGCAACCCGAACGGCACCTTCCATCGTCCAGAAGTGTGGATCCGCCAGTGGAATTGAGATGGCATTCAGGGCCAGAGCGGCAGACATCTGACGCCAATCGGTGTCCACCATGTTGGTGGCAACTGGCATGTGCGTCAGTTTCTGGAAGCGGGCCAAGATTTCACGACCAGAGAAGCCATTCTCGGCACCGGCTGGGTCTTCGATGTAGTGAAGTACATCCTTCAGCTCATCAGCATAGTGAAGGGCCTGCTTGAGGCTCCAACCACCGTTAGGATCAAGGTCCAGCTTAGCATCTGGGAAGGCTTTATGAAGGGCTTTCATTGCGGCGACTTCCTTTTCACCGTCGAAAACCCCACCCTTGAGCTTAAAGGTCTTAAAACCATACTTGTCATAAGCAGCTTGAGCAAGCTTTACCAGGGAATCCACATCCATGGCTGGCTTCCGACGCAGGCGACCCCATTCACTGGAGTCATCATCATCTTGAATGTATGGCAGGTCAGTCTTAGAAGCATCCCCAACCCAGAAGAGGTAACCAAGCACCCCAACCTTTTCACGTTGTTGGCCGTCACCTAAGAGAGCGGCAACTGGCACGTGCAGGTGCTTCCCCAACAAGTCCAAGAAGGCTGTTTCAACTGCCGTCAGGGCATGAACCATGATCCGTAAGTCAAAGGTTTGTTCACCACGACCACCCTGGTCGAGGTAGGCAAACTTTTCGCGAATCTTTTGCAAAACTGCTTTGTATTCCCCGATGGATGAACCAACCACGATATCCTTCGATTTCTCCAGGGTATCCGTGATCTTTTCACCACCAGGAACTTCACCGACCCCAACTTGACCTTCGTCGGTCGTCAAAATAACGATGTTCCGGGTAAAGAATGGCCCGTGTGCCCCACTAAGGTTGAGCAGCATACTGTCATAACCGGCAACTGGGTAAACTTCCATTTTAGTGATCTTTGGAATTGACATTTTATAATATCTCCTAACCAATTGATATTTTTAACTTAGATAAATTTATCAAGCTTTCTAATTTTCATTATATGGAAATGTTCAGCATTGAACAGGTACTGTTGATATAGGAGGCGAACTAGTTGTTCTTGTGGCCGAAGCCGGTTAAAATTAATAATATTAGATAGTTATTCGTGAAGGATTAGATAAGAGGTTACTAATGGATATTGATAAGCTAGAAACATTCCTAATGGTCGCTAAATTCGGTAGCTTTCGCGCCGCTGCACAGAAACAGTTTCTGTCGCCACGCGCAGTTTCTAAACAGATGAATCAAATTGAAGCTGAACTTGGTGTCAAACTATTCGAACGAGAAAAGAATCGTACAAAGTTGACCTCTTACGGAAGCGACTTTATCGTAACCGCTCAGGATATCGTCAACTCGTACAAGACTGCGGTCACGAAGATTAAAACCCGGGATGTAATTCAAGAAAAGCAGCTGAAGTCCGGGATCTCGTCCCCGAGTCAGTCCACTATTTGGCAAACCGCCCTGACAGAATTTTTAAGCAAAAATCCCGATATCAACATCGAGATCCAACAGGAAACCGGACGGCGCCTGCTTACCCTCGTCGATAATATGGCACTCGATTTCTGTATTTCACCCTACTATGGAACCCATGAGATGGATAAGATCTTCCCCAATCTCCAACGGGTCGACCTGTATACCGGCACCTTCTATATCGGAATCAGCAAGCTCAATCCACTGAGCAAACAGGATTCAATTAGCTTTACCCAGCTGCAGGATCTTAAATTGCTCTACTACACACCATTCAGTTCGATTCACCTCAAGAAAATCTTCCTTGAGAAGTTTGCGGGTCTCCTACGTGAAGAGCAGGTGGAACTAATCACTACCCTGGAACAGCGTAACCTGATGGTGGCCGTTAACAAGGGCTTTGGTCTCTTTCCCAGTATCCTTGTTGATGAGGAAGAATTGCAGAATCCCCTTGTTAATTTCTTGCCGATTCGTGATAATTGTAACGACTTCTATTCGTCCGCTCTTTGGTACAATCGACAGAATAACAATCCAGTATTAAAAGAGTTAGTCGAAGAATTTAGTAATCGGCAGTAATTCCACTTCCATAACCACAAAAGTGGCCCTCAGCATTCAAACGAATGTCGAGAGCCACTTTACTTTTAGATACTTTAACTTTAATTATGCTAAGAAGTCGGTTGCTTCCAGAACCCGAACACAGGCATCGTGCTTGATCCCTTCCTGAGCTACTGACAGGTACCCCGTCTCCGGGTCACGCTTAAAGAGAATCAGTTCATGTGACATCTGGTTGGCGCAGAGCAGGAAGTCACCGTTCTTGCTGAGGTCAAAGTCACGTGGGGAAACCCCGTTGGTCTTAATGGTCTGAATCTTCTCCAGGTGCTTACCGCCATCGATTACCCGGTAAACAGCCAGCGAGTTGTGCCCACGGTTAGATGAGTAGACAAATTTACCGTCAGCGGAAACCCGAATTCCAGCAGACTGGTTGTGTCCAGCATAGCCTTCCGGAATATTAGAGTAACTAGCGATCCGACTCAGATGACCGGTGGCTGGGTCATATTTAACGACGGCGGTCCGACTACCAACTTCATTTAAGACATAAATGTAGTTGTTGGTGTTTTCGTTGAACGCCAGTTGCCGGGGGCCAAAGCCGGGTTCAACTTCGTATTCAAACACCTTTGTCAGGCTAGCATCATCATTCACATCGTAGACAAAGAGTCGATCGGCACCCAGGGCACAGACGATCAACCGCCCATCCGGCAGCAAACGGGTGAAGTGGATGTGGGCAGCGTCCTGGACCGCCTTTGGCCCCCGTCCCTCAATTGGGTAACGATGTGATTCAACAAATTGGTAATTATCATCCAGCTTCCAGGTGTGGATGGCGTTAGTGTTGTAGTTAGCAGCGAAGACCATCTTCCGCTTGTCATCAAGGTAGACATAAGACGGGACGGTATACTTTAGGTCATTCCAGTAGTAGAGGTGGTCGAAGTAGTTGTAGGCCTCGTAGCTTCCCTTGACGGACTGATCGAGCATTGATTCGGCAATCAGCTTACCCTTTCCCGTCTTTGGATCAACATCAATAATGCCAACCCCACCGGTCTTGTCATCCTTGGTCATGACCACGGCAATCTTGTGATCCTTGATTGAGTAGTTAAAGAATGCTGGGTTCTCCAGCTTAACGACGGGTTCGATGGTGGTCACCTCACCCTTATCCGTATCCAAGGTCGCCATGTAGATCCCTTCAGAACTATTGTGTTTACCATTCGTGTAACTGTCGGCGGTGTAGCCACCAAGTAAAAACTTATCTTCCATGTTAATACCTTCTTTGCTAGTCAATTGTTTCAATCAAACTCTGCTTGATAATCTCCGGCTTCAACTCTTGACCAATCCCGGGACGGTCGGGAACATCGACGTAACCGTCTTGCGGAATCAGGTCGTCATAAACGGCCGCATTCCGGTCTTTGGTGTACATTGCCCGCTGGTAAACCTCATGAATATAGAAGTTTGGGATGACCGCCTCGACCTGTAGTGCCGCTGCGATAGCAATCGGTGAGCCACAGACGTGAACCTGGGCGTTGATATCATAGGTGTAGGCCATGTCACAGATCTTCTTCGTTTCAGTGATTCCACCAGCCAGGGTCAGGTCAGGTTGGACAATGTCGATGGACCGGTCCTCCAACATTTGCCGGAAGCCCCACCGGGTAAAGGTCCGTTCTCCACCCGCAATGGCCATCCTAGCTGGCATCTTATCGCGAACAATCTTGTAGAAGTCTGGGTTCATCGGATCAACTGGTTCCTCATAGTAGAGAATATTCAGCGGTTCAAAAGCGTGGGCGTATTCAATCGCCGCGGTGGTGTCCGTATTAGCGTGCATATCAATGATAATATCGAAGTCCGGACCCACGGCGTCCCGGATGGCCTTAACCCGGTCGTAGGCTACCTTGATCTCCCGGTGATTCAGGGGACCCTTGGTGTGCCATGGCTTCTGCGGATCATCGCCCCACATGATCGGATCAAACTTCAGCGCGGTGAAGCCAGCCTTTTTCACCCGCCGTGCCACGTCCCTATACTCAGCCGGCGTCGAGAGCTTGGGATGATCCGGGTCGGGGGCCGTTCCCCAGTTGTACTGGAGCTGACTGGCGTAGGCCCGCAGGTGTTGGTTGGTCTTACCACCCAACAGTTGGTAAACAGGTGACCGATAATACTTACCTTTAATGTCCCACAATGCAATATCAATGGCACTGATTGCGGCGTTCGGTACCACCCCACCGGCGATGCCCCAGTAGGTTGTCCGCTGCAGCTTGTCCCAGATCTTTTCAATGTTCATCGGGTCCTCACCGATAATGGTGTGGGCGAAATCCTGGACCATGCCAAAACCAGCCCGCCAGCCCTTACCGTAAGCTAGGCCAGCTTCACCAAATCCGGAAATTCCTTCATCCGTATTAATGCGGACAATAATTGGTGACCATTCCTCGGTCGAGCCGCCACCGTTCCCACTGAAACTGACGTCAGGAGAAGGAATCTTCATTACATCAATACTAGTAATCTTCATAAGTTAACCTCCAATTTGTTACATTGGTTAAACAGGCGAAAACGTTTTCTTATCCTTACGCCTTTATCTTAGTGATTAGCTTCACACATTAACAGGAACTAAATATTCACCTGAGATACCTTCTAGTCACTGTGAACTAATGCACAATTAACCTAGGATAAAAGCATAGCAATCATTTTGATACCAATTTATTTAGGAGGTATACATCCATGAAAAAAGTATTGTTAAGCGAAAAAATTGACGATGCGGGGATTCAGTTATTAATGGATAACGGTTTTGCCGTCTCAATCGCTTCTGGTACTGATGTTGCATCAATGAAGGATGGCATCAAGGATGCTTACGCGGTCATCATGCGTTCATCCGAGCTGCCAGCCGAGGTGATCAATGCCGGTCAGCAGCTAAAGATCATCTCACGTAACGGAACGGGAATTAACAACGTTGACGTTGACGCTGCAACCAAGAAGAACATTCTGGTTGCCAAGGTCAACGGTGCCAACGCCTTCTCTGTAGCCGAATACGTCATCACAACGATGCTGATGCTCAGCCGTAAGTTGATGCAGACCGACCAGCTCCTCCATGAAAAGAAGGAAGAATTAAGTGGCATGTCATTACCTGGTTTCTCAAGCAAATACCAATTAAACGGTAACGAGCTCGCTGGTAAGACCCTCGCCATCCTGGGTTATGGTAAAATTGGTCAACAGCTGGCCAAGTTAGCACAGGCCTTCAACATGAAGGTCATTGGTTACGATCCATACGCCAAAAACGCTGACATCAAGTTGTACGACAAGTTGACCGACATCTATCCAATCGCCGACTTCGTCTCCATCAACATGCCACTGACGCCGGAAACTAAGGATACGATTACGGCTAAGGAACTCAAAATGATGAAGAAGACCGCCTTCCTGATCAACTCCGCTCGAGGCGGGATCGTCAACGAGCACGACCTGGCCGCTGCACTGAACAACGGCATTATTGCCGGTGCAGCTATTGACTCATTTAATCCCGAACCACCAAGTCCGGATAACCCATTATTCACCAGTAAAAATACGATTGTGACGAGCCACGTTGCCGGGACTACCAAGGAAGCCAACAAACGCCTTGGGTTAGGCGCTGCTCAGGCTATCATCGACTATGCAAATGGCAAGATGCCACAGTTCCCGGTTAATCCTGAAGTTGGGATTTCCAAGGAGGACTAGCAATCATGAAACATACTAAACTAATTAGTGGGATTGTTGGGATCGTCCTCGGGGTCATCATTGCCTTCTTCATTCCTGCTCCAGCGGGTCTGTCGCATGCTGGAATGGTCGTCCTGGCCTCACTGGTGACCGCCAACATTTTCTGGATCTTCAACGTCATTCCAAGTTTCGTCACCGGGTTGTTAATGCTTTCCTCGTGGGTCATCCTACGAGCCGTTGACTTCCCAACCGCTTTCAACATCTTCTCCTCAACCACCATGTGGATCATCATCGGTGGCCTGGGCTTAGGGGCTGCGGCTACTAAGTCTGGCCTGATCAACCGGATCGCCCTGAACATCATGAAACTCTTCCCCGCTAACTTCAGCGGGCAAACGCTGGCACTGTTCACCGCCGGGACAATCATTTCACCAATGATTCCGAGTGCTCACCCTAAAACCGCGATGAGTACACCATTGGCGCTGGGGATTAGTGAATCTCTGGGCTACAAGAACAAGACAAAGGAAAGTTCCGGGATCTTCCTGGCCGCTATCTGGGGCTTCTTGGTAATGGAAGCCAGCTTCCTTAGTGCCACTGCCCAAAACTACGCTTTCAAGGGATTGCTTCCCCAGAAGGCTCAAGCAACGATGAGTTGGGGTAACTGGTTCTTGATGATGCTGCCATGGACGGTAATTACCCTGGTCTTTGGTTTCTTCCTGCTGAAGTTCCTCTTCGCACCAAAGGATGATAAGCCGGCTTCCAAAGAGTTCATCTCTGAACAGCTGCAAAAGCTGGGACCAATGTCTCGAAACGAAAAGATCACGGCTGCCGTTATCCTAGTCGCCATCATCTTCTGGATCCTTGAAACTACCCTGCAGATTCCAGCTGCCGTTACCGCCCTGTGCGGGGTAAGTATCCTGGTTGTTACCGGTGTTCTGACACCACAAGACATCAGCAAGCGACTGAGTTGGAACACGATTATCTTCATCGGAACCGTCATGGCGCTGGGAAATGTGATGCAGGTTGTTAAGTTGACCACCTGGCTGCGAATCATTCTTAAGCCAGTCATCAGCCCAATTCTCGGCAATATCTACATTACGGTTATTGCACTGCCAATCATTATTTACCTGTGCAAGTTCGTCGTTGTTTCATTGATTTCTACTGGTACGCTGATCATCATTGCTTTGTTGCCATTCTTCTCCACAATGAGCTTCAGCCCAGCTATCATTGCCCTGATTGTTACGACTAGTGTTAACATCTGGATGTTATCATACATGGATGCCCCATTCCTGACTGGGATGGCCGCCGTCAACGATAAGATGGCGACGCGGGCTGCGCTAGCTAAGTCTTCGCTTGGATACATGTTTATCAATATCATCGGCCTCCTGCTCTGTGTTCCAGTTTGGAAACTGATGGGGATTGCCTAACCCTTAGCTACTTCTCTCCCATAGATACATGTGCTATTTTGAGATTAAGCAATCAAACATAATTAGCAAAGGCGCCAACCGAATTCGCGGCTGGCGCCTTTTTGTATGCAAAGAACGGCACCAGGGAGAGTCTGATCACCTGGCGCCGTTCTTAGCAGGACTTAGTATTACATGAATTCGAGGGAACTATTTGAGCTGATTAAGTCCTGCCATGAAGCCACTATCTTGAACTTGGAAAGGAGCCCTTCACACACCACCCCCATCGTCTTAGCGGTTAAAACTGGAACTTGTTCTCACACTTGCCAAACAGTTCTTCTGGCTTGGCGTCGGGGAAGAAGTCAAAGTAGTTAAGGGCATTGTGTGGTAGGAAATGTCCTGCACGATTCTGCCAAGGTATTGAGCATTCTCTGGCGTCCGCCCCTGCTCAACCAGCCTGCCGAAGAAGGTACACAGGCCCGCCGGAAGCATTCGTGCAAAGCTCCAGGAGTCAGTCAATACACAACACGGTGGCGCTGGTCAGCGGGTTTCCCGATAAAAAGCTATTTAAAACAAAAAGATCTGGAAGAACGCAAATTCTTCCAGATCTTTTTTTTACTTATCGTAGAAGTGTTGCCACTCCTTGTTGACGTTTTGACGGGTGGTCTTCGTCCCGGCCCATGATGGAACCTTGACGACCCCGTCGATCTTATCCTTCGGCACGAAGCCCCAGTAGCGACCATCGTTGGAGACGCTCCGGTGATCCCCCAGAACGAAGTACTCGCCCTGTGGGACCTTGGTAGCTCCGTTGTGCTTCAGCCAGCTGTTCTGCACGGAGATGCTCTTCAGGGTCCAGTTCCCGGTCCCTGCATCCCGCTGCTTCATGCTGATGTAGTCCTGGTTAATCTTCTTACCATTGACGTAGATATTACCATTTTGGGACCGTACCGTGTCGCCGGGCAGGCCGATCACCCGCTTGACGTAATCGGTCTTGACGGCCACCTGGGGGTCAACCCCGTCGGCATCGAAGATCACAACGCTCCCGTGATGGATCTGGGATCGCTTCAGGCAGAAGACCCGCTCATTATTCTGCAGGTTCGGCTGCATCGACGGCCCGTCGACCCGGACAACTTGGAACAGAAACTGTTTAATCAGCAGGGCAATCAACAGCCCGATCGCAATCGGGATCACCCAGCTCATCACTTGCCGAAATGTTTTCATTAACTTTGCCTCACAATACCAAACTTATTTACTTCTTATCATACTCTTCCATGAGTTGTTTGGACAGCTGATAATCGCCAACGTAAGGAACATCGTGCCCACGCTCGTGCATGAACTGTTCCCGACCCTTGGCGGCCATGAACATGGCATCACCCGGTTTGGCCATGGCAAAGGCTTCCTTGATTGCGGCTACCCGGTCGACATTGATGATCACCTGCACGTTCGGGTTGGTAATGTGCTCCTTGATGGCCTCGTCGATGTGGTGGGGATCCTCGAAGAAGTTATCCTCACTAGTCAGGATTGCCACGTCCGCAAATTCGGAGAGGGCCCGACCAATGTCCTTCCGACGGGACTCGGCCTTACCACCAGCGGCCCCGATCACCACGATCAGCCGACCGTTCGGGTACTCATGCTTCATGAAGCTGAAACTTTCCTTGAGACTCAGGTAGTTATGGGCGTAGTCGACACAGGCCACCAACCCCTGCTTGTTCTTCAGGAATTCCATCCGGCCGGGTACCTTGGTCTCCTGCAGACCGGCCGCAAAGTCACTAACGTCGTCCTTCAACTGAGCGCTGACCGCGATGGCTGCCAGGGCGTTACTGTAGTTGAAGTGGCCTGGAATCATGATCCGGAAGTCACCGTCCACCTGGGGCAGGTCTGCGTTATGGGTGGCGACGCTGAAGTGGCCGTGTTGGCCGCCGTGGTAGCGGTAGTCGGCATCGCTCTGGTCACTGCCAAAGGTGATCAGCTTCTTGCCCAGTTCACGAGCCTTCTGAGAGAGCAGGTCGTAGTAGTCCATGTCCCGGTTCAGGATGACGGTGTCACTGTTCACGATGATTTGACTCTTGCAGTAGAGATAGTCATCGAAGGTCGGGTGCTCAACCGGACTGATGTGGTCCGGTGAGATGTTGAGGAAGACCCCGATGTTGAAGTGGAGGCCGTAAACCCGGGACTTCTTGTAGGCCTGGCTGGAAACCTCCATCACCAGGTACTTCATCCCGTTGTCGACCGCTTCGCGCATCATCCGGAAGAGGTCCAGCGATTCGGGGGTCGTCAGGTGAGATTCAATGAAGTGCTCACCATCAAGGCATTCGTCGATCGAGGAGAACTGGCCGACGATCGGACCGTAGACGTGGCGCAGGATGTGCCGGGTGAAGTAGACCGAGGTCGTCTTCCCCTTCGTCCCGGTAAAGCCTACCAGCTGCAGCTCCCGTTCCGGGCAGCCATAGAAGTGCCGAGCCACCGTGGCCATCGCCTTTTGGATGTCGGTCACAATGATCTGGGGAACCGCCTGGGCCGCGTCACTGAGCTCGTCGTGGTAGACCAGCTCGGACATGAAGGCACTGGCGCCCGCCGCAATCGCACTCTCCAGGTACTTGGGGTTGAAGTTATTCCCCTTGCAGAAGAAGAGGGTGCCGTCCTCAACCTTCCGGGAGTCGTAGGCCAGGGCCCGTGGTTCCACCCGAGCTGCACTATCCGGCAGGGTGTAGGACCAGTGGCCGTTGACAATCGTTTCCTTGTACAGACCCTCCGCCTTCAGAAGGTCGGTCATTTCCTTTAATGAAAGCATTACTATTCTGCCACCTCGTCTAACTTCTTTACTTCTTCAGGAATAAAGTCATCAATGAAGTACTGCTTGTACCATACCAGGAAGGTGTAGATCGTCCAGATCTTCCGCCGACCGTCGATCTTGTCGTTGTAGTTGTCATCCAGCAGTTGCAGAATCTTATCCTGGTCGAAGAATTCCTTGACGAAGTCCTGCTCAAAGAGCTCCCGGACCTCCTCATAGTACTTCTTCTCACGCAGCCAGGCCCGGACTGGAACCGGGAAGCCCATCTTTGGCCGGGTTGCCCATTCCTCTGGCAGGTGCCGGTTGGCAGCCATCCGGAAGGCCCACTTGGTGCCATGACGGTTGAAGAGGTACTTGGTTGGGGTGTGGCCGGCTACCCGCATGACTTCCTTATCCAGGAGTGGTACCCGGAGTTCCAGCGAGTTGGCCATACTCATCTTATCGGCCTTCAAGCAGATGTCGCCTGGCATGAACTTGTGGATGTCGAGGTACTGCTTCTTGGCAACCTCATCGATGTCCTTGTCTTCCACGTTCTTCAGGATTGGGTCGATGATGTCATCGATCGTTGGGCCGCAGTTGTACTTGTCCTGGAGGATATCAGCCGCTTCATCTGGTGAGAAGATGTAGGCCTGACCGATGAACTTGGATTCCCGCACGGGAGCCAGGGCCCGGAACATGTGCAGTTGACCGTGGAAGTGCTTGCCGTCCAACCACTTGGCGATCTTGTAACGCTTGGCCTGAGGCAGTTCCCGCAGCTTGTCGGTGAACCAGCGGATCAGCATGGAATTGGAGTTGAAACCGTAGTCGATGTAGCCGGCAAACAGCTCATCGGCCCCTTCCCCAGACAGCATCGCCTTGTAGCCGTTCTCCTTGGCCAACCGGGTCAAGAAGTACAAAGGAATGACGGATGGGTTGGAGTCGGGTTCATCCAGGTAGTACTGGATCAGTGGGAAGGTGTGGAAGGCCTCCTCGTTGGTCAGCTTGGCGTCGGTGTTCTTCAGCTTCAGCTTGGCTGCCAGCTCCCGGGCCTGCTTGGTCTCGTCGTAGGTACTGTCGAAACCGATGGAGAAGGTGTTGTCGGGCCGCATCATCGCCGTTACGTAACTGGAGTCCACCCCGGCGGACAGGAAGGAACCAACCTTGATTCCCTTGTCGGCGAAGGAGTGGGCCTTGACGGAGTTGGTAACAACGTTTTCGATGTTGTCGACGGCCTGGTCGAAGGTCTCATCCTGTGGGTCGAAGTCGGCGTCCCAGTATTCCTTCATGCTGAACTGGCCATCCTTGTAGTGGAAGCAGTGGCCCTCAGGCAGCTTGTAGATTCCCTTGAAGAAGGTCTCCTGGGTAGCCGAGTACTGGAAGGTCATGTAAGGCTTCAGGGCCTCCTTGTTCAGCTGCTTATCAAAGTTCGGGTGGTCCAGGAAGGCCTTGATCTCGGACCCCACGAAGAAGGTTCCGTTCATCTTACCGTAGTAGAGCGGCTTGATCCCAAAGTGGTCCCGGGCCCCGAACATCTCCTGGTTCTTGAAGTCCCAGATGATGAAGGCAAACATCCCCCGCAGGCGCTTCAGGACGTCATCACCCCATTCCTCGTAACCGTGCAGGATAACCTCGGTATCCGCGTGGGTTGAGAAGGTGTGGCCGCGCTTGATCAGTTCCGCGCGCAGTTCCTGGAAGTTGTAGATTTCACCGTTGAACTCAATGGCCATCGACCGGTTTTCGTTGAAGATCGGTTGGTTACCACTCTTGACGTCAATGAAACTCAGCCGCCGGAATCCCAGCGCCACGTGCTCGTCCACGTACTGACCCTCTGAGTCGGGGCCCCGGTGGATGATCCGGTTCTTCATTTTCTTAATCAGCTTATCCTTGATTTGCGGCTTCTCGTTGTCCACAAATGCAACAATTCCACACATAATTTTCTCCTATCTATTTATTAGCGTTGAACGAAGTATTTCTGGTAGTTCTTGTTGATGATCCAGAATGAGTAGTGCATCAACAGGCGCTGCTTGAGCGTGTCGTGCTTGTCAAAGGCCGTGGTTCCCCACTTACCAGCCGCTAATAGCTGTTTGGCCTTCTCCTTGTACTTGTTTTCCTTGGCATACTTGTAGAAGACCTTCTTGGGGCCGTTCATCCACAGCATGTCGCCATCGGCGTAGTCGGTGCCGGTGAAGGGCTTGTGGTCGATCACGTCGTCCACCACGTACTTGGCCAGGTTGTAGCCGTTCAGGGTGCAGTAGAAGCTACTCCGCCCCTGCCGCAGGTTGATCTCGAAGATCTTGAACTGCTTGTCGCGCCGGTCATACTTCATGTCGAAGTCTGCAAAGCCGACATACTTGACCTCCTCCAGGAACTTCTGGATGGTCTTGTAGATGGCCATGTCCTTCTCGGGGAGGATCACCATGTAGTTACCAACGGCCACCGGTGATGGGTCCTCCAGAAGCGGGTGGGCCAGACTGATCATCCGCACGTGGTGGTCAGAATCAACGTAGGCGTTAACCGTCCGCATGTTGGAGTCGTCACCAGGGATGAAGTCCTGGGCGATCATCTTGCCGGTGTAACCCGCCTGGTAGATCTTAGGCATCAGCTCGTCGAACTGTTCCCGCTTGTCCAGAACATAGGCCTTCTTGCGACCCTCAAATTGGACATCGAGCCATTCCACACTGTCGGATGGCTTGAGAGCGATTGGAAAATCGAATGGTAACTCGATCGGTTGCCCGGATTCGACCTCCGCCTTCGTGATGATCTTCGTCTTCGGGTAGGGAAGACCATACTTTTCGGCAGCTTCGTAGAAAGTTTCCTTGGTGCCTAACCGATTAAAGAGCTCGGCATCAACATAGGGACAGATGAAGCTCTTCTTCAACTCGTCCAGGTGCTTGGCAATCAGTTCGGTGTAACCATCCCCACAGGACAGCAAGAGGTACTTCTTGTTGGGGTCGAGGTTAGCAGCAATCTTACGCATCGTTTCAATGAAGACCGGGTCCTCGTTGAAACCTTCGATAACGTGGACATCGACCAGCTTGGTGTAGCGCGTCGGAGCCATGTGCATCACCCCGTAGGCAATACTCTTGATTCCGTATTGCGAGTAGAAGGACCGCGCCATTCCGTAGCAGTTAAAGTCGGTTCCCAACAGGATTGGTTGGAAGTCAGTCCGCTTTTCTTTGCTTGACATCTTATTCATCTCTCAATTGCCTCATTTACTAAATTTAAATCAAACTTTAGTATAACTATTCTAATAATGTTTGTAAATATGGTTGTCTAATTTCCACTGGCCCGCACGCCAGTGAAAACAAAAGAGGGAAAACGGCAGTACTGCTCCCATTCCCCTCAATTCTAATTTCCAAAATTACGCTTGCTCGCCCTTCTTGGAGAACTTCCCCTGCCGAACGTAGACACTCAAGATGGCGATGTCGGCCGGGTTAACCCCGGAGATTCGCGAAGCCTGAGCCAGTGTCTCCGGCCGAATCTTCTCGAGCTTTTGCCGGCCCTCGGTGGCCAGGCCATCGATGTCTTCATAGTCGATGTCGTCTGGAATGCGCTTGGCCTCCATCCGCTTCATCCGTTCGACCTTGACCTCTTCCTTCTTGATGTAACCAGCGTACTTGAGCTGGATCTCAACCTGTTCGATCACGTGCCGGTCTAGGGTGGCCTGCGGGGCCGGGATGAAGTTCAACAGGGTCTGGTAGTCGAAGTATGGCCGCTTCAGCAGGTCGGCGGCGGCCACCGCGTCCTTGAGGCGGTTGTCACCGTGCTGCTCGATGAAGGTGTTGATCTTCTCATCACTCGGTTTGAGCTTGATCGACTTCAGCCGCTTGATCTCGGCAGCCACCTTGGCCTTCTTGGCCTCCATCTTGGCCAGGCGCTCATCGCTGACCAACCCGATAGCGTGCCCCTTCTCCATCAAGCGGAAGTCAGCGTTGTCGTGCCGGAGGATCAGCCGGTACTCGGCCCGGCTGGTCAGCAGGCGGTAGGGCTCCTTAGTCCCCTTGGTGACCAGGTCATCGATCATCACGCCGATGTAGGCATCCGACCGCTTAAGGACAAACGGCTTCTTGCCCTGGGCCCGCAGCCCAGCGTTGATCCCGGCGATCAGGCCCTGACCGGCCGCCTCCTCGTAACCGGAGGAACCGTTCGTCTGACCGGCCGTGTAGAGGTTCTTGACGATCTTGGTCTCCAGGGTCGGGTGGAGCTGGTATGGCGCCACCACGTCGTACTCAATGGCGTAGCCCGGCCGCATCAACTGGGCATTCTCCAGTCCCTTGATCGAGTGGACGATCTTGTTTTGAATCTCCTCGGGCATCGAGGTGGAAACCCCGTCGAGGTAGTACTCGTCGGTGTCGCGGCCCTCGGGTTCCAGGAAGACCTGGTGGCGGGACTTATCGGCAAAGCGGACGATCTTATCCTCAATCGATGGGCAATACCGGGGGCCAACCCCCTTGATCATCCCGGAGAACATCGGGGCCCGGTCCAGGTTGGCCCGGATGATCCCGTGGGTGGTCGGGTTGGTGTAGGTCAGCCAGCAGGCCAGCTGGTCGGACACGGAAATGTATTGGCTGTCCGGAGTGTCGAAGCTGAAGTGGTGGGGTTCCTCGTCACCGGGTTGGATGTCAGTCTCATCGAAATTGATCGTGTTCCCGTTAACCCGCGGCGGCGTTCCGGTCTTGAACCGTTCCAGGTCAAAACCGAGGTCCTCCAGGTTCTCCGACAGCTTAACCGCTGACTTGGAGTTGTTCGGCCCGGACTGGTACTGGAGTTCCCCGATGATGATCTTGCCCCGGGCAGCGGTGCCGACGGTTAGAACAACCGTCTTGGCGTGGTAGCGGGCCCCGGTGTTGGTGATGACCCCCTTGCAGACGCCATCCTCAACGATCAGCTGGTCGACCGTCGCCTGACGGAGGGTCAGGTTCGGTTCGCGTTCGATCGTCAACTTCATCTGCCGGTGGTAGGCGTGCTTATCGGCCTGGGCCCGCAGTGCGCGGACGGCCGGACCCTTCCCGGTATTGAGCATCCGCATCTGAACATAGGTCTTGTCGATGTTGTGCCCCATCTCACCACCGAGGGCGTCGATCTCGCGGACCACGATCCCCTTGGCCGGGCCCCCGACGGACGGGTTGCATGGCATAAAGGCCACCATCTCCAGGCTAATCGTTACCAGTAGGGTCTTATTCCCCATCCGGGCAGCGGCCAGGGCGGCCTCACTCCCGGCGTGACCAGCACCGACAACAATAACATCATAATCGCCGCCCTCGTACTGAACGGCGTCCGAAGTTTTCAATGATTCTGCAGACTTCATGATTTTCCCTACTTTCCTAGGCAGAATTGACTAAACAATTGATCAAGCAGCTCGTCCTGGTAGCTGTCCCCGGTGATCTCACCGAGCAGGTCCCAGCAGCGGGTCATGTCGATCTGAACCAGGTCGACCGGCATCCCGTCAGCAATCCCCTTCAAGACATCATTCAGGGCATCGTTGGCCTGGTGAAGGAGGCCGATGTGACGGGCGTTGGTAACCATGACGTTGTTCTGGCTGCTCTCGATTCCTTGATCGAAGAACATGTGGCTGATTTGCTTCCCAAGCTGGTCCATCCCCTCGTGCTTGACGATTGAGGTCTCAATCAGCGCTGAGTCGCCAACCAGCTCCTTCAGGTGATCCAGGTCCAGTTGGCTTGGCAGGTCGGTCTTGTTCAGGATGATGATCCGTTGCTTATCCTTGGTGGCGGTCAGGAGCTTCTCGTCCTCCGCCGTCAGCGGGGCCGAGTTATCGATCAGGAGTAAGACCAGGTCGGCGGCATCCAGGGCCTGACGACTCCGCTCGACCCCGATCTTCTCGACCGTGTCGGCGGTGTCGCGGATCCCAGCGGTGTCGATCAGTTTCAGTGGCACCCCGTTGACGTTGACGTACTCCTCAATGACGTCCCGGGTTGTCCCGGCGACGTTGGTCACGATCGCCTTATCCTCGTGGAGCAGGGCGTTTAAGAGACTAGACTTGCCGACGTTGGGCCGGCCGATGATCGCCGTCGCCAGGCCATCGCGCAGGACTTTCCCCTGCTTGGCCGTCTTGAGGAGGGCCTGAATCCGTTGTTGGATGTCAACCGCCTTTTCCTTCAGCATCTTGGTGGTCATCTCTTCGACGTCGTCATACTCGGGATAGTCAATGTTGACCTCGACCTGGGCCAACACGTCCAAGATATCCTTGCGCAGGTGACGAATCAGGCGGGAGAGGTCCCCATCCAACTGATTCAGAGCCACCTTCATTGACTTGTCCGTCTTGGCACGGATCAGGTCCATCACCGCCTCGGACTGGGAGAGGTCGATCCGGCCGTTTAGGAAGGCTCGCTTGGTAAACTCACCCGGTTCAGCCATCCGGGCCCCATAACTCAGTACCAGCTGGAGGATCCGGTTGGTGGCGAGCAGACCCCCGTGACAGTTGATCTCAATCACGTCTTCGCGCGTGTAGGTGTGCGGCGCCCGCATCACCGAAACCATCACCTCATCGACCTCCTGCTTGGTATCGGGATCGATGATGTGGCCGTAGTTAATCGTGTGACTGGCCACCTTACTCAGGTCCTTACCCTTGTAGATCCGCTGGGCCACCTTGACCGCGTCATCCCCGCTGATCCGGATGATCGAGATACCACCCTCGCCCACCGGGGTTGAGATGGCCGCGATCGTATCCGCCTCACTGTTTGCCATGACATTCGCTCCTTTCTAATAAAAAAAGCGCCAGTCCACGTCTGAGGGCATTCCTGCCGTCACCATGGTCAAAGCACTTTCACTACTTTAACTAATTCAATTTGAATAACCGTCAATATTCTAAATTCATCGCTGGTAAATGTCAACCAAAGACTGCCCGCCTAGTTCTGCGGGGCCACCACCACGCTCCGGTAGGGTTCACGACCGTGGGAGTAAGTCTTGACGTGGGGGTGATCTTCCAGTTCCTTGTGCAGCTGCTTACGCTCCCGGGCCGGCATCGGGTCGAGGAAGACGGCCTGACCGCTGGCCACCACCTCGGTCTCCGCCCGTTGGGCCAGTTCATGCAGGGCCTGACGACGGCGTTTCCGGTAGTCGGAGGTGTCGAGCATGACCACCGTCTTCGGAGCCCCGTGGTAGTTCATGAAGACGTTGCTCAGCTGCTCCAGGGCGTTGATCCGCTGACCGTGGCGGCCGATGACCCGGCCCGGTTCCGGCGTCTTGACGTCAATCGTGATCGCGTGGGCCTCCACCCGAGTAATTGTCGGCACGGTACCGACCCCCAGCGTCTTGAAGATTCCCTGCAGGTATTCCACCAGCTGGTCGCCCGCGGTTCGGACCTTCTTCAGATTGGCGGCGTGGCGGGCCTTAATGACGGCTGGATCCAACTCATCCCCGTCCTTGACGGCGGTTGGCTGAGGTGCGGCGGAACGAGGTGCGGCCGTTGGTTGCGAAGCTGCTGATTGCGCCGCCGCGGTCGACTGGGCGCTGGCCGGTGGCGTGGCCGTGGCAGACTTAGCTGGTACCGATGGGGTGACTGATTGTGGCTGGGTCGCTGGTTTGGCGCTGATCTTGGCTGCCCGGCGGCCAATCCCGAAGAAGCCGTTCCGGGGCTCCTGGAGGACCTTAACCGTCAGCTGGTCCACGTTCACCCCGAGGTCCGTGGCGGCCGCCTGCTTGGCATCTGCAATTGTTTTACCGGTATAAATTGGCATCATATTCATTCCTTTGTATCGTGTTCTTCTATTTATTGTACCCCTTTGCCAGCAATCGGCGAAGTGAACTACTCGGCCATCAATGACCGAGCTTCTGGGAACATGGGGTAGTATTTAGGATATTACGCCTGTATTCAGGATACCTAACTTACGGAACCCCACTCTTTTACCATGGCTAGTCCCTAACCAACGGTTTTCAATCCTTTACGCAAGATATTAACTGCCGCATTAATATCCCGATCGTGGTGGGTGCCACAACTTGGACACGTCCATTCACGAATTTGTAACGGCTTAGGGCCACTATGGTAACCACAGTGGCTACAAATTTGACTAGTATAATTTGGTTTAACCACCACTAAGCGTTTACCATACCAGGCACACTTATACGCCAACATGGTCCGGAATTGATACCAGCTAGCGTTCGCAATGGCCCTAGCTAGACAATGGTTCTTCTGAAGATTCTTGGCTTTCAAATCTTCAATGACGATTACGTCGTACTGCTTAACCAAGGCCGTCGTTAATTTGTGCAAATAATCTTTTCGTTGGTTCGCTATCTTGGCTTGGTAGCGGGCCTTTTCTTGTCGCGCTCGTTGCCAATTCTGATAATCACTTAATTCTTTTTTCACCGTTTTGTGGTCATGGTTCCATTGACGGACAGCAATAGTCGCCCGATGACGTCGTTTGCTGTATTTGCATTGCCAGGTGATTGCCTGTTTCTCATACCACCTAGCGTTAAAGGTGCCGTACTTAATCCCATCAGAACTAACGGCTAGATCGGTGATCCCAACATCAATTCCGACCGCTTTTCCCGTCTTACTTAAGTGTTCGGGAGCCCCAACTGCTACTTGTAATGACAGATAGTAACGGCCAGTTGATTCAAGACGAACCGTATAGCACTTAATTTTGCCATCGGCTAACCGAGTTGTCTTACTGGTTCGAATACTGCCCAGCTTCGGTAGCTTAACCCGTCGCTTAGCAAGCACCCGACAAATTGAACGACCAGTATAAGCTTGCCGGGTGGAACGACGCGATTTAAACCGTGGGTAACCACCTTGGTGCCTAAAGAGCATCTTAAAGGCTTGGGCGAGGTTGTGATTAACCACGAGAAAACTAGTTGAATCACTAACTCTAAGGAATGGATATTCCTGCTTGAGTCTTTTTAGGAGGTAATTCATGCCATATTCATTGACAAAGTGACTGCTGGGATTGTTTTGATAACGCTCCCTCGCCATCGCCAGCATTTGGTTCCAAACAAAGCGATCATTACCAAACATCTGCACAGTTGTTCCCTTTGCTGGGCATTGGGATATAGGCGGAGTTTAATGCCTTTTATGATCTGCACCATTTCTACCACCATTCCTTCATCAGCGGTCAGTCAACGAAGTTAATTAACATCTAAACACCAATCGTTCTGTTAAACATATTATATCATATCTTAAAACATACGTTCGATTAAAAGCTAAAACAGTAGGCAATTCATCACGTCCTTAAAAGAACGTGTTTCCTTGCCCACTTTCATAAAAAGCCGGGCACCACGATCGGTAACCCGGCTACAAAGTCAATTCAATTACTTGCGACGACTTTGGTAGGCACGACGCTTGGCCTTTTCCAGCTTCCGCTTACGGTGCCGTTCCGCACGTTGCTTTTCCTCCCGTTCACGACGGATCTTGAATGGGTTCTGGATCAGCAGGGTCTGAACCACCTGGAAGGCGTTAGAAACCACCCAGTAGAGGGTGATGGCCGACGAGAAACCCAGGGCCATCACGAAGACCATCACGGGCATGAACCAGGTCATCGCCGTCGTCATCCCGTTCCGTTCCGGCATCGAGGCCATCGACAGCCAGGAACTGATGAAGGTGAAGAGGGCGGCCAGAATCGGCATGACATAGTACGGATCCGGGTGTCCCAACTGCATCCAGAGGAAGGTCCCCTGCTTCAGCTCGGGGGTCCGCCAGATGGCCTGGTAGAGGGCCCACATGATTGGCAGCTGGATGATCAGCGGCAGCATGGAAGCCATTGGGTTAACCCCGGCCTCCTTGTAGAGCTTCCGGGATTCCTCTTGCATCTTCAGCATGGACTCCCGGTCCCGTGATGAGTACTTCTTCTGCAGGGCCTTCAGCTTCGGCGTCAGTTCCTGCGTCTTCAGCATCATCTTGGTCTGGTAGAACATCAGTGGCAACAGCAATACCCGGATGATCAGCGTGAAGACGATGATCCCCATCCCGTAACCACCGATATGGTTAGAAAGCCAGATGATAAACTGCGAGAAGTTGTAAACAATGTAGTGGTCCCACAGGCCAGTACTGTTCTTGGTGACTGGCGCGTTGGAACAAGCTGCCAGCAGCAAGGTCAGACTCATGACTGCCGACAGGCTTAAGATCTTTTTTCGTTTCTTTGTCAAAACGTGTTCCTCACTTTTCATTCAATAGGTGTGCCCGCTTTAAGGCGTGGACAAGGTTCTTCTTCACTTCTGGCATCTCGAGGCCATCCGCCGCGGGCCGGGCAATCACCAGGAAGTCGACATCCGGCTTGATCTGGGGCTTGACCTCCAACAGTGTCTGCCGGATACGCCGCTTCACCCAGTTACGGTGGACGGCATTACCGATCTTCTTACCGACTGAGATTCCCACGCGAAAGTGCTTCTGACCTGGCTTAGCCATCTGGTAAATGATGAATTTACGGTTGGCGACGGAATTATGGGTTTCAAAGACCCGTTGAAACTCACTTTCCTTTTTAACTCGGTATGATTTTCTCATTATGTATAATCCCTAGCCTTACATTTTAGATATGAAAAAAGGGCCGGGCAAACGACCATTGATTAAACAAAGCGGTCTGCCCTGCCCTAACACAATAAAAAAAGCCACTGTAAAAGTGGCCGTGTGGTTATGCAGATAATACTTTTCTGCCCTTTTGACGCCGACGTGCTAATACCTTACGGCCGTTACTGGTGCTCATGCGCTTACGGAAGCCATGGACACGTGCACGGTGACGCTTCTTTGGTTGAAACGTGCGCTTCATACAATTGCACCTCCTATTCAATTGAATGGGTTTGCTTCTAGTCTAAAAAGACGTTCTCTTCAAACATACTTTGGAAGTATACCATACTTTTCGCAATTAATAAATGGCTAAAAATTATTTTGACTTTTTTATTTATCCACAGAACGATAAAAACTATGCACAGGCATGTGCAAGATATTCTGTTGTGGAAAACTATCCACCACAATATCTTGTAGTTATTCACAATTCACACCCTGTGACTAGAGTTATCCACAGGCAGGTGAATCGCTGTTCATAACTGCTTGAAACGCTGCTATTACAGCATTTATTTATCCACAGTTACTGTGAATTTTATAATTTATCCCAATAAAGCTAACAGAATCAACAAAGCACACTAAAAATACCACACAGTGTTGTGTAAAGAACTTTGCCACTTATCTACCCTGTGGAAAACTTTTTTATGAAATGATAAAATACCGTTTGGAATTTAATATATTTAGGAGGAATTATTTTGACTGAGCTCGATTCTCTGTGGGAAGCGATCCAAAATTCATTTCGTCAAAATACCACTCAGGTTACTTTTGACACTTTGATTGCTCCGGCAAAAGCAATTTCTCTCTCCCAAAACCAACTGACTATCCTGACGCCAACCCCGGTCCACCGGGATTTTTGGCGCAAAAATCTGGATGCCAAGCTCAGGGAGTACGCCCAAAATGAATTGGGGCATGCCATTGAGCCACGCTATGTTTTAGAGAGCGAGATTAAACCAACACCCGATAAAAATTCGGCAGCTAAACCGACCTTCGAGATGGATACCCCGCTTAATCCCCACTACAACTTCAATACCTTCGTTGTTGGTGAAGGCAACAAGATGGCCCACGCCGCGGCTTACGCGGTTGCGGAAAGTCCCGGCGGTCTCTACAACCCGCTCTTTATCTACGGGGGCGTTGGTTTGGGTAAGACCCACCTGATGGAAGCCATCGGTAACCATATGTTGCAGGCCAACCCTAAGGCCAAGGTCAAGTACATCACCAGTGAGGAGTTCACCAACGACTTCATCAACTCAATCCAGAGCAATTCAATGGAGAAGTTCCGCGAAGAATACCGGAACCTCGACCTGCTCCTGATCGATGATATTCAGTTCCTTGCTACCAAAGAAGGAACCCAGTTGGAGTTCTTCTACACCTTCAACGCCCTGCATGACCGTAAGAAACAAATCGTCATGACCTCCGACCGGATTCCGAACGAGATCCCTGAGCTTCAGGATCGCCTGGTTTCGCGCTTCCGTTGGGGATTACCAGTTGAAATTACCCCACCCGATCTTGAAACGCGGATTGCCATCCTGCGCAGCAAGGTCGAGGAGGATCATATCCAGATCGGCAACGACACCCTGAATTACATTGCGGGTCAAATTGATACCAACATTCGGGAACTCGAAGGCGCCCTCAACCAGGTCCAGGCCTTTGCCAACCTCAGCGGCGAGCCGATTACGCCCCACCTCGCCTCCCAGGCACTGAAGGGATTACGGCAGAAGCAACAGACCACCATTTCCATCGCCGAGATCCAAAAACAGGTGGCCAGTTTCTACAATATTACCCAGAGCGATATCCTCGGCAAGAAACGGGTCAAGCAGATCGTGGTGCCCCGGCAGATTGCCATGTACCTCTCCCGTGAACTGACTGACTATTCCCTGCCCAAGATCGGTAACGAGTTCGGTGGTAAGGACCACACAACTGTCCTCCACGCCATCGATAAGATCGAAGCGGCCCTCAAAAAGGACACTGAGATGCAGAAGGACATCAACAGTCTCAAGGAGCGCCTGCATTCATAACCTGTGCACAATTCGATGAGTTATCCGCAATTTTATCCACAGGTTATCAACAGTCACCTTTGCTTAGTATCAGGGGATTATCGGACTTATCCACAATATCAACATCCCCTACTACTACGACTATTTTAAACTATAAAATATATTTATATATAAGGAGCGATCAACAATGAAGTTCACGATCAATCGACCAGCATTCATCAGTCAACTTAACAACGTATTACGTGCTATCTCATCTAAAACCACGATTCCCATTCTAACCGGCCTCAAGATGGTCGTTGATAAGGAACGAATCATCTTAACAGGGAGCAATTCTGATATCACCATCGAGAGTGTCATTGAAGCCAGCAACACCGATTATGACCTGGTTGTCGATGATCCAGGTGCCATTGTGTTACCTGCACGGTTCTTCAGTGAAATTGTCAAAAAGCTGCCTGATAAGCAGGTAACCATTGAAGTTACAAGTGGTTTTCAAGCTGATATCACTTCTGGGACTGCCAAGTTCCAAATCAATGGCCAAGATGCCGAAAACTTCCCCCACCTGCCAGAAGTTGAAACTGATAAGACCATTACCCTACCGAATGACGTCTTAAAGGAGGTCATCCGGCAAACCGTCATTGCCGTTTCCAAGCAGGAAAGTCGGCCAATCCTTGCCGGCATCCACATTACCCTTCATGATGGTCTGCTGACGGCGGTCGCCACGGATAGTCACCGCCTGGCCCAACGGAAGGTGGCACTAACCGGTGTCGACAACGGAATCGACTTCGACGTCATCATTCCCGGAAAGAGCATGAATGAACTGTCCGGGATGATCAGTGATGTTGACGAAGATGTTCAGGTTCAGGTCACCGAGAACCAGATTCTCTTTATCTTTGGTAACACGCACTTCTACTCTCGTCTGTTGGAAGGTAACTACCCAGAGACCAGTCAGCTGATTCCGGATAGTGCCGATACCATGATTGAATTGGATGCCGGAACTTTCCTGGCCTCCATCGAGCGGGCGTCCCTGCTGTCCCACGAGAGTCGTAACGACGTGGTTAAACTCACGCTAAAACCAAGTGAAAACCTCGTACGGATCAGTAGCGACTCCCCAGATATTGGGACGGTGGAGGAAGAGGTCGCCACCACTAGCCTGGACGGTAGCGACCTTGAGATCTCCTTCAACCCGAATTACATGAAGGATGCGTTACGCTCATTTGGCCAAACTAGCGTCAAGATCTCGTTCACTTCCCCACTACGCCCGTTCACCCTGGTGCCAACTGAGGATGGGGAAAACTTTGTCCACCTGATTACGCCAGTGCGGACGTTCTAGGCATTGCAAAATCACTTAATCATCGGAGTCATCCACGACCAATTTCGCGGGTGACTCTTTTTGTTTCCCTGCTAAACGAGATTTTAAAGGCAAAAGTGACGGAAAGTGGCTTGATTGGTCCATTAGCCATTGCAAAAGCAATTTTGAGAAAAATGCCTCAAGGGGTATTAACGGGCTGAGATTGGCTCTTAGCGCCTATTTGATGGTCAACTGTGGTATAATAAGATAAGTAAAGTAGGTGAATTAGTGTGGAAGACAAGCAGATAATGATTGACCGACCATTTATCACGCTCGGCCAACTACTAAAAGAAGAAGGAATCATTCCCACCGGTGGCGCCGCTAAGTGGTACCTGAAAGAAAATCAGGTCCTCGTCAATGGCGAGGCTGATGACCGGCGGGGTCGCAAGCTTTACCCGGACGACCAGGTGACCCTGCCTGACTATCCGACCCTGGTTATCAAGGGTAAGTAGGCGTCGGCGATGATTCTGACGGAACTACGGTTACATAACTTCAGAAACTATCAGGATCTGACCGTTCGTTTTGCCCCCGGGATCAATGTCCTGATTGGGCGCAATGCCCAGGGAAAAACTAATATGTTGGAGGCCATTTATGCCCTGTCGTTGACCCGGAGTCACCGGACCAGCAACGACCGGGAACTGATTAACTGGCAGCAACAGTCAGCCTCCATCAGTGGCGTTGTTCAGAAGGCGACGGGGAAGGTCCCATTGGAATTGCAGTTTACCAAGAACGGCAAGAAGGCCAAGGTTAACCACCTTGAGCAGGCGCGCCTCGGCCAGTACGTTGGTCAGCTGAATACTATCCTTTTTGCCCCTGAGGACCTCTCACTGGTGAAGGGGGCGCCAGCGGTCCGCCGCCGTTTCATGGACATGGAATTCAGTCAGATGAGCAGCAAGTACCTGTATGACGCGAGTCAGTTTCGGACGTTGCTGCGGCAGCGCAACAAATATTTGAAACAATTAAAGTATGGTCAGCAGCATGACCGGGTTCTCCTCACGGTTTTGTCAGACCAGTTAGCAGCGTATGGTGCCGAGGTAATCGTTGCTCGGCATCATTTTTTGCAGCATCTGGAGAAGTGGGCAGCCGACCTGCACTACCAGATCTCGCTCAACCAGGAGAAGCTTCACCTGGCCTACGTGACCCAGGTGAAAGTCAACGATGCGACGACGGTTGACCAGGCCTACCATGAGTTGTTAAAGCTCTACCAGGACAATCAGGACCGCGAGATTGACCAGGGGACCACAATGTACGGCCCCCAGCGTGACGATATTCGTTTCATGGTCAACGGCAAGAACATTCAGGCCTTTGGATCCCAGGGCCAGCAACGCACAACCGCCCTGTCGGTCAAACTGGCTGAGATCGACCTGATGAAGGAGCAGACGGGTGAATACCCACTGTTACTCTTGGATGATGTCCTGTCCGAGCTCGATCCCGTCCGGCAGACCCACCTGCTGACGGCGATCCAGGACAAGGTTCAGACCTTCCTGACCACCACCAGTTTGAGTGACGTGGCCCGGCAGCTGATCAAGGAACCGACGATTTTTGAGATACAGCATGGCACTTTGAACAAGGAGGAAGCATAGTGAGCGACGAGCACAAGGAAACAAAAGCTGAGCTGGCGAGCGAGTACGATGCCAGCCAGATTCAAGTCTTAAAGGGACTGGATGCGGTTCGTAAGCGTCCCGGAATGTACATCGGATCAACGTCTGCACAAGGTTTACACCACCTTGTTTGGGAAATTGTTGACAACGGGATCGATGAGGCTTTGGCGGGCTTCTGTACCGAGATCAACGTCGAGGTGGAACCCGACAACAGCATCACGGTTCGTGATAACGGTCGGGGAATTCCAGTTGATACCCAGAAGGAAACCGGCAAGCCAGCCCTGGAGACGGTCTTCACGGTCCTCCACGCTGGTGGTAAGTTCGGCGGTGGCGGCTACAAGGTCTCCGGTGGTCTGCACGGGGTTGGTGCCTCCGTCGTCAACGCCCTGTCTACCGAACTGGACGTCAAGGTGGCCCGGCAAGGCAAGCGCTACTACATGGATTTCGACCACGGCCACGTCAAGACGTCGATGAAGGTCATCGATTCCGGCCTGCCTGAGGACGTTCACGGGACCACGGTTCACTTCAAGCCGGATCCGGACATCTTCCGGGAAACCACGACCTACAACATCAAGACCCTGACCGACCGGCTGCGTGAACTGGCCTTCCTAAACAAGGGCCTGAAGATCACGATTGAGGATAAGCGTGACGAAGACGCCCAGCGCCAGGAATTCCTCTACGAAGGTGGGATCCGTCACTACGTTGAGTACCTCAACCGCGGTCGGGAAGTCCTCTTCGATCCACCGATCTACGTCGAGGGGAAGGAAAACAACATCACGGTGGAGGTTTCTCTCCAGTACATCAACGGTTACCGCAGTGAGCTGCTGACCTTCACCAACAACATTCACACCTACGAAGGTGGGACCCATGAGACCGGGTTCAAGACGGCCCTGACCCGGGTCATTAACGACTACGGCCACAAGAGCGGGGCCTTGAAGAGCAACGAAACCCTGTCCGGGGATGACGTCCGGGAAGGGCTGATCGCGGTGGTTTCTATTAAGCACCCTGATCCACAGTTCGAGGGCCAGACAAAGACCAAGCTGGGGAACTCCGATGCCCGGACGGCCACTGATCATATCTTCGCTGAGACCTTCAACCGCTTCCTGATGGAACACCCGGATGAGGCCAAGCAAATTATCGAGAAGGGGCAACTGGCCTCCAAGGCCCGGGTCGCTGCTAAGCGGGCCCGGGAAGTCACCCGGAAGAAGAGCGGCCTGGAGATCTCCAACCTGCCCGGGAAGCTGGCCGACAACACCAGCAAGGACCCGAACATCTCCGAACTGTTCATCGTCGAGGGGGACTCCGCCGGTGGTTCCGCCAAGCAAGGGCGGTCCCGGCTGACTCAGGCGATCCTGCCGATTCGGGGGAAGATCCTGAATGTTGAAAAGGCCACCCTGGACCGGGTCCTGGCCAACGACGAAATCCGGTCCCTCTTCACGGCCCTGGGAACCGGCTTCGGTGACGACTTTGACATCACCAAGGCCAACTACCACAAGCTGATCATCATGACCGATGCCGATGTTGACGGGGCCCACATTCGGACCCTGCTCTTGACCCTGTTCTACCGGTTCATGAAGCCGATGATCACCCACGGCTACGTCTACATCGCCCAGCCACCGCTATACCAGGTTCGCCAGGGTAAGTTCGTCAAGTACATCGAATCCGATGAGGAGCTGGAGCGGGTCGTCAACTCCCTGCAGCCGAGCCCGAAACCGGTCATCCAACGGTACAAGGGGCTTGGTGAAATGGACGCCGAACAGCTCTGGGAGACCACGATGGATCCCGAGCACCGGCACCTGCTTCGGGTCCAACTGGATGACGCCAAGCAGGCGGACGAGATCTTCCCGATGCTGATGGGGACCAAGGTTGGCCCACGGCGGGACTTTATCGAGCAAAATGCCAAGTTCGTTGAGAACCTGGACCTGTAAAAAAACTAAGCAAAATTAAAAAGGAGGAGCGGCATTGGCTGAAGAAAATATGTCAAACCGGATCACGGACGTCAAACTGACGAGCCAGATGAAGAACTCATTCCTGGATTATGCCATGAGTGTCATCGTCTCCCGGGCCCTGCCGGACGTGCGTGATGGCTTAAAGCCGGTTCAGCGGCGGATCCTGTATGGGATGAACGAGCTGGGGGTTACCCCGGACAAGCCGTACAAGAAGTCGGCCCGGATCGTCGGGGACGTCATGGGGAAGTTCCACCCCCACGGTGATTCCTCGATCTACGAAGGGCTGGTCCGGATGGCGCAGGACTTTAGTTACCGTTACATGCTGGTTGACGGTCACGGTAACTTCGGGTCGGTCGACGGTGATAGCGCCGCCGCCATGCGTTATACCGAGGCAAAGATGAGCAAGATCGCGGTGGAGATGTTGCGCGACATCAACAAGGACACCGTGGACTTCCACCCGAACTATGATGGCACGGAGAAGGAGCCAGACGTTCTGCCGGCCCGTTTCCCGAACTTGCTGGTCAACGGGGCCTCGGGGATTGCCGTCGGGATGGCGACGAACATTCCGACCCATAACCTGGGTGAGGTCATCTCGGCCATCCACATGCTGATGGACAACCCCGATGCCACCACGGAGGACCTGATGAAGGTGCTGCCGGGACCGGACTTCCCAACCGGTGGGGTTGTCATGGGCAAGTCCGGCATTCGGAAGGCCTATGAGACCGGCCGTGGGACGATCATCGTCCGCGCCAAGGTTGACATTGAGGAACAGAAGAACGGCAAGCAGCGGATCATCGTCCACGAGATCCCGTACATGGTCAACAAGGCCAAGCTGATTGAGCGGATCGCCGAGCTGGCCCGGAATAAGGAGATCGAAGGGATCACCGATATTAACGATGAGACCGACCGTGATGGGATGCGGATCGTGATCGACGTTCGCCGGGATGCCAGTGCCGAGGTCATCCTAAACAATCTCTACAAGATGACCCTGATGCAGACGACCTTCAACTTCAACATGCTGGCGATCGTCAACGGTGCGCCGAAGATCCTGAGCCTGAAGCAGATCCTCCAGTACTACCTGGAGCACCAGGAAAACGTCGTCCGGCGGCGGACCAAGTTTGACCTGAAGAAGGCCCAAAACCGGGCCCACATCGTTGCTGGGTTACGGATCGCCCTCGACCACATCGATGAGATCATCAAGATCATCCGCAATTCCCAGACCAGTGAGATTGCCAAGGGTGAGCTGATGCAGAACTATGGCCTGTCCGACCGCCAGTCCCAGGCCATCCTGGACATGCGGCTCGTCCGGCTGACCGGCTTGGAACGGGAGAAGATCGAAGCCGAGTACAAGAAGCTGATGGACGCTATCGCCGACTACAAGGACATCCTGGCCCACGACGAGCGGATCCACCAGATCATCTATGACGAACTCCTGGAGATTCAGCGCAAGTTCGGCGACAAACGGCGGACCGAGCTCCAGGTCGGTGACATCACCAACATTGAGGATGAGGACCTGATCGAAGAGGAAGACATCATCGTCACCCTCACCCACAACGGCTACATCAAGCGCCTGCCGGTTGACGACTTCAAATCCCAGCACCGTGGCGGCCGCGGTGTCAAGGGGATGGGCGTTCATAAGGACGACTTCATCGAACAGCTGATTTCCAGCTCCACCCACGACCTCCTGCTCTTCTTCACGAACTCCGGGAAGGTCTTCTCCATGAAGGGCTACGAAGTTCCCGAATACGGTCGGGCGGCCCAGGGGATTCCGATCATCAACCTGCTGGGAATCAACAGCAAGGAGAAGATCAGCGCCGTTATCAACGTTTCCCATGCGGCCAACGATGATGATAAGTTCCTCTTCTTCACGACCAAGCAGGGGACGGTCAAGCGGACGCCGGTTCCGGAATTCAAGAACATCCGGAGTAACGGTCTGAAGGCCATTAACCTCCACGACGGTGACGAACTGATCAACGTCAACGTCATCAAGGATGGTCAGCCGATGATTATCGGGACTCACGATGGTTATGCCCTGAGCTTCAACTCTGATGCGGTCCGGTCGATGGGCCGGTCAGCGGCCGGGGTTCGCGGAATTCGGCTCCGTGACCAGGACTACGTAATCGGTGCTGCCCCACTGAAGAAGGATGGCAACGTCCTGGTCATCAGTGAGAACGGGTTCGGTAAGCAGACACCAGCTAGCGAGTACCCAATCAAGGGTCGGGGTGGCCTCGGTGTTAAGACGGTCAACGTGACGGCCAAGAACGGCCCACTGGTTGGCCTGACCACGGTCGACGGTGACGAGGACATCATGCTGGTCACCGACCACGGGGTCATCATTCGCTTCGGCATCGAGACTGTCTCCCAGACCGGCCGTTCCGCCGTTGGTGTCCACCTGATCAAGATGGATAAGGGCACCAAGGTCGCCACGATGGCCAAGGTCGAGAAGGAATCCGATGAGGACACGGAGTCTGATCAGGACCAAGAGACAACGGAGCAGACACCGGCCAAGACGGAAGACCACCAATAAAATTGACTAATTAAGACGAAAATCCTGCGGGCTTGCGTATTATATTAATAGAGCGCAACTCTCAGGATTTCTTGTTATTTGTTTCTTGTTTTAAAGCCTAGTATATGCTATATTTTATATCTGTGAGTATACGTACAGACGTCTACTCTCCTTGTTCTTCTAAATCTTAGAAGAGCCAGAGTCCATAAGGAGGTGTAACATTCATGGAAACACGTAAATATGAAATTACTTACATCATTCGTCCTGATATCGAAGAATCAGCTAAGAGCGAACTGGTAGACCGGTTCGACAAGGTTCTGACGGACAATGGTGCAGATGTCGCTGAATCAAAGGATTGGTCAACGCGTCGCTTCGCTTACCCAATCGAAAAGTACACTGAAGGTACTTACCACGTGGTTACTCTGACCACCAACACTGACGAAGCATTAAACGAATTTGACCGTTTAGCTAAGTTCAACGACGACATCCTACGTCACATGATCGTTAAGCTTGATGCTTAATTAGATCGTCAATGTAAATAGAGAGGAGAACGATCGAATGATTAATCGTGCAGTTTTGACTGGACGCTTAACGCGAGATCCTGAGTTGCGATACACTACCAGCGGTACTGCGGTAGTCTCATTTACGCTCGCGGTTGATCGGCAGTTCCGGAACCAAAACGGGGACCGGGACGCCGACTTTATCAACTGTGTCATTTGGCGTAAATCTGCCGAGAACTTCAGCAACTTCACCCACAAGGGCTCTCTGGTGGGACTCGATGGCCGGATCCAAACCCGGAACTACGAGAACCAACAGGGCCAACGGGTATACGTTACCGAAGTCGTGGTTGATAACTTCGCCCTGCTCGAGCCCCGGCAAAATGGCGGGATGAACCAGGGCGGTCAGCAACCGTTCAACAACGGCAACCAACAGTCGTTTGGCAACCAGGCCCCATTTGGTGGTCAGGGTCAATACGGCAATAACAATCAGCCACAATCGACCAACAACGCTCCTCAAGCTAATTCGTCAACCAATGCCGGAACCCCGGGCTTCGGTAATGGTCAGAACAGCTCAGCCAACCCATTCTCCAGCAGTAACGATAGTGGGGACCAATCGACTGAGATCTCTGATGACGATTTACCATTCTAAAATTTTTTACCGGATAGGAGGGTAATTTCATGGCACAACAACGTCGGGGCGGCCGTCGTCGTCGTAAAGTCGACTTCATCGCCGCAAACCACATCGAATACATCGATTACAAAGACACTGATTTATTACGTCGGTTCATCTCCGAACGGGGTAAGATCTTACCACGTCGGGTCACTGGGACCAGTGCTAAGAACCAACGTAAGTTAACGGTCGCTATCAAGCGTGCCCGGATCATGGGTCTTCTGCCATTCGTTGCTGAAGACTAATCCAAAAGCAAAAAGCTTGCTTCATTGTGAAGCGGGCTTTTTTTGTATTGTTTGTGGAAAGGAGAACTAAAATGAGGAAAATCGAAGGACACATCCACCTCGTTCGAGAGATGGCGGGATCCAAGGCTCAGGGACGGCTCAGCCCGCTCGGCCACGGCTATGCGATCTGGGACGATGGCGAGATCATCAAGCTGATTCCGGACGGCTGGGGCGATGACAACTTCCTGGCCGAGAAGTACCTGCCAATCATGGACAAGGAGGGGATCGCTAAAGCGGTTATCCTCCAGGGGACCCTGAACGGTTACCAGAACTACTACACCTACCAGGTGGTCAAGCGCTACCCAGACCGGTTTATTGGCGCCTTTGCGGTCGACCCCTTCACCGACCGGGCGATGGCGATCGTTCACCGCTACGTGGATGACCTGGGCTTTCGGGCCATCAAGTTTGAAATCAGTCAGGGTGGGGGCTTGCACGGCTTTCACCGCCCGTTCCGCCTCGATATCGATAACCGGGTTTCCCAGATTTTTCACTACCTGGCCGGCTACCCAGGCTTTGTAGTGACAGTGGACTACGGGGCCGCCGACCAGACCAGCTACCAGCCGGAGGCAATCGTCAACCTGGCCCGGCGCTACCCAAAGTTGGATTTCGTTGTCTGCCACCTTTCCTTCCCTGATGCCACGCATCCCGACCAGCTGGCCAACGTCCTTGACCAGTTTGCCCCACTGACCAACATCAGTGTCGACATCTCGGCAATCCAGGATATCCTGGGTGAGGGGCGCGGTGATTTTCCTTACCCACGGAGTCAATGGGCGGTCCGGCTCGCCAAGGAGAAGCTGGGGGCCCGGCGGATCATCTGGGGCAGCGACGCCCCGTGGTCGGCAACCTTCAATAGCTACCACCAGTTGGCAACCTGGCTGGAGCACACCGATATCTTCACACCAGCCGAGTTAGCCGACGTAATGGCCAACAACGCTGAACGGATTTACTTCAAGCCTGCCAACGTGGCTGCTGCCCAGCAGGCGAGTGACCCCGTCATGAAGGATTTTCCGCCTCATCATTAAGGCCGGGCAGATTAAGCGATTCTGACGGTTTTTGGTGGCCGGTGTGATATGATAGAAATATCCAATTTGCCGGCGGCATTTGCCCGCCGATTTGGGAGGATTACTATGCGTGAATTTTTCAGTCGTGAAAACTGGCTGTTTTATCTGAAACACCCAGCGGTCCGCTGGAATGTCTATTACCTATTGTGCATGACCGTGGTCAGCCTGGTCCTGGCCTTCATGTTCAACTGGGTGGTTGGCCTGGTGGTGTTGGTGTTGGCACTCATCGGGAGTACCATCAGCCTGCGCCGGCTTCGGCAACTGGTCAATGACACCCACGAGTACCTGAAACACCTGACCTACCAGATTCAGCACGGCCAACAGGAGGCCCTGCTGGAGATGCCAGTAGGGATGATCATGCTCAACAACCGCAACGAGATTGAGTGGATCAATCCTTATATGGCGCGTTATTTCAAGCTTGAACAGGTCGTCGGCAAGCCGGTGACCAGCGTTGATGACCAGCTGGCTAAGCTGATTGATACCGGGCGCAGTCACCAGGGCCCCCGGATCGTTACCTGGCGGGGCCACCAGTTTGAGTTTTTGGTTCAGAAGCGCTACCGGGTGGCTTACCTGCTGGACATTAGCAAGTACGCGGCGGTGGAACGGCGCTACCGCCAGGAGCAGATTTTCCTGGGCAACATCTACCTGGATAACTACGACGAGCTGATTCAGGGGATGAGCGATACGGACGTCTCCAACCTACACAACTACGTCACCTCGGAGATCAGTAAGTGGGCCAGTGACAACCACCTCTTGATGAAGATCATCGATGACGATAACTACCTGATCATCGGTCACCAGAGCTCGCTTGAGGAACTGGAAAAGAAGAAGTTTAAGATCCTGGACGTCATTCGCCAGAGTACGTCCCAGCGTAACTCACCGGTCACCCTCAGTGTGGGAATCGCCTATGCCGAGAACGACCTGATTAAGCTGGCCGACACGGCGCAGAATAACTTGGACCTGGCACTTGGTCGTGGGGGCGACCAGGTTGTCGTTCGGGCCAAGGACCAGCCCGCCCGCTTCTATGGGGGAAAGACCAACCCGATGGAGAAGCGGACCCGGGTCCGGGCACGGATGATCAGCCAGGCCCTGCAGGAACTGATCAACCAGGCAGACCAGCTTTTCGTCATGGGGCACCATAACCCCGACATGGACTCGCTAGGGGCCTGCCTGGGGATTCGCCGGATTGCCGAGATGAACGGCAAGGAATGCTGGATCGTGGTGGATGATGAGCACCCCCACGCCGATATTCAGCGGCTGATGAACGAGATCGACAACTATCAGACGATCAAGGACCACATCATTACGCCGGACGAAGCCCTGGAGAAGGCCACTGACAACAGCCTGCTGGTGATGGTGGACCACGCCAAGCGCAGTATCACCATCTCCCCTGAGCTCTATGACAAGCTGCAGAACCGGCTGGTGATCATTGACCACCACCGGCGCGGCGAGGAGTTCCCCGAGAACCCATTGTTGGTTTACATCGAGCCGTACGCCTCCTCAACTTGTGAGCTGATCACCGAGATGTTCGAGTACCAGCCACGGGAAGGCAAGGGACTGAACAAACTTGAGGCCACGACGATGCTGACGGGGATCCAAATTGACACGAAGTCCTTTACTAAGAGCGCCGGAACGCGGACCTTTGATGCCGCTTCCTACCTGCGTTCAGCCGGGGCGGACGGGATGATGATTCAGTCCTTCATGAAGGAGGACCCGCAGAGCTTCATGGACCGGAACCACTTAATTTCCCGGGCAATAATCAACGACCAGATTGCCATCTGTGCCGGCGAGGACGACCGGGTCTATGACTCCGTGACGGCGGCCCAGGCGGCCGACATGCTCCTCCAGGTTGAGGGGGTCGAGGCCTCCTTCGTCATCACCCGGCGTGCGGACGGCAAGGTCGGGGTTTCTGCCCGGTCGGCCGGTGACGTCAACGTCCAGATCATCATGGAGCAGATGGGCGGCGGTGGTCACCTGGCCAATGCGGCCACCCAGATTGCCGATCGAACGGTCGATGAGGTAAAGAAGGAATTAATTGATCTTCTGGCGAAGACGGATGATAATAGTAGTCAGGAAGACGAAGAGGAGTGAATAAGATGAAAGTTATTTTTACGCAAGATGTTCGTGGCCGGGGAAAGCGCGGTCAGGTCAAGGAAGTTCCCGACGGCTACGCCCAGAACTACCTGATCAAGCGCGGCCTGGCCAAGCAAGCTACCAAGGCAGCAATGAGCCAGCTGGCCGGCCAACAACGGGCCGAGGCCAAGCACGCCGCCGAGGAGTTAGAAGAGGCCAAGCGGTTGAAGAAGGTATTGGAGGACGACAAGACGGTCGTTGAGCTGAGCGGGAAGGCCGGTACGGACGGTCGGATGTTCGGTTCCATCTCCACTAAGCAGATCGCCACGGCCCTGCAGAAGCAGTACAAGGTCAAGATTGATAAGCGCAAGATTGAACTGGCAGCGCCAATCAAGGCCCTGGGCTACGTCAACGTACCGATTAAGCTCCACCCCGAAGTCAGTGCCGAGATTCGGGTGCACATTGCGGAAAAGTAGTTTAACCGGTATAATTGAATTTTGATTTATTAAAAGCGAGGTATCGTCATGGATAATGCACCAATGCAAGAAGAGCCACACGATATTGAAGCTGAAAAGGCAGTTCTTGGAGCTGCTTTTTTAAGTAAGAACGCGTTGGCCGATGCAATGGAATACCTGCAGCCCGGGGATTTTTACAAGCGGGCCCACCAGATCATCTTTGAAAAGATGGTGGCGTTAAACGATGACGACCAGCCGATCGACGTGGTGACGATCAAGAGTGCCCTGGATAAGGACAAGCAGACCGAAAACGTCGGTGGGATGGTCTACCTGGCCGAGCTGGCCTCATCGGTCCCATCGGCGGCCAACGTGGCCTTCTATGCCAAGATTGTCCATGACAAGGCTGTCCGGCGGAATTTGATCAACACCGCCACCAAGATCATCAATGAGGGCTATGCGGACGACAACGACACCACCGACCTGCTCGACCAGGCGGAACAGTCGATCCTCCACGTCTCGGAATCCAACAGTCAGGATGGTTTCCAAAACATCCAGCAGGTCCTAAACAGCGCGATGAACCACATCGAGACCCTGTCGGGCAACGACTCAGAGATCACCGGCCTGGAGACGGGTTACCCCCAGCTGGACCGGATGACGACCGGCTTCCACCCCGATGAGCTGGTGATCATTGCGGCGCGGCCGGCCGTTGGGAAGACCGCCTTTGCCCTCAACATCGCCCAGAACGTGGCCACCAAGACCGATAAAACGGTGGCGATCTTCAGCCTTGAAATGGGGGCTGAGTCGTTGGTTAACCGGATGCTGTGTGCCGAGGGGAACATTGACGCCAACCACCTGCGGACCGGGAACCTGACCAGTGATGAATGGGAGAGCCTGTTTTTTGCTGCCGGGACCCTGTCGAATGCCCACCTCTACATCGATGACACTGCTGGAATCAAGGTGGCCGAGATCCGGGCCCGCTGCCGGCGCCTGAAGAAGGAGACCGGCAACCTCGGCCTGATCGTGATCGACTACCTGCAGCTGATTGAAGGGAATAACCCCGACAACCGGCAGCAGGAAGTCTCCGAGATCTCCCGGCAACTCAAGAAGCTAGCCAAGGAGCTCGAGGTGCCGGTCATCGCCCTGTCTCAGCTCTCTCGTGGGGTTGAGCAACGACAGGATAAGCGGCCGGTGCTGTCCGATATCCGGGAGTCCGGATCAATCGAGCAGGATGCGGATATTGTCAGTTTCCTCTACCGTGATGACTACTACGAGCATGACGGTGGGGACGACGACCAGCAGGATGGTGGTCAGGATAATGGCGACGACTCGAACGTCAGTGAGGTCGAAGTCATCATTGAAAAGAACCGGAGTGGCCCGCGGGGGACAGTTAAGCTGTTGTTTGCCAAGTCATACAACAAGTTTGCCTCCGTGGCCTACGTGCCGGGGGAACAGAATTAAAGTAGTCGGAAAGCAGGTGCCACGGTGCCACTTTCCGTGATTGTTATTATTAGAAAGGGGCGTTTCAGGTTCACTGGAGGGCTCTTTTCGTTCGCTTAAGGAGAAACAAGGAGGCGTTAGGATGAACCGTCAAACACAGGGAATTGAGTTGAAATGGCTGTTACTGGGGATGTTCTTCGGGAGCATCGGCAACAGTTTTGTCTGGCCATTGACCACGATTTACATGCATGAACAGTTGCACGAGTCATTAACCGTATCAGGGATTGTGCTGCTCTTCTATTCGGGGGCCAATGTGGTCGGTAGCTATATCAGTGGCCTGCTCTTTGACAAGCGCAATCCACGCCACCTGATGCTGGGCGGGACCATCGCCGCAACCGTCGTCATCGCAACCATGATCTTCTTCAACGGCTGGCCGATTTACGCCTTCCTGCTGACGGCGATCGGCTTCTTCAACGGTTGGATCATCACGATGGTCAACTCCTTCGGGACCCGGCTGCACAAGGATGGGCGGTACGTCTTCAACATGCTCTACTTCGCCAACAACCTGGGGATGGTGATCGGGACCACGATTGTCGGCCCGCTCTACCAGCACGCGCATGGCAACATCGCCCCGCTCTTCACCATCACGACCATCCTCTACATCCTCTTCTCGATCGTCGTTTTCGTCTACTTCAAGGAGGATCCACATCCGGAACCGGTGGACGAGGCCCGCTTCAAGGACGATTCGCCGGCGACGACGACCAGCCTGCCCCGGGCCAACCTGTGGATCAACTGGATCTTCTTCGTGGCCCTCTGCGTGGTCTGGACGATGTACGAACAGTGGTCCAGCAACCTGTCCGTCTTCATGACTGACCAGGGAATCTCAATGACCAAGTACAGCCTGCTCTGGACGCTTAACGGGGTCCTGATTGTGATTATCCAGTTGCTGTTGACCTGGCTGAACCGTTGGTACAATAATCCTTACGCCCAGGTTTTCATCGGGATCTTCACCGTCGGGTTGTCCTTTGTCCTCCTCTTGTTTGCCAAGAGCTACATCTGGTACATCATCGCCATGGTCATCCTGACGATCGGGGAGGCAACGGCCTTTCCGACGATGCCGGCGATCGTCAACAGTCTCTCCCCGGTTGAGGTCAAGGGGAAGTACCAGGGTATCCTCAACGCCTTCTCGTCGTTGGGGAAGGCGTTTGGGCCCCTATTTGGGGGGCTGATCATCGGGGCGGCTTCCTACCACATTCTCTTTGTGATCTGTGCGGCCTCGATCTTTGCGATGGAAGTCATTGTCTGGGTCGTTGTCCAGCTGAACAAGTCCCGGACGGTTAAGTACTAAGGAAGTAATCACGTGTTCTACAACAACTTTGATCGTGTTCAGGGTGAGGACCGCTACGGGCTGGTCGGCAAGACCGGTGACGGTTTTCGCGAGAACCGCCGGCTGAAGGTGCCGTGCTATCGCTGTCAGCAGGAGCCGCTGGTGATCGCTGAGCGGAACTGGATGGATACCAACCAGGACGACTCCCAACGCTACCAGATTGTGGTGGCCTGCGAGCACTGCGGGGCGGTCGATGAGTTCATCGTCAACAACGGCCGTGAGGGCAAGATCGGTTGTCTGAAGCACGGCAAGCGCCCGGTCAGTTCGGAACAACTGCAATAATATTAAGGCTAGGTGCCCAGTAGATGGGACCTAGCCTTTTTGAAAACGGGCAAGGAAACACGTTCTTTTAAGAACGTGATGAATTGCCCACTCTTTTTTGCACGTAGTGCAGATGGACAAGGCAAAATGTGATATTATAATTAATATGAAAGATACAAATAGGCTTACATATGGGCGGACTTCCGTCTATAATTTGAACTATCATTTGATCTGGGGTACTAAATACCGTAACAAAGTGCTGAAAGGACACGTCGAAGCAGTCTTCCGAGAACAAGTGCGTGAAATTGCCAATAAATACGGCTTTACAGTAGCCCATATGGA
>DXAA01000003.1 GCA_019117285.1 Candidatus Limosilactobacillus intestinigallinarum
AGGCCCTTTTACCATGGGCAGAAAACGTGCAACAGGTATGCCATAACTAGAGGAAGGGCGTGAACCGCGCAAAAGTCAACGGCTCACGCCCTTCTATTCGTTTTCAATACGTATCGTTATTGACTGCTTACACATTATCTACCTCGTTCCGTTTGTTGTATTACCGATCGTTAATATGCTGCTTGCGAGCCTCCTCATCTTGTTAAAGATAATTCCACCCGTCGTCTACCCAGTTCCCAGCGGTACACCGGGAGTGCTTGTTCCGTTCATCGGGACGGGAGGAAATTGGCTCGTTCTTCTAGTTACTGTATTGCTGGTTATCCTTGACGTGATAGTTTATATTCCATTCATTAAGTTAGCGTTGCGGGTTGACGAACGAATGAGAAAGGAGCGTCATGATGCGCATTAGTAAACGCCATAAGATCATCATCTGGGTTTCCGCACTCATCCTGGCAATCATGACCTTGGCTTCTTACGGTTGGTCACGGCAGAGTGTTGCGCAATTACAACGACGGCAGGAATCAAGGATGTCACCGGTGATTATGATTCCGGGAAGCAGTGCCTCCGTGAACCGGTTTGATACCTTAGTAGCGCGGATCAACCAGATGGATAAAAGAAATCACAGCCTGCTGAAGGTGAAAGTCTATAATAGTGGGAAAATCACTTACACTGGCCAGATTCGGCGCGGGGACAACGAGCCGTTTATCGTGGTTGGGTTTCAGAATAATCACGATGGCTATCGCAACATCAAGAAACAGGCCCGGATGTTCAACAGCGCCTTCAACCAGCTGAAGGCCCAGTATAACTTTAATAACTTTAAGGGGATCGGCCACTCTAACGGTGGTTTGATCTATACGTATTTTCTGGAGCACTACTTTAATGAGCGCCAGATTCGTATTAAGCGCTTGATGACCATCGGCTCACCATATAACTTTGCCGAGCCGACAAATCGACGGACGCAAATGCTGACCGATTTTATTAAGAACCGGCATAAGTTACCGGATAACTTAACCATGTACTCCATTGCCGGGTCTGAAAACTACGTGGAGGATGGGTTAGTGCCGCTTAGCAGTGTTCTCGCAGGAAAGTATATTTACCAGGGGGCGGTCAAGCATTATACGCAGATTACCGTTACCGGAAAGTTAGCGCAACATTCCGCGCTACCACAGAATAGGGAAGTGCTGGGATTGATCAGGAGATACATACTAGATTGGAAAAGTAGTCCGTTATAATTGCGAACACTAAGCGCTTAGATCAAGCATCCAGTAGCCACCCTTCCTGCTATACAACGCCTGCATAGCAATATACCAAAGCGGTAATTTTCTTTTCCTTGCTCCCACCATATACTAGGAACCGTTGAGAGATGACATAAACAAATTCAAACACCGAGAGGAGAAATCAATGATGCAATACGTAACGTTAAACGATGGAAACAAGATGCCGCAACTGGGATTCGGGGTCTTCCAAGTTCCCGATCTGAAGGTCGCTGAACAAGCGGTCACCGACGCCCTGGACACCGGCTACCGCCTGATTGACACCGCGGCTGCTTACGGCAACGAGGAAGCGGTCGGCAACGCCATCAAGAAGAGCAGCGTTGATCGTGACGCCATCTTCGTTACCTCCAAGCTCTGGGTTGACCACTTCACCTACGCGAAGGCCAAGCAGGGGATTGATGATTCCCTGACCAAGCTCGGCCTGGACTACATCGACCTCTACCTCCTGCACCAACCATACGGTGACGTTGCCGGTGCATGGCGGGCCTTAGAGGAAGCTCAGCAGGAAGGCAAGATCAAGTCGATCGGGGTTTCTAACTTTGCCCCAGACCAACTGATGAACCTGGAGCTGATGAGCAATGTCAAGCCAGCCCTGAACCAGATCGAAGTTTCCCCATGGTTCCAAGAAGACGATGCGGTTAAGTTCAACCAACAGCAAAACATCCAGACCGAGGCCTGGGCACCGTTTGCTGAAGGGAAGCACGACATCTTCACCAACGAGACGATCGCCAACATTGGTAAGAAGTACGGTAAGGCCAACGGGCAGGTCATCCTGCGCTGGCTGATCCAGCGGGGGATCGTGGTCATTCCAAAGTCCGTCCACAAGACCCGGATGGCCGAAAACTTCGACGTCTTTGACTTCGAGCTCAGTGCCGACGACATGAAGACGATGAACAGTCTGGATAAGAACGAGAGCCAGTTCTTTGATCACCGCGATCCGGTTGCGATCGAAAGTATCTTCGGTCAAAGTCTGAAGGCCCTGCGGAAGTAATAGGAGGAGATCCTATAATGGCAAAATACGTAATCTTAGCAGCGACCGGCCAGATCGGCCAGTTAACCACCCAGTGCTTATTAGACAACAGTGACGCCAACCTGGTCCTCTTCGGCCACCACGCCGACCAGCGTCTCAGCAAGTTTGCGGGACAGCGGGTCAGCTTCGTTGATGGCGACCTGAAGGACACCGCAGCCCTGAAGCAGGCCTTTGCTGGGGCCGACGCGGTCTTCCTGGCATACGTGGCCACGCCAGACATCATCAAGCCACTGATCAAGGCCCTAGATGAGAGTGGGGTCAAACGCTTCATCGCCATGTCCGTCCCCGATGTCTACCAGGAAGTCGCCGGTCCATTCCAGGCCTGGTACCGTGAACACACCGGCCTGATTTGGCAGACGAACTATGTCGACACCGTTGAAGCTATCGAGGGTTCCGACCTGGACTATGTCATCTTGCGGACGACCTGGCTCTATAACGATCCTGCCAAGACCAACGTTGACGTCACGAAGAAGGGTGAACCGTTCAAGGATGCCCAGATTACCCGGGAGGCCGTGGCTAAGTTCGCTGCCGACCTGCTGACGGGCAAGCAGGACTACCACCGTGAGAGCCTCGGGATTGGTGAACCGAACACCGAATGGACGAAACCGAGCTTTTATTAAATCAGACTTGGACTAAGATGATAAAAGTGCATCCCTACTGTGCGTAAACAGTAAGGATGCACTTTTAGTGTTCTAAGTAGTTCAGTTATATTGTCTGAGTAGTTTATCTACTTCAGCATCACTCAAACCATACTTCTCCATCGCCTTTTGTTTGATGACTGCCGGCTCGATTCCGACCTCCTGGAGCGTGCTGATGAGTTTTTGAATCCCGGCTTGGCGCTCTTCTCTGCTAGCTTCCTCATATGCTTCTTGTCGGGCTTCCCGTTTAGCATCCATCAAGTTGATTTTGTATTTCATGAAGCCATCCCTCCTCTTCGGGTCCTGCTTGATTCGCTGAATTTCGTTTTGAATCTGTGTGACTAACTTACTTTTATTGTCAACCTGGTCGCGCATTAAAGCAAGAAAATCCTGGTCGACACCAGTTGATTCCCCAGTGGTGTCGGCTAGGCTGCTCTTATTCATTATCTTCAATATCGGGCAGGTTGCGCTCAATCAATACCAGCGCGATAAGGGTCAGCAGGGCCACGCCGGTGAGCCGGGTCAGCCAGAGGGGCTCCCCGAGGCTCAGGTTTGGCAGGTGGGCATAGTAGGCGCGCAGAACCTGACCGCCGTGATTGTTGAAGAGAAAGTTGGTGATGACCAGCAGGCTGATCAGGGTCACCTGGGCGGCAATCGAGCCCAGGACGCTGAAGTCTTGGCGGACAAAACGATTATTCAATGGTGGAATCAAGGTGTCCTTCCGGTAAAACGGCCAGATAAAGGCGTTGATGGTGCTGCAGCAAAGGCTGGCAATGAAGAGGCCGATCAGGTAGCCCCAACTGGTCGGGACTAGGGAGATGAACAGGCCGACCACCGCGCCGGGAAAGGTGATCCACCAATGGGGCTTACCCCGCAGCCGGGAAGCCAGCAGAAGGCCGCCGATCGTGGCGAGGATGAAGAGACCGTAGGCAATAAAGAGCTGGGGCACCTGATCCAGGGTATCAAAATAGAAGAGACTATAGATCAACAGGAAGCTGGTGACCGCACTCGTCCAAAAGGTCCAGAGACGCGACGACTTGAGCCGCCGCTGGAGCCGACCGAAGCCCAGCAATAGGACCAGCCACATCCCCAGGGTCAAGTCGGCCAAGGGTAGGCTGCCGGTCTGCTTCAGGCCGCGGGCCCCCAGCGCCATCCCGAAGACCAACAGGGTTGCGATGGCCGGTCGCCACCGGAACGGACCAGTGAAGGCCGCTGCTCCAGGCCACGGGGCCGGCAGCTTGACTACCAGGACAATCCCAAGGACAAGCAGCAGGATCAGCTCCCCCAGGAAGGCCGCCAGGTTGCGGTGCCCGAGGGCCATCCCCAATCCCAGGACAAATAATAGGTAGAAGATCCCGGTCAGGGCGGCTTTGGGATGGTGCCACGTCCCCTGCCGGCGGTACTCATCCTTGACCTGCTGGTAGGCGGGCTTGAGACAGCCCATCCCCAGGCCCAGCAGGGTGGCCCCCTCCGGCAGCAGGGGGTTGAACAGGGCCAGTCCCGCACCGATCAGGGCGACTCCACTGCTGGCAGCCAGGATCCGGTAGGGGTTAGCGACCCGCCCAAAGGACCGGATCGCATAGGGGACGGTCTTGGCCATGACGTAGAAGAAGATAACCGGCAGGGCGGCCGCGGCCGTTCGTCCCTGCTGAATGAAATAGAGCATGAATAAAACGTTGGGAAGGACGATGCTGCCCAGGGTCAGGGCCTCCATATTGATGACGAGAAAGTTCAACTTGTCCCTCCTTTGATCGAATGGTACTTTTTCCATTGTATCATGAGATAAGCGATGTTTGTCGGAGGGCCTATCGCCGTTTTCATCATCGCCAGGAAGAAACTTGCAAAATCCGGCCAAATCAACGAAAATAGGCTATAAATATACTAGATTGTAAAGGATAACGTTTATGGTTAATGATCCAAGTTTAAAGAAGATTCACATTGTATTCAACGGCCAGGAGACGCCACCGATGAAGGTCAGCCAGCTCTTCGACGCCCGCCGCTTCAACCGGCTCACCGCCGTCACGAGCAACGTCACCGCCGACTTCTTCAACCGTTACCTCAGCAACTTCATCAAGGTTGAGATTGCCCTGCGGACGCCCGTCGCCAGCGATGCCAAGACGGCCGAGGATGTCATCACCAAGGAGGCCTTGACCAATGCCCTGCTCGCCGTGGCCAATAAACGGCCGGCTAAGCTCTTCGAGGGCCTAACCAGCAGTAACCAGGCCAATGTGTTAAGCGGCCTGTTCAGTGTCGAGATGTCACCCGTCCAGGCCCTGCATTCCCACTTCTACCTGCTGAGCAATCACGAGACCCACGATACCCGGGTCATCCTGGGCAGCATTGACCTAACTAATGCCGCCTTTGATAAAGACCGTAACCAGTTCGAGGAGGTTCTCGTCTTTGATAACGATATCCGCCTCTTCCAAAATCTCAACGAGCACTTCAAGAAGGACATCAAGCCGATCCTGCGGCCATTCTTCACCGACAACCTGTTGAAGGAGGCCCAGGCCCAGCTAGATGAGGGCGCCAAGGACAGCGAAACCGCCAGCAGCGAAAATCAGGTGGTGATCCTGGACAACGATACCACCGACCGGATCGCGGCCGCCGACATGACCGATATCATCAGTCATGACGTCCAGAAGCAGATGGATGCCAAGATCATCCCATCGACCACCACCAACGCCATGCGGGAGGTCACCACGGACCGGTCTCAGACCAAGGAAGCAATCGCCCGCGACGTCAAGCAGCACGATACTGTCTACAACCTACAGAAGACCGCCGTCTCCCCACGAGCGGCCAAGCCGAAGATCAAGAGTCGGGAGAAGATCTACCAGCAGGTTCAACAGGCCCTGATCAGCGGAATGACCCCTCAGCAACGCCAGGCCGAGAAGAAGTACACCACCTTCCTCTACGACCGACCGATGGAGCGGAACCTGGTCCGCAATAATAGTGGCCTCTACGTGCCGAACGACGCCGGGACCCACCCGATCCCGTTTGGAAAGCTGGCAACCACCAGCCAGATTCGCGACGGCCTACGGAGCATTGATGCGGTGATGAAGGGTTATCAGAAGTTCGTCGTCGACTACACGGACGACTACGGCAAGCGTTTCTATGAGGCGATCCTCTACAGTTTCACGGCACCATTCTTGTGGGAGATCCGGCAGAAGGCCAGCCTGAATCCCGAGGATGGTAACGACGTGCCGAACTTCCTCGTTCTAGGAGCGACGGCCGGTTCCGGTAAGTCAACCCTCTTGCGGATTATCAACCAGCTGACCTGGAACACCGACCGGTCACTGATTGACTTCGGGACGATCTACCCAACGGAAACGGCCCAGAAGAAGGCCAAGACGGTCGAGGCGATCGAGCATTACATGAAGCAGGGGAGTTCCTACCCCGTTCTGTTGGATGAAATCGAACCCTACTTCTTCCAGCAGGACCAGTACAGCCGGCACCTGGTCGTTGATACGATGAACGAGCTGGTTAATAACCCGCACGCCATCGCGCCACTGATCGGAACCACCAACTACGACTCCGGTTTCACCATGTTGCGGGAAACCGCCCGGCGGACCTACTACCTGCAGATCGACAAGGTCATCAATGACCAGCTCAAGGGGGAGGCCAACAAGTACATCTACAATGTCCGCCAGACCCTGAACAACACCCTCTTTAAGGACTTCGTGATGCGGATGGCCAACCTGCTGGAGGACGACGAGACCCCATGGCGGGACTTCAACAGCGAGAACGGCCGCCTCGACTTCCTGTCCAACACCCGGAAGATCTTCCGCGATTACTACAAGATGGCGGGAATTGAGGTGCCACCATACTTTGCCGACCAGATCTGTGATGACTTCCAAGAGAGCTCCCGGAACAGCTGGGCCAAGCTCTACGTCACCCAGGCCGATGACTTCAAGTACCGGAAAGCTGACAATAGCCTGCTCTTCGATATCTCGAAGCTCAATACCTTCAACGGCTTCTCGGTCGATAGTATCGAGAAGTACCGGAATGCCTTGCCGATCGAGCTCTGTGTCGACGGGATCAACGGTAAGCGGGGGAAGTTCGTTGAGATCAAGGCTCCAGACTTCTTCAAGTGGATTGGTGAACGTAACCCATACGAACAGCCGAACGTGGTACAGCACACCGAACCAGCCCGTTCAATCGGCGATTCCAAGCTACCGTCATCGGCCATCACCACCGAAAAGCCAAAGAAGAAGGGCTTCTGGGCCCGGCTGTTCGGCTAGCAAAAAGACTGAGCGACGCGCTGAGGCGGCTCAGTCTTTTTTGTATGTTTTCCCGTAGATCAGTAGGTCGTGGAACGTCCCATTCAGGTTAGCAATCTGGTGAAGTTGGCCCCATCGGGTGAAGCCAGCCGTGGTGAAGAGGTGCTGACTGGCCTGATTGCCCCGGTAAATGTAGGCCACGATCGTCTTGATCGGCAGGTGGTCGTGGACCTGGCGATCGACCAGGTCCAGAAAGCACCGGCCGATTCCCTGCCCCTGAGCTGCCCGCCCGACGTAAATCGAGATCTCGGCGGCAAAACGGTAGGCCGGGTGGGGGTAGAAGGGCTCCAGCCCGCACCAGGCCACCACCTGGCCGGCGCTTTCGGCTACCCAGAGCGGGAAGTCGTCGTCAAATTCCGCCAGCCACGCCCGCCGGCTGTCTGGGGTGATCAGTTCGACCTCGTCGTTGATCGGCAGGTCGACCGATTCGTTGAAAATCGTCACGATGGCGCCCAGGTCAGTCGACCGGGCCCGGCGAAAGTTAATCGTCATTTTACCTCTCCTTAATAATTTAGTTCAGTCAAACCCAACAAAATGCGCGATAATGAAACTAGTAGTAACTTGATGAGGTGGGGTGATTGTGTGCAACGGTTAAAGAAAGTCGCAAAGGTAGTTGGGTACAGTCTGGGGGGACTCTGCCTCCTGCTGTTGCTGACCCAGGCATTTCTCCTGCGGGGCACGACGGGCAAGACAATCGATCCGGCGGTGGGGCCGAAGACGGTCCGCTATTCGAAGGTGCCGACCATCCTGATCCCGGGTTGGGGTGGCAACACCGTCACCTACAACCACCTGATCACCCACTATCAGGATAAAAACGTCGCCCAGAAGGTGATGACCGTCTGGGTTTCACCGCGGAACCGTATCCGGGTCAGTGGGGACTGGCATGGACAGCCAAACGCCCTGATCCAGGTCCTCTTCGACTGGAACTACGACGCCAGCTTCCATCCCCAGGTCAATCAGTTACGCCACGTTCTCATCTATCTTAACCACCACTACGGAATTAGGCAAACCAACATCATCGCCCACTCGTGGGGCGGGACGGAATTCATGCACGCCTACATGGGGTCCAAGCGCCTCCAGCGGCAGCTGCGGCTCCACAAGCTGATCTTTCTCGGCGTCCCGGTCGAGGAAAGCCTGAGCGACCGCCTGCCGTACCACTACCTGCTCATCCACCACTCCAAGGACAAGAACTTCCACCAGCTGCGTGCCCAGATGAAGGATTGGCAGTTGAACTACCCGATCACCATCTATAACCTGATGGGGTCCAAGGAGGGGAGCAAGCTGACCGATGGTGAGGTGCCGCACATCCAGTCCGAGATGCTGAAGGCCCTCATCCAGTCGCACCCGACAATCACCTACCACCAGAAGATCTACGCCAACACGACCCACAGCCAGCTGCACAGCCGGCCGGTCATCTTAAACGAGATTGAACGGATCCTGTGGGGAAAGGAGGAAAGCAAATGAAAAAGGAACATGGCCAGGTAACTGGCATCATCTGGCGGGGTCCAGCCGACCTCGCCGCCTACCAGCAACTGCGCGCCTATGCCGAGCAGCACCAGCTGACGGTCTCGGCCGCGGCCAAGGAACTGGTCATCCGCGCCCTGAACGATGCAAAATCCTGATGATTACCGATTGAATTTAATTATTTTACATTAGGGCTCGTTCTTACTAAAATATAGTTACTAATAGATGAAAGAGGGACGTATCTAAATGAAAGAGATTATCGACCAGTACTTTGATGGTGAGCGGCCACTGTTCGGTGAGCACGACGCCAAGCTCATCCGGACCACCTTCGGGAAGGGGGAATCTCCGCTGAAGAACGCCCACGACCTCGAGCTGAACAAGGTGATCTTCCAGTGGAAGTACCCGCTCTGGTATGACCAGCATGTCAAGGTCGACGATTCCATCTGGGAGACGATGTCCCGGTCGGGGATCTGGTACACCAAGGACATCGAGATCAACAACAGTGCCATCCAGGCGCCCAAGCAGTTCCGCCGCTGCGACGACATTCGGCTCAATAACGTCCACTTTGGGGATGCCGAGGAGACGATGTGGTCCTGCCGCAACATCAAGCTGAATAACGTCCAGGTCAATGGGGACTACTTCGGCATGAACAGCGAGAACATCTACGCCGACCACCTCAACATCATCGGTAACTACGCCTTCGATGGGGCCAAGAACGTCGAGGTTCACAACTCGACGATGGTCACCAAGGATAACTTCTGGAACTGTGAGAACGTGGTGGTCTACGATTCCTTCCTGAACGGGGAGTACCTGGCCTGGAACACCAACCACATCACCCTGATCAACTGTACGATCGAGAGTGACCAGGGCCTCTGTTATACCAAGAACCTGACCCTGAAGAACTGCCGTCTCCTTCACACCGACCTGGCCTTCGAATACTGCGAGAACATCGATGCCGAGATCAACTCCGATATCGAAAGTGTCAAGAACCCGATCAGCGGGAAGATCAAGGCCCACCACATCGACGAGATCATCATGGACCCCCACGAGATTGACCCCAGCAAGACGACCATCATCACCGACGATGATTCTGACCAGCACATCAAGCAGCATTAGGGAGGACAATAAGCATGCAATACGACTTTGATACGATTCTGGACCGGAAACATACCAACTCCGAGAAGTGGGCGGTTCAGGACGGCGAACTGCCGATGACGACCGCCGACATGGACTTCAAGACGGCCCCGGAGATCATGGACGCGATGAAGAAGAAGATCGACCAGGGGGCCTTTGGCTACGAATACCCGACGCCGGAGTACTTCCAGGCGGTGGCCACTTGGTACGCCACGGAACACCACGCCGCTGCCGAGACCGACTGGATGCGGTTTGCTACCGGGGTCATTCCGGCAATCACGGCCAGCGTCCACCACTTCAGCCATGAGGGGGACAATGTCCTGCTGATGGAACCGGTCTACAACACCTTCTACAACTCAATCGTCAACAGCGGTCGGCACGTGATCGCTAGTCAACAGCTCTATGGCCACGACCAGCACACCTACCACGTCGACTGGTACGACCTGGAGGACAAACTGGCCAACCCACTGACCACCCTGATGATCCTCTGCAACCCTCACAACCCGACCGGCTATGTCTGGACGAAGGACGAGCTGACCCATATCCTGTCCCTGGCCAAGCGGCACGGGGTAATCGTCATCAGCGACGAGATCCACGGGGACCTGGTACTGGATGGGCCGGACTACACGCCGACCTTCTCCCTGCCGACGGAGATCACCACCAATCTGATCACCCTGGTTTCCACCAGTAAGACCTTCAACCTGGCGGCCCTCCACTCCGCCACCGGGATCGTGCCGAACCCGATCCTGCGGGAACGCTTCGACCGGGCCATCAACAAGTACGAGGTGGCCGAACCCAACCTGCTGGCCATCCCGGGGGCGATTGCGGCCTACCGGCACGGTGGTAACTGGCTTCACCAGCTGAAGAAGTACGTCCTCGGCAACCGCCACTACATCGCTGACTTCCTCCAACAGAACCTGCCGGAACTACACCTAGTACCGGGGACGGCGACCTACCTGATCTGGATTGACACCAGTGCGGTCAGCGATGACAGTGCCAAATTGGCCCAGTTTATCCGGAAGGACAGCGGGCTGATCATCAACCCGGGAACCTACTACCACGGTAACGGGGCCGGCTTCATCCGGATCAACATTGCCTACCCACGTAAGCAGATCGAGGATGCTATGCAACGCCTGCTGAAGGCCGTCAAGGATTTTGAGAAGTAACCTAAAAAAGAGCGGCTGAAGAGCGGCTCTTTTTTAGGGAATCCAGTTTACATAATATCATTCATTGAGATAAAATGTTTTCATTGCATCGCCGACACATATTTCGTAAGATTAAGGTAACTTATTAAACGGAGGGAATCATTTTGAAGAACAAGACAGTTTACTTCTGTGCCGGCTGGTTCACGGACAAGCAGAACAAGGCCTACGAACAGGCAATGCAGGCGATCAAGGAAAACCCAACGATTGATGTTGAGAACTCATACATCCCACTTCAGCACCAGTACAAGGGACTGCGGGTTGACGAACACCCCGAATTATTAGAGGACCGCGAATGGGCAACCGCAACCTACAACGGTGACCGGGTCGGCGTGGCCACGTCAGACATGCTCCTGGCGATCTACATCCCCGAGGAAGAAGACGTCGGCATGGGGGTTGAGCTGGGGATGGCCCGGGCCCTCGGCAAGTACATCACGGTCGTTATCCCAGACGAGGACTTCGGCAAGCCGATCAACCTGATGAGCTGGGGGATTGCCGACAACTTCATCAAGCTGTCCGACCTGGCGACGTACGACTTCAATAAGCCGAGCTTCAACTTCTACGACGGGTCAGTTTATTAACAGTTTATTAATCATGAAGAGCCACTGTAAAGCCTTATGACGGCATTTACAGTGGCTCTTCATTTCCCTAAGTCTAAAAAATGCGCCCCCCGGGAATCGAACCCGGATCATGAGGACCGAAATCTCATGTGCTATCCTTTACACTAAGGGCGCTTTACAATGACAATTATAGCGCTCAGCTGATAAAATGGTAATAGATTCTACCTATTATATAAAGAAAGAGGACAAACGGATGGAAAAGTGGCAATATGTGGCCGTCGACGTTGATGGTACCCTACTGGATGATCATGATCACTATAATGTCGAGCGACTCAATAATGATGTTCAACAACTCACCGCGCAGGGCGTGCACTTCATTGTCGCCAGTGGTAACAGCCTTGATGCTCTTAAGGCGATCTTCGCTGGTAGCCCGCTGGTGAATACCTTCGTAGCCGAGAATGGCGGGCGGATCATTGCCGATGGCTACGAACGATTCAGCCAGCCCCACGATCGCCAGACCATCAAACATCTCCTGGACTGGGAACGGAGGCTTACCCCGCAGCCAGACCTGCTTTCCCTTTCGGGTGCCAAGCAGACATTCATTGCTGAACGATTCGAAGGTGTTCCAGTTCCTTACTATCCACACCACGCTTACTTCAAATCGCTGGCTGATGTGGGCGAGCCAATCTTCAACCTTAACCTCAACTGGTTCAAGCAGCGGCCGGCGCTGTCTTGGATTATGAGCCTTGCTGATCAGCTCAATCAGCGCTTTCCGGTGGTGCATGCCACCTACAGCGGCGCCTACGGGATCGACGTCCTGCCCACTGGTGTCAACAAGGCAGTCGGCCTCGCCCGGCTAACCAAACAGTTGGGTGGCAAGCTGGATGAACTGGTGGCATTTGGTGACACTGCCAACGACTTGGAGATGATCCAGGCAGCCGGGTGCGGCTACGCGATGAAGAACGCCACCTCAGACTTGTTGACGGTGGCTGACCGTGTCACCAGAGATGACAACAATCATAGCGGTCTCCTTAACGAGATCGAGCGGCTCTTTGAATTGACACCATGAACCCAAAAAAGCTATAGCAAATGTGTAGCCTAGCGATAACTACGGTCATGGTCACCAGTGCGAATCAAATCCAACACATGCAAATCGATCTCGTTACCGCGAATTTGATAGATAAGTACCCAATTATCATTATAGTGACGGTCAACGTGGAGCGAACGTAAATTGCGATACTTACCAGATAGCTGGTGGTCCTTATGCCTTCGCCTGAGTTCTTCGGTTTGTCCCGCAATCAAAAGCTCAATGACATGCTTGAGCTTGCTCATATCATAATGTTTGCGCTTAAGACGTTTATAATTACGCTTAAACTCTGGCGTTCGATTAATAATCAAAGTCTAAGCGTCCTCCTCGTCATCTAGATCTTTAATCCTCCTCGTCATCTAGATCTTTAAAAAGATCATCGACGGAATTAAAGGACTTGTAATTGTCCTCGTGTAGTTCTTCGATAGAGCGGTCAAGGCTAGACTGACGGTTGGTTAATTCGAATGGAATCCCATTACTTTTTATGACCTGCTTAAGGTAAATCTTAATACCAGTTGAAAAGTCCATTCCTAAATCGTTGAATACTTTCTGAGCATCTGAACGAGTCTTCTCGTCAAGTCGCAAGCTATATGTCTTAGTCATAAAATCACCTTCTTTGTATTTACATTGTAACACTTTATCAGTACAAATAATAATATAAGACATTATGTCTGGCACATAATTCTTTGTTGATACTTACCAGGTAATGTTTGCAAGCAACGATTAGCCAACTTTGACGTTTTATAAAAGTGAAAAAGTGACGGCGGCGATAATTCGCTACCTTTACCATATAAATTGATGACTAGACAACGGCAGTTAAAAGTGCCGTTGCCTTTTATTTTACCAACTATCCGTATTACCGAGGAAGGGGATAACTCAATTTCACTTATATTCACTCAAGATATTATGTAAACTTAAATCAAAATGCATAGTTCATTTCGTCACATCAACCAGATTATCGGTATGCCAAGCCTGTAATGTGTTAACATAATTGCTATCTTGATCATAGAAACGTTGATTTGCATTGTAATAACTATATTCTAGCGCTATAAGAACCATTAAACGGCCATAATTGGAGATTAGCTCTCAGACGACACGAAAATAATTTAGGCGGGTAGTTGATCATCTCAATGTGTCTCAGAGCGAATCGTAAATTCAACCCCATTTTCGGTCAATTTCCCGTCAAAAACAGGTGTTATTTCTTACAAATAACACTTCAAGAATGCCGTAATAACGGGAAAGAGTAATTTGGCATTTTCATGAGGTGTTATTAATTTAAATGTAAGATTAATAACACTAGCTAATTTTAACCAGTTTTCGTGGTCTCAAAAGTGCCAAAAGGGGGTAGTTACCCATCCCTGTCACCATAGATAGTCACTTAAGATATTATGTAAACTAGATCCTCATAAAAAACACCATGCCGTCCAACATGGTGTTAATAATCAGTTGATCCGATAATAGTAACGGGGGGCATTGGCAAACGGGGTGGGGTAATGACCAACAACCCGCAGATTGCCATCCCCGGCTGATTTATCATCGCTGTCGTCTTCATTCATGTAGGTCGGGACGTATACCCGCATCCGAGAATCAGCCTGGCTGGCCCCAGTCTGGTAATTCAACTGCATCCCGGGCTCCACATTATATAGGTAGACATTGAAATTCAGGGTTCCATCAGTTGAGAGGGCCTGGAGGTTGATCCCCCGGGCCATCATCTCATCACCACGGAAGATTGGGGTGGCCTGGTAGATGACATGCTTGCCCCGCTCGATGGCGTGCCGGACCTGGGTCTCATAGTAGGTCTGCAGGGTCTCATTGGTGAAGTCGGTCTCGGTAAAGAGGTTGCGTGGGTTGTCCTGGTCACCGAGGGCACCAGCCCGGAACCGACCGGTATGGGGATCGATCCCCCCGGTCAGGGAATAGGCGATCAGGTGACCCCGGTTATAGACGAGATTGCCGTCACTGTTGTTGTGCCAGCCGGTGGGTTGGAAGACCTGGGCCGTCCGCAGACTGGTGTTAGCATGGTTGCGACTGTTCAGGAAGGCCGTATTGCTGCCAGCGGTGCGCCGGGCCCGATCGAGCTGCTGGTAGATGACCCGATCCCTTTGCCAGGCCTTGGGGTTAAGCGTTGACCGGCCGTGATTGACCAGGACAACCGGGTTGCTGCCCGGTTGATAATTCAACTGGGCCAGCTGACGGTACTGACTTCCCGTGAGCCCACCGACCTGGCTGGCGGGGCGGTGGTCACGCTGGGCAAACGTCAGCCGGGCTTGCTGGTCGTGGCGAAAATCCTGGTAGGCACCCAGGCCACCGCCGAGAACCAGTCCGGCCAGCAGCAGGAGGGTGATTCGATAAGCTTTACTAGTTTTTGACAGAATTGTCACCTCATTAAAAACTCAATGTAACTATTTTAGCAATCAATCACCGGCCGTCAAGCTTAACCACTTTTGAATGTGTTATCATAAACTAAATAACACCTAAGGAAGCTGAATAACCATGCGACAAATTGTACTACCAATCAAGGATTCCAACGTCCTAGCGGAGGTCCAGGATACCCTTCTCCATAACTTCAAAGCGGGGCGGCGCAACTACACGATCTTCCAGGTCGGCAAGGCGACCCTGCTCCGGGTCAGCGACGTCCTACGACTCAAGCAGACCGACGTCTTCGATGACTACGGGGCCATCCGGCAGCATGCCTTCATCAAGGATAAGAAGACCGGCAAGCCCAACACCCTCTACCTGCGCCCGGTGACCAACGACCTGGCGATCTATCAGCAATGGCTGAAACGCAACCGCTACGAGGGTCAGACGGAATGGCTCTTCCCGTCGACAACCCGTCCGGACAAGCACATCGATGAGCGTCAGTTTTACAACGTCATGCACCGGGTAGGGGAGCTCTTGGACATCAACTACCTGGGTACCCACACGATGCGTAAGACCGGGGCCTACCGGGTCTACGTCCAGAGTAACTACAACATCGGCCTGGTAATGAGATTGCTCAACCACTCCAGCGAGGCAATGACCTTGGCCTATCTGGGCCTCGACCAGGTCAGTCGGGAACAGATGCTGGATAAAATTGATTTTGGCTAGGATTGTGGGGATTGTGTAAATTCCCACAATTTTTTGAATTATTTTATGTCAACCGGTTGACATATGACCACAAAACAAGTATTATTAAAAGCGTTGAAAGAGAAAGATTTCACAAACTTACTTAAGGAGATGGCTTTCGATGGCATTTAACAAGAGCCTGGCCGGATACTTTGATGATCTGGCACACGTTGGGATTCCAACTGATGATATGAATAAGACGATCGCTTTCTGGGAGAAGCTTGGTTTCAAGAAGCAGGGTCAATTCGACACTGACGATCAAGGACACCAGGTAACCTTCATGAAGGCTGGTCATCTGATGCTTGAAATTTGGGACAGCGACGGTGCTGTTCACCAAACCGGTGCGATCAACCATATTTCCCTGAACGTTGAAGACGCCGACAACGCCTTCAAGGCGGCCAAGGCAGAGGGCTTCGACGTCAAGGAAGATGAAGTTCAACACCTCGACTTCTGGAAGCACGGGATCAAGTTCTTCAACATCACCGGTCCCAACGACGAAACCATCGAATTCTGTGAGATTGTTAAGGATTGATTAGGAGGATTTTCTGATGAAAGCATTAGTTTTAACTGGATTAAAGCAGCTTGAAGTTCAAGACTACGACAAGCCCGAAGTTAAGCCCAACGAAGTTCTGATCCACACCGCCTGGGCTGGTATCTGTGGTACTGACAAGGCCCTCTACGGTGGTCTGCCAGGTTCTGCTGACGCCGTGCCACCGATCGTTTTAGGTCACGAAAACTCCGGTGTTGTTACCGCCGTTGGTTCCGACGTGGAAAACTTCAAGGTTGGTGACCGGGTAAGTGTTGACCCGAACATCTACTGCCACAAGTGCAAGTACTGCCGGTCATCCCGTCCAGAACTGTGTGAACACCTTGATGCCGTTGGTGTTACCCGTGATGGTGGTTTCGAAGAATACTTCACTGCTCCTGAAGAAGTTGTCTACCACATTCCGGACAACGTTTCCCTGGAAGCCGCTGCCGTAATCGAACCAATCTCCTGTGCTGAACACGGGGTTGACCTGCTGGAAACCCACCCATACCAAAAGGCACTGATCATCGGTGATGGTTTCGAAGGTCAATTGATTGCTCAAATCCTGAAGTCACGTGGTGTTCACGAAGTTACCCTGGCTGGTTCCAACGACGACAAGCTGGAGAACAACAAGAAGCACTTTGGTTTCAAGACCATTAACAATGTTAAGCACCCCGAAGAAGTTAAGGCGGACTACTACGACATCGTGGTCGAAGCCGTTGGTTTGCCACAAACCCAAGAACAAGCTGTTGAAGCTGCTGCCCGTGGTGGTCAAGTGCTGATGTTTGGTGTTGGTAACCCTGACTCTACCTTCAAGGTTAACACCTACAAGGTCTTCCAAAAGCAATTGAAGATCCAAGGGACCTTCATCAACCCTTACACCTTCGAAGACTCCATCGCCCTGCTCCAATCCGGCGACGTTGACCCACTGCCACTGATCTCCCACGTCCTTGACTTTGACCACGTTGAAGACTTCGTCAGTGGTAAGCTGAAGGGTGTTTCCAAGGCGATCGTTAAGGTTGCTGGCGAAGAAGCCTAACCGTATCTTCCTATTATTAGCCAAACCTAATTAACTTAAAATAACCTGTCCCGCATTCGGTGGGGCAGGTTATTTTTGTAAATTTAGTGCAGCACTGCACATAAATAGCGTTATAATCAGAAGTGTAATCAACAAGGAAGGTGTTTAATGATGAGTAAGTACAGTAAGGATGACACCCGGGCCATCAAGGATATGAAGCTGGACGAGTTTGCCGGCCTCTTGAATGAATACGACGTCAACACAATCGGCGCCCTGGTCGACTCCCTGGACAAGGCCAAGAAGCACAACAAGCGTAAGGGTGAGCTCCGGGCACTGAAGGCCCAACTGACCGACCAGAAGGACGAGATCAAGAAGCTCCACAAGCACATCGATAAGCTGATCGACAAGGTTAAGAACTAATCTTGAGTTGGGTCGCCCGCAGCACGGACGGCCCTTTTTGAAACGAGGCAAACTGCTATGACCAAACCACACCACCTGAATCATCGCCAGACCTTGGTCTACGGGGCTACTCTCCTGCCGATTAACACCTTCTTCAAGCTTTACCTCCGCGACCAGGAACGTGCCGAACGAGAGCAACTACCACCAAAGGGAACGACGACCGCGGTAAAGCAGCCAGAAAAGGAGGGAACTTCACATAATTAGGGAGGAAAATTCAATTTTTTTGCCAATTGGTCTTGCTATTTGGACCGATTCTTGATAGTATAGTTTCTGTTGTCATGTGGCAATCAAATTTGGAGGATTAGCTCAGTTGGGAGAGCGTCTGCCTTACAAGCAGAGGGTCACAGGTTCGAGCCCTGTATCCTCCATTGCGGCTTCGGTCGCATAATTAAATATTGGGCTATAGCCAAGCGGTAAGGCAACGGTTTTTGGTACCGTCATGCGCTGGTTCGAATCCAGCTAGCCCAATATTTGGTCCGTTGGTCTAGTTGGTTTAGGACGCATCCCTGTCACGGATGAGATCACGAGTTCGAGTCTCGTACGGACCGCTAGTGCACGTCTTGCGAATGCAAGGCGTTTTTTTTAATATAAAAGGAACCAGCCAACGGTAATGTGCCGTGGCTGGTTCCTTTCCGTTCATGCAGGCTAATCTTGGATGGCGATCAGGCGACCCTTGACCTTCCCATCGCGGAGTTGATCCAGACCCTGATCGATCTGATTGAAGTCAATCGTGGAGAGGGTAGGCTTGACCTTGCCAGCCGCCATCAGTTGGTAGCAGTCAGCAATATCGGCCTTGGTACCACCCATGCTGCCAAGAATCTGGGCCTGCTTCATGATCAGGTCCCAGGTGCTGATAGTTGAATGAAGAATTCCCATCCCCACCACGACCACCTTGCCGTGCAGGGCCACCGCCTGGAGGGCATGGTTGGTGGTGGTGTCAAAGCCCGCCGCGTCGAGGATGACCTGTGGAGCAACGTCCTTCATCTCGGCGGCATCCTCAAACACCGCTGCTGCCCCGATCTCTTTGGCAATCTGCCGGGCCGTTGGTTTGGGATCGGCGACGTAGACCGTGCAGCCCTTGGCAACCGCCAGCTGGGCGCCAAACTCACCAATGCCGCCCATGCCAACGATACCGACCTTCATCCCCGGCTTGGCACCGCCGACGTTGAAGAGGGCATTATGCGAGGTCATTCCCGCATCCGTTGCCGCAGCCCCGTCGATGAAAGAGACATTGTCCGGCAGGGGGATCAGCGCTGAGGCGGGCACCACCATCTTGTTGGCGTAGGCCCCGTCGATCCCGCCGCCAATGGAGATCCCCTTGTCGGCATCGATTACTGGGCAGACCCCGACCCGGTCACCGACCGCAAAGTCTGTAACGCCGGCCCCAACCGAATCGACGACCCCGGCACACTCATGACCGAGGATCACCGGTGCCTGAACCAACTTCATCCAGCCCGGGTCATCCAGGATGGTTACGTCGGTATGGCAGAGCCCGGTTGCCTTGACATCCAAGACCACCTCACCGGCCTTAGCAACTGGCTCCGGGTAGTCAACCAACTTCAGGGGTTCATGTGTCTTCGTAAATTGCCAAGCTTTCATCACTAACACGATCCTTTCTATTTATTCTGGTAACACCTTTATTGTAACCGTTTTTCCTGTTAAAATGGCTTTACAAAATGGACAAAGTGTTAACTTATGAACGATAGGGGGTGAACCAATGAACGCGGTCACTAAGATCAAAAGAGCGCTTTTAGTACTATTGCAAGACCACAGTTTCACCAGCCTTACGGTCACCTTAATCTGCGCCCGAGCAGGGATCAGTCGGCCGACCTTCTACAAATATTTCACGGATAAGTACGACCTCATGATCACTGTCTATGAGGATGACATTGCTAAATGCCTGCAGAATGATTCGTGGCAAAAGATCATGATCGATGCCCTATCCTATATTCGCGAGCACCGACAATACATGCAGGCTGTCCTCGATTATCACGGCCAGAATTCGTTCATCGCGTTCCTATTGACCTACACCAAACAGTGCACCAGCCAACTCATCACGAAGCGGAGCGGGTGGCCGATGGACGAGCGGCTCCGATATGGTCTGACGATGTTTACTTATGGGGTCTGTTACACCCTGATCGACTGGGTCCGGGATGGCTGTCACACCTCTCCGGAAGAATTCACCCGGCAGGTGGGGGATGCGATGCCGGTGGTATTGAAACCATATTTACTAGAAAATGATTGACACCGGACAATTATTAAGATAAGATTAGAATAACATTAAAGAAAGGAAATGATTGTAATGATGAAAGCAACTCTTTGGCAAGGCTGGCATGACTGAGTAAGTTTACATCACTGGTGTAGGCTTACTTTGATTTGGTTAACATCAAACGGGGCCGATGCCAGACAATCATTTTATCAATAAGTGATGAGCTGAGTGGCATCCTGTCATTCAGCTCTTTTTGTTTATGTGGACGCCCCTGGACAAATTAAAATGGGGGAATTACCATGACAAATCCAGTTGAACAAAACATGTACTACGGTGAATTCGGTGGCCAGTATGTGCCAGACGATATCAAGGCGACATTGGATAAAGTTGCGGCGGCATACCTGAAATACCGGGATGACCCCGCGTTTAACGATGAGCTGGCCGGCCTGCTCAAGGACTACTCTGGCCGTGCTACGCCGCTCTACTACGCGGACGCACTGACTAACTACCTGGGTGGGGCCAAGGTCTACCTCAAGCGGGAGGACCTGAACCACCTTGGGGCTCACAAGCTGAATAACGTGCTGGGTCAGATATTGATCGCCAAGCGAATGGGGAAGACCCGGATCATCGCCGAGACCGGGGCCGGCCAGCACGGGGTGGCCACCGCGGCAGCTGCGGCCAAGTTCGGCCTGAAGTGCGAGATCTACATGGGGGCGGTTGATTGTGAACGGCAGAAGCTGAACATCTTTCGGATGAACCTCCTGGGGGCCACGGTCCACCCGGTCCAGTCTGGTACTAAGACCCTCAAGGACGCCGTCAGTGCCGCCCTCGATGACTACGCCCACCACCTTGACGACACCTTCTACATTGTCGGCTCGGCGGTCGGCCCGTACCCGTATCCCCAGATGGTCCGTCATTTTCAGAGTATCATCGGTCACGAAACCAAGCAGCAGATGCTCGCTAAGGAGGGGCGGCTGCCGGATGCGGTAATCGCCTGTGTCGGCGGTGGCTCGAACGCGATTGGGTCGTTTGCGGAATTCATCGATGCTCCTGAGGTCCGCCTGATCGGTGCCGAGGCGGCCGGCAAGGGGGCCAACACCCCCGAGAACGCCGCCACGATGACCAACGGCCGGGTCGGAATCAGTGACGGGATGCGTTCCTATGTGCTGATGGATGAGCATGACCACGTCCAACCGGCCTACTCCATCTCGGCCGGCCTAGACTACCCGGGGGTGGGGCCAGAACACTCCTACCTGAAGGATACGCACCGTGCCGAATATTATGACATCACCGATGATGAGGCCGTGCATGCCTTCCAATTACTGTCCCGGCTCGAGGGGATCATCCCCGCCCTCGAAAGTTCGCACGCCATCGCCCAGGCGGTGAAAATGGTGCCCAAGATGGCCAAGGGCCAGATCGTGGTGGTCACCGTCTCCGGGCGGGGAGACAAGGATGTCAACCAGGTAGCTGACTACCTGGGCGTGCAGGTTGACTAGACCACCATCGACAAAAGTAGCGGTCTGTCTCACGCTAATAATCTTCAGAGGAATCGTCACCATGGCGGTTCCTCTTTTATGTTAGAATAAAGGCGTATCGTAACCGCTTACATATCAGACAGGAGTGATTTATATGCATAAGATTGCGGTAATTGGCTTGGGGAACGTCGGCACGACGGTGGCCCACATGCTGCTGATGGCAGGCCTGGTCGACGAATTAGTGCTGATTGACAAAAATGAGAAGAAAGTTGCGGCCGAATACAACGACTTTGCTGACGCCTTTCCACGGACGGCCCACTCGGCGGTTATCAAGCAGAATGACTACCGGGAGCTGGCCGATACCGATATCATTATCACGGCCTTTGGGGACATTGCAGCCACCAACCGGACGGGGGACCGGTTCGCCGAGTTACCGATCAACAAGCAGAATGCCCGGGAGGTCGGTGCCAAGATCAAGGAGAGCGGCTTCAACGGGATCCTGGTCAACATCTCCAACCCCTGTGATGCCGTCCTCGGGGTCCTTCAGCAGGCCACCGGCTTACGCTACGACCGGATCTTTGGGACCGGAACCCTCCTGGATACGGCCCGGATGCAGCGAGCGGTTGGCGAACACTTCCACGAGGCACCACAGAACGTCGATGGCTACGTACTCGGGGAACACGGTAATACCCAGTTCACCGCCTGGTCGACGATCCATATCGACGGTATCCCGTTGACGGACCTGGCTGACGCCAGCAAGGTCAACCTGGATGAATTATCTGACAAGATCCGGCAGGGGGCCTTCACGATCATGGTTGGTAAGGGCTACACCTGCTTCGGGGTAGCCTCCTGTGCCGTCAAAATCGTCGAGGCGATCTTCACCGACAAGCACGAGTTCATGCCGGTCTCACTCTTCATGGAAAAGTATGGCTGCTACATCGGCTATCCAGCAGTGATCGGTCGTAACGGGATTGAGGACATCCACACAATCAAACTGACTCCCGCAGAAGAGGACCTGCTGAGCAAGTCGGCAGTCACCATCAAGGAAAAGACCAAGGATTAAGAAATTAGTGGAACGACCCTGGACTAAGGCCGTTCCTTTTTTGTGCCCACTGCGAATGAGAATATTTGCAGAATTTAATTAAATGTGATATGTTATTTTCAAATGATTTTCTAATCTTTTTCACATAATTGGAGGAATGGACATGGCATGGGAGAATAACCTTGGCGATCAGCTGGTCCACCAGAACCACCACAACATCGCGGAGACACAATTGATTCAGTACTTTAACCTGGTTATCAAGTCGGCCCGAGGTGCCACCGTGACGGACGTGGAAGGTAAAAAGTACATCGACCTGATGGGAAGCGACTCGGCGATGAACGTCGGGCAAAACAATCCCAAGGTTGTGGCGGCCATTAAGGAGCAGATCGACCGCTTCATCGGCTATGATGCCGGCTACTTCACCAACCCGATTAGCATCAAGCTCGGGGCACGACTGGCCGAGTTAGCACCCGGGGATGGGCACAACAAGGTGGCCTACGGGACGTCAGGGTCCGATGCCACCGAAGCCCTGATCAAGTTCTCCCGGGCCTATACCGGTCGTTCCTACGTTGTCTCTTATGAGGGCGCCTATCACGGGACCACCTATGGAGCAATCACGGCGGGGGCCTGTGATGTCGACATGATCCGCAAGATCGGGCCTTTGCTGCCTGACGTGGTCCACGTGCCATTTCCGAACCTCTACCGGCGCCACCCGGGGGAGAGCGAGCACGACGTCGCCATCCGCTTCTTCAACGCCTTCAAACGCCCCTTTGAAACCTACCTGCCCGTTGAGGAGACGGCCTGCGTGATGATGGAACCGATCCAGGGGGATGCTGGGATCATCATTCCGCCGAAGGAATACGTCCAGCTGGTGGCCAACTTCTGCCATGAGCACGGAATCCTATTTGTGGTCGACGAGGTCAACCAGGGACTCGGTCGGTCAGGCAAGTTCTGGTCCTACCAGCACTTTGGGGTCACCCCGGACCTCCTAGCAACCGGGAAATCACTGGCCTGCCAGCTGCCGATGAGTGCCGTCCTCGGTAGTGCCGACATTCTGGACTCCCTGAAGACCTCGGCCTACGTGGTCACTGGCGGCGGGAACCCGGTCGTGGCGGCCGCAGCCCTGGCCACCCTCGACGTGATCGATGAGGAAGACCTGGTCCACAAGTCGGCCGTCGACGGCGAATACGCCAAGCAGCAGTTTGAGAAGCTGGCCGATAAGTACGACTGCATCGGGGATGTCCGGATGCTGGGGCTCAACGGCGGGATCGAGCTAGTTAAGGACCGGCAGGCCAAGGAACCAGACCCGGACGCGGCCGCCAAGGTGATCTACCGGGCCTTCCAGAAGGGCGTGATCATGGTCAAACTCCACGGGAACGTCCTCCGTTTCCAGCCACCGCTGGTCATCACCCGGCAGCAGCTCGACGACGCCTTCGCCATCCTCGATGACGTCTTCAACGACCTCGAGCACGACCGGATCAAACTCCCGGCCGAGCTGGTTCACGAGGGCTGGTAAAGTAAATGAGGCACCCACTCGAGAATTTCTCGGGCGGGTGCCTTTTGTGGTTGGGGACATTCAAATAGACTTTTACTAAAAAATTTAATTTCGTATTGAAAAGGCTTACATCATCCCGTATAATACCAATTGTCACTAAATAATATGCTACTGACTTAACTTTGGAATGAGTTATTATTAATGGAATTGGGGAATAATTGATGAAAGTTAACTGCCGCCTGTGCGGTATTGTCAGGTCTGATGGTCGGTGGGGCAACGACTTCACTTGTCCCGGCAACAAGGGAACCAAGATAACCACCACGCCAAAGTTGCGGGAAGGTGGCTACGGTAGCTTCGAGGGTGACAGCATTGAAGCCGACAACCAGAAGATCGCCAACGTCTACGGCTACGCGGACGGTCAACAGTTCCAGCAGCAGACCGGCAAGGACTACTGGAACAAGCTGCAGGACGCCTACCACAAGCTTGATGCGGAGAATTCACAGAACACAAAGCTGGCCAAGAACGACCGGGCCGAGAGTTCCAAGCAAGTTCAACAACGGATGACCACCGAACTGAACCACATTGCCAAGACCACGCAGAAGCAGGGTGGGGGAAACGTCCTCGTGGTTAGCTCGGGGATGTCAATCAACGAGTACCTTTCGACGATGAGCAATAAGTACCAGGGGAAGCCGATGCAAAACGCGGCGGTCACTAAGCTCGTCTACAAGAACGGTAAACTGCACGTTGACGGCCTGATCGGCACCCTGCATTACGTAAACAAGGGCCAGAAGATCGCCGATAATAAGTAGTTACAATATTGGATGTTCAGTAGCGGATAGTTTAATCATTATTTTAGTGCAAAGCGGACCTGCCAGATTTAAGTGGCAGGTCCGCTTTTAAGTGATGGTGGTAGGAGGCAAGACGCTTATTTTGATTCACGGTAGGCACCACGAAATAGCCTATTATGACTGCCGATTCGAATAGCGATCAATACCAGATCTTGGTCCTTCACCTTGTAAATAACGACAACATCATTCTTGGCGTTCGGCTCGGTACCACGCGGTGTATCACGGAGATGAAATTCGCGATAACCGGCATATTTTCTTTTAAGATCGTGATCACGAAATTCTGCAGGTAACGGGTCACCACTAAGCAAGATTTCGATTGCCGCCCGGACGTCATCAATAATTGTCGGATCAACCTGTCCTAAGGATGCTAGGTCCTGATTAAATGTCTTACGGGGTTTGAATTGGTAAAGCATCACTTTTCACCCGGCTTGAAGCGATTCCAATAATCGTCATTTGCTTCAACAACGGGATCGTCGGGAAGCACGTGCATATCAATCAGCTTATCCCGGGCGATCGCATAGTCAAGGCTGTCTTCCTTGGCGTTCACTGCATCGAGTAGTGCGTTTAACTGGTCCTGTGAGATGACGGCAGCGGCCCGTTGATTAGAACGAGCAACCAGGACCGTCTGGTTGTCATCATTGACTTGATCGAGGTAATCCTTGATGTGCTTTCGAAAATCGCTCTGCGTAGTTGCGATTGGCATGATCATCGCGCTCCTTTCTATGTACTTAATATTGTACATTATTTTGTAAATAATTAGAAGAAATGAGCACGTAGCTAGGTCAAGTATCGTCCGGGATACAGCTGCTAAACCATATGGAGATCCTCGGCGTAAACGCAAACGACGACTTGATGCGAAAACCCACGCTAAAGAAACCATCAATATTTTCTCATGTAATTATGTTGCCGTTAGGGAAGCCGGCCGCTTCGTCAACAACCTGTCATTAAAATTATAGTTTTAATGTGACCGAAATAGAGAATCCTAGCCCAGCCGTGAATTATCGTGCTCAAACGTCACATCATCCTCATGGTGTTTAAGTGCCCATAAACTCACCTGGTGTAAGATTGGCGCGATTGTTTTACCTTTCGCCGTCAAAGAATACACAACCTTGATCGGCATTTCGTTGTACTGGTGACGATCGATGATAGAATACGCCAGCAATTCCTTCAGCGCCAGTGACAAGGCCTGGTCGTTGGCATCCGTCAGCTGACGTAGTTCCTTATGCCGCATTGGCCCGTGGGTCATCAAAGAACAGATGATCCGGGTCTTATACTTGCCAGCAAACGCTGAAATGCCGTATTCCAACGATGATCGATAAACTTTTCGCATACTAATAACCCCCAAAATAAAAAGAATGACTTCGATGCCATTCTTTTTATAACCAATTTATGCTATTTAAGCAAGGTGCTTGCCAAAGAATTGTTCCACGGCTGCAATAGCTTTACTGCCATAGATCATCCCCGGGCCACCGCTCATCATCATGCCAACCTTGATCGTTTCGATGACTTCTTGCTCCGTGGCGCCTTTCTTAATGGCACTGTTGGTGTGTGATGTGATGCAACCCTCACAACGAATGGCGATTGACACGGCCAACGCCATCAGTTCCTTCGTCTTAGAGTTCGATGGCCCCGTCAGCCACCGCATCCTTGTGCATGGCCATGAAGCCCTTGGCCGTGTCACCAGTGTTTTTGAACAGGGTAACTTCATTTGCGGCATTTTCAGCGAGAATATCGGGATAATGCGTTACCCGATGCGTGTCAGAATAATAGCCCATAATTAGCATCTCCTTTGTGATCTATGATCAGTCTATTGGCTTGTGAAAGCTTTTTCAATGTTTTATCACAAAGTTGACCTACTCCAATTTGCTTGAGTATTTGCTGCCACTGGGTGTCCACAGCAGCAAAGGCCCCACCGACCTGATGCCGGTGAGGCCCATGCAACCGTTACTTCTTCAAAATATCGTGGATGTTCTTCTCGGGAACAAAGGAGTTGGTTGACCAGCCACCATCAATCACGAGGTCGGAACCGGTCATGAACTTGGTCTCATCTGATGCCAGATAAACGAAGGCATAACCAATGTCATCGGCTTCCCCGGCGTACGGTGGCAAATTGATCCGCCCCTGATGAAGCTTGCCCATGGCTGCTTGGCTATCAACGCCGGAGTCCTTAACCATCTGGGTAAAGATCGGCCCTGGGTTAACGTTATTAACCCGGATGTTATACTGGGCATACCACTGTGCTGCATGCCGCGTCATGGCGTCAACCGCCCCCTTGGAGGCGCTATAGGAGACACTACCGGCATCGGAGTAGCCACCCATCAATGCCGCAACCGAGGAGGTGTTGATAATCGAGCCCTTGCCCTGACCATCGTTGTTCTTCATCATTACCGGGATGACATACTTCATCCCCAGCCAGACCCCCTTGGCGTTAACGTTCATGATGGCATCCCAGTCATCTTCGGACGTCTCCAGAATGCTCTTGGTGACGTGGGCGCCTGCATTGTTAACCAGGACGTCAACCGTCCCGTACTTGGCAACCGTCGCCTTAACCACCCGCTGCCAGTCCGCTGCCTTGGAAACGTCCAACAATTCCGTGGTGATTTCACCACCAGCATCGATATACGGCTGGACATTCTTCTCCAAATCGCCGTGCCTATGATCAGTTGCCACAACCTTGGCACCTTCGCGAGCCATCAGTTTGACCCCGGAGAGGCCCATGCCGTGTGCGGCTCCCGTAATAATAACGACCTTACCATCTAGACGACCCATAATGATCATTTCCTTTCTAAGTATCTATTATCATTGTAGCACAGATCGTGAAAGCGTTAACAAATAAAGGCTTGCTAGGGAGCCGGTTCTCCAGAATCCAGCTGATCATCCCCGGTAATTCTTCCCTTCCTGACGTTTGCAAGAAAAAAGTCGCGCAACATTTAGCTTGTTGACGCGACTCTTTCATCCTTATTCATCGACCTGTTTGAGTTCGGTTCGGCAATAGTAACAGTTAAGATGGCCATACTTCTTCAGGATATGCCTAAGCTGGTGATGGTTAAATTCGTAGTGCTCATGACAGTTTGGACAGACAAAATAATACTTTCTAGTTAATAGTTTCAGTAACGTCCCCATTATCCCTTAATTCTCCATAAATCTATTATTTACATAGATACCATACACTAGACTGCCCCATCAGGCAAGCTTTTCCCCGTTTTTAACAAGCACCCACTGCTGGAGAGTTACCGTAACTATGCTAGAATGGAGATAACAATTTTAATAAGGAGGAATCAGCTATGCAAACCATTCAGATTGGGGAAGCCACCCTGCCTACTGTCGGTATCGGTACCTGGCACATTGGGGATGATCCCCAAAAACGGCCTGATGAAATACAGGCCATCCGGACGGCCATCGATGGCGGAGCAACCGTCATCGACACGGCCGAGATGTATGGGATGGGTCGTGCCGAGGGAGTCGTCAAGGAGGCCATCACCGGCTATTCCCGGGACCAGCTCTACATCATCGATAAGGTCCTGCCAGAGAACGCCAGTCATCGTCAGCTGGAACGCAGCCTCGACCAGAGCCTCAAACGGGTGGGAACTGACTACTTCGACCTCTACCTCCTCCACTGGCGGGGAGCGATCCCCCTGGCGGAAACCGTCACGGAGCTAGAGAAAATGGTAGCCAAGGGGAAGATCCGCCACTGGGGGGTCTCCAACTTTGACGTCGCCGACCTCCACGAGCTCTGGCAGCTACCGGCCGGTCCGCACTGTGTCGCCAACGAGGACCTCTACAACCTTGACGAACGCGGTATCGAGTTTGACCTCCTCCCCCTGATGCGAAAACACCAGCTGCCCCTGATCGCTTATTCGCCGTTGGCCCAGGCCGACACCATCTCCGGCCGGCTGACGACTGATCCGCTTCTTCGGGAACTGGCCACTAACCACCAGGCCAGTGTCTACCAGGTCATGCTCGCCTGGACCTTGCGCCACGGCAATACCCTGGCTATCCCCAAGGCCGGCACCCCGGCGCACGCCCGCGCCAATATTCAGGCGGGGAACCTGACTTTCACCGCCGACGAGCTGGCGGCCCTGGCCAAGCGCTTCCCGGCCCCGACCAGCAAGCAACCGTTGGCCACCCTTTAAAACAGTTAAGCCACCCGTCGGTATCACTACCTAGACAGGTGGCTTTAATTTAATTCTGCTTGGCCAACATCACGTTCCCGTTGGCGGGGTTACCGTACACGGTGTACTTGCCGTTGAGCTTGATCACCGGGGTTGCCGCACCGAGCTTTAGGCCTCGGATGGTGTAATCACCGTCGAACTCGCCCACCTTCTCAAAGAGGGCGGGGATGGTCGTCTGGTCAGTGACGATGACCTCGAACTCACCGTCAACCCCACCGTTGCTAAACTGCACCGTGGTCCCGTCGGCCCGTTCCAGCGTTACTTGACCGGTGGTGGTTGATTGTTTGATCTCCTGTTGCACTGTTTAACGCTCCTTCTTCTCCTGGTCATGCTTGAGCTGGGTGAGGAGTTCCCGGTCCCGGTCGGCAACGACCTGCTGTCCGGCATCCCCCTGCCAGTCATAGAAGCCCTGGCCAGATTTTAGCCCCAGTTTACCACGGTCCACCAGCTTTGCAAGAGTGGGATCAGTCCCAGTATTATTGGCCAGGTCTGCATAGAGGTAGGCGCTGATGTTCTTGAAGACGTCTAACCCACCCAGGTCGGCACTGGCGATTGGCCCGACCAGGTTCCACCGCCGGCCGAGGCTGTACTTGATGATGTCGTCAACGGCCGCCGGACTGGCAATTCCCGCGTCAACGATGTGGAAGGCTTCCCGGAGGACGGCCAACTGGATCCGGTTACCGACGAAGCCAAGGGCCTCCTTCTTGAGGGGTACCGCGTGCTTGCCAATCTTGTTCATCAAGGCTACCGTCAGGTCAACCGTTTCCGGGCTGGTGTCCTTGCCCGGCACCACCTCCACCAGCGGCATCAGCTGGGCCGGGTTCCAGAAGTGGGCCACCACGAACCGTGCCGGATGCTTGAGGACACTCTGGAGGGCGGTTGGGCTCAGCCCCGACGTGTTGGTAGCCAGCACCGTCTCTGGGCCAACCTGACCTTCAATTTCTTGCCAGACCGCCTGCTTGACCTGCTGGTCTTCCACAATCGACTCAATCACGAAGTCACTATCCCGGCAGGCTGCCGCCAGATCGGTGGTCGGCGTAATGCGCGCCAGGATCGTTGTCGGTTCTTCACTCAGCAACCCGGCCTCCTGGAAGGTCGTCAGGTCGTGTTCAATTGCTTTCTGCCCGCGTTGGAGGCCGGCCATTGAATGATCGTACAGGCGGACCGGGTAGCCGGCCAGGGCAAACTGGAGGGCCGTTGCGTGCCCCATCGTCCCGGCACCAACGTTGGTAATCGTCTTGATGTCTGTTAGCTTCATCTGATAACACCCCTTTGTTCATTTGGTAACCTAATTATACCATTTCCCGGTCCGGGAACGGCCAATGTGGTACCATAATGGCGAAGGTGATCAGATGACCGACAAACACTTAAAATACATCAGCAAGAAGATGTCCTACGCCCTACGCCACAACCCAGGTAAGTATGGAATCCAACTTGACGAATACGGCTACACGGACCTCGCCCACTTCATTGCCGCCCTCAACCGGGTCCACCACCTGGCGCTGACCCGGGGTGACATTGCGGCGGTGATTGCCCACAGCGATAAGCAGCGCTTTGAGATTAAGGGCGACCGCATCTGCGCCCTGTACGGCCACTCGATTCCGGGCATCATCCACCACCAGGTCGCCACCCCACCGGCCATCCTCTATCATGGGACCGCCCGCCGTTTCCTACCCAGCATCAGGAAACTTGGCCTGCTGCCGATGCAACGTCAGTTTGTCCACCTCTCAACGGACATTCAGACCGCCCACCAGGTGGGGTCTCGCCACGACAGCCACCCCATAATCCTAACGATTGATACCCGGGCAGCCCAGACGGCCGGAATCCAGTTCTACGTCGGCAACGACCAGATCTGGCTAGCCGACGAGATTCCGGCCCAGTTCCTGCATGGTTGGCCAAAAAAATCAGAAAATTCCTAAAAAGGCCTTTACGAACCGCCCATTTCTTGATAATATAATACTCGTTCGTTGCGAACGGATATGATTTCGGAAAATAGCTCAGCTTGGTAGAGCACCTGGTTTGGGACCAGGGGGTCGCAGGTTCGAATCCTGTTTTTCCGATTTTTTTATTTTTAAACGAAATAAGCGCCTGACCGATTAGCAGTCAGGCGCTTTTCTTATTGCATTCGTTTGCGCAGGTGCGGTACCAGCCAGAGGGCCAGGGCCCCACCGATGACCCCCTGCAGGAGGTTGCCACCGATGCTCAGGATGCCGACCATCCAGGTGTGGTACATGAAGGAGTCACTGAAAAAGTAACAGGCGGCCATGACGACCACCCCAGCCACTAGGGCCAGACATTGGTAGCCCCGCCGGCTACCGGCTCGCCGTGCCAGGTAACCGGTCGTCAGGCCCTCCAGTCCGTGGGCGATCAGGGAAAACAGGGCGTACTGAGGATAGCCGGATAACAGGTCTAAAAACATCCCCCCGAAGCCCCCGACGGCCGTTCCATAGGCGGGCCCCAATAGCACGGCCGCGATCAGGATCCCGGCGTCACAGAGGTTGATGTAGCCGTGGGTCCAGGGGATCGGAATGACAAAGAACCGTCCCAGCACCACCGATAGGGCCAGCAGGAGGGCCGCCAGGGTCAGCCGCCGTAAGCGTTGGTTATTCTTCATGAGCATCCTCCTCATGTTGGTTGAAGGGGTCCCAGGTGTACTTAGCCCGGGGCCCACCGATGTACTTCGGTCGTGAGGACAGGTAGGTCGTGTGGGCTGCCCCAATCGTCTTGACTGACGTCCGGACCGGGACCTGGACGAACTTGACCTGCATCCCGATCGCCGTATCACCGATATCCATACCGGCGTGGGCCTGGATGTGCTCAACCTCGATCGGGTCCGTGAAGTTCTCGAAGGCCGCAATCTGGCCGGCACCACCGGCGTGAATTTGCGGGTAGACCATGACCTGCTCGAGGCCGTACTCCTTGGCCACCGCCCGTTCCACCACCAGGGCCCGGTTGATATGCTGGCATCCCTGGACGGCCAGGTGGATGCCCAGCGGGCGCAGGGTATCCAGAATCGTTTTGACGATTGCCCGGCCGATCTCAATGCTGGAATCGTTGCCGATCTTCTTCCCCTGGACCTCGCTTGTGCTCAGGCCGAGGACGAAGAGATCACCGGTCGCCAGGTGGGCCTGGTCGAGCAGTTCATCCAGGCCCTGCTTTGTCTCTTGCTTGATTTGGTTCAAATCTACCATCTGATCAATCACGCTTTCTCTCATGTTTTTCTCATCAATTGTTAATCATTTTAACACAGTCAAAGAAGACCGTCACCTCGCACGCGAAATGACGGCCTATTTTCTTTTATCGCGGATCCGGATCGGCCCGCTTGACCAATTGCATGATCAGGTAGTCCCGGGCGTCCTTCTCCGACATCTGAACCCCGTTGATCGTCAGCGGACCATCGTTTAGCTCGGTGGCGTCCCCCTTCCCCTTCAGGATCCGATCAACCATTTCCGGATTATCGTAATACCGATCCAACAGTTCTGCCGTTGACAGCTGCCGTAAGACCTCGGCGTAAGCCTTATTCTTCTCCATTCGCATATCGAAGCTCCCCCTCGTTTAGTTAATTGTCCCTTATTATACCACTTTTGTCGTATAAGACAGGGATAACGCTCCCACCGGCGGGATACGGTATAATAGGGACAGCGAAAATAATGGAGTGAATGAATTGGAAGCAGACAAGTATCTTAAACTGATTAACGAGGAGTTGACCAAGCTCCCCGACTACGTCAATGAATACTACCTGGGGACCAACCACGCGGTCACCACCACTTACCAGTACCTGACCGAGATCCGCCGCTTCTTTGACTGGCTGCGGGTCAGTGGCCTGGTCAAGGCGGACGACAACCGGAGCATTCCCGTCGACGCCCTGGCCAAACTGCGGCGCAACGACATCATGCTCTACATCGACCAGCTCAAGCACAGTACCAACGCCCAGGGCCACCTAAACTCGCCGACCTCGATCAACCGGTCGATCAATGCCCTGCGCTCCCTCTTCAAGTTCCTAACGGTCACCGCCGACGTCAAGGACGGGGAACCCTACTTCTACCGCAATGTCATGCTGAAGATCGACTCGCTCAACGACACCAAGACCCTGAACTACCGGGCCCACACCCTGGCTTCGCACATGTACCGGGGACAGATGAAGTTTGACTTCATCCACTTCATCGAAAACGAGTATCCCAAGCGCTGTGACAAACGGGCCCGGAAGCCGTTCGAGCACAACCGGGAGCGCGACATCGCCATCATCACCCTGATCCTGGGCACCGGGGTCCGGGTCTCCGAGGCCGCCAACGTCAACCTGGGCGACCTCAACCTCAAGCAACTCCTGCTCGACGTCACCCGGAAAGGTGGCCAGCGCGATGCCGTGCCGATTGCCCCCTGGGCCATCCCCTATCTGAAACGTTACCTGGCGATCCGGGCCCAGCGCTACCACGCCGTCAAGAAGGACGTCGCCTGTTTCTTGACCGTCTACCACGGGGAGACCCGGCGGATGACCGCCAACGCGATTGAGCGGATGGTCAAGAAGTACTCGACCGCCTTTGGCCACCCCCTGACCCCCCACAAGCTCCGCCACACCCTGGCCTCGGAGCTCTACGACGTCACCAAGGACCAGGTCCTGGTCGCCCAGCAGCTGGGGCAGAAGGGCACCTCGGCGACCGACCTCTACACCCACGTGGACCAGAAGCAGCAACGCCAAGCCCTCCAGGAGATCAGTGACCACCCCGACCAACACTAACGAAAAAGCTGTCGACAATTTCGTCGGCAGCTTTTTAATTACTTAACAATGGTTACGCGCGCCCGTTCGATGGCCGCCCTGCTCAGCTCCTGGCCGATTCCCGGGCGGTTTGGGACCGTGTATTGACCGTCTTGTGGCTGGTAGTGGTAGTGGCCGGAACCGTAGTTGGCGGCCTTGAGGTTGATCTCGTGTTCCTCATGAATGAGGAAACAGTCACAGGCGGCCTCAAACTGCAGGGCCGCCGCAGTAGCAATCGGGCTACCGCAGACATGCAGCTGGAGGCCGGCCCCATTGGATTCTGCCAGGGCCGCAATCTTAACCGCCGCGGTGATTCCTCCGCAGGTACCCAGGTCGGGCTGGACCACCGCCACGTCCTTGAGCAGGGGCAGGTAGGTCTGGGGACCAGCCAGGTGTTCCCCGATGGCCAGGTTGGCCCCGGTGGCCCGGGCCAGCTGGACCGTCTGTTGGGGGTCAATCGTCGGCAACAGTTCTTCATAGTAGTCGATGCCCAGCGGGGCCAGGTACTGAATCAGCTGCTGGGCCGAACGCCGGGTCAGGTTGGCGTGACAGTCAATGATGATCCGGACCCGGGGACCGACGGCGTGCCGAATCGCCGCCACCCGCTGGTAGTAGCAATCCAGTTGGGCCGGACTCAACAGACGGCGGTTGGCGATCACGGCATGACCGCGTTCCAGCGTGACCGGGTCGACCTTGATGGCCGTGTATCCCTCATCAACCGCCCGCTTGGCCAGGCGGGCAAAGTCGTGCGGGGAGGTCACGCAACGGGAAAACGGCCCCCACCCGTACTCGATGTGACTGGCGTAGGCCGGCAGCCGGTCGTGGAGCCGGCCGCCCAGTAGCTGATAGAGGGGCTGGTGAATAAACCGGGCCTTCAGATCCCAGAGGGCGGTGTCAAGGGCACTGATGGCCGCGTACATCCCGGTCCCGGGGTTCTTGGCCCAGAAGGTGTGCTCGTAGCAGTTCCGCCAGATGGCGTTGGTATTCCAGGGGTCCTGACCGATGACCCGGGGCGCCAACTCCTTGATTGTGGCAACAACCCCCGTGGCCCCGGTACCATAGGCGATGCCCGCCTCACCCCAGCCGGCCTGCCCGGTCGTGGTCGTAAGCTTCACCACAACCGGGTGCCAGATGGGCGCAAGCTGGCCCCAATTGAGCTGGAAGATGGTGACCTGGTCAATCGTCATGATCAGCCACCGCCTTCACGATCTTAGCGGCGATTTTCTGACTGGCACCGGCGGTCAGCTGGGCATCGAGGCCAGCCTGCTCCAGGACCGCCTGAAGCCGCGCTTGGTCAGGCTGGGCGCCATCTAGGCGTGTTTCAAGGCGATCGGCGGCGGATTGATCCATCGTGATCAGATCGCCGTGGACCTTAACATCTGTCAGAACATGATCCCGGACGTTGAAGCCCAGGCCAAAACTACCGATCCCGTGGAAGTAGGCGTCGACGTAATAATCCGTCAGCCCGCTGCCATAGATCCACTGGTGGGTCCCCAGTTTCTGCCTTGCCAGGCGCTTGATTGCGGTCCATTCCTCGCTGGTCAGACGGCGCGTCTTGATATCGGGATTGACAGCCCGGACGTATTTAAGGATCAACGCCTGCAGGTCATCCCGGGTAAAGCCAGCTGATTTAATGAAGGGTTTGAGGTTGGTGACCCGGCTGCGCACCGACTTGATCCCCTTGTCGGCCAGTTTAGACTTAGAGGGGGTCAGGACCGCGTTGGCCATCGCCGTGTCAACATCAAACATCAGGGTCCCGCCGTAGAGCACCCGGTCCTCGATCTGGGCAAAGGCCATCCCCGAGAACTTCTGGCCCCGATAAGTCAGGTCGTTGCGGCCGGTCTGGTGGGCGTCGATTCCCAACTCCCTCAGGGCATCCAGGATCGGCTGGATATAGTGGGCAAACTTCGGCGTCTTAACCTTCGGGGCGGTATCAATATAGACGAAAGTCAGGTCGCCGGGGTCCACAAAGACCGCCCCGCCACCAGGGTTGCGCCGGACCAGGCCGATCTGGTGATCACGCAGGTAGGGAAAGTTCACCTCGTGGTAAACGTCCTGGTAATGACCAAGGATCACCACCGGGCCCATCGGGTGGTAGAAGTATAGCAACTCCTGCCCCCGAAACTGGGGAGCCTGCTGCAGGTAAACCGCCAGGGCCTCCGGAATCACTGGATCCTTAAAATAATCTTCATCCGCACTCGTATCAATATAAAGCATTTTATCCACCTCTTGAGTCAATTATAGGACTCATCGGCCTAAAACGTTCAAAATAAATCAACGTGATAGACGGTGGACCTGGTCAAAGAGGTGCTGGTCGAGGATGGCCCGGTAGTGAGGCCCGGCCTCGTCCGCCAGCAGGAGGCGACCGGCCTGGTCAAACTGATAACCACCCCACATGTGCTGGCTAATCGGACTAACCAGGGGTGACCGGATGACCCGGAGCAAGCCCACCGTGTGCTGGTCATCGAGGTAGCCCAGGGCCACGACGTCCCGCGGGTCAATGTAGTTGAAGATCTGACAGCGCAGGTTCACCGCGATCCGCCGCTGCCGGGCATTCAACAGCCAGTAGAGGTTGGGCCCCTCATACAGCCAGGCTCCCGCCACCCGGTCGGGATAGCGGCAGTTGGCCAGGGCAAACTGCCCGTTGATCGAGCCCAGGGAGTGGCCATAGATGTAAAAGCGAGTGGTCGGGTTGGCCGCCAGGAGCTGGTTCACCTGGTGGGTGGCCGTCCACATCTCCGTGGGGATGTCCGGCAGTTGATGAAGGATGGCATCACCGACCGGCAGGTTCACCCGGAGCCACTCGTTGGTCCAGGTGGTTGGGTCCCCTCGCCGAATGCCCGAGGACCCCCGCAGGAGGATGACCTGCTTCTGGAGGCCGCTCTTGATCACCGTTGCCCGGAAACCATCGGGGGTATTGATGACCTGCTCTACCGTGCCGATGGTCGTCTTGTCCGGTAGGCGGACCACCTGGCCCACCCGCCAGTCATAGTATTCCAGCTGGGCCAGCTGGACGCGCTGGCTATCGGTTAAACTCGTGTTCATCTCATCACCCCTTTTTCTCTCATTATCAGTCTTTTTCCGCTGCCCCGCAATCAGTTGTTACCCGCCGGCAGCCAATTATTGTATAATACTAATTAAGACTTTCAAGGGAGAAGATCAAATGTTATATGATGCAGCATTGGTCCTGGAAGGCGGGGCCTTTCGGGGACAGTATACCGCCGGCGTAGTCGATGCCTTCTTGGCCCACCACATTGAGTTTCGCAGCGTGATCGGGGTCTCAGCCGGGTCGCTGTGTGGGGCCAATTTTGTCTCTAAGCAGTACGGGCGGCCGGCGATGATCAACATCCACCACCGCCACGACCGCGACTACATCTCAATCACCCACCTCCTCCACCGCCAGAGTATCATCAACCTTGACTACCTGTTCGAAGATCATGGTTGGCAGTGGCTGAACTTCAACGACGCGGCCTACCGGCGATCCGCCTCCCACTTCACGGCGGTCGCTACGCGGTTGACCGATGGTAAGGCGGTCACCTTCACCGACCCAGTCGGTGACGAGTTGACCCGGGTGCTGAAGGCCTCCTCGTCGATGCCGATCATCTCCAAGCCCCAGCGCACCAGCCGGGGACTCTGCATGGATGGCGGGGTGGCGGACTCCATCCCCTACGATATCGCCAAACAACAGGGCTTTAAGAAGATCGTCATCGTCCGGACCCGGGACATCAACTACCGGAAGAAGCCGACCAGTCGCGCCCTGGACCGGCTCTTCCACCGCTACTACCCGGACTACCCGGCCTTCGTCAAGGCGGCGATCACCCGGCCGGCGGTTTATAACCAGCAGGTCGAGGAGATCAACCGCCGCACCAAGGAGAAGGAATTCTTCACCATCGCCCCCCAGCACCCGGTCAAGGTCAGCCGGATCGAGGGTAACACCAAGAAGCTGGTCAAGCTGTACGGGACCGGCAAGCGGGAGACCAACCTCATCCTGCCCCAATTAATTAAATATTTGGACCGATAAGTGTTATACTTAGGTCAGCAATTAAACAATCGCATTAGGAGTGTCCGTGAGCCGGACTGAGATACGCTCAGTAAGCGTGGATCCTAGAACCTGTGAGCCAGCACTCGCGTAGGAAAATGCATTCAGCAAAAGCCGGCAAGCAGGAAAACCTGCTTGCCGGCTTTTATTTTCAGAAAGAAGTGTTTGCCAAATGAAAATTACCAATCTCCCTATCCCGTTGATCGACCGGGTCCGGGCCCAGAACCCCGTCGTGTTGACAGTCGCTAACAACGTCACCGCCGACAAGGTGGCCGATGCCCTGAGTGCCAGCGGAGCCTCACCGATCATGTCCCAGGCCCCCGAGGAAGCCCCGGCGATGGTCGGCCTGGCCGACGCCATCACCATCAACCTCGGTACCATTGACCAGGCCCAGCTGACCCTGATCCGGGCAATCCTAGATGCCAACGCCGGCCGGTGTCCAGTGGTCCTCGACCCGGTCGCCGTCGGCAGCAGTGACTACCGGTTGACGATCGCCAAACGCTTGTTGGCCGACTACTACTTTACCGTCATCCGGGGCAACGCCAGTGAGATCGCATCTTTGGCCGGGTTGACCGCCAATGGGCACGGGATCGATGCCGGGGATGTCCAGGGTGACCCGGTCACGGTGGCTAAGCGATGCGCCCACACTTACCACACCTGCGTCCTCCTCACCGGGCCCACCGACGTCGTAACGGACGGTCAGGACGTCTTCACCAACCCGACCCGGGCCAACATGCTGACCGTCAACGTCGGCAGCGGGGACATGCTCTCCAGCCTCACCGCTGCCTACCTGGCCGTCGGCGACAACCCCGTCACCAGTAGCGCCCTGGTTGCCAAGGCCTTCAGTCTGGCCGGGTTGGTAGCCGCCCGACACGCCGCCGGGCTCGGGCACTGGCAGACCCGTTTTTTTGATGAACTCAGCCAGCTGACCAGCGACCGCTTCGCCGCCCAGTTGGCCCACGGAAAGGATGATAATAATGACGAATGATTTTCCCCAGGCCCTGACGATCGCCGGGACCGATAGTGGTGGCGGTGCCGGCATCGCCGCCGATTTTAAGACCATGCAAATGCGCCACGTCTTCGCAACGATGGTAGTGGTGGCGGTGACCGCTCAAAACACCCTGGGCGTCCAGGATGCCTTCCCAATGCCAATCAAGCTGGTTGACGAGCAGTTTGCCTCCCTGGCCAGCGACCTGAACATCCGGGCCTGCAAGACGGGGATGCTGGCGGACGCCGACCACGTGCGGGCCGTAGTCCGGAACCTGAAGAAGTATGACTTCGGACCCTTGACCGTCGACCCGGTGATGATCGCTAAGGGGGGTGCCCCCCTGCTCAGTGAGGACGCCATCAGCGTCGTCCGTGACGAGTTGGTCCCACTGGCCGACCTGGTCACCCCAAACCTCCCCGAGGCTGAAAAGCTGACCGGGATGACCATCACCACCGAAGACGAGATGGTCGCGGCCGGCAAGCGGTTACAGGCCCTGGGCGCCAAAAACGTCATCGTCAAGGGCGGTCACTTCAACAGTGCGGCCGCGGCCAACGACTTTGTCCTCCTCGCCGACGGCCGCCATTTCTGGCTGACGGCGCCGCGGGTGGCCACCCACAACACCCACGGAACCGGGGACACCATCTCGGCCTGCATCACGGCGGAACTAGCCAAGGGCCACTCGATGGAAGAGGCCATCCGGACCGGGAAGGCCTACGTCGAGGCAACAATTCGCGACGGGATCAACGTTGGTCACGGCCACGGGCCCCTCAACCACTGGGCCCAGATCAAGGGAGATGACGAAGATGCGCTTTGATCCAAATATGCTTAGGGTCTACCTGGTCGGTGGTACCCAGGACGTCGGCAATGATCCTGATCGTTTCCTCCACGATGTTGAGGTCGCCCTGGCGGCGGGGGTTACCGCCTTCCAGTACCGGGAGAAGGATGGGTCCCAACTCGACCACGCGGCCACGGTGAAGATGGCCACCCGGCTCCGCGACCTCACCCGTCACTATCGGGTCCCCTACTTCATCGATGACGACGAGGAACTCGCCCTGCAGGTAGGGGCCGATGGGGTCCACGTCGGCCAAAAGGACCAGCGGATCGAGACAGTCATCCGGCGGGCAGCCGGTCAGCTGATGATCGGTTATTCCTGCAACACCGCCGCCGAGATTGCCAAGGCCAACCGACTCGCGGCGGTTGATTACGTGGGGGCCGGCCCGGTCTTCCCGACTACCTCCAAGGCCGATGCCGACCCGGCCCTTGGCCTCGGCGAGCTGGCCCGATTAAACATTGCCAGTCAGCATCCCCTGGTGGCTATCGGCGGGATCAGCCAGGCCAACCTCGCTGCCACCCTGAAGACGGGGGTGGCGGGAGTCGCCGTTATCTCAATGATCCTCGGCAGCCATGACATCGCCGGAACGGTTACGGGGATGCGGTCCGCCTACCACGCCAAATGTGAACTACTCGGCCATCAATGACCGAGCTTCTGGGAACATGGGGTAGTATTTAGGATGTTACACCTGTATTCAGGATACCTAACTTACGGAACCCCACTCTTTTACCATGGCTAGTCCCTAGCCCACGGCTTTCAATCCTTTACGCAAGATATTAACTGCCGCATTAATATCCCGATCGTGATGGGCACCACAGTTTGGGCACGTCCATTTACGAATATTAAGTGGCTTAGGGCCACTATGGTAACCACAGTGACTACAAATCTGACTAGTATAGTTTGGCTTAACCACCACTAAGCGTTTACCATACCAGGCACACTTATATGCCAGCATGGTCCGGAACTGATACCAGCTGGCATTCGCAATGGCTTTAGCTAGGCAATGATTTTTCTGAAGATGCTTGGCTTTCAAATCTTCAATGACGATCAGGTCGTACTGCTTAACTAAGACCGTTGTTAATTTATGCAAATAATCTTTTCTTTGGTTCGCTATCTTGGCTTGGTAGCGGGCCTTCTGTTGTTGGGCCCGTTGCCAGTTTTTATAATCATCTAATTCCGTCTTCACCGTTTTGTGGTTATAGTTCCATTGACGGACGGCAACCAGAGCTTGATGTTTCCGTTTGGCATACTTACTTTGCCACTTTGTTGCTTGCTTTTCCGCCCATTTAGCATTAAAGGTTCCGTACTTAATCCCATCAGAACTAATGACTAGATCAGCAATGCCCACATCAATCCCGACCGCTTTTCCTGTCTTGCTTAGATATTCAGGAGCCTCAACTACCACCTGTAATGACAGATAGTAGCGGCCAGTTGACTCAAAGCGAACCGTATAGCACTTGATTTTGCCATTAGCTAACCGGGTTGTTTTGCTGGTCCGGATACTGCCCAGTTTAGGCAATCTTACCCGCCGCTTAGCAAGCACCTGACAAATTGAACGGCCAGTATAAGCTTGCCGAATGGCACGACGCGATTTAAACCGTGGGTAACCGCCCTGGTGCTTGAAAAGCATCTTAAAGGCTTGGGCAAGGTTATGATTAACCATCAGAAAACTAGTTGAGTCACTAACTCTAAGAAATGGATATTCCTGCTTGAGCCTTTTCAGAAGATAATTCATGCTGTATTCATTGACAAAGTGACTGCTGGGATTGTTTTGATAACGTTCCTTCGCCATCGCCATCATTTGGTTCCAAACAAAGCGATCATTACCAAACATCTGCCATAATTGTTCCCTCTGCTGAGCATTGGGATATAGACGGAGCTTGATACCTTTTATAACCTGCACGATTTCTACCACCATTCCTTCATCGTCGGTCAGTTAACAAAGCTAATTAATATCCTAACGCTAATCCTTCCGTTAAACATATTATATCATCTTTTCAAACATATGTTCGCTGTAAAACCAAAAAAGGACAATTCATCACGGCCTTAAAAGAACGTGTTTCCTTGCCCGTTTTCAAAAAATGGTTCGCCAACTTCCAGCTGGGCCTTGTTCTGGCGAATACTGATGTTAATGATGATGCCCACCGTTGCCGAGAGCACCAGCATACTGGACCCCCCATAACTGATGAAGGGGAAGGTCACCCCGGTAATCGGCAGCAGGCCCAGGACCCCACCAATATTGAAGAAGGTTTCAATCGTAAAGAAGGTCGCTGACCCATAGCAGATCAGGCTCTGATACAGGGAGTCGCTCTTGACCCCCAGCTGGATCATTCGACAGATCAGCACCAGCAGGAGAACCAGAATCACTGTCACGCCGACCAGACCGAGTTCCTCGCTGGTGATCGCCATGATGAAGTCGGTGTTGGGCTCGGGAAGGTAACCCATCTTTTGGACACTGTTCCCCAGGCCGACGCCGAAAATACCGCCGTTGCTGATGGCGTAGTAAGAGTTGACCAGCTGGCTACCGGACCCGCTGGCGTTGCCGAACGGGTTCATGAAGGCAATAAAACGCTGCATCCGGTAGCCACCGTGTACCCACCCGTTGATGATGGCCAGCTGAAGGCCAAAGTAGATCAACATCGGGAAACCGATCACCGCCGTAATCGCCTTCCCCCAGCGAATATCGCAGGCGAGAATCATCACGGCAATAATGCAGAAGTTGATGGCAAAGCCCCCCGTATCTGGCTGGATAAAGATCAGGCCAAGGTAGACAAAGGCAAGCAGCAGCGGTCCGTGGGACGACTTGGAGAGCAGAAAGTGCTGTCCCTTCTGCCGGGCCCGAGCCATCCGGTCAGCCAGGTAGAGAATGAAGTAGAGCTTACAGAACTCCACCGGCTGGATATTGATGGGACCCAGATTCAGCCACCCCTTGGCCCCGTTGACCGCCTTACCAACGACCAGGACCACGCCCAGCAGGAGCCCCATCCCGATCGTCGAGTATTCAAGAAAACGCCGTCGTCGGTAGTGCTCCAACGGGTAATTGGCACAGAACAGGAGGACCATGATCCCCATGACAACATAAATGCTCTGCTTGACCAGGTAGGCCTGGGGGGTCCCACCGTTTTGCATCTCGATTGCGGCACTCGATGAGTAGACCATCACGATTCCGATCAGGCAGAGGATCAGGTAGGGCACCATCAGATAATAGTCCCAGAAATGAAAGTTTTGTTTAATTGTGGCCAGCCCACGATGGGGCCGGAGCTTAATCTTTTTCACGAAGTTACACCTGCTCAAACTAAAAGTATCTTCATCATTATAGCATCATAATGACAAAAACCCGAAAGGCATCGCAATGCCTTTCGGGTTTTCTTAAACTTGTTTACTTACGGGAAGCAGCACGACGGCGCTTAGCTTCCTTTTCACGAGCATTCGTGTTCAGGATCTTCTTACGCAGCCGGATGTTTTCTGGCGTAACTTCACAGTACTCGTCTTCGTTCAGGAATTCGAGTGATTCTTCAAGGGATAAGTGGGTCGGCGTCTTAATGTGGGCCATTTCATCAGAACCAGCCGCTCGGACGTTGGTCAGGTTCTTACCCTTGGTGATATTAACCGTGATGTCGTTTTCACGGCTGTTTTCACCAACGATCATCCCTTCGTAAACTTCCGTACCTGGGTCAATCAGGAGTTGACCACGACTTTCAATCCCCATCATGGCGTAGGTAGTGGCCTTACCAGCATTCATGGAAACCAGGGTACCCTTTTGACGGCCTGGGTTCCAGTTCTTGATCACTGGAGCGTACTTCTCGAAGGTGTGGCTCATGATCCCGTAACCACGGGTCTGGGTCATGAACTCAGTGGAGTAACCAATCAAACCACGTGATGGTGCGAGGAAGATCAACCGGGTCTGGCCGTTTTCACCAGGCTCCATGTTCTTCATCTCACCCTTCCGCTTGGAGAGGCTGTCGATAACGGCACCGGTGTATTCATCAGGCGTATCGATTTGCACCTCTTCAAATGGTTCGCACATCGTTCCATCGATTTCACGGTAGATAACTTCTGGCCGTGATACGGACAATTCGTAACCTTCACGCCGCAGGGTTTCGATCAGGATGGACAGGTGGAGTTCACCACGACCGGAAACGGTCCATGCACCAGGGTCATCCGTGTCGTCAACCTTGAGGGAAACGTCAGTCTGCATTTCACGCTTCAGCCGGTCTTCCAGTTGACGGGCCGTCACGAACTTACCTTCCCGACCAGCAAATGGTGAATCGTTGGTCCGGAAAGTCATCCGCAGCGTCGGTGGATCAATCCGCAGTGGGGTCAGGGCTTCTGGGTGGTCAGGGTCGGTAACCGTTTCACCGACGTTGATGTCTTCCATCCCAGAGACGGCGATCAGGTCACCAGCCTTGGCTTCCTTGATTTCCAACCGCTTCAGACCGAAGAAACCAAATAGCTTGGTAACCCGGAAGTTCTTCTTGGTCCCGTCCAGCTTCATCAGGGTAACGTTATCGCCGACCTTGATCTTACCACGGAAGACCCGACCAATCCCGATCCGGCCAACGAAATCGTTGTAGTCGAGGATGGCAACTTGGAACTGGAGTGGTTCATCAGAGTTGTCAACTGGTGCCGGAATAGTCTTGATAATGGTGTCGAACAGTGGCTTCATCGTGTGTTCCTGAGTAGAAATGTCAGAATCGTAACTGGAAGTCCCGTTCATGGCTGAGGTGTAAACCACTGGGAAGTCCAGTTGGTCTTCGTCAGCACCCAGTTCGATGAAGAGGTCCAATACTTCGTCGACAACTTCTTCCGGACGAGCACCCTTCCGGTCAACCTTGTTGATGACCACGATTGGGGTCAGGTGTTGTTCCAGGGCCTTCTTCAGCACGAAGCGGGTCTGTGGCATGGTCCCTTCAAAGGCATCAACAACCAGCAGGACCCCGTCAACCATCTTCATAACCCGTTCAACTTCACCACCGAAGTCGGCGTGTCCTGGGGTATCCAGGATGTTGATTTGGTACTTGCCGTACTTAACGGCCGTGTTCTTGGACAGGATAGTGATCCCACGTTCCCGTTCAATGGCGTTGGTATCCATGGCCCGGTCTTGGATGCTGAAGTGTTCTGGTAAAGTATCTGATTGCTTCAACATTTCGTTAACCAGGGTAGTCTTACCGTGGTCAACGTGGGCAATAATCGCAATGTTACGAATGTCCTCACGAGTTTTCAAAGCGTAATTCTTCCTTTCGTTTCAATCTGTTCATCTTAACTAGTATACACTGGTTAGCGACTGATTTCATAAAAAAACTGTGACAATCCGGTCACAGCTTCGACAACTAATCGGTGAGCTCCAGGATGTCCTGGCCCGCGCGCTTCGTTGCTACTAATACAAGATTAGATGATAGCACACTTATTCCGTCGGCGTCAATTGATTTAACGGTCAATCCCAATTCTTCGGCCAGCACCCGCCCCGCGGCCAGGTCCCACGGACGCAGGTGTGAAATGTAGGCCCCCAGTTCACCACTCAGGACGCCGATCATCTCCATTGCCGCACTACCGTACATCCGGAGGCCGCTTGCCTGCCGGGCTACCTGGGTTAGGTTGGCCACGTCATCGAGGACCAGCGAAGAGCTGATGGCAACAAGGCTATCGTGGAGGTCGGTATTAGCCGGTGGCGTCAGGCGGTGATCACCCTTAAAGACTCCCCAGCCATTACCACCATGGTAGAGCGCCTGGTTGACGGCGTCCATGATATAGCCGAGGGTCGGGTGGCCATCAACGTAGAGGGCCAGCATGATCCCAAAGTGGTCGTGCTGCTTGACAAAGTTGAGGGTCCCATCTAGGGGGTCGACGATCCAGACGTGCCCTGCCAGGTCATCAAGTTGGCGGTCACCGTACCCCTCCTCACTCAGGATCCGACAGCCGGGGTCAATCACCCGGAGCTGGTGGTCAATTTCCTGCTCATTTTGCCGGTCAATGGTGGTCACCAGGTCACTATAACTGCTCTTGGTGGCCACCTGGTAAGAACCATCCAGATGGCGGAGGGTCTGCTGATTAACACGACGCAGCAGCCGTTGTACTTGTAAGTCAATCTCTTCTAGCATCAGCGATCGCCAGCCATCTTAATCTTCTTGGCGTCACTGTCCTGGGCGGCCTTGACCACCTGATAGAGAACGTAGCCGGAATTACGTTCGAAGTCCCGACCAATCTGCTTCTCCTCGGCTTTGGAGTTGACAATCTGCTTGAAGGCCCGGTAACGTTTCAACAGTTCCGCTCGATTGATCCCGACCTCGTAAGCATCCTCAACTGCCCGGAGCATCGCAATCACGGTCTCCATCTCGGCAGTTGACCAACTAGGGTTCAACGGGTAAGAGTAATTTTGGCTTTGCATATGACCACTCCTCTTCAGTACTTTATTCCTATTATACAATTCCCGCTAGGCAAGCGTTACCTTTAAAACCAAAAATACGTTGTCGATTATGACAACGTACTTTGGATTTGATTAAGATGTTAGTAACTTAATTAAATGTGAGTTGGGAAGCCCATTGCAATGTCAGCGGCTTCTTGAATTGGTTCATTAAGGGTTGGGTGTGGGTGAATGGTTAAGGAAACATCCTCAACATTCATACCGCAGTTGACGATTAATGACAATTCACCAGCCAGCGTACTTGCTTCTGGCCCAACAACCTCAGCACCAACAACGTTCTTCTTGTCCTTGGTGTAGGTGAAACGAACGAACCCTTCAGGCTGGTCGAGTGATACCGCACGGGCATTCCCAGCAAATGGGAACTTAGCGGTAGCAACCTCGATTCCCTTCTTCTTGGCCTCATCAGCAGTCATGCCGACTTGAGCCAATTCAGGGTCAGCGAAGCAGACGGCAGGTACCCCTACCCAATCATTGGCGGTGTTCTTACCGGCAATCGCTCCAGCAGCAGTCTTACCTTCAAAGAAGGCCTTGTGGGCCAGGGCAGGACCTGGAACAATGTCACCAATTGCCCAGATGCCTGGTACGTTAGTCCGACCCTGCTTATCGACGATCACTTGATGGTGATCGTTGAGCTTAACACTCGTCATATCAAGGGCAAAGTTATCAGTATTTGGCTTCCGACCAACAGAAACCATGCAGTAATCTGCCTTGATACTGTTTTCCTTGCCATCAACTTCGTAGGTAACCGTAACGGATGAGTCGTCTTGAGTGGAGTTCTTGGCCATGGCCTTGGTGATGATGTCAATGCCCTTCTTCTTCAGGTTCTTGACAACAACGCTGACCATATCCTTGTCGAAGCCACCAAGGATGCTGTCGGTACCTTCGATGATCGTTACGTGTGAACCAAGGTCAGCGTAAGCGCCAGCCAATTCAGTCCCGATGTAACCACCACCGATGACAACCAATTCCTTAGGGATTTCTGGCAGGTTCAGGCCACCAGTTGAGTCAATAACCCGTCCTTCAAACTTGAAGTTAGGGATTTCAACTGGACGTGAACCAGTTGCCAGAATCAGGTTCTTCCAGGCAATCTTCTTACCACCGTCAAAGTCCATGAATTGCTTTGGACCTGACTTCAGAACCCGCAGTTGGTGATCGTTGTCCATCATGGCAACCCCGTTGATGATTTCAACCTTGTGCTTCTTGAGCAGCATCTTGACACCACGGGTCATCCGGTCAACAACCTTGTGTTGCTTCCAGTCTTGAGTCTTCTTGAAGTCGATCGTTGCGTCGGTCTTGGAAATACCGTAGGTTGAAGCGTCACGGGCTTCACGAAGCCGGTGACCAGCCGCAATTAAGGCCTTGGAAGGCACACAACCGACGTTCAGGCAGACACCACCTAAACCTGGGTCGCCCTTTTCAATCAGGGTAACCTTTTGTCCTAATTCAGAGGCACGGATGGCGGCAACGTAACCACCAGGGCCCCCTCCGATGATAACCGTATCTTTTTGTTCAACATCAGCCATATTTAATTAGCCCTCCATCATTAACAATTCAGGATCTTCAAGAAGCTTCTTCAGGTAGTTCAAAGCTTCAGTAGCTAAGGCACCATCAATCAGACGGTGATCAACAGTCAGTGATAACTTCATGTTGTGGCCAACAACGATTTCGCCTTCAGCATTAACAACTGGTTCAGTAGCAATGGTACCCATCCCGAGAATAGCAACTTCTGGTTGGTTGATGATTGGCGTGAACCAGCCACCACGCATGGAACCAATGTTGGAGATGGTAATGCAGCCGTAATCCATGCTTTCTGGGCTAAGCTTGTTGTCTTCGGCAGCTTGTGCGTTGTCGGAGATTTCCTTAGCAATTTCAAACATGCTCTTGGAGTCAGCATTCTTGATGTTCGGGTCGTACAGACCGTGGTCAGTGCTCGTAGCAATACCAATGTTGTAGTAGTGCTTTTGAACTAATTCTTGAGTGCTGTCATCAATTGAACTGTTGAATTCTGGGTACTTCTTCATCATGGCAACGACAGCCTTAACAACGTAAGGCAGGAAGGTCAAGTGAATACCCTGGTCAGCAGCAACTGGCTTGTACTTCTTCCGGTTAGCCATGATCTTGGATACTTCGGCGTTAGCAAAGATCGTAACCATTGGACTGATGTCTGCAGAGTCACGCATGTTCTTAGCAATGATCTTCCGCATGCTGGACAGTGGTTCACGAGTTTCAGCATCCTCACCGGCACCGGTGCAAGGCTTGATCGTGTTACCAGCCTTAGGAGCAGCTTCAGCAGTTGCAGCACCGGCAGCTGGAGCACTAGCAGCAGCACCGTTGAAGTTGTCGATATCTTCCTTCAGTACTTGACCGTGGTTACCACTTGGTTGTACCAAGGAGATGTCAACGCCCTTGTCACGAGCGTATTGACGAACTGATGGCATCGCCATAACCAGCTTGTTTGGTTCAGCCAGTGGAGCAACGCCACCCTTGGCAGGAGCAGCTGGCTTTGCTGGAGCGGCACTCTCAGCTGGAGCAGCAGATTCTTCTTCAGCTGGTGCTTCATCAGCGGAGTCATCACCGGCGTCGTCATCATCTTCGGCTTCAACGTTGGTGCTTACACCGTCCTTGCCATCATCGATTTCAACCAGGTCGTCACCCTTTTCAACGTGATCGTCTTCCTTAGCATCCAGCTTAGTAACGGTCCCGTCAACTGGTGATACCAATTGGGTGGTTGATTTATCGGTTTGAATTTCTACTAATGGATCATCGGCCTTGATTTGGTCGCCTTCCTTAACCAGGAATGAAGCGATGTCACCTTCGGTAAGGCCTTCACCCATTTCAGGTAGTCTGAATTTGTAAGCCATATTTATTTAACTTCCTTTCTAATTAATCGTAGCGGTTGGCTGTGATTAATAGTTAACTACTTGACGAGCTGCGTCTTCGATTTCCTTTTCACGTGGAAGCCATACGTCTTCTGCCATTGGGAATGGGTAGACAGAGTTAGGTGCGGCAACCCGGGTGATTGGAGCATCCAGGTACATGATGGCACCTTCGGAAATTGCGGAAGCAACTTGGGCACCAACACCGGCCATCTTTTGTGATTCTTGAACGACAACAACGTGGTGCGTCTTCTTTACAGATTCAAAGATGGTGTCAGTGTCAAGTGGGTAGAGTGAACGAAGGTCGATAACTTCAGCGGAGATGTTGTCCTTAGCCAGCTTCTTAGCAGCCTTAACAGCTTCTGGAACCATCCCACCGTAGGTAACGATCGTAACGTCGTTCCCTTCTTGAACAACATTAGCCTTGTCCAACGGAACAGTGTACTTGTCGTCAGGAACTTCGCCCTTAACAGAACGGTAGAGACGAAGGTTTTCGAGGAAGAGAACTGGGTCGTTGTTTTCGATAGCGGAAATTACCAGACCCTTGGCATCGTAAGCGGAACTTGGGGTAACAACCCGGAGTCCTGGGATACCAACGAAGAAGTTTTCAAGGTCGTCCCCGTGGAGTTCAGCGGTGTGAGTACCACCACCGTAAGGAGTCCGGATGGTGATTGGCATGTTCTTGGTGCCGTTGTATTGGAAACGAACACGTGACATCTGTCCGGCAATGGAGTCCATTGCTTCAAAGGTGAAGCCCATGAACTGAATTTCTGGAACTGGACGCCAGCCAGTAGCAGCCAGACCAATTGACATCCCTAAAATACCTGATTCAGCAAGTGGGGTACTGAATACACGATCCTTGCCATACTTCGTTTGTAAGCCATTAGTAGCACGGAAGACACCACCGTTTTTACCGACATCTTCACCGAAGACCAAGGTCTTTGGATCTTCAGCCAAAGCAATGTCAATACCTTCAGTAATAGCTTTGATATATGTCTTTTTAGCCATGATTACTTCGACTCCTTTGCTTCGTACTCTTTGATTTGTTCCTTAATATCTGGGGTTGGTACTTCGAAGGTCCGCTTCAGCATGTCAGAAACCTTTTCTGGTTCAACAGAGTCAGCTTCCTTGATAGCCTTCTTGAAGTCGTCCTTGCATTCTTCGGCGTACTTCTTTTCTTCGTCTTCAGACCAGAGGCCCTTCTTAGTTAAGTACTTACGAAGCCGAATCAGTGGGTCCTTGTCGAACCAAGGCTTTTCTTCTTCCTTGGTACGGTACCGACTAGGGTCGTCACCAGCAGAACTGTGGGCACCGAACCGGTAAGTTAAGGTTTCAATCAGAACTGGACCGTTGCCGGCAGCAGCGAATTCACGTGCTTCCTTAGCAACTTCGTAACATGCCAGTACATCCATCCCGTCGACTTGAACGCCTGGGATACCAGCAGCAACACCCTTTTGAGCAATAGTTTGTGCTTCGGTTTGAAGCTTACGTGGGTAAGAAATTGCCCAACCGTTATTTTGGATGATGAATACGGCAGGTGCTTGGAATGCGCCGGCGAAGTTCATACCTTCGTAAGTGTCACCCTGTGAAGAACCACCTTCACCAGTGTAGGCATAAGCAACGGTATCCTTTTCACCGTTCTTCTTGATACCAAGAGCGGCACCGGCCATTTCAACCATTTGGGCACCAATGATAATTTGTGGACGAAGAGCACGAGCTTCGAACAGGTTACCCTTGAGGTGACCCTTGGACCACAGGTACATTTGAGCAACAGTAGCACCGTGTTGAATCAGTTGTGGTAAGTCACGGTAGGCAGGGCAAAGGAAGTCCTGCTTCTTGAATGCTGATGCCGTACCCATTTCGGAGGCTTCCTCACCCCAGGTTGGAGCGTAGAAACCTAAACGACCTTGTTGTGAGAAGCTCATCGTTTGTTCGTGCAGTGCACGTTCCCAAACCATTTTCTTCATTAAGTCTACTAATTGGTCATCAGTGAAATTAGCCATTAATTCCTTGTTAACGACGTTCCCATCATTATCAAGAATTTGAACAGGCTTTGCGTATGCAGCGCCTTCATCGGCTTTAATCTTTGCAAAGTCAACAGCATTGGCCATTATAAAACATCCCTTTCCAAATCCAATTAACATCATGTAAGCGATTGCCTACTTACATTTTCTAGTATAACCGTTTTTTACCACAAAACAAGCGCTTTCATATACTTTTTACCGAAAAAATGACTAAAAAGTGCTTGTGAAAAGGTTATTTTAAAGATTAGCGTATTTTTTTACGAATATGGTTTATTTAATTAGCTATTTTTGGTAAGTATGATAGAATTAATAAGATAGAGCAAATTTTGGAGGCGAATATCCTTGTACCTTATGAAGGACATTACTCGCGACGGCAATCCCGTTTTAAGAAAGCGAGCTGCAAAAGTTGAGTTTCCCCTCTCAAAAGAGGATCAAGAATTAGCAAAAAAAATGATGGAATACCTGGAGGTCAGCCAGGATCCGGAACTGTGTGAAAAGTACAAGCTCCGGGCCGGGGTTGGCCTAGCCGCCCCACAAGTTGGGGTCTCCAAGCAGATGGCCGCCGTCCTGGTCCCACCGTTGGACAGTGACGACGAAGATGCCGAGCCCCTGTTCAAGGACGTCATCATCAACCCGGTGATCGTCAGCGAGTCCGTCCAGTACGGTGCGCTGACGGAGGGTGAAGGCTGCCTGTCCGTCGACAAGGACGTGCCCGGTTACGTGCCACGGCACGACCGGATCACCCTGCGCTACCAGGACGTCAAGGGCGAGAAGCACCAGGTTCGCCTGAAGAACTACCCGGCAATCGTCTGCCAACACGAGATCGACCACCTGCACGGGGTACTGTTCTACGACCACATCAATAAGGAACACCCATTTGAGGCCCCAGAAGGCACGATCATGATCAGCTAAAGCAGCTAATAAAAAGAGCAGCCACAATGGCTGCTCTTTTTATTTATTGTCGTGATGATGGTCGAGCCGCTTCAGGTCACTGACGTATTCAACCGTCGACTCGTTCAACAGGTAGGCCACGTCAATGTGGAGAATCCCCTCGTACTGCCACCAATCGGTCACCACGAAGACGGGCTTCCCAGACCGCACCGCCGTCAGGTCGTGTTCATCAGCATAGCTGGCTAGGGCCCGGTTGAGTTCATCGCGGTTGAATTGTTGGTTGGCCTGCTTACTGTCAAAATGGTATTCAAAGGCCAGCACGCCCTTGCCCCAGACATCGGCCACCAGTTGGGAACTCAATGTCTGTCCCCATCCCAAAAGCTGCTGCAGACTGGCGTTAACCGCCGCATCGGTTGTCTGTTGGGCCCGGTTACGGAGCATGATCGTCGCCCGGTTGATCAAGATCCGGTGAACCGCCACATACAAGCCAATCACGATGATGATGGCAATCAGACATACCCAAAATAGTCGCATAGTATCGCCCCACTTAATTTTATTACTTGACTTAATAATACCATGTCGGTAAATTCTAGGACAGCATTGATTAGTTGTGCTAAAATGGATAGAGTAATTACAGTAAACAATATCTTTAATTAAGGAGTTTTTACAGTATGACTTTTAAGGTATACTACCAACCGGATAAAACTAAGCGGCCGGTCCGTGAAAATACTCAATCCCTGTACATCGAGGCTGATTCAGAAGCCGAAGCACTGCTGATGGTTGAGCACAACACCGATTACAGCATCGAGTACGTTGAACAGCTTGATGACAAGGCCCTCGCTTACGAAAAGCAAAATCCTAACTTTAAGATTACGACATTTGATTAATGGCGTTGATGGGGGTTGCGGCAACTCGTTTGCCGCAACCCTCTTTGTTTAATTTTAGCTTCAAACAAAGGAAGAACAGCAATGCATTACTCAATCATCATTAACCCCCTGGCCGGTAACGGCGAGGCTAAGCACGCCTGGCAGGCCATCAAGGGGCAGCTTGATCAGGAAAACATCAGCTACCGCTACCAGCTGACCAAGGGAGCCGGAGATGCCGAATATTTTGCCAGTCGGATTCACCGGCAAAATGCGGACGAGCCATTGACGGTGATCGTCGTCGGTGGCGACGGGACCCTGCATGACGTGTTGAACGGCCTGATCAAGGCGGCCCCCAGTTACACCGCACAGCTCCCCCTGGCCTATATCCCCATCGGCATCAACAATGACTTTGCCAAGGGGTACGGAATCTCATTGGACCCCCTCAAGGCCCTCCAGCAGATTCTGACCGCTGACCATGCACAGCGCATCAACATCGGGCACTACCATGATGCCATCAAGGAGCAGGACCACTACTTCCTCAACAATCTGGGCATCGGCTTTGATGCCGCGGTCATCAGCCAGGCCAACGGGCGGCGCAAGCGCCGGCGGCCCCTCTCACGTTTCGGCTACCTCCGTCACGCCCTCAGTGTCCTCTACGACCTGCAGCCATTCAACCTGATGGTCCAGCGGCAGAGCAGCCGGGAATTCTTCAAGAAGGCCTACATCGTGATCGTGGCCAACCATCCATACATGAGTGGCCACTTGCAGGTCGCCCCGACCGCTAAGCTGACCGAGTCCTCACTGGACCTCGTCGTGGCCGAACGTAAAAACTGGCTGATCACCTTCTGGCAGGTTTGGCGGTTCATCCACGGCAAGCTGGCTGATTCCCATTTTGCCACCCACTACCATGGGCAGGACTTCCACTGCACGACCACCTCACTGGAATTCGGTCAGGTGGATGGTGAACAGATCGGCAACCAGTTCATGGACCTACTGATCTCTACCGCCAGCTACCCGTTCTATCAACAAGCACTAAACAATTAAGAAAATAAGCAAGGAAACGCGTCCTTAAAAGAACGTATTTTCTTGCCTACTTTCAAAAAAAGCATTTGGACTTCAAATCCAAATGCTTTTTTATTAATCTTCAGATGCTTCCATTGCCTCGAGGATGATCTGCAGGTTACTGCACTCCTCACGCAATGATTGCATCTCTTCACCGTTGGTTGGTTGGACGGTCACCGTCTGACCACTGTGGTCATCGACCGTCCCCTCATTCTGGCAGAGGGCGTCAAGCCGTGCCTGAGCCTGGTTCAATTCTTCTTCGATCTCATGTTTATTACTCACTTTAAACACTCCCAATTTTCAGTTAGTAAATATTTAAAGCAATCAACAAATTGCATATAAACAAAATATCACGCTTGATCGAAAAAGTTAACCCCTGCGAAGTTACACTTCTGTTACTTTATGGTGAAAATTTTCTAATGTTATTTAACCGTTCCGGCAAAGCTGGGCTCGAAGTATGGACTGATCGTGTAGGAAGCCACGTTGGTCCCGGGCTTAGCCGCCGCAACGAACTGGTTGTTACCGGTGTAGATAGCACAGTGGTAGGTTGACCCGTGCTGACCCCAGAAAAGGATGTCCCCGGCTTGGGCCTGACTAACGGCATGCTGGTTGACGCAACTCTCCAAAGCCACCGTGTTGTGTGGTAACTGCTTACCCTCGGCATGGGCATAGACGTAATCAACCAGACCAGAGCAATCCATCCCGTTCAGTGAAGAACCACCCCAAACGTAAGGAACGCTGTTGGAGTTGGCAATCTTAACTGCCAGGCTGACCACGGAACCGGAATTGAGGTTCTGACTGCCGTTACTTTGTGGTTGAGCAGAAACGGGGGTTGCGGCCTGACTCGTCTGGGCAGGAGCCTGACTGGCTGACTGTGGAGTGGCCGACTGGACAGCGCTAACCGGGGCCTGGGAAGTAGCCGACTGGACAGCGCTAACTGGCGCCTGGGAGGCAGCCGGTTGTGGCGTCGCAGAGGCACTCGTGGCCGTGGTCGTTACCGATGCATTCGTTGATACCGGTGCACTGGAAGCCGTGGCCACGGAGGTTGCCGTTGAAACTGGTGCGGCTGAGACGGCTCCGGTAGCCACCGCACTAGTCTGGCTGGTAGCAACCGGAGCCGCACTAGCACTACTGTTCGTGGCGGCAGCTAAGGCCATCCGATCAGTGGCACTGGCGCTAGCAACCGTGGTCGTCGCAGATGACGTGTTGGTAGACGTGGTGCTAGTAACATCGGTCGTACTATCAGCGGTGCTGGTGGCTGCTGTGTTGGTAGCAGTAGCCACGCTCGCTGGGTCACTGCTTGCTACCGTGGTGGTGTTCGTAGCCGTCTGATCAGCGGTACTGGTTACCGCCGTGCTAGTCGCCGTGGCACTCGTGGCCGTGCTGGTAGCCTCTGCACTGGTGACGTTGGCCACACTAGCAGTCGCACTGACCACCTGTTGTTGGTCGGCACTCGCCGATTGAACTGGCGTGGAAGTTGAGGTCTCAACCGGAGCCGCTTCTTGACTGGCTGCCGGGGCCACACTAGCAACCGGGGCCGCACTCGTCACAACCGCTTGGTTAGCAACCGGAGCGGTCGTGGTCGTCGTGACCGCCTGGCCATTGACAAACAGTTGTTGACCAATGTAGAGCTGGTCACTGGTTAAGCCGTTCCAGGCCATCAGGGTAGCCACGGAAACGTGGAAGTGTTGGGCAATTTTGCTTAAGGTATCACCAGGCTTGACGGTATAACGCCCGTTCTGGTCCACCTGCATGGTCGTGGTATCCTCACCAGGCAGGGTCAGCTGTTGGCCCGCATAGATCAGGTCAACACTGTCGCTGACCTTCTTAATGGCGTTGGCGTTAGCATTCTCCAGGGCAGCAACACTGGTTTGGTGCTGTTGAGCAATGTTCCAAACGGTGTCCCCGGCCTTAACAATAACGTGGTTAGCACTAGCAACCTGGGTGGATACTGCCAATGCCCCTAAGGTTCCGATGGTCCCGGCCAGCACGTTGCGGACCGCTGAACGATGGTGTGATCGTTTTACCATAAGCAAAACTTCCTTCCTAAGAATGATTTTATACAAAAATTAATATTTTAGTTAAACATACAATGTTAACTGTACCATTATTTTCCCCATTAGTATAGCGAACACCTGGTTTATTTATGCATCAGCCAGGTGGCTAAACACCCGCCGATAATCAGCTGCCGTCACCATTCCGGCTGTTGTCCGCTGCTGTCGAACTAGCTTGCGCATGGTCGAACGATCGGCTAAGGCCACTTGCACCCGGTGAATCAGCCTCTGATCCTCTTCTTTTGGAAATACATTTTCTGGAGTGACGTATTGGGGTTGGTGAAGGGTTGCCGTAAATCCCATAATCAGCATATTCTGCTCAAAGGCCTGCCGGACAACCCCGAGAACCTCATCCCCAGCGTTGATATCCAGCAGGATGTCGTCATTTGCCAGGGCGGCTTTAATCTGGGCAGGGCTAGCGTTGGGCGTGAGGGCCACGTTGGCGAAGCGGCGAACGGCCAACAACTTAGCCGACATGGCCGTCATCGCCATGATGTCAAAGTGCACATCTGGTAAGGCATCGAGAATTGACGGCAGTTGTTCAACCTGATCGGAATTCGTTACGATCAACACCCGCGGTCGGCACTGGTTCTCCCGGATGGTCGGGTAGATCAGCCCCAGGTAGGCAAAGTCAACCTGGTCACTGGTCAGCTGGGGAGAATACTGTTGCCAATCTTGGTAACGCTGGAAAATAATGTGCTTCGTCCGGGTCGGTTTATTCATCAAGGCCTGCATATTGGCTGGCAGGCCGCCCGTCAGTGGTTCTTGCCAAAACAGGGTGTCCGCCCCACGATCAGTAAGGCTCATCGATAGTTGGTAGGGCTCATTCAGGGTGTTATAGAGCACCCGATCAAGTCGATACCGCTGCCTGGCAAGATAGAAATGCCAAAAGTCATTCCGGCAGTTAAAACAGTAGCGTTGTCCATCGACATCCAAGATCAGGCTGCCAGTAATTAGGTTCTGGAAGGCATATTGGTGGCCAGTGGCGGTGAAGTACTTCTTCAGGACCGGCTGGCCATGGTCATAGATGGTCTGCGCGCAGCGATAGCCATATTGATTGTAGTGGTCAACCCATTGAAAGCCGCCGGCGGAGTCAAGCCACTGAACCGCCTTGACGAGGCGCCGGTTGTCGCGGTGAAGGTATTCGATGTTGGCCCGTTTAACACTCTCCTGATAGATCCCAGCAGCGTTCTGATCACCAACAATCCGCCAAAAACGCGGCACCGGCAGACGGTCAAAATACATTCCCGGACGACCCTGGTCAAAGTGGCCAAAGGTCTGCTGGGGTGAAGCCACTTCCGGCGGCAAGAAGCCGTCATCATTCATCACAACGGTGGGCAGTTCAATGCCTGCGGTCTGTTGGGAATGCCAGAGATCCGCCGACCGCTGATCAAATCGTTCAAATAAGTTAATCATCATCCAACCCTCCTAAGAATTGCTGCCATTGCCGGGCGACATTTTGGTCCAGATAAGGGGTCGCCAACTGGTAGGAATGCTGCCTAAAAGCCGCTAGTGAGTCCCGCTGGAAGAGCCGAATAATTCCCTGCGCCAGTTTTTGGACTTTCTCCTGGGCCGACCATGTCGCGGTGTACGGAATCAGATAGCCATTCTGACCATCATCAACCAGCGTCTGGTTCCCATATGGCACATCGAAGCCCACGACTGGCAGGCCAGAACCGATTGCTTCCAGCAGGCTGAGGCCAAATCCCTCCCCCGTCGAGGCCGACGCGTAGGCGGCGTACATGGTGTAGACCGTCGTCAAGTCCTGCTGGCCCTTCAAGTGAATATAATCGCTCGCCCCCGCCGCTTCAATCTGACTAGCGAGCTTGGCTTGCCCAGCTCCCTCACCATAGATATCAAGCGTGAGCCCGTCGCGCTAACACCACCGCCTGGATCAGCCAGTCCAGGTGTTTTTCCGGTGCCAACCGGGAAGCGGTAATCAGGGAAAACGGGCGCCGGGACCCCCGCGGATGGCGAAGCGTCGCCAGACTCCCTACGGGGATGACCGCTGTCTGGGGCCGACAATGGTCAAATTCCAGCTGTTGGGTGACAAATCGTGATCGTTGCTGGTCCGTTGAAAAGAGAAAGCAGTCGATCGCGGCGGAATGATTAAACTGATAGTCATAGTATTCGTTCCAGAGGATGTTGCCATCATCGGTCGGCACATAGTGGTCGGCATGGATCGGGACCACCAGCTTAGCCGGCCCGTGGTTTTCCAGGATCAGCTCACCATTTGCCAGCTGCTGGTCCTCATCCAGGCGATCCATCATGATCACGTCACCCTTTTGAAAACGCAGCCGCCGGAGCATCTCCCGATAGAGGTCATCCTTAGAGCAAACCACCTGATGGTCACTAAATTCAAAGCTCTCCCGGCCATTATTGAAGTGCTGGGTATAGGCCCGGCTACCGTCCTCATTGTAGAAGTCACGAGCAACAATGTAGTTCTGGTCTTTTCGGCCGTAATAGTACGTACTAGCGTAGCGGACGTACGAATAGGAATCATCCTGGATTAGCTTTCCTTGGTGAAAGTACAGCACCCGATCGATGGTCCCCTGCTGGCGGTCTACCACCCGCGCCTCGGCGGTCAGCTGGCCGGCAGTGTACTGGACCCGCTGGCCGTCATCCAATACCGTCTTGGTAAAGCCCGGGGCGAGACGACGTTCAAACTGCCCCAGGCGGTAAGTGGTCGGCGCAATTTTGACGTCAGTAAAGAAATTGTACAGCCAAATCACCTGGTCATCCGTCAGGCCAAGGTGACTGGTCAGGGTTTCCAAATTATTGGCTAGTAAAATATTGGAAAAGATAAACTTGGCGGGGATCCCCAACCGTTGCAGAATTTTGGCTCGGTATGCCTGAGCATATTCAATGCCGCTATTCGACCAACCGATCCCTAGGTTGATGTTATAAACTGTCATTTTATCCTCCTCACTGTGAATTGCTCGGCGATCAATGACCGAGCTTCTGGAAATGCAAAGTAATATTTAGGACAAAAAGAAAGGCCACCGCCAAAATGACGATGGTCCTTCCCCCTTGGCGCCAACAAACCTGATTAATATGTTTTCAAAAGGTAATTTTTATCTGAATACACGTAATTTAGGGGGTTACATAATTCAGTATCAGGATCTATTTTTGCCAAGTTATTTTATTTATTCATGACGTTTCTTTGCAGCACCGAGCAAACTCAGCGTAGCCAGAGCACTCAGACCACCGAGGGCGACAGCTTAGGCGGCGTCGTCATTACCAGTCTGTGGCAAGGTGCTGTTGCTGCCGGCGGCGTTGGTGGTAGTGCCGTTATTAACGGCCCGGCTACCAGTCGTCACTACCTGGCCGCTGTGGCCATTGCCACCGGTGTAGCTAGCAGTTGCCAGTCCACCTGGGGTGCCGGCCGTTTCAGCGCCGTAACCAGTAGTGGTAGGGCCACCATTGTTAAGGTCGGCGTTGTTGCCAGTGAAGTCTTGATCGCTATTGGTCATGCCATTATCGCCTCCGTTAGCAATTCCACTATTATCAGTGGAACCACCGTTACCGTTGCTACCCTTGCTGTTACCGGCGTTGTCGGTGTTCTTCGTGTACGTTACGTAGGTATCAGTTCCAGGGTTGGTTGGAGTTGCCTGGTCGGTCGTGGCCGTGTAACCAGGAATCGTTGGCAGCTGTGGACTCAGCGCCTTGGTTGGATCGTTTGGATCATTCCGGTAGGTCGGCGTCGTGGCCCCAGTGATTGGCTTGCCATTGGCATCGACCGGGATTACCCGACCGAGTTTGTGATATTCGACCGTGTTCTCAATGTTTTGTTGAACAGCCGGTTGGCCAGCGATGGTCTTCTGCGTAGCGTAGTAGCCATCGACAACCGGAACCTTAACGTCCTGGTAACGCTTGATGTCAGGCATCCAGGCGGCGTCAGGATTCAGTACTTGGCCAGTGACCTTATCAACCTTTACCGTCCGTGTCCAGTTAGAGGTCTGAACATTATCGTCCGCGATCTTATTACCGTTTGGATCAGTGAAGTGAACCGTAGCGGTGTAGGACTTGCTGTAGGTGTCCTTAGCTGGCCACTTAGCACCATTTGGATCGGCCGGATTGATCGGTGTCCCAGCCTGGTGCTGGTCGTTTGGCCCGTATTCCGCGGTCCCGTGCTTAACCGTGATCGTGTAACTATTCTTGTTAGGGTCACTGTTAAAGGTCGTATCGTTTGGAATATTGTTCTTGACGATCACGTAACCCTGGTCTTCTAGCGTCTTTTCGTCGGTCGTCGGGTCATAACCAAGCTTGGTGCCTGGCTTACCATTAACCGTGACGGTCTTAACTGGTTGGCCACCATTGTCTTGATCCGTGTAGGTAATGGTGATTGTGGTCTGGCCGTCATTAGGCGTTACCTGACTACCTTGACTCTGTTGTGAGTTGGAACCTTGGCTGCCTTGGCTTTGTTGCGAGTTCGAACCTTGTAAGCCTTGGCTGGTTTGACTCTGCTGTGAGTTAGAACCCTGACTGCCTTGGCTTTGCTGGGAGTTAGAACCCTGACTGCCTTGGCTTTGTTGTGAGTTGGAACCCTGACTGCCTTGGCTTTGTTGTGAGTTGGAACCCTGGCTACCTTGGCTTTGCTGTGAACCTTGGCTACCTTGACTCTGCTGTGAGTTAGAGCCTTGACTGCCTTGACTTTGTTGCGAGTTGGAACCTTGGCTGCCTTGGCTTTGTTGCGAGTTGGAGCCTTGGGAGCCTTGGCTTTGCTGGGAGTTAGAACCCTGACTGCCTTGGCTTTGTTGTGAGTTGGAGCCTTGGCTGCCCTGGCTCTGCTGGGAGTTTGAACCTTGACTGCCTTGGCTTTGTTGTGAGTTTGAACCTTGGGAGCCCTGACTCTGTTGCGAGTTCGATCCTTGGCTGCCCTGACTCTGTTGTGAGTTTGAACCTTGACTGGTTTGACTCTGCTGTGAGTTCGAGCCTTGGCTGCCCTGACTCTGTTGCGAGTTGGAGCCTTGGCTGCCTTGACTCTGTTGTGAGTTAGAACCCTGGCTGCCTTGACTCTGCTGTGAGTTTGAACCTTGACTGCTTTGGCTTTGTTGTGAGTTGGAGCCTTGGCTGCCCTGACTCTGCTGGGAGTTAGAACCCTGACTACCTTGACTCTGTTGTGAGTTAGAACCCTGGCTGCCTTGACTCTGTTGTGAGTTAGAACCCTGACTGCCTTGGCTTTGTTGCGAGTTCGAGCCTTGGCTGCCTTGACTCTGTTGTGAGTTGGAGCCTTGTGAACCTTGACTCTGTTGTGAGTTGGAGTCTTGTGAACCTTGACTCTGTTGTGAATTGGAGCCTTGGGAGCCTTGGCTTTGTTGCGAGTTGGAGCCTTGTGAGCCTTGACTTTGTTGCGAGTTGGAACCTTGGCTGCCTTGGCTTTGCTGTGAGTTGGAGCCTTGGGAGCCTTGGCTTTGCTGGGAGTTAGAACCCTGACTGCCTTGGCTTTGTTGTGAGTTGGAACCTTGGGAGCCCTGACTCTGTTGCGAGTTCGATCCTTGGCTGCCCTGACTCTGTTGTGAGTTTGAACCTTGACTGGTTTGACTCTGCTGGGAGTTTGAACCTTGGGAGCCTTGGCTCTGCTGGGAGTTAGAACCCTGACTACCTTGGCTCTGTTGTGAGTTTGAACCTTGGCTGCCCTGACTCTGCTGGGAGTTTGATCCTTGGCTGCTCTGACTCTGTTGTGAATTAGAACCCTGGCTACCTTGTGAACCTTGGCTATTGCTCAACAGGATCGTGTAGTTCTGTTGCGTGTAGACATCATGATCGAACATCTGTGGTGCCTTGGTATCGAAGTCATCCGAGATGACCCGGTAACCTTGGGCTCCTAAGACAACCAGTTCACCCTTGGTACTGTAAGCAATCGGGCTATTGGATTCGCCATAGATTGGACCAGAGGTCGCCAGTTGCTTACCAGTGTTGGCATCAACATAGGAGATCACGGCAACCTGTTCGTTCGTGTAACGAACATCGGTGTTCTGAATCGGGTCAGTTGGGGTGACGGTCGTGGATTGACCATCGGCTGGCCGGTATCCAGGAACTGCTGGAATTGCCTCGTTTGGTACCACCTTAGTCGGGTCGGTTGGATCCGTTGGGTACTGTGGTGTGGCGGCACCCTTGATTGGGTTACCGTGCTGGTCAACTGGCACAATCTTGCCCGTCGGCTGGTAGACAACCGTGACCACAACGTCCTTGCTGTCGTGGGTCACCGTCTGACCCTTGACCAGCTTCGTGTTAGCCACGTAGCCATTCAGGGTTGGTACCGTGACATCTTGGTAGGTGTCACTGGTCTTATCCCAGGCCCCAGTGGTTGTCTTGCCAGTGGTTTCGTTCGTTACATCTGGTGTCCGGTTGAAGGTAATGGTCTGAACATTGTCTGGCAGAACCGTCTTGCCGGCCGCGTCGATGAAGTGAACGGTCTGCTTGATGTTGACGGTCTGGGCGTTCTTAGCCACCATGTTGTCCTTAACATAGTAGACATCCACCATCAGGTCACCAGAGTTGTAATCAAAGGTAACACCCTTCACGTTGGTGCCGTCAGCCTGGTCAGCTGGTGTGATCAGGGCAACATGTTCACCATCGATGGCTGGTGACGTAACTGCTGGCAGGCTTTCCTTGTCTGGAACCCAGTCCAGATGACCGATACCAGTGATCTTACCGTCCTTGTTGACGGAAACTAATTGGTGGGTGACTTTGTCGAAGTAGCCGGTGCCAACAAAGTTCATCGCGTCAGTCTTGTTGCCGACCAACTTGCCATCGGCGTTGATGTAGTTAATCGTCCGGGTAACCTTCCGCAGGAGATTCTCCCTCCCGTAGTTGTAGTCTGGCTGTGGCTGATTTGGCGTAACCGGCACAACCGTGTGGGTGAAGTGGATCGTGTAGGTCCGACCATCGTACTTCAGGTTCTGACCTTTGGTTGGGTCATTGACCAGCTGGTAACCACGGTTCTCGTAGTTCTGAATGGTGCTTGTGGTGTTGTAGTTGGCACTCTCACCCTCATTGCCGGCAAAGTGGTCAGCCTGGAGGGTGGTCCCATTAACATCATCAACGTAATCGACCGTCAGGTTCTTGATGTTGACGATTGGCGTGTAAACCACCGTCTCAATGTCATCGGGAGTCGTTGGCGTGATGCCCTTGACCTCCGGAACGCTCTCTTGGGATACCGTGTAGCCACTGATCTGCTTCGACGGTACGGCACCGAACGTGTTGTTCTGGTTGGTATTCCAATTATCCGTGTTGGTTACCAGATCATGGCTCCCGGTGAAGGTAACGGTCTGAACCTGGTCACTGACCCCGGTCATCGGCGTCCCATCACTCTTGATGTAACGGATGGTCCGCTTGACGGTCCGGTTCAGCGGTGTCGTGGCGTGGTTCAGGTAAATGTAGTAGACGTTGCCACGGTTGTTGTTGGCCTTGTCCGTGTAAGTGTAGGTCCTGTTGAAGCGGTAGGCGTTGGCTTCTTGGTTAAGCTTGCTTGCCGGCTGGTATTGGTAGTGAGCCGTGTAGACATAGTGGTTCAGAATCGTTTCAGGGTCTTGACCGGCTGGGAAGCTGAAGTTGGAACCATAGTGACCCTTGTTGGTCTGCTTAGTCTCCAGGAGCTTGTAGCCGTTTGGTCCCTTGGCATCCTTGGTATCAGCGTCAAGAAATTGGACCTCACCCTGCTCGTCATCCCCTTGGTAGAAGACGTAGACGTTGCCAATTTGGTTCCGTTGTCCGGGATAGGTAACTTCTATTTGGCCATTTTTTACATTATTCGGTGTTACGAACACGTCATTGCTTCCCTTAGTAATCGTGTGACCATTACCAAGTTGAGCTACGTTACCATTAACAGCTACTAAGTGATAGTGGGCAAAGTTTGATACATTAAGAGTTTGTTTAGTGTTCGGATCAGCATAACTAGTCTTACTAGTCAACTCCTTAGCCATTGGCAACCCTGTGTCAATGTTAAGATAATGAACATTGATACCGGCTTGATCAGTTATTGTTGACTTCGGAAGTGCTGGTGAAGCCTGATAAGATGACCCCACGTTATTTCCTTGAGCATCTAGGGCTTGGATCTGTGCTGCGATATCTGGTGAGGCTTTAGTAGAATCGGTAACAGTTAAAGTTACCTGTGGTGTAACTAAAAATGCAGTGTTTTGTAACGCCCCACCATAGAATTTCTTAGTGTTAGCAAAAGCCTTTTGCGGGTCCTTATCTAAGGCAACCGTTTCAAGTGTTTTAGCACCAAAGTCAAAATTATCTTTGCTAAATTTAAGATCTGCATTAGGAATATGGAAAACTACTAAGTAAGACCCATCCTTCTTCTGGAAAGAATATTCAACACCGGTAAAATTATCCTTATCCATCTGTGCAATAGTTAAGTCATTAGCAACTTGTTTAGGTGTGTAACCTATATCACCAACCTCAACGTTTTCGTCCCTTAATACACCATTACCGTCAACGCCAAAAAGAAATTTACATACAGCCGCTGCACTTAATTTAAGGCCGTATTTAGACTCAGGATCATCGACTCGCTCCAGCTGCCCAGTCTTAGTTACAGCATTAATTCGATAGAAAAACTTTTGGGTAGCCAAATTAACAGCACCTTTTTCCCCATGACTATTTACTAAGTCATTAAGAACTGATGCATTAGGGATTACTCGATTATAAGTGTAGTCATCTAAGCTAACCGTATTATGAGTAGCTACGTTAGCATAGTAATTTTCATGCATCGGATAAGCTGGAAATGTATCTCGAGAGAAATTAAAGTTGTACTTACGTGGCTTACTATTAGCACCGGCAAATGTAACTGTTTCAGAATAAGGAAATTTTCCAGTTGCCAATGGTAAAAAAGTATCCTTAGGTGTTTGATAATTAAGTATCATGCCTGAAGCATTATCACCATTAGAAAATGTATTAAAGTGTCCAGTAACTTTACCAATTAGTTGGGAATCTTCGGTAACCTTAATACCAAAAACCTGCTGACCATTATTATCAGGTAAGGTTAAAAATAAATTACCAAGAAGAGCACCATTATCTAATTTTATTGGAGTCTCCCGGAGACTTAAAGGAACAACTTTACCATTAGAACTAGTATTAGTAATAGTTGCTAAGTTAATGGTATCTCCTTTTTTCAGCTCGCTGGCATCCTTAACGGTAAAGTTTCCTTGTACCTCGTACCCTACCCAGCTAGCAATAGTTATTTGGTTGTTCTCTGGAAGATCAGCAGTACTGTTTGCAGGTGATAGCTTAACTTCGCTCTGATCTGCCCAATACGTCTTTGCCTGAGTCTGATCATTGCTAGCCAGTGATTGATTAATTGCCGGTGTATTAGCAGCCGTAGTAGAACTCTTAACGTTCAATTGACTAGTAGCTTGATCCGCAGGTGCATTACTGGCCGCAGATGAACTAGCCAGCGTCGTCGTAGAGCTGCTGGTTGCCGGATTTTGACTTACTGCATTATTGGCCGATTGAGCGACTGTTGCAGACTGCGGCGTTGTGCTCGCAACTGCTGACTGAGGTGCTACGGACTGACTAGATGCCGTGGAAGCGCTGGCCTTCAGTACCGTCGTGTTCCCACTCTCAGCTGGGCTGACCGTTGCAACTTGGCCGCCATTATCAGCTGGTGCCGTGGCGGGTGCGGCCGTGTCCGCGTGGGCTACCGTGTTACCACCTAAATAAAAAGTCGTCCCCAACAGGACGGAGGTAACCCCGATGCCGAGCTTCCGCAGGCTCCAATGCTGGGCTTTGTCCGCCTGCAAAACATCTTTTAGATAACGATTATTCTTCGAAACCATTTTGCATTTCTCCCCTCTGCAAGACTCGAACGGTCGTGCTCCCCCGCCACATCACCGAGTTAGTAGGGCCATTTCTCATATTCAATCTATCAAATAAGCTATAAATTGTTTTATAACTTTCAATCTTCATTTTAGAAAAAAAAAAAAAATAGCAACTTTTTTCGTTACTATTTTTTTAATAAGTTACCCTTGATTAAACAGTAAAGGTCCGGCAAATGGTTAAGTGACGCTGGTTTCCACCCCGCTCTTAGTCGACAACTGGCAGGAAAAATACTTTAGAACACATGATTTTTTTATCATATATAAGCAATTTGGCTATAAAAAAGTCCCTTCCGATTTTGGAAGAGACTATTTTTCGTTTAAAGCAGGCCATCCTTGACCAGGCACTCGGCGTTCTCGACCGTGTTCCAGGCGGCCCCCTTCAGGAGGTTATCGGCGACCACCCACATGTTGAAGGAACCCGGGTTCTCCGCGTCCGCCCGCAGCCGGCCGACGAAGGTGTCGCGCTTGCCGACGGCGTTCAGCGGTTGCGGATAGATCTGGTGGGCCGGATCATCCTGGAGAACGACGCCCGGGGCCCCCTGCAGGGCTTCCCGGAGCTGGTCGACGGTGACGGTCGGGTCATCGACCGTGAAGTAGACCGATTCCCCATGGGCGATCGGCACGGGCACCCGGACACAAGTGGCGGTGACCTTGATGTCCTTGGCGTTCATATCGTTGAGCATGATCTTCTTGGTCTCGTGGATCATCTTCCATTCCTCGTGGGAGTAGCCATCGTCCTCGAAGATGTCAATCTGCGGCAGGAGGTTGAAGGCCAGCGGGTAGTGCTTCTTGTCCCCCTTGGTCGGCAGGATCTGGGCATCCCCCTGAATGTCCTTGCCATCCAGGTAGTCCTGGGCCTCCTGCTTCAGTTCGTTTAAGGCGGACTGCCCGGCCCCGGACGCCGCCTGGTAGGTGGAGACGATTACCTGCTTGAGGCCGAACGCCTTGCGGATCGGCTCCAGGGCAACGACCATCTGAATCGTTGAGCAGTTCGGGTTGGCGACGATCCCGTGATGGTGCTTCAGGGCGTCCTCGTTCACCTCAGGAACCACCAGCGGCACGTCCGGTTCCATCCGGAAGGCGCTGGTGTTGTCGACACAGACCGCCCCGCGCTTGACGGCCTCGGGCAGGAGCTTTTTAGAGACGCTGCCCCCGGCGGAGGAGAGGACCAGGTCAATCCCGTTAAAGGAGTCCGTGGTGGCCTCTTCGACCGTGATCGGCTGCCCCTTAAACTGAAGCTGCTTACCGGCGGACCGGCTGGAGGCCAAAAGCTTCAGGCTCTTGACCGGGATGGTGGATTGTTCAAGCTGTTGGATCATCCGGGTACCCACCGCACCGGTGGCCCCTAAAATTGCGACATTGTATTCCTTACTCATATAACGATTCTTCTTTCTGTCTGTGCTAAAGGATATTCTCGAGGCCGATCACCAACTGGTCCAGCTGGTCGACCTTGTCCAGGGCCACCTTGACCCCGCTCATGAACGACTGGCGGTCAAAGGAGTCCTGCCGGATGGTCAGGGCCTCGCCGGCACCCCCGAAGAGGACCTGCTCGTGGGCAATGTAGCCGGGCAGGCGGACGGAATGGATCTTGATTCCGTGATAGTCACCGCCGCGGACCCCGGCCAAGCTCTCCTGCTCATCGGGGTTGGTCTCGTGAGCATTGCGAACCTGGTCGATCAGCTTGGCCGTGCTCAGGGCGGTCCCGGACGGGGCGTCCTTCTTATCGGCGTGGTGCATCTCAATGATCTCGACGTCCGGGAAGTAGGCCGCCGCCTCCTTGGCAAACTTCATCAAGAGGACGGCCGACATCCCGAAGTTCGGCGCGATCAGGCCGCCCAACCCCTTCTCTTGGCTGAGTTTGACCAGTTCATCCTCTTGGTCATCGGTCAGGCCGGTCGTGCCAACGATCGGCCGCATCCCGTGTTGGAGGGCGAACTTGACGTTTTCGTAGACGGCGTCTGGCAGGGTGAAGTCGACCCAGACGTCGGCAACCCCATCCTCAATCTCCGCCAGCTGATGGTAGACCTTGACTGATGGGTCCAGGTGGTACTGGGCCGCCTGGTCGGCCGCCAGATGGGGCGCCAGAACGGCGGTCAGCTGGCAGTTCGGCAGGGCGTTGACCAGGTCAACGGCCTTCTGCCCCATCGCTCCGGCGGCACCAGCAATTAAAACCTTCTTCATGCTTGTCACCACCCTTTTACAAGTCCAGCGGCAGTTCCTGGGCACTCAGGGAGTTGGCCGGCAGGTCCAGGGCCGCCTCCAAGTTGCGCTTCTCCTCATCATTTAAGGAGAGGATCGGCAGCCGGCAGCCGCCCGCGGCCAGCCCCTGGGCATTCAGGACCGCCTTGACCGGTGACGGTGACGGGTACATGAAGAGGGCGGCCATCTTTGGCGTCAGCAGGCGTTGCAGCTGACCGGCCTTCTGGTAGTTACCGGCGTAGAGTTGATCGTACATCTGACGCATCTCCTTGACGTAGCAGTGGGAGGCCACGGAGATGACCCCGTTAGCGCCGAGAACGCGGGCGGTCAGGGCCTGGGCGTCCTCACCGGTGAAGATGGCAAAGTCGTCCGCGGCGTGATCGATGATGTACTGCATTTCCTCCAGGGAGGCACACTGCTTGACCCCGGCGATGTTCGGGTGCTGGGACAGTTCCACGACGGTCTGGGCGTCCATCTTGACCCCGGTCCGGCCCGGAATGTTATAGATGATGATCGGGATCTTGACCTCGTCGGCAACGGCGGTGAAGTGGGCGATCATCCCCCGCTGGTTCGGCTTGTTGTACGGTGGAACCACCACCAGGGCGTAGTCGATCCCGTCAATGGCAGCGACCTCGTTGGTGAAGTCGATCGTCTCCTGGGTGTTGTTGGACCCGGTCCCGGCAATCACGGGCACCCGGCCGTCGATGATCTGGCCGAAGTGCTGGTAGAGGGCGATCTTCTCGTCGTGGGAAAGGGTCGGCGTCTCACCGGTGGTCCCACCGATGACGAAGCCGTTGCTGCCCCCGGCCAGGAGGTGCTCGGTCAACTTCTTGAGGCTGGCAAAGTTGATGTGGTTGTCGCCGTCAAACGGGGTCACGATTGCAGTCAATAAATCAGCGTCTTGTAATGTTGTCATCTTTTCATCCTCCAATTAATTCTCTTGCATCCGGTAGTTCAGGAAACCGGTAATGGCGTCAACACCCTTTTGGATGGCGTCCTCCTTGGGCGTCAGGGTAGCGGAGTGCAGCTGGGAGTCGTCGTCGACCCCCAGCCAGAACATCGTCCCCGGGAACTGGGCCAGCAGGTAGCCGAAGTCCTCCCCGGTCATCGCTGGGGCGGTCTCGATGAAGTCAACGGCCGGGTTCTGCTGCATGTAGTCGATGAAGCGCCGGGTCAGGGCCGGGTTGTTCTCGACCGGCCAGTAGCCGCCCTGGTTGAGCCCCAGGTCGACGTCCAGGCCGAAGCTGGCGGCGATCCCGTCACAGACGGCCTGCAGGCGGTGGTCGATGTGCTCGATCATCTCCTGGGTGAGGCCGCGGATCGTCCCCTCAATCCGGGTGTGGCCCGCAATGACGTTGCGGATCGTCCCGCCATGAATCTTACCCAGGGTGATCACCCCGCTGGCGATCGGGTCGATGCTCCGGGAGATGATCGTCTGGACCTGCATGATCAGGCTGGCCGCCGCGACCACGGTGTCGTTGGCGTCCTGGGGATAGGCCGCGTGACCGCCCTTCCCGTTGATGTCGATGTTGACCTCGGTCGTCCCAGCGAACAAGGTCCCCATCCGGCAGCCGATCGCCCCGGCAGGTAGGTCGGGGTTATCGTGGAGGCCGTAGAACTCATCCGGCCGCCACCGACCGCTGAAGATGCCGGCCTCGTAGGCCCGCTTGCCACCGTAATCGCTCTCCTCCGCCGGTTGGAAGAAGAAGAGCAGGTTGTCCTTGGGTTGGTGGTCACTGAAGTAGCTCAGCACCCCCAGGGCGACGGTCATGTGGATGTCGTGCCCGCAGGCGTGCATGACACCCGGGTGGTGGGAGGCAAAGGGCAGGCCCGTCTGCTCTTCCACCGGCAGGGCATCGATGTCGGTCCGGTAGCCGATCGTCCGCGTCGGCTGGCGACCGTGGACCAGGACCAGGATCGCCGTCGGCAGCTCCTTCGGCACCCGGATTTCCAGGTTGGCCTGGTCCAATTTTCGGATCACTTCTAATAGGTAGTCATGGGTTTGGTATTCGTGCAGGGCCAGCTCCGGAATCTCGTGGAGGTGGCGCCGCACGTGAATCAGTTGTTCTTCCGTTAGCATCTGCTCACCCCTACAGCTTTCTGAGGTCGTCTTCCAGGGCCGTCTTGCTCTCCGTCTGTTGGTCAACGTTCTTGATGAACTTGGCCGGGACCCCGGCGACCATGGTGTGCGGTGCGACGTCATGGGTGACGATCGCCCCGGCGGCCACCACGGCGCCCTCACCGACATGGACACCCTCGATCACCACGGCGTTGGCCCCGATCAGGACGTTGTCATCGATCCGCACCGGCTGGGCGGAGGCAGGTTCCACCACCCCGGCCAGGACGGTGCCGGCGCCGATGTGGCAGTGCTTGCCGACGATCGCCCGGCCACCGAGGATGGCGCCCATGTCGATCATCGAGTCGGCCCCGATCTCGGCCCCGATGTTGATCGTGGCCCCCATCATGATGACGGCGTTGTCACCGATCAGGACCTTGTCACGGATGATCGCCCCGGGTTCAATCCGGGCGTTGATCCCCTTCAGGTCCAGCAACGGAACGGCGGAGTTGCGGGCATCGTTTTCGATGTGGTAGTCGGCGATCCGGTCCTCAGCCTGGTCGAGGAAGGGTTTGACGTCCGCCCAGTCGCCAAAGATAACCCCGCTATGGGCCTCGGTGAAGTGCTGGATCCCCTCGGGGAAGGCCAGGTCCGCCAGGTCCCCACGCAGGTAGACCTTAACTGGGGTCTTCTTGGGGGCGTTACCGATGTAGTTAATGATCGTCTGTGCGTCTAATTTTGCCATGTTGCTAACCTCTTTCTACATATTTATAGGGAATCATCATTGTTGTTCATATGGCCGGTCCAGGTGCACCAGGTCCGCGTAGCTTTCGCGTTCAATCACCAGCTGGTCATGGCCATCCTCGGCGAAGACCACCGCCGGCCGCGGGTTGCGGTTATAGTTGGAAGCCATCGAGTAGCCGTACGCCCCGGTATCCAGCATCGCCAGCACGTCGCCGGGCTTGGTGGCTGGCAGCCCCTGGTCCTGACTCAGGATATCGCCGGACTCACAGTACTTGCCAGCCAGGCGGACGTGTTCCTTGATCGGGGCGTGGGGGTCGTTGGCCAGCACCGTCTCATATTGGGCTTGGTAGAGGGCCGGCCGGATGTTGTCGCCCATCCCCCCGTCGACGGTCACGTAGGGTTTCAACCCCGGGACGTCCTTGCGGGAACCGACCGTGTAGAGGTTGTAGCCCGCGGGACCGACGATCGACCGGCCGGGCTCAATCCAGATGGCCGGCAGGTCCAGGTTGGTCTTGGCCACCGCCGTCTTGATCGCCTTGATGATGGCATCGACGAACTCTTCCGGCATCAGGGGGTGGTCAGCGCTGACATAGCGAATCCCGAAGCCGCCACCGACGTTGATGATCCGCGCCTGGTAACCGTACTTGTCCTGCCAGTGGCTGGCCACCGCGACCAGCTTGTCGGCCACCCCTTCGAAGCCGGCCAGCTCAAAGATCTGCGACCCGATGTGGGCGTGCAGACCCTCCATTTCCATCCGGGGGTTGGCCAGGACCCGTTCCAGGGCCTTGTCCGCCTGGCCGGATGCCAGGTCGAAGCCGAACTTGCTGTCAACCTGCCCGGTCTGGATGTACTTGTTGGTGTGGGCGGCAATCCCCGGGGTGATCCGGAGCATCACCTTGATGTGGGCATCGTTTTCCTCCAGGAGCCGAGATAAGAGGTCGATCTCGTGGAAGTTGTCCAGCATGATCACCCCCACCTGATGGTGGATCGCCATCGTCAGCTCACTAGCGGACTTGTTATTACCATGGAAGCTGACCCGGTCCATCGGGAAGCCGGCCTGAAGTGCCGTGTAGAGTTCCCCACCGGAAACCACGTCGATGTGGGCCCCTTCCGCCGCGGCCACCTGAAACATGGCGATGGCGGCGAAGGCCTTGCTGGCGTAGCTGACCGCGTAGTCCACCTGGTTGGCTTCAAAGACCTTCTTGAAGCGGCGGATCTGGTCGCGGATCCGGCTGACGTCATAGACCACCAGCGGGGTGCCGTACTTGTGGGCCAGTTCAATCGTGTCGCAACCACCGATCGTCAGGTGACCGGCGGCGTTAATCTCTTGCTCAGTTAATTGCTCATTCATCTTGTTCCCTCCTGTGCTGTTCATGGCGGGGAGTCGACCGATAAAAAAATCCACTGTCTGCGCAAACAAACAGTGGATCCCATTGATTATCCATTTAATCTGTCGATAGCGCAACGCAGGCTCCTATTTGTCCTGCGACAGTCCGTGACCTATTCGACCACGCCCCAGCAAACCCAGTCGTGCCTGGCTGGGCGCTTCGGCAGCCGCCCTGTTCACCGCCCATCAATGCTTGGCATCACTCCGGTCGGTTACTGGTGTTGGCTGCGCCTCTTCGATTTATGTTTCTAGCTTATAACAAATTATGAGAAAGTCAATAGGCTAGATTAATTTTTATCAGTTTAATTTAATTCATTATATGAGGTAAAACGTTTATTTAACGCTGGAACGGAATAATTATGCTTGCTTATTTTAAGTTCCATGTTAGAATTCGATTAAAATACGTCGGCGATAATGAGGATCATTAATTATCGCCCAAAGGAGTTTGAGAAAGATGAAAGTAGTTAAGTTTGGTGGCAGCTCCCTGGCCGACGGGGATGGTTTCGCCCAGGCAATCAAGATTATCACGGATGATCCCGAGCGACGGGTGATCGTCACCTCCGCCCCCGGCAAGCGGCACGCCGGTGACATCAAGGTGACCGACCTCCTGATCAAGTACGCCCAGCTGGTGATCAAGGGCCAGCCCAGCGATGATGTCCTCCAGCAGATCGGCGACCGTTACCGGGCCATCGCCAACCACTTCCACCTGCCGGAAGAGCAGTTGACCCCCATCCTCGACCGCCTGCGGGACCTGCCCAATGGAGACTACCCGAACAACCACTACCTCCTGGCCGCCTTCAAGGCCCATGGCGAACGGTCTAATGCCCAGCTGATGGCCCTGGTTCTCAACCACCTGGGCTACGAGGCCCGCTTCGTCACCCCGACGACCGCGGGAATCCGGGTATCCGGGACGCCCAACAACGCCAGCGTGATTCCCGAGACCTACAGCCTGCTGGACCAGTTCACGGCCAAGCAGAGTGAGCTCCTGGTCTTTCCGGGCTTCTACGGCATCACCCTGGCCGGCCATATCGCCACCTTCTCCCGGGGCGGCTCTGACATCACCGGGGCAATCCTGGCCCGGGGACTGCACGCCGATTTGTACGAGAACTTCACTGACGTCGACGCCATCTACGCGGCCAATCCTGGGGTGGTCGACCACCCCCAGCCAATCCGCAAGATGACCTACCGCGAGATGCGGGAGCTCTCCTACGCCGGCTTCTCGGTCTTCCATGACGAGGCCCTGATTCCAGCCATCGAGGGGAACGTGCCAATCAACGTCAAGAACACCCACCACCCCGAGAAGCCCGGCACCCTGATCGTCCCCGACAAGGACTTCCAGCCGAGCGACATTGTCACCGGGATCGTCAGTGGCAAGCACTTCGCGGCCCTCTACCTCCACAAATACCTGCTCAACAAGCAGACCGGTTTCACCCTGCGGATCCTGGAGATCCTGGCCAAGCACCACGTCCCTTACGAGCACATGCCGTCCGGGATTGACGACATCACCATCATCCTGGACCGGAACCTGGTTGACGACCAGCTGATCGACACCATCTCCAACGAGATCCAGGAGGCGGTTAACCCCGACCGGCTCGAGTGGTTCAATAACTACGCCATCACCATGGTCGTCGGCGAGGGGATGCGCAACCGAATTGGGGTGATCAACGATATCCTGGCCCCCCTGGCCCACAATCACATCGCCGTCCCGATGATCAACCAGGGGGCCTCCCGGATTTCAATCATGATCGGCACCTACGACCAGGACGCCGACAACGCCGTCCGGGCTATCTACCACCGTTTCTTCGCCAACTAAGGAGGAATTTCCATGCCAACCCTACTCAAAGTCCATGGTTCCCAGAACCAGTTCTTCATCCTTGACCAGACAACCCTTGATCAGCCGTTGACCGACCCCGAACTCCGTCAGCTGACCCGCCAGCTCACCAACCCTCAGACAGGCCTGCTGGGCGGTGCCGACGGGGTCCTGGTGGTCGACCAGCCCTTCCGACCGGGCGCCCAGGCTCAGATGCGGGTGATCAACGCCGACGGCAGCGAGGCCACGATGTGCGGCAACGGGCTGCGGACAGTGGCCCGCTACGTCGCCCAGCGTGACCACCGTGACCAGTTCAAGGTCGACACCAAGGACGCCAGTCTCCGGGTCCGCAAGCAGGATGACCTGGCCCCCGGCGTTCCGGCCTTTGCCGTCGAGATTTCCCCGGTCCGCTTTGCCAAGGACGCCCTGCCCTTTGACAACCTGGGCCATGACCGTCTACTCGACACCCCCGCGCCGGAGATCTGGCCCCGCCTGCGTTTCAGTGCGCTTGCGGTGCCCAACCCCCACCTGATCAGCTTCGTCGACCGGCCGGCCCTCCAGGATGACGTCCTCGGTGTGATCGGCCGCCGATTAAACGGGAAGAACCCCTACTTCAGCGACGGGGTCAACGTCAACTTCGCCCACATTCTCGGGCCTAACCGGCTCTTCGTCCGCACCTATGAGCGCGGGGTGGGCTTCACCAACGCCTGCGGGACCGGGATGTCGGCCACCAGCCTGGCCTTCGTCCTCCTCCACCCGGAGGCCGCCGACTTCGACCAGCCGATCGAGGTCTTCAACCCGGGTGGCAAGGTCCGTACGATCGTCCACTTCCAGGACCAGGAATACTGGATTGAGCTGATCGGTAACGCCACCTTCACCCACGAGATCACGGTAGACGAAACCGCCCTCCACCAGGCCGCGGTCCGCGCTGACGCGTGTCAGATCACGGCCACCGGTGAGCAGGCAGCCTACCAGGCCTTCGTCGACCAGCTGCCCCAGCTGGGTCTCATTGACTAGGAAATACGAAAAGCGGCAGGAGAAGAATTTCCTTCTCCTGCCGCTTATTATGTTTATAGGTCTTTTACTAGGCTGTACCAGGTCTCGTTGGCATGGGTGGAATCCGACACCCGGGCCTTGTGAAAGCCGTGGTGCTCATAGAAGGGAACGTTTTTAGCCAGCGAATCCAGCGACATCGTCAGCCGATGGGCCGCCCGGGCCTCCTGTTCAAGGGCGGCCAGCAGCTGACCGCCGATGCCATGGCCACGGTAGGCGGGATCCGTGGCAATCGACAGGACCAACTGGTGTCCGCCGCGGGGCAGGTTGGTCGGGGTATGGGTATACATGTCATCGGTCACGAATGGTTCCGCAACCGCCGGGCCAACGATGAAGCCTACGACCCGACCGGCCATCCTGGCGACCAGGAAGGTCTCCCTGAGACGATTAATCCGCTCCCGAAAGGCCGCCGGGGTGCCCGCCTCGGCCGCACTGAAACCCAGGCGCTCGATCTTGACGACGGCGGCGAGGTCACCGGGCTGGACATGTTCAATCTGGATCTGCATTGTATTCCCTCCTTCAATAGGTCTCATTAAAATAAGCGGCGTTAGCTGAAATTGGTAAGATTTCACCTAACGCCGCTTATTTTGGTTGCTTATGCCAATCATTACTTGCGGTTAAACAGGGTATCGATGGACTGGTGGTTGTGGATGCGGACCATCGCCTCGGCCAGCAGGTCGGCGACGGACAGGCGAACCAGCTTACTGAAGCACTTCTCCTCTGGCAACTGGATGGTGTCCGTGACGATCATCTTTTCCAGGCCGGAGTTCTCCAAGGTGTTAACGGCGTCCCCGGAGAGCACGGCATGGGTGGCGATCCCGAAGATCCGCTTAGCCCCAAACTTTTGCAGGGCGGCGGCGGACAGCTTCATCCGGACCCCGGTGTCGACGATATCGTCGACCACCAGGGCGGTCCGACCCTGGACGTCCCCGATGACGTATTCGGGAACCGCCTGACTGGTCCGTTCCCGGACCTCATCCGCCCGGTTGTCGACAATGGCGATCGGGGCCTTGATGTGCTCGGCAAACTTCCGGGCCAGGCTCACCCCGGCGTGGTCAGGAGAAACCACAACGACGTCATCCCCGGTCAGGCCGTGTTGCTCACAGTAGCTGGCGAACAGGCTGGTGGCCTGCAGGTGGTCCACTGGAATGTCGAAGAAGCCCTGAACCTGAGCGGCGTGCAGGTCGATGGTGACCAGCCGGTCGATCTGATCCATTTCCAGGAGGTTGGCGATCAGCTTAGCCGTGATTGGTTCCCGACTCCGGGCCTTCCGATCCTGACGGGCATAGCCGTAGTATGGCATCACCACGTTGATCTTCTCCGCACTGGCCCGCCGCAGAGCGTCGACCATGATCAAGAGCTCCATCAGGTTGGTGTTAACCGGGTCCGAGACGGACTGGATCACGTAAACTTCGCAACCCCGGACACTCTCGTCAATCGTGATCTTAATCTCCCCGTCAGCGAAGTGGCTGATGGAGGCCTTGCTCAGTGGCAACCCAATCCGGTTGGCAATGCTCTCAGCCAGGGGCCGGTTTGAGTTCAAGGCAAACAGGCGGACGTTATCAGCGTTTTTAATCTGCGTCATGTTTCTGTGCTCCTTTTAAGTCAATGCAAAAATCCACCTTCATTATCGCAACAAATGAATGGTTGATCAAGTTAAATTTAGGTTACTAGCAGTTGTCGGGGGTGATCCCGGCCATCCCGATCATCGGGTCGACCTCCTGGCCCTCGATCATCGCCGCCGTCAGGATGGTTGGCTGGTCGGGCGTGACCGGGGCCGGTGAAGATGGAGTTGGCGTGCCCGCCCCGGCAGTCGACGACGAGTGGTCACTGCTGGCGGACATGGCATCCTCCTGGGGGGAACGCGACCCGGACGATGATGGCGTGCCCGGCTTGTCCAATGGCGACTTCAGCTGGTCGTGGCGTTGCCAAACCGTTGCCAACCGCTGCGGCAGGGACGTCTGCCGGTTCTCCCCGGTATGCTGGGTGGCCATCACCAGGGCGGCTGGTTCGCCGATCAGGACCAGCTTCTTGGCCGCCCGGGTCACTGCCGTGTAGACCAGGTTCCGCTGGAGCATCCGGCTGAACTGCCGGACCAGGGGCAGGAGGACCATCTTGAACTGGCTCCCCTGGGCCTTGTGGATCGAGATGCAGTAGGCCAGGCGGATCTGCGGCCATTCCTGCCGACCGTAGTTGACCTCATTGCCATCGAAGTCAATCGTGATCGTGTCGGTCCGCTTACCACCCTTCTTGGCCCTGGTCTCGACCGCCGTGATCCGGCCGATGTCACCGTTGAAGACGTTATTCTCCGGGCTGTTGACCAGCTGGAGAACCTTGTCCCCCACCCGGAAGGTCTGGCCGCGGAACTCAACCTCCTGCTTCCCCTTGGCCGGCGGGTTGTAGGCCTGCTGGGCCAAGAGATTGAGGTTGTCCACCCCGGCCTGGCCACGGTACATTGGGGCCAGGATCTGGACGTCGGTAGCGGTGTAGCCCCGCTTGGCCGACAGGGCAATGATCTGGTTGATGATGCTGGGTACCTGGGGGGCGTGGCACTTGATGAAGGACCGGTCCGGCAGGCGGTTGGTCAGGTCGGCCGGTAGATGGCCCTCCTTGATGGCGTGGGCCAGCGGGATAATGGTCGAATCGGCCGATTGCCGATGGATATTGGTCAGCTCGACCCGGGGAATCGCCGGGAAGCTGAGCAGGTCGTGGAAGACCTGGCCAGGACTAACTGAGGGCAGCTGGTCCTTATCGCCGACCAGGACGACGTGCATGGCGGTCGGGATCGCCTGAACGAGGGTCTTGAAGAGGAGGGTGTCGACCATCGACATCTCGTCGATGATCAAGAGCGACCCCTTGATGTCCCGGGCGTTCATGTCGGTTGGGACCTCCCGCCCGTTCAAGCCCAACATCCGGTGAATGGTGCTGGCCGGCAGGTCGGTGGCCTCGCTCATCCGCTTGGCGGCCCGGCCGGTCGGGGCGGCGAGCAGGACCGGGAAGGCGTTGTCCTTGTACTCGTCCAGGTCCAGGGAAATCTGGTGCAGTCGGGCATAAGCGGCTACGATCCCCTTGATGATCGTGGTCTTACCGGTCCCTGGTCCCCCGGTCAGCAGCATCACCTTGTGGTTGAGGGCCGTCTTGATGGCCTCCTCCTGGACCGGGTCGTACTTGATCCCGGTCTGGACACTGACCTTACGGACGGTCTCGTCAACCGTCGCCTGGTCGAGCTTCTCCTCGGGCGCATTCATCAGCCGGTGCAGGTGATCGGCAATCTGCCACTCCGCCTTGTAGAGGGCCGCCGGGTAGATCCGCTGCTCCTCGTAGTTGATGGCGTCCTTTTTCTCCAGGCTCACGATCTGGTCTGAGATGGTGGGAACGGCCACCTGCCCCGTCCCATTCTCGTTGAGGAGGCGAACAGTCTGGGCCAACAAGGGCCGGGTGCTGGTATAGGTATCCCCGGTGGCCATCGTCAGGTCATCGAGACTCTGAAAGATCGCCGCCGTGATCCGCCGGGGGTCATCGGGGGCGATCTTCAGCTGGGTGGCTACCTGGTCGGCCCGTTTGAAGCTGATCCCATCGATGTCCTGGGCCAGCTTGTAGGGATTCTCCTGGATCACGTGGAGGGTCTCGTCACCATACTTGTCGAAGATGGTGCTGCTAAGGTTGCTCCCAAAGCCCAGGTCATTCAAGCCGATGATAATCTGGTCCATCCCCTGACTGGCCTGAAGGTTTTCGATGATCGTCTGCTTGACCCCGTGGCGGAGGGTGATGGCATCCAGCACGTGGGGGTCACGGTTGATCTTGGCGATGGCGTCCGTGCCCAGGGTGTCGACGATCTTCTCGGCTGTCTTCTTGCCGACCCCGCTGAACTGTTTGCCGGACAGGAAGTCGATCAGCCCCTCCCGACTGGACGGCTGGTTGACGTGGTAGGACTGGGCCTGAAACTGGCGGCCGTAGCGCGGGTGGTCAACCAGCTGTCCCTCGAAGCGGTAGGTCTGGTCGTCACTGAGGTCACCGAAGCTCCCGGTGACGGTGATCTCGGTCTCGTTCCAATCGAAGTTGGCCTCCTCCACCGAGACGATCAGGACCTTGTAGAAGGAGTCCGGACTGGTGAAGATCTCCGACTGCACCTGACCAACAAAAAAAGACGGCTCCGTCGGCGTCTTAAACAAATCCATTTCAGCAGCCATTGAAGTCATCCTTTCCAAATGGTATCAGTTATTTTTGCCCTGGGTCTTCTGCAGGGTCTTTTCGATGTCGGCCAGGCGCTGTTCACTCTTCTGGTAGTAGTTGAGGTCCAGCTGCTTGGCCTGGGCGAGGTAGTCCTTGTAGGGCTCGCCGAGGACCATGGCGACGATTCCCCGGTTGAACTGGGTGTCGGCCCGGCCCGGGTGCCGCTTCAGGATTGCATCGTAGTATTCCTTGGCCTTGGTGAACTCACCGAGGGCCAGGAGGGAATCACCGATCACCTGGTTGATGGCCGGGTCCTCACGGCGCAGTTCGTGGGCGGTCAGTCCATAGGCGACCGCCTGCTTGTGCTGCCCCTTCTTCATGTAGCTCTGGGCCAGCATCAGGTAGGCATCCGCCTTGAGCTTGTCCTCTGCAATCTTGTTGTAGAGTTCGATGGCCCGGTTAACCTTGCCAACCTCGTAGTAGAGGTTTCCCAGCCCGTAGTTCAACAGGTCCTGGGCATCCCGGTCGTTCTTGGCCTCGAAGATCCCCAGCGCCTTCATGAACAGTTCCTCGGCCTGGGTGTAGTCATTCAGCCGGGTCAAGAGGGACCCTAGGTCGTAGTAGTTGTTAACCTTGTCCGGGTGCTCATCGATTGCCTGGATCAGCTTGTGAACCAGCTTCTCCGTTTCCTTCTTCTTTTCTTCACGAAAATCCTTTTCTGCCATTGTCTTCACCCCTTTAAATTGTGTCCGTCGGGTCAACCTTGGTCTTGTGCAGGTATGAGGTATCATTCCACTGCTCAAGTTGGAAGTGCTCTGCATCGTCAGTCTGCAGGATGGTGGTTGAGGTGTTGCTCAGCCCGCCCCGGTCCTTCAGATGGGCCATCGGGGTTCCCACCAGCGCGTTGATGGTGGCGTTGAGAGCCGCCCCGTGGGAGACAACCACGATGTTCTTGCCGGGGTTGTGCCGGCAGAACTCCTTGATGGCGGACCCGACCCGGTCGATGACCTCTTGGAAGCTCTCACTCTCGATCAGCTTAGCGTCATACTTGTCGGGGTGGTGACGGAAGTTATGGAGGGCTTCCGGCCACTTGGCCTCCACATCAGCGAAGTGCATCCCCTCCATCTTCCCTAGGTTGAACTCCCGGAGACGGCTGTCGATGGTCAATGGGATCGGCCGGTTGAGGTGGTCAATCAGCTTCTGGGCCGTTACCCGCGCCCGCTTCAGGGGACTGGCGTAGACGTGCGCAATCGGCACCGCCTCCAGTGACTTGGCGAGCTGGGCAATCTCATGATAACTGCTGGCCAAGAGCGGTGAGTCACCGTGGGCCCCCTGGTAGCGGGATTGCAGATTCCATTCAGTTTTTCCATGACGGATTAAATAAACTTTTGTCATTACTTATCGCAGACCTTTTTATTTAATATTCTACCAGAGAATCGGCCATTTGTTCATCACGTCCTTAAAAAAATAACCGAAGCCAGCCGAAACTGACTTCAGTTATGTGCCTAAACGTATTGTAATTGCCGTTCGTGGTTGTAGGCCCGGTCGATGATGGCACTGCCGAGGCATTCTTGACCATCATAGAAGACCACCGCCTGGCCTGGCGTGATGGCCCGAGCCGGGTCGTCGAACTCCACCGTGACCTGCTGGCCATCTTCACTGAGGTGGGCGGTTACGCCAACATCCTTCTGCCGGTAGCGGAACTTGGCCGTGCAGTGGAAGTCACGACCGTAGCGGCTGACCACATCGTCGACCCAGTGGATGTCACTGGCCTCCAGGTGGGTCGCGTAGAGGTGCGGATTGTGGTAACCCTGCCCGACGTAGAGGACGTTCTTGTTGATGTCCTTGCCAACCACGAACCAGGGCTCATTGCTCTCCTTGTTACCGCCGAGGCCCAGGCCCCGCCGCTGGCCGATCGTGTAGTACATCAGCCCCATGTGCTGGCCGACAACCTTACCGTCAACGGTCTCCATGTTCCCGGGCTGGGCCGGGATGTACTGGCTGAGGAATTCCCGGAAGTGGCCATCCTCACCGATGAAGCAGATCCCGACGGAGTCCTTCTTGTCCGCCGTGGCCAGGCCAGCCTCCTTGGCAATCTGCCGGATCTGCGGCTTGGTGTAGTGGGCCAGGGGGAACATGACCTTGTCCAACTGGTGGTAGTCCAGCTGGCTCAGGAAGTAGGTCTGGTCCTTGTGCTGGTCGGCGGCCCGCATCAGGTGCATCCGGCCATCAGCGTCCCGCTTGAGGTCCGCGTAGTGCCCGGTAGCCACGTAATCGGCCCCCAGCTGGTTGGCGTAGTCGATGAAGGCCTTGAACTTGATCTCCTTGTTGCAGATGACGTCGGGGTTCGGCGTCCGCCCCTTCTTGTACTCGGCAATGAAGTACTTGAAGACCCGGTCCCAGTACTCCTTCTCGAAGTTGACCGAGTAGTAAGGAATGCCAATCTTGGCGGCTACCTTGGCCACGTCCTTGTAGTCCTCGGTGGCGGTACAAACCCCGTTCTCGTCGGTGTCGTCCCAGTTCTTCATGAAGACACCGACCACGTCATAACCCTGCCGCTTGAGCAGCAAGGCGGTCACGGAGGAGTCAACGCCCCCGCTCATCCCAACAACAACACGTGTGTGACTGTGATCAGTCATTTTTTACATCACCATCATTTCAAATAGATTCTGGAATAATCTACGATTGAAGGTCGCATGCATCCAGTATGAACCATTGTACCAAATGATCCCCGGCCCTGCACAGATTTAATTCTTCACCAGGACGTGGCGATCAAGCATCTCGTTTAGGATGTAGTGGTACTGCTCGACGAACTCGGCCGACCGGGGATGGGTAAAGATGTTGACCTTGCGCATCCCGTTACCGGAGAGGGTCTCCATCTTGAAGCCGGTCAGGTCGGCAGCGATCAGGATCCGCAGCCGGGCCACCGGGTTGAAGGGGTTGTCGGTGTCCAGGCTCCCCTTGTACTCGAAGTTACCCCGCTTGGTCTGTTCAAAGCCCAGGTCTAAGAGGGCGTACTTCTTGATATCATCACTGATGGAATAGGTGTCAGCATCCCCCTGAATTTGTACACTCTTGGTAAACTGCATCAGTCGGCCCCCTCTTCCTTAACCTGCTTGAGCTTGGCCACGATCTTGACGATGGCGGCGATCAACTTGTCGATGTCTTCGTCGGTGTTCATCGCCCCGAAGCTGATCCGGATGGACTGGCTGATCCGCGGGCTGTCCGGCCCGTACATCGCCGTCAACACGTGGGATGGTTCGATGCTGCCGGCCGTGCAGGCGGAACCACCGGAGACGGCGATTCCGGCCAGGTCAAGGTCGGTCTGCATGACGTAGGTTGAGATCCCCTTGAACCAGATGCTGAGGACGTGGTTCAGGCCGTTCGGGTCGAGCTTACCGTTGACCGCAAAGTCAATGTGGTTGTCGCGCAGGCCCTGGACGATCTTCTGCTTGAAGTGGTAGTAACGCTCCTGGCGCCGCTGCTTTTCGGCCGGGGAATCGAGTTCGACCGCCTTGGCAAAGGCCGCGATGGCCGGCACGTTTTCGGTCCCGGCCCGGCGCTTGGTCTCCTGGTCACCGCCCTTGATGAAGCTCGGGAAGCTGATTCCATCACGCCGGTAGAGGAAGCCGATCATCTTCGGTCCGTTGAGCTTGTGGGCCGACGTCGACAGCATGTCGATGTGGTCGCGCTTGACGTCGATCGGCAACAGGCCGTACGCCTGGACGGCATCGGTGTGGAACCAGGCCTGGTGGTCCTTTAAGATTTCCCCGATCTCGTGGATCGGCATCCGGCTGCCGACCTCGTTGTTCCCAGTCATGATGGTGACCAGGATGGTATCATCCCGCAGGGCGGCCTTGAAGTCGTCCAGCGAGATCTCCCCGTTCTCGTCCACTGGTAGGTAGGTGACCTCAAAACCGTGTTGCTCCAGGAAGTGCAGGGGCTTTAGGACTGCCTCGTGCTCGATCGCCGTGGTGATGATGTGCTTGCCCAATTGCTGCCGGGTCAGGGCCGTCTGGATGATGGCGGTGTTATCGCTCTCGGTCCCCCCACTGGTGAAGATGATCTCGTTGTCATCCGCGTTGATGCTCTGGGCAATCAGGTGCCGGCTGTTCTCCATCACCAGCTTGGAGTGACGCCCGTAGGAGTAGCCGGTCGAGGCGTTCCCCCAGGAGTCCTCCATCTCCTTGGTCATCGTGGCGATTACCTCCGGGGCCATCGGGGTGGTGGCCGCGTTATCTAAGTAAACCTCACTCACTACAATTCATCCTTTCCCTTACTTGTTCAGGTCCGCAAACAGCTGCAGGAGCATGTTGGCCGACCGCTTACCAGCCTCGATGATGAACTCGTCGAAGCTGACGCCAGCATCCTCGTTCCCGGTATCGGACATGGCCCGGACGACCACGTATGGCACGTCATGATCGGTGGCCACTTGACCGACCGCGGCCCCCTCCATCTCACTCGACAGGGCTTCGGGGAAGTAGTGGAGGATCTGGTCGATGGCGTCCTGGCTGGCGATGAACTGGTCACCAGAGACGATCAGGCCACGCTTGATGTTCAACCCGGTCTGCTCACCGGCCTTCTCCAGGGCCTTTCCCCACTTCTCAGAGGCCTTGAAGCGCGGCTGCTTGCCCGGCAGCTGGCCATAAACGTAGTCAAAGGCCCGGGCGTCAACGTCGTGGTAGGCCGTCTCACTGGAGATGACCACGTCCCCGACGTGCAGGCCCTGACCGATCCCTCCGGCGGAACCGGAGTTGATCACCACGTCGACGTTGAAGTCGGTGATCAGGTGTTCCGTGGTGATCCCGGCCTCGACCTTACCGATTCCGGACTCCACCAGGACGACCTGCTGGTTGCTGATCTTCCCCTGAAGGTAGTCCTTACCACCGATCGTCTCCACCTGCTTATCGGAGAGCCGGGCGGTCAGTTCCTTGATTTCTTCTGGCATTGCACAAATAATTCCAAATTTCATTTTCATTCTCCTTATCCAACATAAAAGAGGATTAAATATACGATGATGATTGCGACCACGAGGGCCACGATGGCAATATTCAGGCGTCGTTTCAGCCGCCGTACCTTCGCTTCCCGGATCTCGTCCGCCCGTTCATCCGCAAAATCGCGGCGGCGCATCTCGGGCGTGACCGGGGCTTCCGCGGTCGGGTCAGGGCGCTGCTGGCGCTGGGCTTCCTGCTGTTGCCGGTACTGCTGCCGGGACAGGAAGGGCTCCGCGGTCGGCTGGCCGTCACGCGGGCTGGTCGGCTGGTTATTCATGGTCCTTCATTCCCCGCCAATAGTAGATCGCCATGATCGTCTTGGCGTCCTCAATCTCACCCCGGTCGATCATTGCCAGGGCCTCGTCCAGGCTGACCGTTTGCAGGGCCAGCTGTTCGTCCTGGTCCTGGGGCAGCTCGTGATCGACTTTCTTCAGGCCCCGGGCCAGGTAGAGGGTCATGTACTCATCCATGCAGCCTACCGAGCTGTAGAAGGATGAGATCTTCTCCAGGTCGGTAGCCTGGTAGCGGGTCTCCTCGTTTAACTCCCGCTTGGCAGCGTGCACCGCGTTGTCCGCATCCCGGTCATCCAGCTTGCCAGCCGGAATCTCCAGGGTGGTCTTGGCGATCGGGGCGCGCCACTGTTTCTCCAGGATCATCTTGTCATCACTCGTCAGCGCCAGGATTGCGATGGCCGGTGCGTGGTGAACAATCTCCCGCTGGGCCACGTTGCCCTGGGGGGTCTTGACCTGCTGAACCTCAACATCGATCAGGTGACCGTGGAAAACGGTCTTGCTGGCGATTGGCTTCTCTTCAAAATCCATTAGAATTCCTCCTTCGCTAGGATGCGGACGTGGGCCGCCTGGGGCCCCTTCTTTCCCTGGACGATCACCAGGGAAACCCGTTGCCCTGGGTGCAGGACCCGGCGGTGGGTCCCCTCGATTCCGCTGTAGTGGACGAAGATCTCGCCCTCGTGGGGAACCGTGATGAAGCCCCACCCCTTCTGCTCATCGAAACTCTTTACTTTGCCTTCAAGCATTTTTTCACCTACTAAATTTATCAAACTAAAAATACCAAGCGACACAGTCACTTGGTATTTTACACCGCTCATAAATAATTGTCATGAATCGGCAATCAGCGGCTGGATTTTACGCGTTTCTTTACTTTTCCAGGCCCTCGTCGACCGTCTCAGGGAAGTTGTCCCGCACGATCTTGGCACACCGCGCACAGAGGGTTGGGTATGCACTGTCGCTGCCGACATCTTCCTTGACCATCCGGCAACGGGCACAGGTTTCACCAGGAGCTGGGCTGACCTTGACGGCAACCCCGTCGTTGAACTGGTCGGCATCATCCGGGGCCTCGTCCAACGGGTGGACGTGGAGGGCGGAAACGCCGAGCAGGAGCTGGACGTTGGCACCCAGGCTATCCAACAGGGCGGCCTGGTGATCGTTCAGGTAGAGGTCGGCTTGGGCCTCCAGGGACTTCCCAATCATCTTGGCGTTCCGGGCCTCTTCCAGGCTCTTCAGGACGTGGGAACGAACCTCCATGAAGTCGCTCCACTTGTCCAGCAGGTCGCCTTCGTTGGCAAAGGTCTGGACATCCGGAATCTCGGTCAGCTGAACGAATTCTTCTGGTTCGTCCATGTAGCCCCAGACCTCTTCCGTGGTGTGCGGCAGGATTGGGGTCAACAGCTTGACCAGGGTCAGCAGGATCTGGTAGAAGACCGTCTGCATCGACCGCCGGACGTGGGAGTCAGCCGGTTCGATGTAGAGGACGTCCTTGGCCACGTTCATGTAGAAGGCCGACAGGTCGTTGTTGACGAAGTTGATCAACAGCTTGTAGGCGTCCAGGAAGTCATACTGGTCGAAGTCGTCCCGCATCTGCTTGAGGAAGTGGTTCAGCTTAACCAGCATGTACTGGTCAACGGCCTCGAGCTTCTCGTAGGAAACCGTGTTCTCGGCCGGCTTGAAATCGGCGGTGTTGGCCAGCAGGAAGCGGAAGGTGTTCCGCAGCTTCCGGTAGGCCTCGGAGATCTGTTGGAAGGTCCCCATGGAGACCCGGACATCGGCCGAGGTGTCGGCGGACATTACCCAGAGCCGGATGATCTCGGCCCCCATCTGCTTGACCACCTTGTTCGGGTCGATGACGTTCCCCATCGACTTACTCATCTTCTTACCCTTCTTGTCCAGGGTGAAACCTTGGGAGATGATGCTCTTGTATGGGGCGTGACCGGAGCAGACCACACTGGTGATCAGACTGGAGTTGAACCAACCACGGTATTGGTCAGACCCTTCCAGGTACATGTCGGCTGGGTAGGTCAGGTAGTCCCGTTCTGCCAGAACCCCCTGGTGGGAGGAACCGGAGTCGAACCAGACGTCCATGATGTCTGTCTCCTTGGTGAACTTCCCGTGTGGGGAGTGTTCATTGGTGTAGCCCTCTGGCAGGAGGTCCTTGGCATCGCGGTCAAACCAGACGTTGGAGCCGTACTTGGCGAAGAGGTCGGCGACGTGGTTGATCGTCTCCTCTTCCATGATTGGCGTGCCATCCTCGGCGTAGAAGATTGGCAGTGGCACACCCCAGACCCGTTGCCGGGAGATGACCCAGTCGCCCCGGTCCTTGATCATGTTACGCAGCCGGACCTTCCCCCATGCCGGGTGGTACTCAACGTCTTCGAGGGCGTCAAGGATGTCCTGACGCATCTTCTCGATGGAGACAAACCATTGGTCAGTGGCCCGGAAGATGATCGGCTTCTTGGTCCGCCAGTCAAATGGATAGGAGTGCTTGAGCGGTTCTTCCAGCAGGAGGGCGTGGTTATCTTCCAGCTTCTGCAGGGAGATGTCGTCGGCCTTCTGGTAGAAGACCCCGTCGAAGTCGGCCCCGTTCTCCTTGGTCAGAACCCCCTGGTCGTTGATCGGGGCGAAGATCGGCAGGTCGTACTTCTTACCGAAGTTGTAGTCATCGTCACCATAACCAGGGGCGGTGTGAACCAGACCAGTCCCGGTATCGGCGGTAACGTAGTCGGCGTTGCCCACCAGCAATTCCCGATCGAGGTACGGGTGTTGGGTGGTCATGCCTTCCATTTCGGCACCAGAAAGGTGGTCAACGACCTCATAGTCGTCCCAGCCCAGCTTTTCGGCCAGGTTGCCTAACAGCTCGGTACCCACGACGTACTTACGGTCGTCACCGGCCGGCTTAACAACGGAGTAGTCGAACTTCGGGTTGACGGCCACCGCCTCAGATGCGGGCACCGTCCACGGGGTCGTCGTCCAAACAACTAGGTAAGTATTGTCGTCCAGGCGATCCTTGCCGTCCTTGACCTGTTCAACAAAGAAGGCCGTCTTGGCTACGACATCGTGGTATTCAACCTCGGCCTCGGCCAGGGCAGACTCGGATGACCATGACCAGTAGACTGGCTTCTTAGCCTGGTAGAGCAGCCCCTTCTTGGCAAATTCGCCGAAGACCCGAATCTGGGCTGCCTCGAATTCCTTATCCAGGGTCAGGTATGGGTGGTCCCATTCACCGCTGACGCCCAGCCGCTTGAAGTCGGTCCGCTGCTTGTCAACTTGTTCCAGGGCGTACTTGCGACAGAGGTCCCGGAACTCGGAGGTGGACATCTTCTTCCGGTCGTAACCGGACTTGGTCAGTTGGTGTTCAATCGGCAGACCATGGGTATCCCAACCGGGAACGTATGGAGCCCGGTAGCCGGTCATCGACTTGTAACGGACGATGAAGTCCTTAGAGATCTTGTTCATGGCGTGGCCAATGTGAATGTTCCCGTTGGCGTACGGGGGGCCATCGTGGAGGACAAATGACGGCTTGCCCTCATTCAACTTTTGCCGTAATTGATAAACCTTATTCTCTTCCCAAAGTTGTTCACGTTGGGCTTCAGTAACCGGTAACTTCCCACGCATGGGGAACTTGGTCCGGCCGATGTTCAGTGTGTCTTTCACACGCATCGCAATTACCCCTTTCTGTTATGCAAATTGGTCACCTTAATAAAAAAAGCTCCATCCCAATTGGGACGAAGCTAAACGTGGTACCACCCAGATTCAAGGTCAGAATTGACCTCCTCAAGTCATTGGGTAACGGTAATGAACCGGGCGGGTTTACTGGATTTCAGCCCACTACTCAGAGATGATCAGTCATCGCTACTGAATGCCAATCTTGCACCACCCATTGGCTCGCTGAATTCAGTCCTTGCGATCACAATTCTCCTCAACGTTTTTATTAAAGCGCCTTTGATTCAAGCGTTGACCTAGTTGTTGGATGAGCTGTCATCATCCGGGAAGACAACCACCGTCTGTCCAGCATCGGCGGCTGAAGACTGGTCATCAGCGTCGGATGCCTCAACGGCCGGCTGGTCAGCCGCCGTCGCATCAGCAACGACATCAACACTTGAACTAGTTGTTGACGATTCTACACTGTCGTCGGAATGCTTGTCAAGCGATGCTCCCAAGATCTTCTGAATTTCATCATACTTATCCGTACTGTCGGTGGCCAGGAGCTTATCCCATTCGTCACTCTTGACAACCTCAAGCTGGGATTCCAGCATAACCTGGAGCCGTTGCCGGAAGATCCGGGTCTGCTTCTTGAGGTCGTTGGTCTCCGTGGTCAACTTCCGGGTATCCTCCGCGCTCGTCTCGATGACCTGGTTAGACTTTTCATTAGCCTCGGAGACGATGTCAGTAGCCTGCTTTTGGGCCTCGCGGATCATGATGTCCGCCTCACGCTTAGCGTTCGTCTTGACCTTGTCCGCTGCTTCCTGGGCAACCAGGATGGACTTGTTCAGGGAATCCTTCAGTTCCGTGAAGTACTTCAGCTTTTCCTCGTCGGCCTTGACGGCTTCCTGAAGGGCGTTGTTCTTCTCAGTCAGTTCCTGGACCGTCTGTGAGACCTCCTGGATAAACGCCTTTACCTCTTCCTGGTTGTATCCCCGCATCTTCGTCGAGAAATCCTGATTGTTGATTTGATCAATTGTTAACCCCATTTTATTTCCTCCAAATCCAATTTATGCCCGGACAACGGACATGCTTATCTTGTACTTCTGTTTCCTGGTTTTACCACCAAGCGCGTCGATCCGCAGCCGCCCCGCATGCCGCACTGACAATAGGTCGTGGGCCACAATTGGGTAATCAGGCCGGTCCATTTCCTCCCAATTCAGGCGGACCAGTCCCCGCTCAATTAACTGTTTGGCCCGGTTACGCGAGTAGTTAAAACCCGCCGCCACAACGGCGTCAAGCCGCAGTGACGAGATGGTCGTCGTCAGTGGTTCCCAATCCTCAACCGGCGTTAACACCGCTGCCAGATCGCTCGGCAACCACTTTACCTTTACCTTCCCGACGTGCTGGACCTCCCGCCGCAGGAAGGCCGCCATCTCCTTGGTCACCACGACCTGCCAGCGCTGGCCATCCGTGATGATATCGCCAAACGACTCACGGGTAAGGCCCTCACCGATCAAGGTCCCCATGATCTGCCGGTGATGGAGCTCGGCAAACTTGGTTGGGTAGTCAACCGTCAGCAGCTGCAGGTCGAAGTCGTCGGCCGTGGGCTGGTAATAGGATGGATAGAAGAGCAGCCGTTGCATCTCGGCATTCGACCAGCCGCCCATGCTCGCCACCTTGACCTCATCCATTCGGTTAGCTAGGGTCTGGGCGATGTAACGCTGGCGCGGGTTTAGGAAGGCGGTCAAAACGGGGCGGTATTCTCCCGCCGCCGTCGCCAACCAATCGTTGACCTGGTCAATCAGTGGGGCCTCTTCCGGACGAAAGTGTTGTTTAATATTTTGATTATCCACGATTACAATTACCTACTAAATTAGATGTGCCAAGAAGGCCAACCCATCCTGCACGAGGTACAGGACGATAATTGCCACCACCGGCGAAAAGCTGATGCCCCCCAGCGGTGGGATGAAGTCAAACCAGTGCATGTAGGGCTCCACCAGCCGATCGATAATTTCCCCCAACCGGGTCCCCCGTGAAATTGGGAACCATGACAACAGGCACCAGACCACAATCACCAGGATGTAGGCGTTGATCAGCCAGTTCAGGCACCATATCAGATATGCAAACATTGTCGCCACTCCTTAGTTTGGAAGATTTCCATTGTCCATCTTCAAACCATCAGACAGGTTACCGGAAACCTCATAGTTCTTTGGCGTGCACAAGAAGATCTCCTTACCAATCCGCTTGATGCCACCATCAATCGCAAAGGTTGCCCCGTTTAGGAAGTCGACAACCCGCTTGGCGTTCTTATCATCCATCTGGGTGAAGTTGACGATCACTGCCCGCCCATCCAACAGCTGGGTCGCAATCTGACGGACATCGGCATACAGCCGTGGTTCATACAGGTTAATCTGACTGAGCCGGTTTTCCTGCTTAGCCTGGTGAATGGAAACGACGTTGTTGCGCCGACCGGTTTGTTGAGTTGGAGCCTCATCGTCGTAATATTCATCCTGGGCGACGTCATCATCGCCGAACAGGCTCTTAAAAAGGTTCGCTGCCATATTAATTCCTCCTTTATTCCGCAGAATATACTAAAACGGGTGCAATTAAATCGCCCCCGTTAATCCTATTTGCGTCGGTTCTTAAAGAAAGGTGGGGTCGACAGGTTGTCGTCATCACTATCGTCAGAACTGGCGGTATCATCATTGAAAACGTTGAATTCCGGCTTGGAAACGTGTGAGAAGTCGTTCGTCGCGGCTGATTCTGGCTGGGCCGTCGTGTTTCCTGCCGTCGGATCACTCCAGTTATCAAATGGATCCTTGGCCGGAGCCGGTTCCGTTGGTTGAGTCGGGGCCGCACTCTGCGGTGCACTGTTCTGCACCATGTGGGCCTGTGCTTGTTGCGCTGGGGCCGGGTTGGCAGCCTTCTTCTTGTCAATTCCCGTGGCGATCACGGTTACCCGAACCTCGTCACCCATCTTTTCGTTGAGGGACATCCCGAAGGCAATATCAACATCGGTACCGGCCGCCTGCCGAATGACGTCCGAAGCCTCCTGGGCCTCAAACATGGACAGGTCCTTGCCACCGGTGATATCCATCAGCACGTGCTGAGCACCATTGATGGAAACTTCCAACAGTGGTGAGGAAATGGCCTTCTTGGTGGCCTCGGTAGCCCGGTTCTCGCCGGTGGAGTTACCAACCCCCATCAGGGCCGCCCCCTGGTTGGACATCAGGGTCTTAATGTCGGCAAAGTCCAGGTTGATGTAACCTGGCGTCACAATCAGGTCAGAGATCCCTTGGACACCCTGCCGCAGGACGTTGTCGGCCTCCTTGAAGGCTTCCATCATTGGCGTCTTCTTGTCGATCATTTCCAGCAAGCGGTTGTTAGCCACAATGATCAACGTGTCGACGTTGGCCTTAAGGTCTTCGAGACCCTCCGTAGCGAATTTTGAGCGCCGCGGGCCTTCGAAGGAGAATGGCCGGGTGACGACCCCAACTGTCAGGGCACCACTGTCCTTGGCGATCTTGGCGATGACCGGTGCCGCACCGGTCCCGGTTCCACCACCCATTCCGGCGGTGATGAAGACCATGTCGGCACCCTCAAGCGCCTTTTGGATCTGCTCTTCACTTTCCTGAGCGGCCTTTTCGCCAACCTCAGGGTTCGAACCAGCACCCAATCCCTTGGTCAACTTAGGACCCAATTGAATCTTAGTCTGGGCCTGTGATGCGTTCAGGGCCTGCAGGTCGGTGTTGGCTACAATAAAGTCAACCCCCTGCACCTTTTCACTGATCATCCGGTTGACGGCGTTACCACCACCGCCACCGACACCAATTACCTTAATCCGTGCACCGGCAAATTCGTTTTCCATTGTGTTTGTTTCGTTGTCCATACAGCTGTTCCTCCGTGAAAATTAATCGAATAAGTTGTTAAACATACTCTTAAAGCGATTGCCAATCGAGTGGCTCTTATTCTTCTTTGCGCGTGCCGGCTTCTTCTCCACCGGCTGTTCATGATTGTTTGTTTGTACAGGTGTATTGGTCCACTGCTCTTTATTAGGCTGTGGCTGACGTGTCTTCGCCTTGACCTCATGCGGGCTGCTAATCAGATCAGTCTGTTGCAATGTCTGCTTGATCAGACGGTCCACATCGGTCAACTGACTCTCGTACATCGTCAGGGCCAAGGCCAGTGAATAGCGAGGGTATCGAACCCCCATCTGTTCAGGCTGGTAAACCTTGACACTTTCCTTGAAGTACTGTTGAGCCAGTTGAGCGATCCCTGGCAATGAGGCACCACCCCCGACCAGGACCACCCCGCCGGGTAGCCGCGGTGCGTGAATGGCACGCAACCGCTGCTGACTCCGCTGGAAGATCTGCCGGACCCGGGCCTCAATGATCTCAGCCAGGTATTCCTCAGAGAACTGCTGAGGGGTATTCTCCCCAACAACTGGAACGTCCACCTGCGCATCGGGCTTGGTCAACGTCGCCATGGCATACCCATGGTCGAGCTTCAGGCGCTCAGCGTTACGCAATGAGGTGTTGAGAACCGTCGAGATGTCCTTGGTGACGTACTGGCCACCCTCGGGATCAACAAAGGTGTACTTGAGCTGGTGATCATGAATGATACTGGTCGTCGTCTGACCACCACCAAGATCAATCACCACTGTCCCGAAGTCCTGCTCACCATCATTGAGGAGGGTAAAGCCGGTGGCGATTGGCGCAATTACAAAATCACGAATTCCATAGCCGGCCTGTTGGACCGCCTTCTTCGTGTTATGAATAATAGTTTTAGGTCCGGTGTAGAGGGTTCCCTTCATCTCGAGACGGACACCAACCATCCCCCGGGGGTCCTTAATCCCGTTGAACCCATCCACCGTGAACTCAGTCGGCATCAGGTCCAGCACGGCCAGTTCCGGCGAAATGCTCTGGGTCAGTGTTTCCTTGGCAACGTCAATCACGTCACGATCAGTAATCTCCCGTGACTGGCCCTGCGAAGCGATCGTAATTGAACCATGGACCCGTTCCATCTGCAAGTAGTTTGCTGGTAATCCCACAACAACGTTCTTAATATCGATATTGGACTTCGCCTCGGCCTGCTTAACAGCTTGAGAAATTGCACGAGCGGTTTTATCGATATCAACAATCACACCACGATTGAGGCCCGCTGAAGGTACAACACCAACGCTAATTACCTTCAGTTGCCCCTTTACATTTTCACAGACCATTGCCTTGATCGAGGTGGTTCCAATATCTAATCCAACATAAACTTCTGAATTATTCATTTGGTCGGAACCCTCCTAAAACTATTACACTAAATTATTTTTTTCGTAATTTAATATTGACCTAATAAAGATTTTACCACAGTTAAACCCACTCTCAAATGGATTGTTATCAGCTTTTTCAAAATTTATCACTTATCCGCTGAGCCATAATCATAGGAAAAGGCCCCCACCTGAAGGTCAATAATCCCATTCTTCTTCATGCTGGCCGCAATCCCCGGATAGTAGGCCATCTTCTCACCAACCGTGTTTTTGTTCGCCAGGACGGTGTTCCCGTCACGCATGTATAAAACGATTCGGTTGGGCATCAGCTTGGTCGGTTGATAAGCCACTGCAGAAATGCCGGTACGGATTGCCGGCTTCAACTTGCCAATCTGCCGGGCCACCAGTTTAAGGTCGGCCCGGTGACCGTCGAACTGCCGATAATCGGTGCCCGTACTGTGCGCACTCGTTGCCTGGAGGTGACCATCAGCCAGGACCGCGTATTCCTGCTTGCCAAGTTTAGCTGTCCCAATCAGTGGGTTTTCCCGGACCGTGACCGTCATACTCTGGGGACCGGTCATCTTAATCTTAGCACTGGCGATCCGGGGTTGGCTCACCCGGGCGGCCTGGCAAAGTCGTCCCTGGTCGAGGTAGACCCCCCAGATGAACCGCCCTGGATAGACCTTGACCGCCTTCTCCACACTGGCCGTCGTCAGGTCCTTGTTACCAACCACCTTGACGGTCCGCAGTTTGCTCAACGGCGAGATGATGTAGGCCATCAGGAGGAGGACGAATCCAAACAGCAAGACCAGCTTGAATACCCGCTCACCATTTTTCCGATAGTGGTGATGACGCAGACGCGGAAGTTTCTTGCTAATGTGTTTCTTAGTCGGCTGCTGGGCCTGCTGGTGGGCGCGACGGCTTCGTTCCTCCAGTTCCGCCAGTCGCTTGGCATAGCGCTGGTGTTCTGAAACATAATGATCCCTCGGCATCTTTCGCCGCCCTCCTTATTTGCTAGTGGTGTTCATCAATTGCCTTGTGCAGGACCTTGATCAGGCGGTCCGCCGCATCGGGCCGGCCCATCTTCTTGGATGCGGCCGACATCTTCGCCCGCAAATCATCGTTTTCCATGATCCGGTCCGCCTGCAGGAGGAGTGCCTTGGCATCCAACTTATCCTCAGTAATCATTGCGGCCGCGTTGTTCTTGACCAAGGCCTGGGCGTTCTTCACCTGGTGGTTAGCCGTGACGTATGGACTCGGAATCAGAATCGTCGGGACACCCAGTGCAGTGACCTCGGCAATGGTCGTCGCCCCTGCTCGGGAAACCAGGGCCGCTACCCGCGGCATCTTGGCCGGCATGTCCTTGATGTATGGCACTACCTTGACGTTGGCACCAATCTTGGTGTCACCCAGCGCCGCTTTGACATGGTCATAACGCTTCTGCCCAGTGGCAAAAATCACCTGGTAGTCACGCTTGTTAAATTCAGGAATAGCATCCACGACCGCCTGATTAATCTTCGGGGCCCCTTGACTACCACCAAAGATCATCAGGGTTGGTACGTCGTCCTTCAGTCCGTAACTGGTCCAGGAGAAGTCGCTATCGGCCTGGGCCGCTACCTGCTGGGCCCGCGGATTACCGACCATCGTCACCTTGTCAGCCGGGAACTGGTTGCGGGCAGCTTCAAAGGCAATCGCAATCTGGTCAACGTAGCGGCTGAGGAACTTGTTGGTAACCCCAACCACACTGTTTTGTTCATGAATAACCGTTGGAACGTGGTGCTTAGCCGCTGCGTACAGGACCGCCCCACTTACGTAGCCCCCCGTGCCGAGGACCACGTCGGGCTTGAAGTCCCGAATAATTTTCTTGGCGTGGTGGACGGAATGGAGGAACAGGTAGATGGTCTTAACATTGTCCAGGGAGAGGGACCGCTTGAAGCCCTGCATGTGCATGGTCTCCAGTTTAATGCCCGCATCCGGGACAATCTTGTTCTCCAGCCCACGGGTAGTACCGACGTAAAGGACCTCTGTGTCGGGTTCAACCTGCTTCAGTCGTTCAATTAGGGCCAGTGCCGGATAGATGTGACCACCGGTACCCCCACCAGATACAAGTAAACGCATTTTTACTTCTCCTTTTGATTCGTTAATTTTTCAACTGCTTCGATGAACCGGTCACCACGCACCTCAAAGCTTGGGAACTGGTCCCAACTGGCATTGGCCGGTGACAGCAGAATTACATCACCGGGTTCGCTAACCTTCCAGGCCGCAGGAACCGCCGTGATGGCGTTCTCACTTTCCAGGATCGTCGGAATGCCGGCCTGCTCAGCGGCATCCTTCATCTTATCCTTGCACTGACCAAAGACGATAATCGCCTTGACGTGCTTCTTGAAGTACGGTACCAGGCGTTCAAAGGTGTAACCCCGGTCCAACCCCCCGGCGAGGAGGATTACCGGCCGGTCAAACCCCTGCAGGGCCACCTCGGTCGCCTCAATGTCGGTTGACTTGGAGTCGTTGTAGAAGAGGCGGTCCTTATATTCCATGACGTATTGGAGACGGTGCCGGACCCCACCAAAGGTCGTCAGGACACTGATGATGTCGTCGTTTGATACCCCACTGAGCTTAGCTGCCGCGATGGCTGCCAGGGCGTTTTCAACATTCTGGGGACCGATCAGGCGGATATCACTGGCCTTCATGATTTGTTCACCACGCCAGCAGATCATGCCGTCCTCTTCATAGGCCCCGTCATGACTCTTGTTCAGCCGGGAGAATGGGACAATGGTGGCCTGGGAACGCCGGGCAATCTCTTGCCATTCATCACGATCCCAGTTCATGATCAGGAAGTCATCCTTGGTCTGATTCCGGGTGATGTTGAGCTTAGCATTGATGTAATTTTCCCGGGTCTTGTGGTAATCCAGGTGGTTAGAGAAGATGTTCGTAATGATAGCGATGTGGGGGTGAATAGTCGGGCAACCGAGCAGCTGGAAGCTGGATAATTCGGTGACGAGGGTATCGTCGGGTCCCATTCCCTCAGCTACCTTGCTGAAGGACACCCCGATGTTTCCCGCATACTTAACGTTATGACTGGAGCTCTTGGCCAGCATCAGCTGGGTCAGGGTCGTGGTGGTCGTCTTCCCGTTACTCCCGGTGACGCTAACCAGGTGACCGTCAAAGATCTCCCAACCGAGTTCGGCCTCGGTGATGATTGGCGTCTTTTGAGCGACAAACTTAGCAACCAGCGGGTTATCGTACGGGATCCCCGGGTTCTTGACAACCAGGTCAAAGCCCTCATTCGCCAGGCTAACCGGGTTGGAGCCAGTGATGACCTTGATCCCATCGGCTTCCAGGTCGGCAACCACCTGCGGATCCTTTGGGTTCTTCATGTCGTTGGCCGTTACCGTTGCGCCCAGCTTGACAAGCAGGTGGGCAGCGTTAATGCCGCTGATTCCAAAGCCCATTACCAGAACCTTTTTGCCTTGATACTTACTAATCTTCTTCATTGGATGTTTCCCTCTCTCAATCTAAAATTAACCTGCAATTAAAATCCAACTTACGGCGATGATGGCGCCGATCAAACCAACAATCCAGAAGACAATGTCGATCTTCCATTCACTCCAACCGCACAGTTCGAAGTGGTGGTGGATCGGGCTCATCTTGAAGATCCGTTTACCGGTCAGTTTGAAGGATGCCACCTGGAGCATCACACTGGCCGTCTCACAGACGTAGACAATTCCGATGACCAGCAGTGACCACTCATGGTGTAACAACAGGGAAACCGCCGCCAGGGAAGCCCCGATGGCCAGGGATCCCATATCCCCCATGAAGATCTTAGCCGGTTTGTGGTTGTACGGGAAGAAGCCGACCAGCGTCCCGATCATGGCCAGGCAGAACAGGGCAATCTCGGGATAGCCGGGCTGGTTGAGGTTAACCAGGGCGATGATCAGGTAGGCGATAAACGAAATGATCGACAGACCACTGACCAGGCCATCGAGGCCATCCGTCAGGTTAACCGCGTTGGAGAAACCGACAATCCAGAAAATGATGAACAGGCCGTACCACCAACCAATTTGGCTGGTTCCAAAGCCCATCTGGAAGCCTTCGTGTTGGTAGATGACCGTGAAGATCATCGCTGCCACAACCTGGCAGAGGGCCTTTTGCCATGCCTTAAAGCCCTCGTTCTGGTGGTGAAAAATCTTAATACTGTCGTCCCACATCCCGATCAGACCATAGACGACCAGGATAAAGAGCAGGGCCCAGAGGGTGTTGGAAATAAGTCCCCGCCAGGCGGCCACCCAGAGGATGGTGATTACTGCCGAAACGATGAAGAGCAGGCCCCCCATGGTGGGAGTCCCGGCCTTCTTAGCATGCCAGGTTGGTCCTTCCTTTCGGATCTGCTGGCCCTCCTTCTTGGCCCGGAAATACCGAATTAGTGATGGCATCAGGAAAAAGGTAATCGCGAACGCACTGATTACCGTTAGAATAGCTGTCAATAAATTCATAGTGTCCTCCAATTAGTTTTTAGATTTATATTTAACAACCAGGGTTTGATTCTTCGTGATGGTGGTGTTGGCCTTGATGCTCTGGGAATCAACGTAACCATCCCCCTGCTCACTGAGCTGCAGGTGCAGCATTGAGGCCAGGGCATCAACATCTGCCGAACTCCATCCCGTCAGATCTGGCATCTTCACACGACCACCAGTGTACAGGATGATCCGCTGGTTAGCCAATACCTGTTGGTCGGCGGTAAGTGACTGCTGCTTAACGGTCTTGCCACTACCAACCATGACCACCTGCAAATGACGGCGACCCAGGTCATTGCCGGCCGCCTGACTACTGCGCCCAACCACGGATGGCACGGTGACCATGCTGTGCGTGGCCTTCTCCGTGACGTTCCGCCGGTTGAGCAGCATCTTCATTGTCGGGTTAAAGACCTCGGCGATCTGGTCAGATGGCTGCGGGTTGACGTTTTGTGGCTGACGCAGGGTAATGTAGATGATGTACTGCGGGTTCTTGGCTGGTGCCATCCCCACCATTGAGTAGAGGTAGTTAGTATCACCATTACTATAACCGTTGGCGCCACCAATCTGGGCCGTCCCGGTCTTGGCAGCGATCCGATGACCTTTGATCTGATAAGCGTGACCCAGGCCCTTCTGATCATAGACAACCCCCTGCATCAGGTCAAGGACCTTATGAGCGGTTTGGGCCTTGATCGGGTGGCCAACCACCGTCGGCTTGACCCGCTTGACGACCTGACCATCACTGTTGGTTACCTTGGAAACAAAGTAGGGCCGCATCATCTTACCATGGTTGGCGACCGCCGTGAACGCCTGCATCATCTGCATCACATTCACCGTGATCCCCTGTCCAAAGGCGGTGTTGGCCTGTTCCAAGATTCCCTTGAACTGGGTGAACCCGGTCACCTCATTGCCCATCCCGACGACGTTGACCCGTTTCAAGAGGCCAAAGCGCTTGATGTACTTGTACCAGGTATCAGCCCCCATACTCTGTTCGAGGTGGGCAAAGCCGACGTTACTGGACAGGTCGAAGGCATCCTTGTAAGTAATCACCCCCCAGCCACCAGATGACCAGTCGGTGATCTTGCCGCCCCCCATCGCCCAGGTTCCGGAGTTAAAGGTTCCGTTAGGGTCAAAGTGGCCGGAATCAATGGCCGCACTCAAGGCCAGGACCTTCATCGTTGAACCAGGTTCGTAGGCGTCCTGGACCAGCATGTTACGCCAGACCGGATTCTTCTTGGAGCGCAGGGTTGGCCGCTGGGTAGCCGCAATGATCTTACCGGTCTTGGCCTCCATCACGACAGCCGTCATCGCATTGGCCCGTGAGTGCTCATAGACCTTACCAACCTTGTTTTCCAGGAAGTGCTGTACCTGAGGATCAAGGGTGGTCTGGATATCATCACCGTTGACCGCCTTCTTGGTTGTCGACTTAGAATTGGCCAGCTGGTAGCCATAAACATCCTGCTTATCCTGCCGAATCCCATTGACACCGGTCAACTGCTTGTTGAAGTAGCCTTCCAGGCCGAGCTGGCCAACCAGGGTCGTGCCCCCGGGGACCTTCGCATCGGTCTTCGGGTTCGCCATCCCGATTAGTTGGGAGGCAAATTCACCCTCCGGATACTGCCGGGCCGGGGTGGCCACAAAGTTAATTCCGGGTAGATGATGGCTCTTGATCTTCTGCATGGTGGCCACGGACAGGTGGCTGCCGGCTGCCCCAAACTCGACCTGATAGGTCTGCCGATTGGTGGTCAAGATCTTCTCAATCTTGGCCGGTGACAGGTTGATGTACTGGGCCAACACCTTAGCGGTTTTCTTCTTATTCGTCACATAGAGCGGTTTACCACTATTTGAGCGCTGATTACGGTCAACCACGGCATAGAGGGTGTATTTACTGGTGTCACTGGCCAGGGCATTATGCTGAGCATCATAGATGGTCCCCCGCTTGGCCTGAATTACCTGCCGTTGGGTGTAGATCTGTTCCGCCTTCGATTGGAGGTTAACGTGTTGAACGTCCTTATTAATTGCAATATACGCAAAACGAACGATAAACAAGGTGAATAACGCAACCGTGATCATGAACAACCATTTACCGAATGTTCCACGGTTTTTATTATTCAGCTTATTTCTCGTTCGTCGTGGCATCTTATTCATTATTTATCAATGTTCCTTACATTTGAAATTTTATCAGTCAAGCCATACTTATGCGCAGCGGCCTTGAGATTGGTCTGGCTGGTCAGCTCGGCAATCTCCTGGTGGGCGCTGGTATTAGAATTTTTCACCCGGGTAATCTGATTCTGTAAGTCCTGCAAATGGTGCTGACGACTATTCATCGTCACCTTCGTCGATAAGAGGGTAATGACCAAAAAAAGGGTCACAATACTGCCGACAAGTACTAATGAACGTTCAAAGGGCGACCAGGTCACCTTGGCCACGCCAACTGGCTGCGCCTTAGGAGCCCGTCCCGTTTTTGCCTGTTCATTTGATAATTTTCGTGCAGTATTTGAAACCACTTTGACCACTCTTTCCTTTATTTGACTTTTTCAATGATCCGCAATTTTGCGCTGTGTGCTCGATGATTATTGGCTAATTCGTGAGCACTAGGAAGAATCGGCTTCTTATTTACTAATTTAAAATGGGGTTCCATGCCGGCGGGAATTACCGGAAGTCCCTGTGGTAGGTCGGCACTCAATGACGTCTTTTCCCGAAACATCGTCTTCACCAGGCGGTCTTCCAGGGACTGAAAAGTGATCACACTGATCCGACCGTGAACGTTTAACAGCTCCAGGGCCTGTTCGAGTGATTCCTCCAGGGCCCCCAGTTCGTCGTTGACCGCAATCCGGATGGCTTGAAAACTTTTTTTGGCCGGGTGCCCACCATGGCGCCGGGCCGCCGCTGGAATGGCCTCCTTGATGACGTCAACCAGTTCGAAGGTAGTCCGGATCGGTTGGTGTGACCGGCGTTGTTCGATCTTCCGGGCGATCTGCTTGGCAAAGCGTTCTTCGCCATAACGGTAAAGAATCTTAACCAGGCGTTCATAGGGCCACTCGTTGACCACTTCCATCGCCGACAATGACTGATCCTGGTTCATTCGCATGTCCAATGGTGCGTCATGTTGGTAGCTAAAGCCCCGAGCGCCATCATCGAATTGTGGCGACGAAACCCCGAGGTCATAGACAATCCCATCAATACTGGTAACCCCCTGGCTGTTCAGAGCAGCCTTGAGGTGGCGAAAGTTATCCTCCACCAGGGTTAATTTTCCCGCCGCCAACGCCGGCGCCAGGTGCTCCTGGTTGTACTCAATGGCGGTCTTGTCCTGATCAAACGAATAAAGGTGGCCGGTGGTCAATTGTTTGAGAATCTCACCAGAATGACCACCACCACCAAGGGTTGCATCAACATAAGTACCAGTTGGTTGCAGATTTAGTCCTGCTACGGCCTCGTGTAGTAAAACCGTTACGTGCTTAAATTCTGCCATCAACTTGCACTCCTTTTAAAAATCAATGTTTAAATCTTCAGCAATTTCATCAAAGTTATCCGCAATATTGGCGTTGTAGTCATCCCAGCGGTCCCGGTCCCAAATCTCGAGCCGGTTGGAGACACCAATCACCATGCACTTTTTCGTCAACTTGGCATACTGACATAGCGGATCCGGGATGTTAATCCGTCCCTGCTTATCAATCCCACAGACCGTCGCGGCAGAATAGAGGAAGCGGACAAACGCCCGGGCATCCCGCTTGGTCAGCGGTAACGCCTTTAGTTTCTTCTCTAATAACTGCCATTCCGCCATCGGATAGCCAAAAAGGCACCCGTCTAAACCCCGGGTGACTACAAACTGCTTACCAAGCTGGTCGCGGAATTTGGCTGGGATGATTAGCCGTTGTTTGGCGTCAAGCGTGTGCTGGTATTCGCCCATCAGCAAGCCAATCATCCCCCTTTGACCACTTTATAGGACAAGTCTACCACAATCCCCCACTTCCCACCACGGGTTTTCAAAATTTTGTTATAATAAAAAAATGACGGAAATTGTTTAATTTCCGTCACCTTATTTAATGGATGTTAATTATTAATTTATTAAATTAATGGTAATCCCCCACTGAATAATGAACCGATAAACACGATGACCGCATAAGTCACTGACCAACGCCAGAAAACGGGCCAGTAACGACGATAAATGAACTCGTGGTTATGAATCAACTGAACGAAGATCAACCCCAGGGCTAACAGCATCCAGAGGGCCATCGGGTAGGCAAACCAGTATGGTCCCAGGTTGACGATGCTCAGCACCCAAAGGACCAGCACCCAGCCATAACGACAGAGGCGTCGCACCCGTGATCCCCGATTGATTCGCCGTGCCAAGAAGGTTAGCCCCCACAGTAAGAGGATAACCACGAGCTCCATTAAGATATGATGATAGTCAACCAACACTTTTCCCTAGCCACCTTAAAGTTAATTGTCCTAAGTCTATCATATTTTTGGCATTCCGTTTGAAAGCAAGTGGTGAAATGCGGTACACTACTAGAAGTTAATGATCGTGAAAGGCGGTTAACAATTATGCAACGAAAGAAGAAGACACGTTTCCAGAAGATCACCATGGTCGCCATCTGGCTGATGCTGATTGCGATGCTGGGATCACTGATCTTCAGTGCGGTCGCCGCATTGAACCTCATCTAAGTCCAAAATAAAAGAAGCGGTAGTGCAAATTGCACTACCGCTTCTTTTATTTTTGCTCCGCTTGATCAGGTTTCTTGTAGACCTCCCGCGGTTTGGAGCCGTTGGCCGGACTGATGTAGCCCCGCTGGGCCATATCATCGATAATCCGGGCTGCCCGGTTATAACCAATGCGGAAGCGCCGTTGGATCAGCGAGGTCGAAGCCCGCTGTTCCTGGACCACAAAGTCAAGGGCCTCCTTGAAGAGAGGATCCTCGTCCTCCTTTTCGTCCTCTGCAGCCATCTCGGCATCACTGACCACCATCTGCTGATCATACTCAGCGGGCCGCTCCTGTTTGATGAAGCCAACCACCGCCTCGACGTCCTGGTCGGAGATAAAGGCCCCCTGGACCCGAACCGGCTTATTCTGGTCGATCGGCTCAAACAGCATGTCCCCACGGCCGAGCAGTTTCTCGGCCCCGTTGGCGTCCAGGATGGTTCGCGAATCCACCCCGCTGGAAACCGCGAAGGCAATCCGGGACGGCACGTTGGCCTTGATCAGACCGGTGATGACGTCGACAGACGGCCGCTGGGTCGCCAGGATCATGTGAATTCCAGCCGCCCGGCCCATCTGAGCAATCCGGACAATGGCGTCCTCAACATCGTTGGAAACCGTCATCATCAGGTCCGCCAGCTCATCGACAACCACCAGGACCAGGGGCAAGGACGGCTGCTGGTCATCGGGATGGGCCGTATTTTGTTGCTGAACCAGGTGATTATACCCCTTGAGGTTACGGACCCCAAACTTGGCAAACAACTCGTAGCGTCGTTCCATCTCCGCCACGACCTTGGCCAGGGCCCGGGCCGCCTTCTTAGGTTCAGAAACCACTGGACTAAGTAGGTGGGGAATATCATTGTAGACGCTCAACTCAACCTTCTTCGGGTCGATCAGCAGCATTTTCACCTGGTGGGGTTTGGCTTTGAGCAGGATGCTGGTCAGGATGACGTTGATGGCCACCGATTTCCCACTCCCGGTCGCCCCGGCGATCAGAAGGTGGGGCATCTTAGTCAAGTCGGCCATCTCAACATCGCCGGTGACGGTTCGGCCGAGGGGTACGTTCATCGGGTTATCATCCTGGGGCGCCGCCTCAAACATGTCACGGAAGCCAACCGTGGCCACCTGCTGGTTGGGCACCTCAATCCCGATCAGGGACTTACCAGGAATTGGCGCCTCGATCCGGATGTCCTTGGCAGCCAGAGCCAGGGCCAGGTCATCCGCCAGGTGAGTGATGCGACTGACCTTAACCCCCACGGCCGGCCGTAGCTCATACTTGGTGACGGACGGCCCCAGGTTGACGTTTTCAACCGTTGCATCGACGTTGAAGGACTTCAGGGTCTTCTGCAGGAGCTGGGTGTTCTTCTTGATGTTCTTGAGATCGGCTTGCTGGTCGGTCGCCTTGACCTTGCTCAACAGGGTCAATGGCGGCAGCTGGTAATCCTTATCGGCCTGAGCTGTGACGCCGGCCATGGAAAGCTCAGCCTGCTCACCAGCTACCGCACTGTCTGGCGCCGCACTCTCCTGATGGTCACTGGCCACCGTAATCTTGGGTTCGACCACCGGTGTCGGCGTCTGTGATGATGGTGTCGGGGCCGCTGATGGCGGTGTTGCCTCCTCATCATCTTTGAAGAAGTCCTGAACCTTCTTACCCAACGATGGCCCGGCGCTGGCCGTGGCAGGGGCAGTCACGCCAGGCTGCTTCATCTTGGCCGACAACTCCTGACCACCAGTGTGCAGCACCCCCAGCAGCCGTTGGACCAGTCGGCCACAAAGCCGGAGGAAGTCGCGCCATGGCAGGGCAAAGAAGATCACTACCCCACTGACCATCAGCAACCAGGCAAAGATGGCGGTTCCGACACGGTCAACTAAGACATCACAGGCCGCATACAGGTAGGCCCCCAGCATTCCACCACCGATTGGCAGGGTGCTGTCCCCGTTGAGTACTGCCTTACTCAGGTTGCTCCAGGTCACCGCCGGAATCTTGGCATGGACGTTTAGTTGGTTCATCATCAAAACATGCAACCAGATCAAGAGGCCCAGGTAACAGACCACGAATCCGGCGATGCGCCGCGGACTAAAGTGCAGCCAGCGGGCATAGAGGGCAAAGCCAAGGCCGTACAAGAGGACAACCAACATCAATACCGGGTAGCTGGCCCCAACCAGGAGCTTGAAGAGCCCCTGGATGACGGCCCCCAGGGCCCCCAGATTAAACAGGCCCACCAGGACCAATAGAATCACCGCAATCCCCGCCAGGTTATTGGCCAGCCGGTGTTGTTTAGCATTCGAACGCCGCCGCTTACGTGTTTTCTTTCGCTGTGCCATACGCCCTCCCCTCGCTACTTCAGCTTATCAAAGTGATAGGTGTGTACGCGGGCCAGTCCGGGAAAACTCTGCTGGCGCAGGGCCTCGTAGATGACAATGGCGGCACTGTTTGAAAGGTTAAGGGCCCGGATATTGTTGTCGTTTTGCGGGATCCGAATGGCATTTTCCGGATAGCGCCGCATGAACTGTTCGGGTAGGCCGGTTGTCTCCTTACCAAACAGGAAGTAATGGTCACCCGCACTGGTGTAGTCCACGTCGGTGTAATCACGACTGGCGAATTTGGAGACCAGGTACAACTTGCTGATATCTGGTACACTGGCCACGAATTCCTGCAGGTCATCGTGGTAGGTAATCTTGACCTTGTCCCAGTAGTCCAGGCCGGCTCGCTTCATATGCTTGTCATCGGTAGAAAAGCCGAGGGGCCGGATCAGGTGCAGTTCCGTGTTGGTCCCGGCACAGGTCCGGGCAATGTTACCCGTGTTGGCGGGAAAAAGTGGTTCAAACAATACGATATGATTGGTCATTGTAAAAACTCCTCAAATATATAAAAAAAGCAGGGTCTCGGTGTGGGCACGGCGAAACGCTGCTTTAATGAAGTACTATTTGGCAGTTACCAACGAATCGGTTCGATGTCAACTGCCAAATGATTTCTCGTATGATACTTTAGCATCATTTAGTCGTTTGTGCAAACATTTTGTTAAGATTTTTTAGCAATCAATAGGGAAACATCAACGGTTACCGTCCGCAGTCCCGTCAGCTCGGCGTCCGTTAGCTGCTTGGCACCCCGTCCCCAGTGCAACGGCGTCATCTCGACCAGGCTCGCCTGCATTCCCGCCGGCAGGTCAAACCGGTAGCGAACCCGGTGAACCTGACAGTCCGGGTAGTGCTGGGCAAACAGGTCCATGACCCGGGAATTATCGTAACGGGCATGCTGGTCAGCCTGGTCATAGAGGAGCTGGCGCAGTTCGGTCAGGTAGTCGGCGTTGGGGATCACCTTGATCAAGGTGCCACCGGGGGCCAGGACCCGATTAAACTCCGCATAGTCCGACGGTGAGAATAATTCCACAATTGCGTCGAAGGTCCGATCGTTGAATGGCAGCTGCCGAAGGTCGGCCACACAGAAGAAGGCGTTCAGCGCCAGTTGGGTGGCCAGGGTCACCCCAGCCTTGGAGATGTCAAAGCCCACCAGACAGTCACCCTGCTGGGAACGCAGGGCTGCCAGCTGGGCAAGCGGGGTCCCCTCACCGGTCCCAACGTCCAGGATCTTTAAGGGATGCGGGGGCAACAGTTCGGCGACCTGCTGAATGATCGGCCTGAAGAGCCCCGCATCCAGGAGCTTTCGCCGGGCCAGGAACATCTTCCGCCCGTATTCCGTATCCGCGGCCCCCTTCAGGAAGTGGAGATAGCCATGCTTGTTGAAGTCGATCTGGTGACCCTGACCACAGACGATGCTGTTCCCCGTCAGCTGAGCAAAGGGCTCCTGGCAGGTTGGACACCGGAAGAGGTTTAGGTGCCGATCGACAAACTGCCGCTGTTTTTCGATTTTCTTCACGTTGATCCGTCCTTTTCGTTTTTTCTCAATATTAATAGTTTACCATAGCCATAATTTTGCTATCATATAAGTAAGCATTTTCAAAGGAGGAATCCCATCGTGGAAGAGAATTTTCTAATCGGAACCTATACTAAGAAGGACAGCAAGGGGGTCTACGCCGTCACCCTTGATGACGACGCTGGTAAATTGACCAACGTCCGGCTGGCCATTCCATCACAGAAGCCGGCCTACCTGCAAGTCGGTGGTGCCGACCGCGTCTACGCCATCAAGCAGATCGATGACCAGGGCGGGGTCGCTTCCTACTCCCTGCAAGATGACAATGCCAAGATGCTCAGCAAGGTGCTCGCCGCTGGTGCCCCACCGGCCTATGTTGGCCTCGACAAGGAACGGCACCTGCTCTACAGTGCCAACTACCACACCGCCAAGGTTGACGTCTTCAAGATCAACGAAGACGGGACCCTGACCCAGACCGATTCCGTTACTCACCAGGGTGCCACCGGCCCGCGGCCAGAACAAGAAGCCCCGCACGTTCACTTCGCCGACCTGACCCCCGATAAGCGTCTGGTCGTCTGTGACCTCGGCATGGATCTGATCGTGGTCTACGATGTCTCCGCTGATGGTAAGCTAACCGCCGTTTCCCGCTACAAGTGTGAGGACGGTTTTGGTACCCGTCATATCGCCTTCCACCCGAATGGCAAGTACGCTTACGTTCTCGGTGAATTGTCCAGCAAGCTGGAGGTCCTCAAGTACAATGCCACTGACGCCAGCTTCACCCACGTCCAGACGGTCAAGACGATCCCAGATGACTGGACTGCCCACAACGGGGCCGCGGCGATCCGCTTCTCCAGTGATGGTAAGTTCATCTACACCTCCAACCGGGGTGAAAACACGATTGCTGTCTTCGCGGTTCAGCCGGACTTCACCGTCAAGCACATCCAGTCCATCTCAACTGAAGGGGACTTCCCACGGGACTTCAACCTCAGCAAGGATGAATCATACCTGCTGGCTTCCAACCAGAACTCCTACAACCTCACCCTCTACAAACGGGATGCGGCAACCGGTAAGCTGACCCTCCTGCAAAAGGACGTGGCCTGCCCAGAACCAGTCTGCGTCATGAAGTGGAAGTAATTGAAGTTAACTGAACAACAAAAGGTCGATGATTTCTCATCATCGACCTTTTTCTTATGGTTCCGTTAGTTTTAATGCCGCGATGGCCGCCCGCATGTCATCCGGCAGGGGCGCGGTCACCGTGATGTTGGCGCCCTTAAATGGGCTGTAGAACTGTAGCCAGTAGCAGTGCAGGGCCTGGCGGGCAATGAGTGCTGATCCCTGTCCATACATCTCGTCCCCCAGGAGCGGGTGACCGAGGTAGCTAAAGTGGACCCGGATCTGATGGGTCCGCCCGGTGTGCAGGCGGATTTTGGCCAACGAACCCTGCGCGTTTTTATCTTGGACCCAGTACTCGGTAACCGAAGCCTTGCCTCCCGTACCGACCATCCGTTGGACGAACGACGCCGGATCCCGCATGATCGGGGCATCGATGTAGCCGTGGCTAGCCTTCAATGGCCCCTGGACCAGGGCCAGGTAGTTCTTCTTGACTTGGTGGCGTTTCAGCTGACGGTCGAGGACGGCGTGGGCAAAGCGGTGCTTGGGAAAGATCACCAGTCCACTGGTGTCCTTATCCAGCCGGGTCGCCACGTGGATCACCTGATTCTCGTATTCCTGTTGTTGGTAGTAGGCCTTGACCCGGTTGACTAGACTGTCGGGAACGGGCACGTGGTGGGCCGGGACGGTGGCCACCCCGGCCGGCTTGTTCAGGATCAGGAAGTCCCGATCTTCGTAGACAATCTGAATTGGGGCCGGATAGGCGACCACATGATCGTTACCCGCTTCAGGGGGCAGGACCAGGGTAAAGTGATCACCGGGGTGGACCAGGTCAACCGCCCACTTCTCCTCGCCGTTGACCAACATCTTGCCGCCGTGGTAGATAGCCACCTTCATCAGGGAACTGGTGACCCCTTCCATCCGTAACGCCGAGCGGAGGCGCCGCGGGACTGCCTGTTGGTATTTCCAGGTAAATTCCATCACCGCGCCTCGCCAATAAAGGAATCCTTGACCCGATTCCAGAAGTTATTGTGCCGGTAGCGGGCAAAGTTGATCTTCTGGTCGGAAACCTGGTAGTCCAGCTCCATCAGGTAGCGCTGGCCCTTCTTGTTCTTCAGCATGAGCTGGTCACGGTCACAGGTCAGCACGTGATCATTGGTGTCCCGCAGCCGCAGCATCAGCTTGGTATCGGCACCAAAGATGATTGGTGAACCCAGGGTCCGGAAGACCCGGTTGTTCAAAGAGGCCATCTCGGCCAACTGAAAGCCAACACTGTGCGGGTCCATGATTGCTCCACCAACCGACTTGTTATAAGCGGTGGACCCGGTCGGCGTTGAGATGCACAGACCATCCCCCCGGAAGTTCTCAAAGAGCTGGTTGTTGATGTAGACGTCACAAACCATCGTCTTGGTGATGTTTCGGATTGTCGATTCGTTCAGGGCGATGAAATGGTCAACCACCCCATCGGAATAAACCGCCCGCATGTCCAACAGCGGATAGGAGACCGATTGACCACTGTCGCGAACCAGGCTGTCGACCAAGTCGTCAATCTCGAAGTTGCGCCAGTCGGTATAGAAACCCAGATGACCGGTGTGGATCCCAACGAAGCGGACCCGGTCAAGTTGCTTCTGGTAGTGGTGGAAGGCCGACAGCAGGGTCCCGTCCCCACCGATCGTGACGACGACATCAGGCTTCTGTTGGTCATATACCAACCCGGCCTTCTCCATCTCCGCCCGCAATAGCTTGGTAACCCGCTGGGACTCGGCCGTCTCATTATTATAAATCGCTACTTTCATTTTGCTGTTGATTCTCCTTATCCTGCTCGTCATCCTTGGTCAACGTCCGCTGGGAGAAGAGGGTCTGGGCTTCCTTGATTTCCTCACGAATCTCTGACATTTCCTTGTCCAGACGGAAGGCCGCCTCGGCCGCCCGTTGCAGCCGGGCCGACAGCTCCTCAGGGAAGGCGCCCTGGTACTTGTAGTTCAAGGAGTGTTCAATCGTGGCCCAGAAGTTCATCGCCAGGGTCCGCACCTGAATCTCGGCCAGGATCTTCTTCTCCCCCGTCACCAGCTGGACCGGGTACTCGATCACAATGTGGTAGGACCGGTACCCACTCGGTTTGACGTTGGTGACGTAATCACGTTCCTCGAGAATGGTCATGTCACTGCGCTGTCGCAGCAGGTCCACCACCACGTAGATATCCTCGACGAACTGGCACATGATCCGCAGGCCAGCGATGTCCTGCATATCCTGCTCTAGCCGGTCTTCTTGAACGTGGCGCCGCACCATCTTCTCCTTGATGCTGTCGACGGGTTTAACCCGTCCGGTGACGAACTCGATCGGCGAGTGTTCGCCCTGTTCCTGGTACTGCTTACGCATGCCCCGCAGCTTTACCTTTAATTCGTTGACGGCCTGTTGATATGGCAATAAGAAGTGCTGCCAATTTTCAATCATATTAAAGCCTCCTGTTAAATCTGCATATTATTTTAGCATACTTTAATGGGCAGGTGGGTTTGATGCGGTTTCCTTTACAAGGAGCGTTTTTTTTGCCACAATTGAAAATGTTCACAATACATTAAGGCTTTTATTGATCGGAGGAGCAATTGATGCTTGAGATTCATTTATTTGTCAACCCCTTGGGGATGCGTTGTTTCCGCTGTGAAAATGACGTTTTACGGGTAGATCATGAACTGAATACCAAAATTAATTATCAATTTGTCCCGCTGTTTAACATGCAGACAATTAACGATACTCTGCGGCTATACGGACTCAACTGTCGTGACCTGACCGTTCGCCAGCACGTCGCCGACACCATCTTCCAGGTCATTTTGGACTACAAGGCAGCCCTCTTCCAGGGACGCAAGCGGGGACGTTGCTACCTGCTTCGCCTCCAGGACGCCATCGTTAAGAACCAGGTTGATTACTCTCGTCAGCTGGCGCACCAGGTGGCCCAGCAGGCTGGCTTGGACCTGGAGATGTTCATGGAGGACCGCCAATCGAAACTCGCTCGACAAGCCTTTCAGGAGGATCAACAGATGGCGGCTGAATTAGGGGTCACCCAGACGGCCACCGCGGTGGTCTTTGATACCGACCAGACGGACTATGGCTATCTGATCGCCAACTTCGACTATGAGACCCTCATCCAGGCCTTTCGGGAAAATAAACTCGACCACCGACAGAGTGCCGCCCAGTTTGCGGCCCAGTTCCACCGGCCGGCCCTGAAAATCGTCCAGAAATAAATCAATACTAAAAAAGTGATCAGAAAATTTCTGATCACTTTTTTAATACTGCAATTTTGCCGCCCCGAAGGCCATCTTGACCAGCTTGCCTAACAGGACGGTTGCCTCCTTCATGGCGATCGCCGCCATCTGCTCGTTGGCCTTAGTCAGCCCTGCCTGGGGCGCCGCTGGATCAACTTCCTGATCCGTGGTCCGCTGGATGTGACGAGTGGCGGCCACCACTTGCTGTTCGTAGGCCTCGACCGCCGATTTGGCTTGGGCATAATGGGCATCCCCGATGGCCGCAATGGTATGGGTCAACCAGTACATGTTGTCGGGCGCAAAGTCGACAGGCGTGTCGCGGTAACTGGCCGGCGTGTCGTCAACATTAGCATAGAATGGCACCACCGTATTGAAGGCGTTCGGCCCAAAGGCAAGCCAGTGGACCCCGGCAATGGCCGCGGGGACGTTGTTCCGAATCTGGAGAATGTGCAGCTCCAAGTTCCGGTTGAGGGCAATCGACCGGTATGGGACTTGGTCGTGTTCGTAGGGGTCAAATGACGTTCCCTGATAATGAGAGCTCATTACCCGTTTGATTTCCTCGATGGACAGCTTGTGTCGTGGATGACAGATGAAGGGCAGGTCTTGGTCGGTCGGCTGGCCAGTCGGCTCGACACTCAATTGCTGCTGAACATACCAGGCCCGCGGGTTATTGTAACGGGTATCCGTAACTGTTTGACTACCGGAGATCTGACGGAGGTTATAATGCCCATCCAAGGACGGATTGAGACGGTTGTCATCGATCAGGTCCTTAAGGTCAGCTGAACAGGTGGTCATCGCAGACGTGAAGTCAAAGTCGGCGATGTTCAGCCGATTAGGGGCGATCACGAAGGCGTCATCCGGAATCCGTACGGCAGCCCAGTGATGGCCACCGGTCGTCTCCATGTACCAGACCTCGTCATGGTCACCGAACGCGATGGCGTTTGCTTCATAGGTCCCGTACTGTTCGATCAACTGGCCCAGCCGCCGGACCCCCTCACGTGCCGTCTTGATGTATGGCAGGACCAAGGTCACGAAATCTTCCTCACCGATTCCATCAGTAGAATTGTATGGATCGATCCCCAGGATCCGTGAATTGGTCGTGATCGTCTCGGTCCCGGTCATGGTAACGTTGTGCTGGTTGATTCCGCCAGCAGCAAAAACCCCTGCGGAGCTATCGGCATCCGACGTCGAAGTGTAACCGACCGGGTTGGCGGGCAGGTCAATCTTGAAGGCGGTTGTTTTACTCTCATAATGTCGTGGCCGATCAGCTGACTTGACATAGACAAAGCGTTGCGGATCAAAGGCATTACCGTAGTCCTCCTCCCGGCAGACAATCGTCGAGCCATCCAGGGTGGCCTTCTTCCCTACCAGGAGCGTCGTACAAGTATGTTTTTCTATTATCTTCATCCCCTTTTCTTTTATTTTAATGCACCTGGTGGTAAAAGCCCACCTCGGGCAAGCAGGTTTAACTTTTCCTGGACATTGGTAAACCACCGAGGATACTGAAAAAGTAGGTAGCCACCGGGACAGGCGAGCAGGATCCGCATGGCTAGTAAATCATGGGTCAGGGCAGCCAAAAGTGCCTGCCGGAGGGCACCACCGTCAATACATCCGAAGCCCAACCAGTGCTTGGCTGCCGTCGCCTTCAGCCATGCTTGCCATGCCGTTTTCGACCAGTAATAGAAGATGGGAAGACCAATAAGGCCCTCGATGACCCGGATCCGCCACATGATGACCGGCTCGTCCAAGACAGGCCAGGTCGGCACGGTGTCATGGCAGACCAGGGGACAGGCCGCCAGTGGTCGATGTTCCGGTAGGTCGGCCAGCAGCTGACGAGCGGCCATTGCGCCATACCCATATTGAAGATTGGCAAGATGGTGGATCTGGGTTTTGATCACCATCAACCGGCTCATTCCCGTTCCGCGGATAAAAGAACACCAAACAAAGTCACGTCTAACCACCAGGTGACCCAAGCGGGTGTCCCAAAAGAGCAAGCCGGGCCGGCCACCGACCCACTGGGTAAACTGGGCCACCTTTCCCCGTTGCAGTCGGCGCCGCTGGTAGGGCGCACCAAGTAGCCAGTGAACGGCAATTCCACATTGCCGATAGCCCGCATTCCGTTCCCGAAGGCGGTGAAGACTCAATGGACTACACTGAAACTCGATGGCTACCCGCTGGTCACCATCAGTTAACAGTAAATCTGGCCGCTGAGCAATCTGTGCCAGGTAGACCTCCAGGGCCACCGACCGTCCCTGCTGACGATACCACTGGAACAACTGGCGCTTGCCGAGCAGATGTTCCGTCGTCTCCCCCTCACTGAGCTGGCACTGACTACCGGGCCGGTGGGCAAAGTGGGCGATCTTGTGCTGTCCCCGCCGCAGGATTACGGGCTCATGACAGCCCGGACAGCAATAGCCAGTTCGCCCCGTCGCTTCGTCGGCGAAAACCAATTGACCATCCTTCATCGCCACCAACATCGTTGTCACCCCCTACCCTATAAGTACGGAAGGCAAAGAAAAAAGCGTGAGACAAATCATCTCACGCTTTTGGTTAATTGAAGTAGTGACGAATGGTGTGCAGGGCCGAGACCGCCATCAGCTTCTTACCATGCTCACTCAGGTAAACCGGTGTCACCGCGGTTGGGTTACCGTACTCATAGGCGAGCGCCAGGCTATCCTTCACCAGAGCATCGTTTTCAACCGGTTGGAAGTACTGCAGGGTCAGGTAGTACTTACCATCATACTTATAAAGCTCACTGACGGTATCGTCATCCTCGGCGATCCGGGCGAAATCAATCAGATCCTCAAAGGAGTTGAAGACAACAACCCGCCAACTGTTCGCTTGATGAGGCTCCGCAGTGTTATCCTGCGCTGGTTGCGTCGGCTGTGGTTGAGCACTGTCCGGCGTCTGCCCCTGACGTGCCGATGCTGAACGCGCCAGGTTCTGCTTGATGTATCGGGCGATCTGCTCGTTGTTGGCCGCCTGCCCGCCGTCAGGAGCATTGGGGTCGTTCTTGCTGATGAATAATTCAAGGCCATTCTCCGTCGGCATTACCTGGAAGGTCACCGAGTCGTTATTCTGAAACTGGTGCTCGGTGTCGACCTCACGTAAGATGCTGTAAAAGAAATCCTCAATCTGCTGGTGGTCCCCCAGGAGATCAAGAATGGTAATTCCCCGGGCACTTAAATCATTATTATCAATCAAGACGCGAATCGTATTTTTGTTAATGTGTTCCATTTCCATTGGCAGCACCCCCTCGATTCGCCATTTAAATCATTAATTACTATTTTAAAGCCTTTCTCATAAAAGTAAAGCTAAAAGAAAAGGGAAGCGACCTCCCGCTTCCCTTTTCAGCCTTAGATTAAATCTGCCTTCCGTTGGGCCTCAGCAAGCTCAAAGGCCCGAACCTTACGTGGCAGGAACCGCCGAATCTCATCTTCATTGTAACCAACTTGAAGTCGCTTATCATCCATGATGATTGGCCGCCGCAGCAGGCCCGGATTCTTACTGATCAGATCAAAGAGTTGTTTCATCGGCAGTTCATTTAAGTCCAAGTTTAGCTTCTTGTAAGCCTTGGATCGTTTTGAGATAATATCCTCGGTTCCATTTTCCGTCATCCGTAAGATATTCTTTATCTCATCAAGTGATAACGGTTCAGAAAAAATATTTCGTTCCTTAAATGGAATGTTGTGTTCCTGCAGCCAGGCACGAGCCTTGCGGCAAGAGGTACAACTTGGAGACGTGTAGAGAGTAACCATTAAATAAAAGCCTCCTTAGAACTTAGTAACGACAACATTCATTAATACAACTAATATTATACTATCTTCTAGCAGGCGATAAAAGGGATTCCGGCAAATTTATTAACTTTTTGTAAGTAAATTTACCTTTCTTTAATTATTGACTACTTCTCGCCATTTTTTTAGCTAAACTGTACTATAATAATAGAGTATACATTGAATTAGGAGGGATCTTCGTTGTTAACTAAAGTTAGTTTTACATTTGGTTCACACCAAATCTTAGAAGATATCATTAAGAATAACCCTGACCGCCAGTTTAAGTTGGTACAGGCATCGACGCACAGTAATAAGCTGGCCCTCTTCGACCTGTCCGGCCAAGATCCGGTCTTCAAGTCTCCAGTTACCCTAAACGTGTTGGAATCATCACTGAACGCTAGTTTGAATGGCGTACTGTATTACCAATCATTCCAGGTCAATGGTGATCGGCAAAAGTTGCTCTATAACAGTCTAGAGAAGATCGTCGACGATGCGCCAAGCATTGCCAATGGTGTTCTGATGACCTCAGTTGCTAACCACAACGAAAGTTCTACCCTAGTTCTGCTAACGTCATGGAACGACTTTGAAGATTTAACCGCTTGGCGGGAAAGTGATTCGTTTAAGTCATTGACTAACTTCACGACCATGGGATCCGATAACTACTACTACGACGAAATCTATCGTCCCGTACGTTAATATCCATCCAGCAATCATCAATAGACGATCAAGTTTTTTGATCGTTTTTTATTTTTAAAAATAAAAAGCCAGGTGCAATTACACCTGACCTAAGCTACGGTCCGTACGAGACTCGAACTCGTGATCTCATCCGTGACAGGGATGCGTCCTAAACCAACTAGACCAACGGACCAAAAATTGCGGGGGCTGGATTTGAACCAACGACCTCCGGGTTATGAGCCCGACGAGCTACCAGACTGCTCTACCCCGCGATAATGAAAAGTGACCCGTGCGGGATTTGAACCCACGATACCAGCGTGAAAGGCTGGTGTCTTAACCACTTGACTAACGGGTCATTAACGGAGAATGAGGGATTCGAACCCTCGCGCCGCTTTCGCGACCTACACCCTTAGCAGGGGCGCCTCTTCAGCCAACTTGAGTAATTCTCCATAATGGGCCTAAATGGACTTGAACCATCGACCTCACGCTTATCAGGCGTGCGCTCTAAACCAGCTGAGCTATAGGCCCATAAAGCGGGTAACGAGAATCGAACTCGCGACAACAGCTTGGAAGGCTGTGGTTTTACCACTAAACTATACCCGCAATATTATTTACTTGTAATGGCGCGGGACGGAATCGAACCGCCGACACACGGAGCTTCAATCCGTTGCTCTACCAACTGAGCTACCGAGCCAAACTGAAGCGGTCCGTACGAGACTCGAACTCGTGATCTCATCCGTGACAGGGATGCGTCCTAAACCAACTAGACCAACGGACCAAAATTGCGGGGGCTGGATTTGAACCAACGACCTCCGGGTTATGAGCCCGACGAGCTACCAGACTGCTCTACCCCGCGATAATAAGAAGGAGGATGAGGGATTCGAACCCTCGCGTCGCTCTCACGGCCTAGCGGTTTTCAAGACCGCCCCCTTCAGCCACTTGGGTAATCCTCCATAATATGAATGTGTTCACCAAAACAATTGATGGACCTTGTAGGACTCGAACCTACGACCGGGCGGTTATGAGCCGCTTGCTCTAACCAACTGAGCTAAAGGTCCAAAACAGCCAGGTAAATCGCGGCGGGGGGGATCGAACCCTCGACCTCCCGGGTATGAACCGGACGCTCTAGCCAGCTGAGCTACACCGCGAAAACTAATATTAAATTAGTAAGTCGGGAAAACAGGATTCGAACCTGCGACCCCCTGGTCCCAAACCAGGTGCTCTACCAAGCTGAGCTATTTCCCGAAAAAAGTGCACCCAGAAGGAGTCGAACCTTCAACCTTCTGATTCGTAGTCAGACACTCTATCCAATTGCGCTATGGGTGCATAATAAGTGCCGAGGACCGGGATCGAACCGGTACGGTTATCACTAACCGCGGGATTTTAAGTCCCGTGCGTCTGCCAATTCCGCCACCCCGGCATTATAGAACTGGCAAAGCGGAAGACGGGATTCGAACCCGCGACCCCCACCATGGCAAGGTGATGTTCTACCACTGAACTACTTCCGCATATTTAGTGCCGACTAGAGGATTCGAACCTCCGACCCCCTGTTTACAAGACAGATGCTCTGCCAACTGAGCTAAGTCGGCATGGACAACACATTCATTATACCAAACCGATAGCTGTTTGGCAATGAGCCGTGTGGGGATCGAACCCACGACCCTCTGATTAAAAGTCAGATGCTCTACCAACTGAGCTAACGGCTCAATGGAGGATACAGGGCTCGAACCTGTGACCCTCTGCTTGTAAGGCAGACGCTCTCCCAACTGAGCTAATCCTCCAAAAACCGCGTGGCAACGTCCTATCCTCGCAGGGAGCGATCCCCCAACTACTTTCGGCGTGTTGAAGCTTAACTTCTGTGTTCGGCATGGGAACAGGTGTATCCTTCAAGCCATCATCACCACACTACCCTCTTCGGGTGAGAGCTTGTGCTCTCAAAACTAAACAATATCTAATCCCACCAACAAACCTAACCGCTTTGCTTGGTTAAGTCCTCGACCGATTAGTAATGGTCCGCTCCATGCATCGCTGCACTTCCACTTCCATCCTATCTACCACATCATCTCTGTGGGGTCTTACTTCCATAA
>DXAA01000004.1 GCA_019117285.1 Candidatus Limosilactobacillus intestinigallinarum
CCAGCAAGCCAGAGCAGCCAGGCAACGAAACCAAGCGTGCCATCGAGCCAGAGTAGTCAGGCAACGAAGCCAAGCACTCCAGCAAGCCAAGGTAGTCATGCCGATAAGCCAAGCGTGCCATCGAGCCAAAGTAGTCAAGCAACGAAGCCAAGCACGCCGGCGAGCCAGAGTAGCCAAGCTGCTAAGCCAAGTACGCCGACAAGCCAGAGTAGTCAGGTCACGAAGCCAAGTACGCCGGCAAGTCAGAGCAGCCAGGCGTCGAAGCCAAGCGTGCCAACGAGTCAGAGTAGCCAGGTGACGAAGCCGGTGCAGCCGACCAAGCCAGTACAGCCAACGAAGCCGGTGCAGCCGACGAAACCGGTGCAGCCGACAAAGCCAGTACAACCAACGAAGCCGGTGCAGCCGACAAAACCGGTACAGCCGACGAAGCCAGTACAACCAACAAAGCCAGTACAACCAACGAAGCCAGTGCAGCCGACAAAACCGGTACAGCCGACAAAGCCAGTGCAGCCGACGAAGCCAGTGCAACCGACCGAGCCAGTGCAGCCGACAAAGCCAAGTCAAGCTACTCAGGTCAGTCAGCCGACAGCGCCAAGCGCTCAGCCAAGTCAGCTGACCACGCCAGTTCAGCCGTCAACGTCGACGACGCCACACATCATTCCGCCGCGTGTTTCGATGCGGTTGGATGGTGCCAAGGCCCAACAACCGAGTGCACCGCTCCAGAATGATTTTGTAGAGCCATCGACGTCAGCTGCGTCACAACCAAGCAACAGCGCGTCAACACCGCAATCAACGACCACTCGTGAACAGGAGGAGCAACCTGGAATCAAGCCGACTGATAATCGGGTCGTTGCCCAGCCATCAGCGGTCCAAGCTACTCCGGTCGCACCAGCACATGCGGTGATCGACCAAGCACGCTCGGTTGGCGATGCTGCCCCGGAGCACGGCGAAGGTCAGGGCCAAGCCCAGTTGCCACAGACCGGTAATGATCGTTCATTCCTCGGCCTGACCCTGGGAATTCTTACCGGAAGCCTGAGCCTCTTCGGCCTGCGTAAACGCCGCTTCTAAGTCACATTAGAGAGTCGAGAAGTACCCCTTCTCGGCTTTTTAGTTGCCAATCCGTATCGATAGACGAATAAATGTTTGGGTGATAAACTGAATAATAGTTAAATAAAGGGAAAGGGCGACCTTTCTCTTTTTGTGCGTAAATGGCTAAATTAGGGAGGTACGTGTATTGATTTATCGACAGCCAGATAAGAAGTTTGACCTGGTCTCGGACTACCAGCCGACCGGGGACCAGCCCGAGGCAATTGCCGAGCTGACCAAGGGGATTGAGCAGGGCGAGAAGGCCCAAATCCTCCTGGGGGCGACGGGGACCGGGAAGACCTTCACGATCTCCAACGTGATTGCCAACGTGAACAAGCCGACCCTGATCCTTTCCCACAACAAGACCCTGGCGGGACAGCTCTACGGTGAGATGAAGAAGTTCTTCCCCAACAATGCGGTGGAGTACTTCGTTTCCTACTATGACTACTATCAGCCGGAAGCCTACGTGCCATCCAGTGACACCTACATTGAAAAGGACGCCTCGATCAACGACGAGATCGATAAGCTGCGCAACGCTGCCACGACGGCTCTGCTGGAGCGCAATGACGTGATTGTGGTCGCCTCAGTCTCCAGCATCTTCGGTCTTGGTAACCCCAATGAGTACCAGAACAGTGTCCTTTCCCTGCACGTTGGCCAGGAGATCGAGCGCGACACCGTCTTGAACGACCTGGTCAAGATCCAGTACGACCGCAACGACATCGACTTCCAGCGGGGGCGCTTCCGGGTCCACGGCGACGTGGTGGAGATCTTCCCGGCATCGCACGGTGAGACTGCCCTGCGGATCGAATTCTTCGGTGACGAGATCGACCGGATCCGGGAGGTCGACGCCTTGACTGGTGAGGTCAAGGGCGACCGCGAGGAGGTTTCGATCTTCCCGGCCACCCACTTCATGACCAACGAGGACATCATGGACCTGGCCCTGCCCGAGATCGAGGCCGACATGAAGAAGCAAGTCAAGAAGTTCACCGACCAGGGGAAGCTCCTGGAGGCCGAGCGGATCCAGCAGCGGACCAGCTACGACATCGAGATGATGCGGGAGGTCGGCTACGTCAACGGGATTGAGAACTATTCCCGCTACATGGACCGGCGCAAACCCGGCGAGCCCCCGTACACCCTGCTGGACTTCTTCCCCAAGGACTTCCTGATGGTGGTCGACGAGTCCCACCAGACGATGCCTCAGGTGCGGGGGATGTACAACGGTGACCGGGCTCGCAAGCAGATGCTGATTGATTACGGTTTCCGCTTGCCGAGTGCCCTGGATAACCGGCCCCTGAAGCTGGCAGAGTTTGAAAAACACGTCCACCAGGTGGTCTACATGTCGGCGACCCCGGGTCCCTATGAGGAAAAGCAGACCGACCACGTGGTTCAACAGATCATTCGGCCAACCGGCCTGCTGGATCCGACGATCGAGGTCCGGCCGGTGATGGGGCAGATCGATGACCTGGTCGGCGAGATCAACAAGCGGATCGAGCGTCACGAGCGGGTCTTCGTCACTACCCTGACCAAGAAGATGTCAGAGGACCTGACCGACTACCTGAAGGACCTCGGCCTGAAGGTCAAGTACCTTCACAGCGACATCAAGACCCTGGAGCGGACCCAGATTATCCGGGACCTGCGCCTGGGCAAGTTCGACGTCCTGGTCGGGATCAACCTGCTCCGGGAGGGTCTCGACGTGCCCGAGGTCTCCCTGGTGGCGATCCTCGATGCGGATAAGGAAGGCTTCCTGCGGAACGAACGGTCGCTGATCCAGACGATCGGTCGGGCGGCCCGAAACGAACACGGGGCGGTCATCATGTATGCCGATACGGTCACTGAGTCGATGCAGAAGGCGATCGACGAGACGAAGCGGCGGCGGTCGATCCAGGAGAAGTACAACGAGGAGCACCACATCACACCGAAGACAATCATCAAGCCGATCCAGGATGCGATCTCGGCCACGAAGCCGAGCGAGGATACCGGCGAGACTGAGGACAGCACCGAGTTTACGACCAAGGACTTCGCCAAGTTAAAGAAGGCCGACCAGGAGAAGATGGTGGCCGAACTGACGGAGCAGATGCAGTCGGCAGCCAAGCGGCTGGACTTCGAGCAGGCCGCCACGCTGCGTGACACCGTCATGGAGCTGAAGGCTCAGATGACGGGCAAGAAGAAGACTAAGCAATGAGGGGGATAAGCAATGGCAACCGATAAGATTGTGATTCATGGGGCCCGCGCCCATAACCTGAAGAACATTGACGTAACAATTCCCAAGAACAAGCTGGTGGTAATCACCGGTCTGTCGGGGTCGGGGAAGAGTTCCCTGGCCTTCGATACCCTGTACGCGGAGGGGCAGCGGCGCTACGTGGAGAGCCTGTCCGCCTATGCCCGGCAGTTCCTGGGCCAGATGGACAAGCCAGACGTCGACTCGATCGACGGCCTCTCCCCGGCGATCTCGATTGACCAAAAGACGACCTCGCACAACCCACGGTCGACGGTCGGCACGGTCACCGAGATCAACGACTTCCTCCGCCTGCTCTGGGCCCGGGCCGGGACGCCGATCTGCCCAAATGACCACATTCCAATCACCAGCCAGTCGCCGGATCAGATGGTGGACCGGATCCTGAAGTTGCCGGAACGGACCCGTCTTCAGGTCCTGGCCCCGATCGTCCGGGACAAGAAGGGGACCCAGAAGAAGGTCTTCGACAAGATCAAGCGGGAAGGCTTCGTACGGGTCCAGGTCGATGGGGAGACCTACGACCTGGATGAGGTTCCGGCCCTCGACAAGAACAAGAAGCACACGGTCAACGTGGTGATCGACCGGATCATCGTCAAGGACGGCATCCGGTCCCGGCTCTTCGACTCCTTCGAGGCGGCCCTCCGCCTGAGTGACGGCTACGCGATCGCCGACGTCATCGGTGGTGACCCGATCCCGTTCTCCGAGAAGTACGCCTGCCCGATCTGTGGGTTCACGGTGGGTGAGCTTGAACCGCGGCTCTTCTCCTTCAACGCCCCCATCGGCGCCTGCCCGGTCTGTGAGGGCCTGGGGTCCAAGCTTGAGGTCGACGTCGACCTGGTTGTCCCTGACCGCACCAAGACCCTGCGTGAGGGGGCCATGGTGCCGTGGAACCCGATTTCCTCCCAATACTATCCCCAGCTGTTGGAGCAGTTCTGTACGGCGGTCGGTATCGACATGGATACCCCGTTCAACAAGCTGCCCAAGAAGCAGCAGAAAATGGTCCTCTACGGGAACGGGGACCAGAAGTTCCACTTCCACTACGAGAACGACTTCGGTGGCGTCCGGGACGTCGACGTGCCGTTTGAGGGGGTCGTCAACAACATCAGCCGCCGCTACAAGGAGACCAACTCCGACTTCACCCGGGAGCAGATGCGCAAGTACATGACCGAGCTGCCGTGCCCAGCCTGCCATGGCTACCGGTTGAACGAGCGGGCCCTGGCGGTGAAGATCGACGGCCAGAACATTGGTGAGGTTTCCGACCTGCCGATCAGCAAGGCGATTGCCTTCTTCAAGGGGGTCAAGCTGTCTGAGCAGAACGAGCAGATCGCCAAGCCGATCCTGAAGGAGATTCTGGACCGGTTGACCTTCATGCAAAACGTCGGGGTTGACTACCTGACCCTCAGCCGGTCGGCCCGGACCCTGTCCGGTGGGGAAGCCCAGCGGATCCGCCTGGCCACCCAGATCGGTTCCAATCTCTCCGGGGTCATGTACGTCCTGGACGAACCGTCGATCGGGTTGCACCAGCGGGATAACGACCGGCTGATCTCCTCGCTTAAGGCGATGCGCGACCTCGGCAACACCCTGATTGTGGTCGAACACGACGAGGATACGATGCGGGCGGCCGACTACATCATCGACATCGGACCCGGTGCCGGTGAGAACGGTGGTCAGGTGATGGCCGCCGGGACGCCGAAGCAGATCATGCGGTCCCGTAAGTCGCTGACCGGGCAGTACCTGTCCGGCAAGAAGATGATCGAGGTGCCGACCGAACGCCGGGCCGGCAACGGCAAGCACATCATCCTCAAGGGGGCTGCAGCCAACAACCTCAAGGACATCGACGTCGACTTCCCGCTCGGCAAGTTCATCTGCGTCACCGGGGTGTCCGGCTCCGGCAAGTCGACCCTGGTCAACCTGATCTTAAAGCGGGTCCTGGCCCAGAAGCTGAACCACAACTCCGCCAAGCCTGGCAAGTACAAGTCGATCTCAGGAATCAAGAACATCGAGAAGGTCATCAACATCGACCAGTCCCCGATCGGCCGGACGCCGCGGAGTAACCCGGCCACCTACACCGGGGTCTTCGACGACATCCGCGAGCTCTTCGCCCAGACCAACCAGGCCAAGGTGCGTGGCTACACCAAGGGCCGGTTCAGTTTCAACGTCAAGGGCGGCCGCTGTGAGGCCTGCCACGGGGATGGAATCATCAAGATCGAGATGAACTTCCTGCCCGACGTCTACGTTCCCTGTGAGGTCTGCCACGGGACCCGGTACAACTCCGAGACCCTGGAGGTGGAGTACAAGGGGAAGAACATCGCCGAGGTACTGAACATGACGGTTTCCGAGGCCCTGGACTTCTTCAGTGCCATCCCGAAGATCCGGCGGAAACTCCAGACGATTGAGGACGTCGGCCTGGGCTACGTCCACCTCGGCCAGCCGGCGACCACCCTGTCCGGTGGGGAGGCCCAGCGGATGAAGCTGGCGGCCGAGCTGCACCGTCAATCCCACGGCAAGAGCTTCTACATCCTGGATGAGCCGACGACCGGGCTCCACATGGACGACATCAAGCGCCTGCTCGGCGTCCTCCAGCGGCTGGTCGACGCCGGCAACACCGTCCTGGTGATCGAGCACGAACTCGATGTGGTCAAGTCGGCCGACTGGCTGATCGATCTCGGTCCAGAAGGCGGCGAGGGCGGTGGCCAGGTTGTGGCCACCGGGACGCCGGAGGAAGTGGCCCAGGTCAAGGGCAGCTACACCGGTAAGTACCTCAAGCAGATGCTGGACCGCGACCGGGAGCTGATGGCAGCCCACGCGGCCAAGCAAGGTAAGAAGAAATAAGTGAAGAAGGAGCTTCGCCAACGCGGAGCTCCTTTTGGTGTATCCTTGGGTTAAGGAGATGAGTGTAATGATGCTAATCAGTGCCTGCCTGGCGGGCTTCAATGTCCGCTACGATGGTGGAAATGCGCAAAACGACCTGGCGGTAAAGCTGGTGGCGATGGGCCAGGCGATCACGGTCTGCCCAGAGATTATGGGCGGTTTCGCGACGCCCCGGGTCCCAGCTGAGATCCAGGGTGGCAGCGGGGCCGACGTGTTAGCCGGCCGGGCCACGGTGATGAACCGGGCCGGCCAGGACGTGACTAAGGAATACCTGCAGGGTGCCCGGATGGTCCTGAAGCTTGCCCAAACCCACGGGGTGACGGTGGCCTTTCTGAAGCAGAAGAGCCCGGCCTGCGGGACCAAGCTGATCTACGACGGTCACTTCGTCGGTCACCGGATCCCGGGGACGGGGGTGACGGCTGCCCTCCTGCAGGTGCACGGGATCAAGTGCTTTGGCGATGAAGAGTTGACCCTGGCCAACGTCCGACCCTACGTGGACGCGGTCACCTGGGCGAACCTTCACCACGATAACCTGCGGACCGCGGAGGGGGAATTCTAAGACACGCCCGGCTCGATGTGTTACAATACTTGGGTAGTCCTGAAAGAAGAGAGGAAAAATAAATGGCTGAAAAGATGCAGGTAGTGATCATCACGGGGATGAGCGGCGCCGGCAAGACGGTGGCGGTCCACAGCTTTGAGGACCTTGGCTACTTCGTGATTGATAACATGCTGCCGAGTCTGGCAGAGAAATTTGTAGACGTGATCAAGAGTTCTGGCGAGTTTGATAAGATTGCCATGGTGATGGACCTGCGTTCGCGCGGCTTCCACAGCAAGGTTCTGCCGAGCCTGGAGCAACTGCGCCAGCGCGATGACCTGACCGTCCGGTTATTGTTCCTGGATGCGGACAACGTCACCCTGGTTTCCCGCTACAAGGAGACGCGCCGGGCTCACCCGCTGGCTCCCCAGGGACGGCTCCTGGACGGGGTCGAACTGGAACGGAAGCTCTTGACGGAGCTGAAGAGCCGGGCCGACGTGATCATTGACACCACCAACCTGACCCCGCGGAACCTGAAGCTGCGGATCAACAAACTCTTTGGGCATGGTGAGGGCAGTAACTTCTACGTTGAGGTAATGTCCTTTGGCTTCAAGTACGGCCTGCCACTGGATGCTGACATCGTCATGGACGTGCGCTTCCTGCCGAACCCCTTCTACATCCCAGAACTGAAGCACCAGACCGGGAACGATCGGGCGGTTCAGGAATACGTCATGCAAAGTGACGAGGCCAAGGAGTTCTACCAGCACCTGGCCGCGCTGATCAAGGGGGCCCTGCCCGGTTACATTCACGAGGGCAAGAGCAGCCTGACGATTGCCATCGGTTGTACCGGGGGCCAGCACCGGTCGGTCACCATTGCCAACCGGCTGGCCGATGACCTCCGGGACAGTGGCTACCAGGTTAACCTCTACCACCGCGACGTCGACAAGGCCCAATAGGAAGGAAGGCGGAGTTTATGTTTCATAAGCCAAAGATTGTGGTGATCGGCGGTGGAACCGGTCTGCCCGTCGTCCTGCGCGGCCTGCGCGACAAGGATGTCGACATCACGGCGGTGGTCACGGTGGCCGACGATGGGGGGTCATCCGGTATCCTGCGCAACTACATCAACGTGGTACCGCCTGGTGATATCCGCAACGGTCTGGTGGCCCTGTCGGAGCTGCCGCAATTGGAGTTGGACATCTTCCAGTACCGCTTCAACACCTGTGACCAGTTCTTTGCCGGTCACGCCATCGGCAACCTGATCATCTCGGCCCTGTCGGAGATGAAGGGCGGCATCTTCACCGCCGTCCAGGAGTTGTCCGAGATGATGAAGATCCGCGGCCACATCTACCCGGTCGCCAACGAACCCCTGACGCTGAACGCCGAATTTACCGACGGAACCACCATGCGGGGTGAATCCGAGATTACGGCCGCCCACAAGCAGATCAAGCGGGTCTGGGTCACTCCGTCCAACGATGGTGACGGTCACCAGGCGCGGCCGGTTCCCGAAGTCATCCAGGCCATCAGGGAGGCCGACCAGATCGTCCTGGGGCCGGGAAGCCTATTCACTAGCATCCTGCCCAACCTGATGATCGACGAGGTTGGCCGGGCGGTCTGCGAGAGTAAGGCCGAGGTCGTCTACATCTGTAACATCATGACGCAGAAGGGGGAGACCGATCACTTCACCGATGCCGACCATGTCCGGGTGCTCAACCAGCACCTCGGCAAGAACTTTATTGATACGGTCCTGGTCAACATCCGGCCGGTACCAAAGAACTACATTGATTTTCAGGAATGGAACGAGATCTCCCAACCAGTGGGGCACGACTTCCAAGGGTTGCGTGACCAGGGCTGTCGGGTGATCAGTTCCAATTTCCTGCGCCTCAAGGATAATGGGGCCTTTCACGACCGCGACTTGGTGGTGGCTGAGCTGATCAACCGCCTGCACCAGGTCCATGACTAGGAGGTAATTTTGTGTCGTACGCGAGCGAAGTAAAGAAGGAATTGACGGCCATCAAGGTTCACCAGAAGAACGCCCAGGCCGAACTGATGGCGCTGATCCGGATGAACGGTAGCATTGCCCTGGCCAACCACCAGCTGGTCTTGAACATCCAGACGGAGAATCCGGCGATTGCCCGGCGGATCTATTCCCTGCTCAAGGAGTTCTACCACGTGGAGAGCGAGATCGTGGTGCGGCGCAAGATGAAGCTCAAGAAGAACAACCAGTACATCGTCCGGCTGCGCTATGCGGCCCAGCACGTCCTCGACGACCTGGGGATCCTGCAGAACCTGCAGATCAAGGAGCGGGTCCCGCTGGAGCTGCTTGATGACGAGTGGATGGTCAGGTCATACCTGCGAGGGGCCTTCTTGGCCGGTGGCTCGGTCAACAACCCCGAGACCTCGCGCTACCACCTGGAGATTTACTCCCTGTATGAGGAACACAACGAGATGATCGCCCAGATGATGAACAAGTTTGGCCTCAACGCCCAGACGACGGCCCGGCGCAGTGGCTTCATCGTCTACCTGAAGGAGGCGGAGAAGATCGCCAACTTCATGTCCCTGATCGGGGCCACCAACTCGATGCTCCAGTTTGAAAATGTCCGGATTGTCCGTGACATGCGGAACTCGGTTAACCGGCTGGTCAACTGTGAAAATGCCAACATGAATAAGATCGCCAACGCCTCGACCCGGCAGATCGAAAACATCAAGCTGATCGACGCCCGGGTCGGGATCAAGACCCTGCCCGACAAGCTCCGTGAGATCGCGGAGACCCGGCTGGCCCACCAGGAGGTCAGCCTGAAGGAGCTCGGGGAGCTGGTCCCGGGTGGTCCGATCTCCAAGTCGGGGGTCAACCACCGCCTGCGCAAGCTCAACGCCTATGCCGACGAGCTGCGGATGTCAAAGTTCGAATAAAAGCAAACGTGCACCTGCTGATGATGAGCGGGTGCACGTTTTTTTGCGTAAAAAAACACCATGCAAATCGTTGCACGGTGTTTGATCAAGCCGAATTACTTCAGCTTGGAGTTGTTTTCCATGACGCCATCGAGCAGACCGTAGTCCACCGCTTCCTGAGCAGTGAAGTAGTGGTCACGTTCCGTATCCTCCTGAATCTTCTCGATCGGTTGACCGGAGTTCTTGGCGAGGATGCCGTTCAGCATCTTCCGCGTCTTCAGGATTTCGGTAGCGGCAATTTCAATTTCGGTTTGTTGACCCTGGGCACCACCAGATGGTTGGTGAATCAGAACCTGGGAGTGCGGCAGACCGTAACGCTTGCCCTTGGCACCAGAGGATACCAGGACACTGGCCATAGAAGCGGCCATCCCGATGACGATCGTCTGGACGTCAGCCTTGATGAAGTTCATCGTGTCGTAGATCGCCATCCCAGAGGTAACGACACCACCAGGTGAGTTGATGTATAAGTAAATGTCTTTCGTTGAATCTTGCGCATCCAAGAACAGTAGTTGCGCAACAATTGAGTTTGCCATGTCGTCTTCAATTGGACCAGACAGCATAATGATCCGGTCCTTCAGAAGCCGTGAGTAGATATCATAAGCACGTTCACCACGAGATGATTGCTCAATGACAGTTGGAACTAAGTTCATGTTGTGGCCTCCTTAGTTAAATTAGCACTCATTAGTATTTGTTGCTAATGGATATTAATACTATAACCGATTGGTCAAAAAAGGTCAAATGTTTTGTATCGGCTAAATAAAAACGGGCCTGGCAGTTGCCTGGGCCCGTCCTCAGTCAAGTGAGTTTAGCTGATTACTTTTCGTTAATGCTCTCGGAAACCATGTCCAATTCGGTGGCAGCACTCTGTTGATCGAGTTCCTTCCAGTCAGCAGCAGTCTTAAATACGTTTAATTTACTAGTGTCTTCCATGATAAATACCTCCAGATAGGTTAGTTAATTTTTATTATTTTATTTACTGTGTTAGGTAGCTCCTCACTACGCTATGAATACTACACCACATTGGTATAGTTTGCAAGTGCCCAGATGATAATATTTTGGAAGGGTTTTCTTAAATTGGTCTAGTCAATATCGTTGAGGGTAACGGGGCATGGGATTGGTAACGTTTAGCAATTAGTGGTAAAAAAGAAAAAAGAATTTGACAATTTTACCGGGACCGTAGAAATAAATCGGGTAAATACCGACAAGGGTTGCTTTTTAAAACGTGGCCCGGTATAATTGGAACGTTAATTAATTTACGTTTGATATAAAAGGAGGCATATTCACATGCGTAAAGCACACCCATACGGCGTTCAAGGCCGTCGCCCAGTTGCTCCTAAGTACAAGCGAGCATTAAAAGAAAAGAAGATCGAAGCTATTCGTAAGTGGGCCAAGGAAAAGCCAGCCGACGAAAAGTAATGATTAATTAAAAAAAACAGTCCAGCATTTGCTGGGCTGTTTTTTTAATTTCTGGGGTGTGGGCATTGGTAGCCGAGAGCTTTGCAAACAAAAAAGGCAACCGTCGAAACGGTTGCCAATAAAAAAGGCTCTTTGTCAATCGGTAAGGATAAAGAGAACTTTGAGAATTAGACTAAGCTACTTTGGCTTTTGGTCTAGTTCTCTTTTTTGATAATTCACGAATCATGAGATTAGCGGTCTTCAACGAAACAAG
>DXAA01000005.1 GCA_019117285.1 Candidatus Limosilactobacillus intestinigallinarum
CTCAGGGAGTTCCCGGCGAAGATGACCAGTGGGTACTTCCGGTCCTTAGCACTTTGCGCCTGGTAGAAGGTGTTGTGGAGGAAGTCGATCGCCATCTGGGCGCCCAGGTAGGAGCCCCCGATCCCGATCACCACGAGAACATCGGAGTCGGACTGGATCTTCTTGGCCGCGGCCTTGATCCGGGCGAACTCATCCTTATCGTATTCACTTGGCAGGTGGAGCCAGTCGCGGAAGTCCGCCCCGGCCCCAGTGCCGTTGCGGAGCTCGTCGTCGGCGGCGTTGACCATTGCCTGCATCTCACCTAGTTCGTTGTCGTTGACAAACTGCTTTAATCCTTGCTTATCTAATGAAACGTGCGCCATATTAAATAACTTCTTTCTGTATCGTTATATTAGCTAAATTCCAAATACAGTTAAATGATAGCGAATTCACCAGTTAGTTGCAATCAAAATTTCCCGGGAAATAAAAATAGTCCAGCACCCATTCACGGATGCTGAACCATTTTATTTTCAATACTAGGCGAAGGTCGTGGCGATACTCCCGATAACAATCAGGACAATCCCCAGGATGGTAAAGCCCATCTCGCGAGCAGTCTTTTGTTCATGCAGGACGAGTACCCCACCGATCGTCGCGATGATGACGTTCATCTGACTGAAGACGAAGGCCGTGGTGATCCCCAGGGCCTTACCAGCAAAGATGTAAGCCAGGGCCGCGATCCCCCAGGAAAGGCCACCGAGGATGTTCAGGTATTGTTCGCGTTGCTTGAATGCACCAATGTTACCCGAAGCGACCGTGTAGATGACGGAACCCAACAGGATCCCCAGCATCTCAGGCAGGAAGATTCCCAGGGCACTCTGGTCAGCCACGGCTGGCATCTTCGGAAAGGCGGAGTAGATCCAGTAACCGATCGTCGTGCAGAGCAGGAAGATGAAGTCGCTGGTCGTTACCTTCTTGCTGGACGCCCCTTCCGTCACGGAGGTCAACAGGGCCCCCACAACGACAACCGCCAGGGCGACGAACCCAATCGTCAGGGCCTTGGCACCACGCCATTCACCAAAGATGATTGCCCCGATGATGGAGTTACCAACCAGCTGGAGGACGGTTGAGATCGGCGTAGTCTTGGAAACCCCGATCCGCTTGAAGGAAATGAACTGGCCGACCTGGCCGATCGTCCACAGGGCCCCACAGACAACGGAGAACCAGAAGGCCGCCGTGCTGACCGTTGGATGACCGATCACGAAGGCAATCAAACCGATAATGGTGGCCCCGGCACCGATCCCAAACATCTGGTTAACTGCCGATCCACCAATCTTCCCGGTAATCAGGGGCATGAATCCCCAACCAAGGGCTGGGATTAATGCAATCAAATAACTCATAATACAACTCTCTCCTATCAATCAATAACAAATATTACAAGATAGTAATCTAGCACAATGCAAACGTTTACGCAAGCGTTTTCAGAAAGTTAATGATTGAACAAAGTGGATTGGTTACTTTTAGATAGCGGGATGACGGGATTTAATTTTTTTGCTCCCCTTTTGCTTTTCCCGTTGCGTGTGGGGCATGATCCCGGTCCGGGAAGAAGACGGTAAAGGTGGTTCCCTGGCCGTATTTACTCTCGACGGTCACCTTCCCACCGTGCAGCAGGACCAGTTGGTGAACGATGGCCAGCCCCAGGCCTGACTCACCGTATTTGGTGTTCATCCGTGAACGATCAGCCTTGTAATAGCGTTCCCAGATGTTGGCCAATTGCTCCTTGGTCATCCCGATCCCGTTGTCGCTGATCTTGAACTGACTACCGTTGGCAACCTGGCGGCCCTGAATCGTGATCAGGCCGTCCTTGGTAAACTGGATAGCGTTCTGGGTGATGTTAAACATGATCTGGACGAAACGATCGTAGTCGGCGTAAACGCGTAGTTCGGGAGTGACGTCCAGGACGATTCGATCACCCTGGGCCTGGGCCTTCTTGTTGAGCTGTTCCTGAAGGTTGGCCAGGACCGCTGCCGCGTCAAAGACCTTGCGCTCCATTGAGATCTGATTGGTCCGGATCTTCTCGTAGTCCAGGTTATCGTTGACCAGACGAATCAACCGCCGGGTCTCGTTCTGCATCAGGTGAATACTATGTTGTTTGTCTTCTTCTGGAATCACATCGTATTCGAGTCCCTCCAGGATCCCATTGATGGTGGTCAATGGAGTGCGCATCTCATGAGCCGCATCTGCCATGAACTGCCGGCGCCGTTCCTCCTGGCGACGAATCTCCTGCTGGGACGCCGCCAGGGACTGAGTCATGGTATTGAAGCTCTGGGCCAGGTCGGTCACTTCATCCTTGCCTTCCGTGGCCACCTGAACATCATAATTGCCCCGGGCAACCTCATGGGTAGCCTTCTGCAGGCGTTGGATCCGTTGGGTGATTGAACGTGCCAGAAAATAACTGACAACCAGGGTCAACAGGGCCGCAATTACAAAGGCCACCAACAGGTTGAGGACAATCTGGTGCATGTTTTCCTTGATCGTCGAGACCAGGGTGGCAATCGACACTACCGCCACTAGCTTGCCCTTATAAAAATACGGCTTAAGAACTTCGGTCATCTGAGGGGTCGTGGTATCGGCCACCCGGTGATCAATCTTGGCCATCGTAACTTTGGTACAGAGGACCTGACCATCTTTGAGCTTACGCCACTGACTCTTACTGATGGTCGGTGCAAAGCCATTGCTGGCGTAGATCTGCTGATGGGTCGTATCGTACATTGCAAAATGAACGTTCTGCCGGGTCAGCAGGTTGGCATTGGTCTGCAGGGAGTTGGTCGCAAAACCCTCAAAGCTCCTGGTGTTCGGGTCGTAGCGAATCGAATCCTGAACCAGGCTGTCCGAGTAACTCTTCAGCTGGTTCCAGGTGTTGTGGTAGAGGGTGTTGTTGGTGACCTGGACGAAGGAAACGCTCAGAATCAGCAACAAAATGATGATAATTGTAAAGAAAGTCAGCATCAGCCGATACATTAACTTCATTGGTGGCTATTCTCCCTCATCATCGAACTTGTAGCCGACACCCCAGACGGTCTTGATCACCTGGGGACCGATGTCTTCGAGCTTTTGGCGGAGCTTCTTGATATGGGCATCGACCGTCCGCTCGTCCCCGTAATACTCATAGTCCCAGACCAGCTGAAGGAGCTGGGAGCGGGTGAAGACCTGCCGTGGCTTGGAGGCCAGGGTCTTCAAAAGGTCAAACTCCTTGGGGGTCAGGTCACTAACCGGTTGGTCGTAGAGGTAGACTTCCCGGGTCTTGGTGTTCATCTTAAAGTGATCGGTCTGGACATCAAAGGCATCGGTGGCCTGCTTGTGGGCCTGCCCAAGCTGGTTTAACTGACTTCGCCGGTACAAGGCCTTGATCCGGGCCACCAGGGTAATTGGACTAAACGGTTTGGTCACGTAGTCATCAGCCCCAATCTCTAACCCGAGGACCTGGTCACTCTCGGTATCCCGGGCCGTTAACATGATCAGGGGAACCGTTGGTGAGAGCCGGCGAATGTCCGCCGCTACCTGCATCCCGTCCTTCTTTGGCAGGTTCAGGTCCAGGAGAATGATATCCCACTTGTCCGGATTATCGGCAAACTTCTCCTCACCTGCCACCCCATCATAGGCAAACTCATACTGCCACTGATTCTTCTTGAAGAACATCGCCATCATCTCGCAGACAGAATGGTTGTCCTCAATCATCAGGATGTTCATAAGTCACACTTCCTTAAAGTAAATTCTTAATTAGCCATTTTTTCTTAGTGTAACATTCATCCCCGACTGACGCCCGTGATCAGCCCGAGAAGTCATCATTAATTCATATTTACCTATTCGGTTATGGCATGTTCGTTCATTAACTTTAAGTATTACCATTTTGTGGGCTAACCGTTTATAATGAAAGTGTTTACAGAGAAAGGAGACGGATTTTTATGAAATCTGCTGTATTTGCTAAAACGGGTCAGATGAAGCTGATCGACATTGATAAGCCAACCATCCAGGCTCCTGACGATGTCATCATCAAGGTGGTGCGGACCTGCGTCTGTGGTTCCGACCTCTGGAACTTCCGGGGAATCAACCCGGTTGAGGCTAATGCCGAGAACTCCGGCCATGAAGCGATTGGGATCGTTGAGGAGGTCGGTGACGCCATCACCACCGTCAAGCCGGGCGACTTTGTCATCGCTCCATTCACCCATGGCTGCGGCCACTGCGCTGCCTGCCGGGCCGGCTTTGACGGTTCCTGCCAGAGCCACGATGACAACTTCAGTAACGGTGTTCAGGCCGAATACATCCGCTTCGCCCACGGTCAATGGGCCCTGGTCAAGATCCCAGGTAAGCCAAGCGACTACAGCGAGGGCATGCTCAAATCCCTGTTGACCCTGGCTGACGTAATGGCCACTGGCTACCACGCTGCCCGGGTGGCTAACGTCGGTGCCGGTGATACCGTCGTCGTCATGGGTGACGGTGCGGTTGGTCTTTGTGCCATCATTGCCGCCAAGATGCGTGGTGCTAAGCGGATCATCTCCACGAGTCGTCACGAAGATCGGCTGGCCCTTGCCAAGGAATTTGGGGCAACCGACAACGTTGCTGACCGTGGTGACGACGCCGTCAAGAAGATCATGGAACTCACCAACGGTACCGGTGCCGATGCGGTGCTTGAATGCGTGGGGACCGAGCAGTCAACCGACACGGCCATGAAGGTTGGTCGTCCTGGCGCTATCATCGGCCGGGTTGGTCTTCCCCACACCCCTAAGCAAGACATGACCACCCCATTCTACAAGAACACGATCGTTGCCGGTGGCCCTGCCTCCGTCACTACCTATGACAAGGCCGTCCTGCTCAAGGCCGTCCTCGACGGTGAAATCAACCCTGGTAAGGTCTTCACCAAGAGTTTCAGCCTCGACGACATCGATGCCGCCTACAAGGGCATGGATGAACGGCAGGTTATCAAGTCTTACGTGATCGTTAACGACTAATACTCTTACTCTGGGATGTCTTACGGGCATCCCTTTTTTATACTCAAAAGACGCTCCCCACAATTGATATGGAGAGCGTCTTTACTTTGTAATGGATTAGTTAGGCCGGATCCGGCGTCAGTGAATTGTCCACTGTGGTAGAATCGTCGGCCGGAGTCGACGCAATCTGCAGGCTCAGGACATCGTCACCCGCCTGAACAGCGGTACCGGCGGCCTTGGTCATGGTGATGTTTTCAAACTGCTTGGCATTGGTAACCGTCACGATGACCGTGTCATCCAGGCCGGCCTTCTTGATGGTCGGGTCCCAGAATTCCAAAATCTCCTGACCCTGTTTGACCCGTTGCCCCTGCTCAACGTAGGAAATAAAACCGGTTCCCTTCAGCTTGACCGTCCCGATCCCGATGTGGATCAGGAGGGCAATCCCGTTATCATCAACCAGACCAACTGCGTGCCGAGTGGTGAAGACCTGCTTGACAGTGGCATCAAACGGGGCCCGGACCCGCCCGTCACTTGGCTTGACGGCAAAGCCCTGACCAGCCAAGCCCTTGGAGAAGGTGTCATCGTTAACCTGATCCAGGCTGGTCAGTTGCCCACTGATCGGCGTGGCGATGTTGACGGTCTTGGCGGACTGGTCACTGGCGGATTGCTTCTTGCCCCAGGTCTTCTCCAGCTCAGCGACGATCTCGGCGTGCTTGGCCTCACTCAGGATCACCTTCTTGGCGAAGACAATGATAGCAATCACAAGCAGGACGGCCGGCACGGCAAACATCAGCAGCTTGAAGTTAGTTTTACCAGCGGCCGTGATGGAGGAAGCCGTGGCCCCTGTCGTCATTCCGGCGACGATGGCGACCTGACCAACCACCCCGTTGGCCACGGCACCACCAAATTTATCCAACAGTGGCCGGACAGACAGGGCCAGAGATTCGTCCCGGTGACCGAGCTTCAACTGGCCATATTCTACGGAGTCCGTGATGACCATCAGGACGATCAGGAAGACCATCGGTTGGGGAAAACCAAACAGTGAGGCTGCCGCCAGCACGAGGCCTAGATTATCCCCGGCAAAGGCGAAGAGGACGATCCCACCCAGCATGCAGCACAGCAGGGTGGTGAACAGGGCCTTCCGGCTGAGGTGCTTGGAGAAGAACGGGAACAGCGAGGTGGCAATAATTCCCAGGAAGACGTTGATCGTCGAGAAGATGGAGAAGGCTTTCGGCCGTCCCATGATGTAGGTGAAGTAGTAGACCTCCAGGGAGTTAACAATGTTGATGCCGACGCAGTAGAAGAGGTAGGCGCAGGCCACCCACATCAGCTGGTCGTTCCCGGAGAGGGCCTTGAAGATGCCCACCAGGCCGACGGTGTCCTTCTTGTTCTTCCGGATATCGGAGTTGACCTCGCGGGTGAAGATTCCGACACCCCAGGCGGAGATCAGGGCCAGGAAACAGATGATCAGGGCAAACATGAACCAACCACGGTCATCCCCGGTGCTGGTCTTGGTGGCAGAGAAGTAGATGACGGCCGGCATGACCACGATCCCGACCAGGCCCCCACCGATGGTTGAGCCAACCCGGGCGAAGGTTGCGGTCTTCTCCCGCTCCCGGGAGTCCGTCGTCAGCGATGGTAACATGGACCAGAAGCCGACGTCCTTGAAGGAGTAGAAGATGTCCATCGTGATGTAGAGGACGGCAAACAGGACCAGGTAGGCCACCGCACTCTTCTTGTAGAGGCCTCCCATATTGGTGAATAGCAACAGCAGGATGACGGATGAGACCGTCCCACCGACAACCACCCACGGGCGGAAGTGGCCCCAGCGGGTCTTGGTCCGGTCGATCGCGTTCCCGATGAACGGGTCGATGAACAGTTCCACAAAGCGCAGGAGCATGATGATCAGCGTGACCATACTGATCATCTTGTTATCCAGTGCTTTGTTACCAGTATCAAATAAGTGTGACGTGATGAACATAATCAGGTAGCCACACAGCAGGCCATAGAAGGAGTCATTCCCAAAGGCCCCAAAACTATAGGCAAGCCGCTGGCCCATGGTCATCTTGGACTTTCCCTTAGTGTTCATATTCTTTCCCTCTTTCATATGTTTTCGCAAGCGTTTTCTGTATTCGCTTTCAATTCGTGGATTATTATATTTGTTAAACGTTTAACATGCCATGGCTACTTTTACCGGTTTGATGCCTGAATGATCACTAAACAAATTGACATGGGACAACGCGGTATCCTATGATAATAGTGATGTTTAACTAAAAGCTGAAAACATATATCTATGCAACTGGGAAAAATCGTCAAATAATTTTACGAGGTGAGTAACATGGATGGTGAATACAAAAGCCTAACCTGGAAGAGTCTGGAGAGTAGCATCCTGTTCATCGGCCAGGATAACTGTCCGCCCAACTACTTCTACCGGGGAAACAACGTCCGGCAGAACTACGTCATCCACTACATTCAAGACGGCAAGGGAACCTTCTCCTCCGCCAACCACAACACGGTAACCCTGAAGAAGGGCGACGTCTTCATCCTCCCCAAGGGCGTCCCCTGTTTCTACCAGGCCGACGGGACCGACCCCTGGAAATACTTCTGGATTGGCCTGTCGGGAACCAAGGTAAAGACCATGCTGGATGGATCGTTGCTGGCGAAGAATCGCTACCTGCGTCAGGTTCAAGATAGCCAGTTTTACGCCAGTCTGAGCAAGCTCTTCGACGCCCTGCGCCTACCGAGCTCATTTGCCAACGACATCCTGGTCGAGGCCCTCACCTACCAGATGTTCTACCACCTGGTGACGGAATACCCCAATAAGGAGACCAAGGCGGCCACCGATTCGGCCAACCAACTCAAGCTCGCTATCTACTACCTCCAGGAAAACTACCGCAACAATCACTGTAATGTGACCGACCTCTGTCATCACCTCAACCTCTCCCGAAGCTATCTCTACACCCTCTTCAAGAAGAACCTCAACGTCTCGCCGCAGAAGTACCTCACCCAGCTCCGCATGGAGGATGCCCAGCAACTGCTGGAGAACTCCAATGACCCGGTCAAGTCGATTGCTCGCCACGTCGGCTACAAGGACGAATTCACCTTCTCGAAGGCCTTCAAGCACTGGAGCGGGATGAGTCCTAAAATCTATCGCCAGAACGTCTATCATTAGGCGATCACCTGTCAAATAAAAAGAGAGTAGTCAGGCCTTTTCGTCCGGCTACTCTCTTTTTATTTCTAGGGTCATTTTGCATTTTGGCTACGCTTTGGCTACAAAAAAGAACTTTTCCCATATTTAGCCAGGATTGTTAACTCGTTTTGATAGCCAAAAAGCCCCCACACCAGTATTTCCCGGCGTGAGGGCTTTCATTATGGAGATGACGGGAGTCGAACCCGTGTCCAAGCATATCGCCATTTCGACCTCTACGTTCGTATCTCAACTATTTAAGTTTCACTAACCAAAACGCCGTTGATCAGGGCAACCATGACTAGCTAGCTTGCAAAATCTCCTTTAATGACCTCAAGCGGCAATCATTAACGTAGTCCACTAGATATGAAACCCGTATCCGCATCATGGACGAACCCGGAACGGATTTACGCGCGCTACTCGTTAGGCAGCGTATGCGTAAGAGTTTGAATTATTGTTTGCAGTTATAATTTAAAACTGAGCGTTTTTACGAAGACGCAACCTTCGAAACGCAGTCGAAACTCGACCTATACCTGTCGAATCCAAAAAACATCCCCAGATACATTAGTAGTGTATCATACTCCACCGCAAAACGCACCCGAAAAGCTTAAAAGGAACGCTCCCGTAATCCGGAAGCGTTCCTTTTGCATATCATTGTTTAACTGATTAGTACCAACCGTTGGCCATCCAGTGTTGTTGAGCATTCGTCCATGAACCGTAACGACTTGCAACGTATTGGTCGGCAACCCGTTCCTGGTTGGCAGCGGAGTAGTCACCATTCAGGTAGGAAGCAGATAATTGGTACTTACCAATGTATTGGCCATTGCTTGCCCCATAATTGCCACCAGATTCACGGGCAGCAATCCAAGCCTTGGCAGCGGCGTCACTGCCGGAGACACTGGAGCTGTAACCAGTCGTGTTTCCTTGGCTTTGGTTCGTGTTCGTGGTGGTGCTTGCTGGCTGTGCTGGAGCCTGGGTAGCGGTGCTGTTAGTGGTCTGCGTGTTTTGTTGACCATGGTTGCCCTTGATTACCAGACGTTGGCCGACGAAGATCTTGTTAACGTTGGCAATGTGGTTATCCTGAGCAATGCTGTTTACAAGGCTGTTGTCATTTGCAAACTTCTGAGAAATACTGGAAAGTGTGTCCCCACTCTTAACGGTGTAAACACTGTCGGCGTTAGCCACAGTGGTAGCAGCAGTCACGCCTAATGCGACCGTTCCCAGAGTTGCTACTGTCTTTGCAATATTTTTCTTAGAAATCATAAATAACCATCCTTTTAATTTCTTCAAACGTTTTTAACAGTATCTATATTACACACCTTATGTTACTAAACCATGACAACAGCATTTCTATTTCAATAGCGAATCATTACAAAATGTAATAAAGTACCCGGCAGCAAGCGTCCAGTCGACGTTTGTTACCGGGTATTTTATTTATCAAGGATTAATTTAATTGATCGGCAAAGTAACGTTCACAATACGTCGCAACCCCGTCTTCATCGTTAGAATCGGTTAGGGCCGTCGCCGCTGCCTTGACCTCTGGCAGGCCGTTAGCCATCACGACACCCTGGGTTGCCGCCTTGATCATCCCCAGGTCATTATCGGCGTCACCGAAGGCCATCAGGTTGGTAAAGTCATCCCCGAAATGGTCGAGCAACGCCTTCAGGCCGACATGCTTGTCAACCTGCTTGGGCAAGAACTCCATGATCATCTTCTGGGATTGAACGGCATGGTAGTGCTCCTTCAATTCTTCCGGCAGGTGGGCAATGATTGGTGCCAATTGGTCAGCCGGAATCGCCATCACCGCCTTACTGAAGGTGGTATCCGGCAGGTCGGCCATCTTCGTATTCTGAAACTCGATGTGCTTGAGGACCGTCCGGTAGATCGACGCCGGCTGGTCACTGAGTTCGTATACCCGGGCAAAATCCAGCACGTCTAGCGGAATTTTTTCTTGCCGAACGAAGTCAAACAACGGCTGGAGATCTTGCTTGGCCATGCCAAGCTCAAACAGGTGCTCCTTGGTGACGTTATTGATCACCAGGCCACCATTAAAGGTGATGGTAAAGTCGTCTGGTCGGGTCAGACCCAACTGTTCGATGTATGGCCAGATGGCATTGATCGGTCGTCCCGTACAGAGGACCACGTGGATCCCCTGGTCATGAAGGCGCCGCAGGACCTGCTCATTCCGGGCAGAGATTTCCTTGTCACTGTTCAGCAGGGTGTTATCAAGGTCTAATGCAATCATCTTAATCATTCTGTTCTTCCCCTTTTCGCTTATCATTATTTTCCGGTTGGATGATCTGGTGGTTAAACTCGTCCCAGAGTTGCAGCAGTTGTCGGCCGCGATCCTCACCAAAGACCGCCACCCACTTGGCAAAACGGTCACTGATCCGTTGTTTAATCTTCCGGGCCACCGTCTGACCGGCTGGTGTGGCCACCAACGACACCTTTCGCCGGTCAGCCTGGTCGGGTTCCTGCTTAATGTAGTCATTTTTGATCAACACCCGCAACTGCCGGGAAACGGCACTCCGGGTCACCTGACGCTTAGCGGCAATGTCCATCAGCTTGATGCCGGGCGATTTAACGACCTCCTGCAGAATCAGGTACTGCTCAAATGACAATGCATACCGGGCTGCTGGCTGCGAAACAAAGTGTTCCAGCCCTTTCAGCGATGACATATAGATGTCGATCGCCTGGTTCAATAACTCATCCGTTTCCATTGGCTAATTTCCCTTCTGGTCATCCAGGATTGACTTAGCAATCAGGCGGGCATAATGGTCGTTCCCCTGCTGACCCATGTGGACGTTGTCACTGGCAAACCACTCACTATGCTTCTCACTCATCCCGTACCAGTCAACCAGGTGGACGTTGGCGTGTTTCTTGGCCGTCGCCCTGATCTCATCATTGACGGTCTGCTGCCATGGCTTGGTTGGCACGTGCGCCGTCAACCAGTAGACCTGGCGGTGGGGACCAATTTCGTCTAGGATCTCATCGATGGTCTGCTGGCTCATGGCCCCGTTGGTTCCCAGGTTCAACACAACGATCTGATTGAGGTGTCCCTGACGTTTAAGCTGCTGAATCACTGCCGGGGTCGCCGAGCCCTGCCGACCGACCTGTGCATCAACGTAGGCTTGCGGCATCAGTTTTTGAATACTCCCGGAGGCATCGGCCATGACCGAGTCCCCAATTGCCGTGATCTTGAGTTTCTGCGCCTGCTTGACCTCAGCCGGAGTCAGTGCGTACTGCTTGGCATTGGCATTAGTATTGGTTTTAACCTTTTTACCGGCCGCAATCTCCTTATTATGCTTGGCCGCCTGCTGGTGATTCTGCTCGATCCGCTGCTGAACGGCCGTCTTCTTGGGCGCCCGATCTGGCTGGCACAGACCGACAACCGCGATAATCACCATCAATGCACTGAAGACCAGCTTGGTAACCGTCGCCCAGTGCCAGCCCTGGTAGTCGTGCAGACTGACGCCCAGTTTGTGCCAGTCGAAGTGCGCCATTGGCCGCTCCAGTAGGCGGTATGAGGCCTCACTGATTACCCCAATGATGGCTAACTCAATAATCGCGTTTAGAACGGGGTGGACCCCCACGTTGACGAGGCGCTCGTAAAAGACCATTACTGGATACTGGTAAACATAGATGCCATACGAGCGCTGCCCTACCCAGTGAAAGACCGGATTGGAGAACCAGTTATTCATGCGTGAACCAGGGTGGAGAATGGTGGCAATCAAGAGCATCCCCACAACGCTATACAGGAACATCCCACCACGGTAGGTGAAGCTGGCCTGACCGTTAAGGGTGCAGAAACCATAGATGGTGATTAACGTCATCACAATCCCCACGACGTTCAGGGACTGACGTAGGTAGTTCGCTGGCCGCGGGTTCAGGCGGTTCAGTGGCCAGGCCAACCCCAGCCAGGAACCCAGCAGCAGCGAGAACGCCCGCGTGTCGGTACCATAGTATACCCGGTTGATGTTTGCCGGATCATAGAGGATGGCCATCTCAACCGCGGACAGAACAGCCAGAATTAACACAATCCTTCGGACGATAACCTTCCGGTGCACCAGTTTATACAGGCCCCAGATGATTAACGGCCATAGTAGATAGAATTGGGCCTCAACCCCCAGGGTCCACAGGTGGGTGAAGGGGGAGGCCCCACCAAACTGATCAAAGTAGGACTGACCATGGCGGATCTCCCACCAGTTGTATACCCACAAGAGGTTGGTCAGAACGGTCATCCTGATGTTATGCAATAGCGGATGCGCAAAGAGGGTGATGTAGGCGGTGGTCAGCACCAACATGGCGATCAGAACCGGGTAAAGACGTTTAAACCGCTTGTGATAGAAATGTCCCACCGCGATTCGTTGCTCGTCCATCAACTGCCGACTAAACTGATAAGTCACGAAGTAGCCCGAGATCAACAGGAAGAGCGGTACGCCGAGGTACCCTCCCTGGAGGACGTTGGGCAGGAGGTGATAGACAATAACCCCCACTACCGCCAGCGTCCGCAAACCGTCGATTCCAGTTACGTATTGCTTTGGCCTGATTGTCTTCATTATTATTGTTTCCTCCAACATCGAGCCCGGTAAATGAGCCCAAAATAAAGACGGTAACAGTACGCTACCGTTTAATTTAATTACCCGATATGATTTTCCTTCAAGATGTCACTGACGACCTGGTCCATCTCCGGAGTGCGCTTCCACTCCTCCCAGTGGTCCATCGACTCATCCTGCATCTTGTAATGGGAATTGATGAAGTCCTCATACCGAATAACGTTTCGTGAATGGGGAATGTTTAATTGAAGGATGCGAACCTCCTTGATGAAGCCCCGCTCGGCCGCCAATTCGGCCCGGCCGTTATGAACCATATTGCCGATCTCGTAGTATTTACTCCCGTCATTACGGGTAATCTCTTCAATTAACGTCAATACCTGATGTTGTTTCTCCACGTGTATTGCTCCCCTTTCAGCATAATCATATTATAGCGACTTTAAACCAAAAAATCACCGTCTGGACGACGATGATTGGCATAAGAGAGAAAGAGAATTGATTAGAAGGTAAATACTTAATACCTTGCAACTATTATGATAGCGGTTTCACCACCGGATGTCAATAATATTGGGGAACTTTTTTACTTTTTATCTAAAATCGTCAAAAACAGGTGACCCCGCATCGCAGAATCACCTGTTTTTAGTAAAATTATTGAACCGTGACGGACTTGGCCAGGTTACGTGGCTTGTCCACGTCGAGGCCCTTACCCAGACTGGTGTAGTAGGCCAGCAATTGGGCAGGAACCACACTCAGCAATGGCGTCAGACATTCATCAATGTCCGGCAGAACGATGGTGTCGTCCTCTTGGGCCAGGTGCCGAGAAACGATGGTAATCGTGTTGGCACCACGAGCCTTGGTCTCGTCCAGGTTGCTCCGGGTCAGACCGGCCGTCCGGTCCTGAGTGATAATTCCCAGTACCGGTGTCCCCTTTTCAATCAGGGCAATCGTCCCGTGCTTCAGTTCACCAGACGCAAAGCCTTCCGCCTGAACATAGGAGATTTCCTTCAGCTTCAAGGCTGCTTCCAGTGAAACCGTCCAGTCGAGTCCCCGTCCAATGTAGAAGGCGTTCCGTGGCTTGGACAGGTAGCGAGCAGCGATTTCTTCAATCTTCTTCTTGCTGTCGGTGATGGATTGCATGCCATTGGCAACCAGACCCAGCTGGTGCTTAACATCGAACTGCTTGGCCGCATCTTTGCCCAGGTACTCACCCAGTGCCTTGGCCAGAATAGCTTCAACCGCAATCTGCGCCGTGTAGGCCTTCGTGGAGGCAACGGCAATTTCCGGACCAGCGTAAAGCAGTTCCGTGAAGGTTGCTTCCCGGGACAGGGTTGACTTGTCGACGTTGGTGATGGTCAAGCTTGGCCACTTATGGGCATTAACGTTGACCAGCACCTGCCGACTGTCGGCCGTCTCCCCACTCTGGCTCAGGAAGATGAAGAATGGCTTCTTGGAGAGCAGTGGTTGATCGTAGGCGAATTCGGATGAGATGTGAACGGAGGTTGGGATGCCACACAGGCGCTCAAAGATCCGGGCACCAACCAAGCCGGCGTGGTAACTCGTCCCGGCACCAACGATGTAGAGGTGGTCAGCCTCGGCCATGGCCTTAAGCAGGTCCGGGTTGATCTGCGGATCATCCTTGTCGCCGAAGTATTCCTGAACCAGCTTCCGCATTACGGCTGGTTGCTCATCGATTTCCTTGAGCATGTAGAACGGGTAGGCACCCTTGTCGGCCGCACTGGCATCCATGTCAACCGTGAAGCTGTCACGGTGCTTCTCGTTACCGTTGAAGTCCTTGATCATCACGTGGTCTGGCTTGACGATGACCAACTCGTGATCAGCAATCTCCATGAACTTGTTGGTTTCCTTGATCATCGACATGGCATCGGAACCAACCATGTTGTAACCATCACCCAGGCCAACCAGCAGTGGACTCTTGTTCTTAGCAACGTAGAGGGTTTCAGGATCCTCACGATCGATCATCACGAAGGCGTAGGAGGAATCCGGACTGATCAGGCGCAGAACCTTGAGCAGGGCCGCCTGGGTATCCATGTGATCCTCCACAACGAACTTGTCGACCAGCTGAACAATAACTTCCGTGTCGGTCTGGCTGGTGAAGTGCACACCGGAGAGGTATTCCTTCTTCAGTTGGGCATAGTTTTCAATTACCCCGTTGTGAACCAGGTAGAAACGGTTGTCCTGGGAGTATTGCGGGTGCGCATTGGCCTCGTTCGGCGCACCGTGGGTTGCCCAGCGGGTGTGCCCGATCCCGGAGAGGCCGTGCACGTCATCCGTCAGGGCTGCTTCCAGGTTGCTGATCCGCCCTGGCCGCTTAACCAGGTAATCATGACCGGCGTTATCGTTAACGTAGACCCCAGCAGAGTCGTAGCCACGGTATTCCAGCTTCTTCAAACCATCGATTAAAATTGACAGGGTATTATCAGTCCCTGTAACTCCAACAATTCCACACATAATTATTTCCATCCTTTGAATATCTTAAGAATTGGTATAGATCACTGTCCTGGGCAGTTAATCTAGCGCAACTGTTAAGTATAGTACAAGTTTTGGGAGCGATTGTCAATTAATTGTCCTCGATTGGTCTAGGTTCACTTAAGAATTGAAAAGCCGGTACAGGAACGAATCCCCTGCACCGGCTAAAATCATTGACTACTTTACTTCTAATTCAGCACGGGCCACGTCACCGATCTTTTCCACGTATTGGTGAACCAATTCCTTGGTTGGGGCCTCGGCCATGATCCGCAGCAGGGGCTCGGTCCCACTTGGCCGAACCAGGACCCGACCGTCACCGTGCATCTCACCTTCAACCTCGGCAATGACGTCCTTGAGCTTTTGGTTCTCCATGGCTGCCGCCTTATCGGCCACCTTGATGTTCAGCAACTCCTGTGGGTAGGTCGTCACGTCGCTGGCCAGTTCCTTTAGACTCTTACCAGTTTCCTTGACAACGGAAAGGAGTTGCAGGGAGGTCAGCATGCCGTCCCCGGTCGTGTTGTGGTCCAGGAAGATGATGTGTCCGGACTGTTCACCACCAAGGTTGTAGCCGTTCTTCAGCATTTCCTCGACGACGTAGCGGTCACCGACCTTGGTCTTGACGCTCTTCATCCCGTGCGCCTCCAGGGCCTTGTACATCCCCAGGTTACTCATGACGGTCGTGACCACGGTGTCCTTCTTCAGCATTCCCTTGCTGTCCATGTACTTCCCACAGATGTACATGATCTTGTCACCGTCGACGATGTTCCCCTCATTATCAACCGCGATGCAGCGGTCACCGTCACCATCAAAGGCAACGCCAAGGTCGGCACCATTGTCCACCACGGCCTTCTGCAGTCCCGCCGGATGGGTCGAACCACAGTTGAGGTTGGTGTTGAGACCATCTGGTTGGTCATTGATCGGTATAAAGTTGACGTTCATGTCCGCAAACAGGTTGGAGACAAAGCCGCTGGTAGCCCCGTTGGCTGCGTCAACCACTACCTTCAGGCCAGATAGATCGGTTGAGACCGTCTGTTCAAGGAAGGAGGTGTACTTCAATGCCCCCTCATGGTAGTCAGCAACCGTCCCGAGGCCCTCATCAGAAGGCCGTGGCAGGGTGTCGGTATCGGCGTCCAGGAGTTGTTCAATTTCGTATTCCAGATCATCGGAAAGTTTGAAACCATTGCCCCCAAAGTACTTAATCCCGTTGTACTTAATTGGGTTGTGACTGGCCGTGATCATGACCCCGGCGTCAGCCTCCTGAGCCCGGACCAGGTAGGCCACCCCTGGCGTGGTAACCACGCCGAGCCGCAGGACTTCAATGCCGACCGAGAGGAGCCCCGCAATCAGGGCGTTCTCCAGCATCTGGCCGGAGATCCGGGTATCCCGGGCCACCAGTACTTGTGGCTGTTTCCGGTCCGAGTGCCGGGTCAAAACGTAACCACCGGCACGGCCAACCCGGAAGGCTAGCTCTGGACTCAAATCTTCGTTTGCAACTCCCCGAACACCGTCGGTACCAAAATACTTAAGTTTCATCATATACTCCTTATTAGTTAAGACTGACTGCTACTTGTGGCAGCCGATTCCGAATTACTACTTGTGCTATCACTTATGCTACTACTTGACGACTGGGTTTGCACCCTTTTCTTGGTCGATGACGAACTCGACGATTCATCGCTGCTGGCCGTGCTCGACTGGCTGCTGCTCGATTCCGTCCCTTTCGAACTGATCGGCACCGTGACGTTCGTCGTGGCCGGCCAGATCACCACGTTTAAGGTCTGACCATTGCGGTCAAGAGCCTGCAGGGTCACCTGCCGCTGCAGGTTATCCTTGGCATCCCGGGGAACCACGACGTAGGCAACCACCCGGTTAACCCGACGGACCTCATCCTGGGCCCCGGTAACCTGGACGCTATCCACATCGGCATGGGGATGACCGGCCTGATAGTTATCGGCCAGGTTGCGGGCATTCAGGCGGACACTCACCTTAACGTTGACCGTCCGCCGCGGTTGGATCTGAACGGCAATGTTCTTCGGTTCGACGGTGGCCCGCAGTTCCGAATTCAGGCCGCTGGTCTTGATCGGTACCCGGTGCTTGCCCGGCCCCAGGTCACTCAGGTCAGCATACACCTTAAAATTCTGGGTATTGCTGGTCGTGGTGACCAGGGCAGACGGCCCACTCAGCCGGACCTTAACGTACTGGGGATAACCCGAAACCACGTACTTGGCGTTGTCGACCGTGATGTCCAGCGGCATCTTGAGGGTGACCGACTTGTTAGACATCAGGGCACTGTTTTCGTTGTTGTTACGCGTATTCTGCCGGAGGAAACCATTCTTGCTTCCGTTGACGTAGGCAAACAGCAGGATCGCCAGCACTAACGAGGCCAGGCGCATCACCCATTTATGACTGAAGAAGCCCTTATTTTTGCCCATGCTGGCCACCTCCTTGCCGCTCAAAGAGTGAGTAGAGTCGTGTCAACAGGTTATCGTGGGTCGGTTCGTGTGTACACAGTTGTGACCGCATAAACTTCAGGTAATCGTTCTGCGACATATTGCGAATCAACTCATTGTCCTTGGTGATCGAGACTTCCCCGGTCTCCTCGGAGATCACAATGGTTAGGGCATCAGTGACCTCACTGATCCCCACCGCGGCCCGGTGCCGGGTCCCCAGTTCCTTGGGGATCAACTTACTGTCCGACAGGGGCAGGTAGGCCGCCGCAACCGCAATCCGGTTATTCTTGATGATCACCGCACCATCGTGGAGGGGCGTATTGGGGATGAAGGTGTTGATCAGCAGGGCCCCAGAGATGTCCGCATCAAGCGGGATCCCCGTCTCGATGTATTCCTCCAGGCCCGTCTTCATCTGAATACTGATCAACGCCCCGATCCGACGCTTCGACATGTACTGAATCGCCTGATCCAACTGCTTGATCATCTCTTCTTCGGTCTCGTTGGTGGACTGGTTATGGCTGAGGAAGCTCCCCCGGCCCAGATGTTCCAGTCCCCGCCGAATCTCCGGCTGAAAGATGATCACAATCGCGATCACACCCCAGTTCAGGATCTGGTCCATCACCCAGGAGACCGTGCTCAGGCCGGCATACCAGCTAATGACCTTCACCAGGATAATAATCATGATCCCGCGGAAGAGCTGAACTGCCCGGGTCCCCCGAATCAGAATCAGGAGTTCATAGATCAGGAACCAAATTACTAGGATATCAATCAGGTGAATCAGATTTTGCCATGTCAAAAGCGAACTTATAAACTGCATCGCATTCACCATCCTCTAAATTCACGTTCATATTATATCATTTTTTAGTAAGGACGAAAGTGCCACAGTTATTTCAAAAAGTTCTGGTATGCTAGAGGAAATCATTTATTGAGAAGGCAATTACTATGAAACATCTCTCCCCCACCTGGCGGATCCGGCTCTTCTTCTGGGTGTTGATTATCCTTTTGAAACTCTTCGTGCGCGCCCCCTACGACTTCATGGCGTTCAACACCTTCCTGGGTTACGTGCCGATCGAGTTGAGCTTTCACCTGAAGCACTTCAACGATCGCCGGGCTCTCGCTTTCTGGGTGCTACTGATCATCTGGCTGGTCTTCTATCCCAACGCCCCCTACGTGATGACCGACCTCTTCCACCTCTCCTGGCTTCATCCCCACACCAGTATCAACGGTATCCTGCGCTCGGACCCGCTGATCTGGCTCAACTTCGCCATGATGATGGTCTGTGCCCTTTCCTGCCTACTGATCGGCACCGCGACGCTTGAACGGACGGCTCACCAGCTGACCAAGCTGACGACGCCCCGCCATCCCCGGCTGTGCTACCTCTGGATCGTTGTTTTCATGACCCTGGCCAGCATCGGCATCTACATCGGTCGCTTTCTTCGCCTCCACTCGATCTACCTGCTCTTCACCCCCACCTGGTTCTTCCGCCAGCTCTGGAGCATCTGGAGCGTCAGGATGGTTGAGTTCGTGGTGATCATGACCATCCTCCAACTGATCGTCTACTGGCTGATGAAGGTGAGTCAACACTTCAGTATTGCTGATAAATAAAGGGGAAGCTCACGTAGAGCTTCTCCTTTAGATAATCAAGAAGCTCCATTCAGAATTTCTATCAAATTCCGAATGGAGCTTCTAATTAAGGGGCTTTTTGTCACCGCCCCGCTTTGTTTGGATTTTTATTTTTCAGCCAGGGCAGCCTTAACCTTGTCGGCCGTTGGAATTGATGGCATGGCCCCCATCTCCTGAACCGTCAGGCTAGAAGCACGTTGGGCGTAGACCAGGGCGTCGGCAACGTTGGACAGGTCGTCCTCCAATTGTGAACTCAGGGCCCCGATGAAGGTGTCCCCGGCCGCCGTCGTGTCAACCGCGTGGACCTTGAAGGCCGGAACCAGACCGTGCTTGTCAGGAGTGGCGTAGAAGACCCCCTTGGAGCCCAGGGTGATCAGCAGGTGCTTAACCCCTTGCTTTTGGAAGTATTCCGCACTCTTCAGCATGGCGTCCTCGTCCGTTACCGGGATCCCGGTCAAGAGGGCACATTCGCTCTCGTTCGGGGTGATCACGTCGGTTACCTTGAGCAGGTCCGGAATAATCTCGTGAGCCGGAGCCGGGTTGAGGATCGTGGTAACCCCGTGCTCCTTGGCCTTCTTGAAGGCGGCCAGGGCAACCTCCTGTGGCGTCTCAAACTGGCTGATCAGGAAGTCGGCGTCATCCAGGACGTCATCGATGTCGGCAACCATGTCTGGGGTCATTGCCTGGTTGGCACCACCGTAGATCATGATGTCGTTTTGCCCCTCGGCATCCAGGGTCACGGCCGCCGTCCCGGTACCGTGGTACTTGTCAACCGTGATATGACGAGTGTCGATACCGTTGTCCTTCAGGGCCTCCAGCATGTATTGGCCCTCACTGTCGGAACCAACCGCCCCGATGAAGGCCGTCTTGGCACCAGACCGGGCAGCGGCAACGGCTTGGTTAGCACCCTTACCACCTGGTGCAGAACTCTTGCTCTTGGCAGAGATCGTCTCACCTGGTTGTGGGAACCGTTCAACATGGTAAGTCGTATCAACGTTAATGCTTCCTAAAACAACTACTTTTTTGCTCATACTTACTCTCCTTATTCAATCCGAATTCATATTTCAAGGATATTTTATCATAGAACTAAAACGATTACAAAGGCTATTATGACAAAACGTAAAACGTTTTATAGAAATGGCAGAAAAATGGGGATGAAACGCCTGCCTGATGCATATTTTCATCCCCATGATTTTTCACAATTAGTTGCGGCCGATGATCCGGACCTCGGTCTGGAGGGCCACCCCAAACTTATCCTTGACCGTCGCCTGAACATGCTTGATGACCGCCACATAATCCGCCGCGGTCCCGTGGTCGATGTTGACGATGAAGCCCGCATGCTTGGTAGAAACCTGGGCCCCACCATGCGTGTAACCCTGCAGACCCGCGTCATGAATCAGTTTACCGGCATAGTAGCCCTGTGGCCGTTTGAAGACACTCCCGCAGGATGGCAGCTCCAGGGGCTGCTTGGCGGCCCGCCGCTCGTTCAGGTCATCCATCTTGGCCTTAATCTGGTCATAGTCACCAGGTTCCAGGGTAAAGGTGGCGTCTAAGACCACCCCATGATTATCCTGAACACTGCTGTGCCGGTAGCCGAAGTCGAGGCCCGCATTGTCGAGGTGCTCGATCGTACCATCCGGCAGCATCACCGTGGCGGCGGTCACCACCTGCTTGGTCTCACCACCATAGGCCCCGGCGTTCATGAAGACCGCGCCACCGATACTCCCGGGGATCCCGGCCGCGAATTCCATCCCGGACAGGTGATGGTCGCGGGCCACAATCGTGGTGTCGATGTAGGCCGCCCCGGCCTGGGCCGTTACCTGGTTACCATCGACCGTAATGTTGTTAAGTTGGGTGAGGATCATCGTCAGCCCGTCGATCCCCCCGTCGCGGACAATCAGGTTGCTGGCGTTGCCCAGCACGGTCAGCGGCATTTGGTTAGCCCGAGCATACTGGACCAACTGCTTGACCTCATCGATGCTCTTGGGGAAGGCTAACCAGTCGGCCGGCCCCCCGGTGTGCGTATAGGTATACTTCATCAGTGGTTCGTCTTGCTTGATATCGATCTCTGGAAATTCGTTCATTAAGTTAGCCAATTTGGTATGCCTTCCCTTTTCATAAATTATTACTCCTAAACATTGTATCATCTTTCCGCACAACTTTTGCCAAAAACACCACGAGCGGCTAAAATAGTAGTTATCAATCACGAAAGGAAGCATCCGCATGAACTTCATCGCCATGGACTTCGAAACCGCCAGTGGCAAGCGTTACAGTGCCTGCTCGCTGGCCCTGACCATCGTTCGTAACGACCAGATTGCCGACGAGTTTTACACCCTCATCAATCCCCACACCGACTTCTTCTGGCGTAACATCCAGATCCACGGTATTCACGAGCGTGACGTCCAAGACGCGCCGGACTTCCCGGCGGTTTGGGAGCACATCAAGTCCTTTTACACCCCGGACAAGCTGGTGATCGCCCACAACAACCGTTTCGATAATAGTGTCCTCAAGAGTACCCTGGAGCACTACGGAATCGAGCCCCCGGCCTACCAGACCCTTGACACCGTCCATAGCAGTCGCCAGCTCATCCCGGGACTCACCAACTACAAGCTCAACACTGTCTGTGACGCTCTCAACATCGACCTCCACCATCACCACAACGCCCTCGATGATGCCCAGGCCTGCGCCAACATCCTCCTCTACCAGGACCGGCACTTTGGCGACCAGCGGATCCGGCCCTTCATCAAAATGTTCGGCTAAACGACAAAAGCACGATGAGAAATCCATCTCACCGTGCTTTTTGATTACTTACAGTATTCCATCTGCAGGGCGGGCTTGCCATCTTCAACCATCGTCCCGGTCTGGACGAAGTGACAACGCCGGTAGAGGGCGATCGCCGGGGTGTTGCTGGTGAAAACGGTCAGCACCAGGGAATTCAGGCTGCTGTAGTTGGCAAACCAGTACTGGGCCTCCTCAACCAGCAGCCGGCCGATGCCGTTGCGCCAGTAGTCCTTGGCAACCACCACGCCGAGTTCCCCGACGTCGGGCCGATCACTCAGGACCATGACGGTCACGATCCCGATCGGCCGGTCGCCCAGCATCGCCAGCATGATCACACAGTCGTTGAAGTGGTTGATCAGGTCAATGTTGCGCCGCTCCTGGTCAGCCGTCACCTGGTCGAGGTGGGGAATCAGGACCGCGTCGCTCTCGGTGGCCGCCTGACGGAGAAAGGCCAGGACCGCCGGGGCATCATCGGCGGTCGCCAGTTTAATTGTTACCTGGTCTGCCATTATGCCACCACGTCCTGAACCAGCTTGGTGAAGTGGGCCCCGTGGGGTTCAAACTCCAGGATCCGGGTATCCTCATCAGCGGTCCTCTTGAAGTGGATGGCCAGGAAGTCATCCGGCAACTCGTCTTCCACAAACTCGGCCCACTCGACAACACTCACCCCGTCACTGTCAAAGTACTCCTCGAGGCCAAGGTCTTCCGCCCCGCCGTTCTCCAACCGGTAGGCATCCATATGGTAGAGGGGCAGGCGACCATCCTGGTACTCCCGGATAATCGTGAAGGTCGGGCTCTTGATTAGGTCCGGAATGTCGAGTCCCTTAGCCAGGCCCTTGGTGAAGGTCGTCTTCCCGGCCCCGAGGTCCCCGTCCAGCACCAGGACGTCCCCCGCCGCCAGTTGGCGACCGATCTGTTCGCCGAGCGCGATCGTCGCATCCCGACTGGTTAACGTTTTCTTCTTCATTACAATCCACCTCAAATATTGATCTTAGCCCTATTCTAACCTACTGTCCCGGCAAAGACAAAGGTCACCACTCATAATGGTAGGGATCGTGCGGCCGGCTGCGGCCAACTACCCGTCCCTGGTGACGTACCGTCACCACCAGACCCCGGGTCGCCCGCCGCTTACTGATCCAATGGCTGTCGACCAGCACCATCCGGGCGAGGGCCTGGACCTGGTTCATCACGCTGGTCTTGTCATCCGCCACCAGCTGGCAGAAGTTCCGACTGACCTTGACCGTGATTCCCCGGTGACCAGTCACCCGGATCTGGTGGATATACTTGGCATAGCCGTAGTTGCCCGGGTCACTATCCGCATATGCACGGTGGTCCGCCAATTCCTGAGCCAACTGCTGGTTGACTACGGCTCGACTGACCCGCGGCGTCGCATGAATGGGGGCCAACAGGACCGCGCTGACAATGAGCACGGTCAGGCCCAGCAGCGCCCACCACCGTCGCATCATCACATATCCCCCTTCCCCAGTCAAAAAGGTCGGCAGCCATCACCGACTGCCGACCATTGTTTGTTGCTTAATTACAGTGCCTGGGCTGCCGTGATCAGGGCCACCTTGTAGGCATCGTCCTCGCTGCAGCCCCGTGAGAGGTCCGCAATTGGGGCGTTCAGGCCTTGCAGGATTGGGCCGACGGCGGTGAAGCCACCAAACCGTTGGGCAATCTTGTAGCCAATGTTACCGGCTTCCAGGCTTGGGAAGATGAAGACGTTGGCGTGACCAGCCACCTTGGAGCCAGGAGCCTTCAGTTCACCAACCGCTGGAACAAAGGCGGCATCAAACTGGAGTTCACCATCAGCTGGCAGGTCTGGATCCATCTCGTGAACCTTGGCCGTGGCGTCAGCCACCTTGGTGACCATGTCACCCTTGGCCGAGCCCTTGGTGGAGAAGCTCAGCAGGGCCACCTTCGGATCGATGCCGAAGAGCTTGGCCGTCTTGGCACTCTGGACGGCTACTTCGGCCATCGTTGGGGCGTCCAGTTCAATGTTGATCGCGCAGTCAGCAAAGATGTAGCGCTGGTCACCCTTGATCATCAGGAAGGCCCCGCTGATCCGGTGAACACCCGGCTTGGTCTTGACGATTTGAAGGGCCGGACGAACGGTGGAACCGGTGGAGTGAACCGCCCCGGAAACCATCCCATCAGCCTTGCCCATGTAGACCAGCATGGTACCGAAGTAGCTGACGTCCTTGAGCATCTCTTCGACCTGTTCAGGGGTGTTCTTACCCTTCCGCCGTTCCAGCAGGGCGTCGAACATGGCCTTCTTGTCAGCCTCTGGGTATGCGGCCGGGTCGATGATCGTCAGACCGGCGATGTCGAAACCGTTGTCCTGGGCGGTCTTTTCAATGTCAGCCCGGGTACCAAGCAGGATTGGTTTCAGCAGACCATCCTTCTGCAGACGAACGGCCGCACCGAGGATCCGCTTATCCTCACCTTCAGGGAACACGATCGTCTTACCCTGTCCCTTTACCTTAGCAGCAATTTCATCAAATAGTTCCATTATGCTAAACCTCCTCTAGTAGTGGTCATCAAGCATCTACACCTAGTTTGCGATCCGCGAATCAACCACCGGCTGGGCCGGCAGTTGCCAATCAATCGGCTTCTCTCCCATTGCCTGAAGTGCCTCGTTGGTCTTAGAGAATGGTCGGGAACCGAAGAAACCACGGTTGGCGGACAGCGGACTCGGGTGGGCCGATTCAAGGACAATGTTGGTGTCCAAGTTGATCAGCTTCTTCTTGTCGCGGGCGGCCCGTCCCCACAGGATGAAGATCACCGGCTTAGGACGTTCGGACAGGGCGTGGATCGCCGCGTCCGTCAGCTTCTCCCAGCCGTGACCCTTGTGCGAGAAGGCCTGACCGTCACGAACGGTCAGCACCGAGTTCAAAAGCAGGACCCCTTGATCGGCCCACTTCTTCAAATAGCCGTGGTTAACCGGGGTACACCCCAGGTCATTCTGCAGTTCCTTGTAGATATTTTGCAACGACGGCGGCACCGGGACTCCCGGCAGGACCGAAAAACTGCACCCGTGGGCCTGGTGTGGTCCATGGTACGGATCTTGACCCAGGATCACCACCTTGACCGCATGAAAGGGGGTCCACTCGAAGGCCTCGAAGATGTGGTGCATCTCCGGGTAGACCGTGTGGTGTGTGTATTCTTCCTTCAGAAATTCCCGTAGCTGCGCGTAATACGCGCTCTCAAACTGTGGTTTTAAAACATCCCACCAGTCATTGTGAATTAGTTGTTTCATGACTATTAAGCACCTCGTCTATTATTTTAGCATATCTCCCCGCCCCCTGCGCACCGAAATGAAAACGCTTTGGCGGTAGGCAATTGCCGGACAAACTGGTAAAATATTCATAAATGAGTAGATTGGTGGTGAAAAAATGCGGCAATTATATCTGCGGGATCACGCGACCGACCTGCACGGGACCACGGTCATCCGTGATCACCAGGGCCGGTCATGCTACCTCCTGGTCGGTAAGTGGGGAATGCACTACGATGTCCTCTCCCTCTATGCGATCAGTGGGGCCCTGCTCGCTGAGGTCAAGCAGCAATCGCTGGGGATGCTCCCCAAGTTTGCCCTCTACCTCAACCGCCAGCGGGTCGGCACGGTCGGCAAGTCCCTGGGCTTCGTCCGCCAGGTAATCTACATCCGGGGGTTAAACTGGTTCATCGTCGGGTCGGCCCTGGCCGGCCGCTACCGGGTCTTCCAGGGCAGTCGCCAGGTCTTCTCCCTCCAACCGGTGGAGCTCACCGGCAACTACTACCACGAGCTGAAGGTCGCCCAGCAGGCCGACGAACCCCTCGCCATCCTGGTGGCCAGTGTCCTCGACCACTGGGCCCGGCATGGGCAACGCGATCGGAACTGGCTCCGCCTCCGCCACCCCCGTCTGGCTGACAACCTCGGAATGGGCATCAAGTGTAACAATATCGAAAACGAGCAACACCGTTGATTGCGATGCTGCTCGTTGCTGTTTTAATAATGTTTCATTACCCGTTCAATCTCGCGGTTTTGCTCCAGCCGCTTGATGGCCTCACGCTTGTCATACTGGTGTTTACCCTTGGCAACCCCCAGCAGGACCTTGGCATAGCCATGCTTGATGTACATCTTCAGTGGGATCAGGGTGACCCCCTTGTCCTGGAGGGTCCCAGTTAGGCGGTGGATCTCCTTCTTGTGGAGAAGAAGCTTCCGGTTACGCAGCGGGTCCTGATTGAAGTAGGTCCCGTTGTCGTACTCGCTGATGTGGACGTTCATCAGCCAGGCCTCCCCGTTCTTGATCTGTGCAAACCCGTCCTTGAGGTTGACCCGGTGGGCGCGGACCGACTTAATCTCGGTCCCGGTCAGCACCAGCCCCGCCTCATAGGTGTCCGTCACGAAATAGTCGTGGCGGGCCTTTTTGTTTTGGGCAATCAGGTTATCGTTTGAATGTTGGGACTTCTTTGCCATGCTATCCCTCCGTTAAAATCATGAACGACGACGACGGTGACGACGACCCTCGGAATGGTGGTCACGGGAGTTGTTGTGGTGGCGACTCTGGCCCCGGTTGATCTGCCGGTTATTGACGTGACCATTGTGCTTGTTGCGGTCCCGGCGGTTAAAGTGCCCGTGGTTCCCGCGCCGGTCGTCGTGCGGCACCCGAATCTTGGTGGTTGGGGTGTTCTCCGGATGAACGATCTCGAAGTCGACCTCCCGCAGGTCCTTGTCGACCCGAAGGAGCTTGACCTGGATTGGCTGCCCGATCTGGAAGATCCGGTGGGTCTTGCGCCCAATCAGGGCCAGGTGCTTCTCGGAATATTCATAGTAGTCATCGTTCATCACGCTGATGTGGATCAGACCCTCAACGGTGTTCGGCAGTTCGACAAACAGGCCAAACTTCATCACGGAGCTGACCACGGCGTCAAATGTCTCGCCAATGTGGTCCTCCATGTATTCGGCCTTCTTCATGCTGTCGACGTCCCGCTCCGTGTCGATCCCCCGCCGTTCGGTGACGGAGGTGTGCTCGGCAATCTCCGGCAGCTTATCACGCCAGTGGGCCTTGGCCCGCTCATCCTTGCCGTGGGCATCATACCACTTGATCAGGCGGTGAACCGTGTCGTCAGGGTACCGCCGAATCGGCGAGGTGAAGTGGGTGTAGTATGGGGCCCCCAGGCCGAAGTGACCGAGTTCCTCGTCCGAGTACTTCGCCTGCTGCATACTCCGCAGCATCATGACCTGGACCATCGCTTCCTCCGGCTTACCGGCAACGTCCTTCAAGACGTTCTGCAGCATCTTCGGCTTGACGTTGTTGATGTCACCGTGGACCGTGATCCCGAAGACCTCCAGGAAGTCGACGAAGGACTTGATCCGGTCCTTGTCCGGCGTCTCGTGGATCCGGTAGAGGAATGGCACCTTCTCCTTGAAGTAGTGCTCAGCCACCGTCTCGTTGGCCGCCAGCATGAAGGATTCAATCATCCGTTCCGCCAGGCCCCGTTCCCGGAGCTGGATGTCGGTCGGGTGGCCCTTGTCGTCGACGATGATTTTGGCTTCGGGGGCATCGAAGTCAATGGCCCCCCGCCGCTTCCGGTTCTTGAGCAGGATGCGGTGCAACTCGCCCATCGTCTCAAACATCGGCACCAGGTTCTTGTACTCGGCGATCGTCTTCGGGGCGTGGGCCTCCAGAATCCGGTTGACCGCCTTGTAGGTCATCCGGGCGTGGGACCGCATGACACTCGGGAAGATCCGGTGGTTGACGATCTTCCCGTTCTCATCGATCTCCATCTCACAGCTCATCGCCAGTCGTTCCTCGCCCGGGTTCAGGGAGCAGATCCCGTTGGACAGGCGCTTCGGCAGCATCGGTACGACCCGGTCGGTCAGGTAGACCGAGGTTCCCCGCTTGAAGGCCTCCTTGTCCAATGGGGTGCCCGGCTTGACGTAGTGGCTAACGTCGGCGATGTGGACCCCGAGGTGGTAGTGGCCGTTATCCATCTTCCAGGCCACCACGGCGTCGTCCAGGTCCTTGGACTCGATGGCATCGATCGTGACCAGCGGCTGGTCGGTGATGTCTTCACGGCCCTTCTTCTCCTCCGGCAGGACGTGCAACGGAATCTTGTTGGCCTGCTCAAGGGCCTCTTTAGGGAATTCGTGGGGAACATCGTGGGCGTAGATGACCGACATGATATCAATGCCGGGCTCGTCTTTATCCCCGATGACCTCGGTGACCGCCCCGGTCATAACCTTGGGTGAATCATCATCCGGGTAGGTGGCCACTGTCGCCGTGACCACCTGGCCATCCATCGGCTTCAGGCCCTGGTCGGTGACGAAGAAGCGGTAGGAATTGAGCTTCTTGTCCTTCAACAGGATTTCCCCGATGTAGTTACCGACCGTCTCCTGCTTGAATTCACCGACGACCCGCTCGTAGTTGTGCTCGACGATCGACGTAACCCGACCCTCGGGACCCTGGTCGGTGCCCGGCTTACCGGGGCGCAGGACCTTGACCGTCACCTGGTCACCATTTAAGGCGTGCATAGTGTGGTCGGGATTGATGTACATGTCGGGCAAGTCGGGATCGTAGTCGACGAAGCCGAAGCCCTTATCGTTGCCGTGGAAGGTCCCGGTCAGGGGCTGTTGCTTGATCACCGCTTCAAACTCGCCCTTGTCAGTTACCTGGACCTTCTTGTCCCGTTCCAGCTGGGCCAGGGCCTGGACGACCGGCGTGAACTGGTCACCATTGTCCATCCCCAGATGGTAGGCGATCCGCTCGGCGGAGTAGCTGACCCCGGCGTTGTCAGTTAAGTATTTGAGAATTTGATCTGCTAAGTGTTGCTTATTATTTGTTCTTGCTGTCATCTGATACCTCGAATAATCTTTGTAAATAGTCATTGACGTCACTGAACAACTGCCGATGGGCCGTGTTGACCGTCAGCAGGTGGGTGGCGTTTGGGTAGAAATGGTAGTCAACCGGTGTCCCCTGGGCCCGCAGCCGGTTTGCCAGCTGGGCACCAGACTGGGGATCAATCATCTCGTCGCGGCCCCCCTGGGCGATAAAGAAGGGCTGGTGAATCCGGTCCAGGTTTGCGTCCAATTGCTTGGTCATCGCCTGAATAGCTGCTAGCTGGGCCGGCAGGTGGTCCTTGATCCAGGCCATCTTAGGGGTGACGGTGGCCGCCGGGGTCTGTTCCTTGCGGTAGTAGTTCATGGCCAGGCGGGGGAAGTACTCCGGCACGTTGGACCGCCCCCAGCTGGTGATCGGTGAGGCAAAGACGCCCCCACCGGCCAGCTGGTCATCGTTCTCCAAAGCCCGCGTGGCGAAGAGGCCCCCCAGGGAGAGGCCAAAGATCGCCAACTGGTCATGCCCGCTGTCGCGCAGGCGGCGAATTGCCATTTGGGTGTCTACCCACCAGGCGTCGGGGTCGCCATCACGCAGGATCTTGCAGGGATCCCCACCGTGCCCGGTGAAGACCGGGGCGTAGACCGTGTAACCGTGTTTCTGCAGGGCCCGGCCCAGCATCCGGACGTCGTTGCTGTTGCCCGAGTAGGCGTGCAGCAGGATTACCGCCGGCCGACCGCCGTTGAAGTAGAAGGGCTCACCAGGATATGTTTTCATCACTACCATCCTTTTCCACTGTCAAAAAAAGCCCCCTGAATCGCTGCAGGGGGCACACTACCAATGTCTAATGTGATGATACGTAAACCATGGCCAATGCCAGGATGAAGAAGAGTGCCCCACAGATTGTCGTGACAATTTGCATGACCGCCTCAAACCCACGGGCCTTGCGCCGGGAGAAGAGGTCCCCCGCCCCACCCGTCAGGGCTGACATTGCGTCGTTATCGTTCTTTGCAGGTTGCATCATTACACACGCGATTAAAACTACGCAATCAATTAAAAATAAGATCATTAATGTGTTATACAAGGAATTTTCCTCCTAATATTTTACCCACTATATCTTTATTATCATACCATAAGCCCCGGTTGAATGCTATACGTTCGCATAGTGGGCCGCACTCATTATCCGCCGGTAGCACTGGTTGGTCGGGGTGAAGTTCGCCCGGATCAGCAGGGTATCACCGGCCTGAATCGTCGTCTGCCCATTAGGGATGAGCTTATCCTCGCCCCGGTAGATCAGGGTCACAATACTGTCAGCCGGCCAGGGGTAGTCCTTAACCTGGCAGCCATCCAGGCGCGAACCCGCGTAGACGGTCACCGGCATCGTGACGTTCTGCTCCGGCTTCTGGGGATGCTTACCGATGAAGGCGTTGAACATCGCCGTGTAGACCGGTTCGCCGTGGAAGGCGTTGACCACCAGGTAGGCCACCACCGCCACCGTTGCCAGCGGCATCAGGTGGGCCAGGGAGCCAACCATCTCGGTGATCAGCAGGATGGCAGTAAACGGTGCCTTACTGATGCAGGCGAAGTAGCCCGCCATGGCGTAGATGATGAAGTTGGGCAGGTAGCGGGCCGGCAGGAGCCCCAGCTGGTTCATCAGGGCACAGTAGAGGGCCCCGAGCACCGCTCCCAGGGTCAGGATCGGTAAAAAGATCCCCCCGGGCAGCTGGGAACCATAGCTGATCATTGAGAAGACGAAGCGCAGGACAAAGAGGCCGAGGAAGAGGCTCACGGAAACCGGCATCAGGCGCAGGGTCCCAATCAGCTGGTTCCCCCCACCCAGGGTCTGCGGCCAGTACCAGGCAATCGGGATCACTAACAGGAACGGTACCACCGGGTAGGCCAGCGGTGGCAGCCACTTCAGCTTGGCACTCCAGCTGTTGAGACGCAGGATCACGATCTGATACAGTCGCCCCAGCAGGCCCAGTGCGAGTCCCAGGACCAGCAGGTGCCAGTAGAACCTGGTCGGCAGCATCTGCTCATATGGAACGTTTAAGACCGGCCGCAAGCCAAAGAAGACCATCGAGACCATGTTGGAACAAAGCGCCGAGACGAAGGTCGCCAGCCAGATCACCGGTGAGAAGTTGTGGTAGACCTCCTCGAGGATGAAGATGGTGCTAGCGATCGGGGCGTTGAAGGCTGCCGCGAGCCCGGCGGCGGCCCCGCTGGCGATGCCGACTTGCCGGTCCAGCTGGTTGGAATGGAGGTTTTCCGCCACCCCCTGACCGATCGTGGCCCCCAGCTGAATTGAGGGCCCTTCCCGACCGAGGTAGAGGCCCGAACCAATGGCCAGGATCCCGCCGACGAACTTGCGCCAGAGGACCGGCCACCACTCCTCGTCAAACTGGCTGGTCAGTTGCCCCTCAACCTGGGGAATCCCCGACCCCTTGATGTTGGGGTTCCGTTGGGCCATCCACCCCAACAGGAGGGCGAGGACGACCGAACCGATCGCCCAGGGGATCAGCCAGAGGGGATGGGTGTGGAAGTACTGGAAGCTCTTGCCGACCAGGATCAGCAGGTGCTGGATGGCCAGCCGAAAGAGGCTCACCACCACCCCGGTCAGGAGGCCGATCAGGATGGCCCGCAGGAGCTGTTTGGTTTGACTATCGCGCTGAATGTTTTTCATGACGTTCCCCCACTCAATTTTAGAATCACCTAACCATTCTACACTAAAATCGCCGACCCTGCTAAACGAGCAGCAGGATCGGCGATGTGAATCTTATTTAGCACTGACCGTGGTCCGGTGACGGTAAAGGTACACCAGCACGGCGACGATCAGGACCGCCGCCCCAACGATCACGGAGACCCGGGTGTCCGGGTTGATGAACATGAAGACTACGATCACGATCAACATGATAAAGGCAAAGTAGTTGGAGAACGGGTAGAGCGGGAGCTTGAACGGGTGGTCAGTCATCAGGTCCGGGTTGTTGTGCCGGAAGCGCAACTCGGCCAGCAGGATCACGAACCACGGGATCATCCCCGGCAGTACGGAGGAACTGAAGACGACCACGAACATGTCAGCCGTGGACTTGCTGTAGATCGAGGAGATCATGTCGATGATGAACCCAATCAGGATCCCCCCGGAAATTCCGAGGATCGCCGCGTCCGGAACCACCCGCTTGGAGAGCCGCCCGAAGATCTTCGGCGCATCCCCCTCGTGGGCCAGCTTGAACAGCATCCGGCTGGAACTGTAGATCCCGGAGTTGGCCCCGGACAGGGCCGCCGTCAGGACCACGAAGTTGATGATCGAGGCCGCCGCGGTGATCCCAACCTTGGCGAAGGTAGAAACGAAGGGTGAACCGACACTCGACAGCTTGTTCCACGGGTAGATTGTCACGATGACGAAGATCGCCCCGACGTAGAAGATCAAGATCCGGAAGAGCACCGACTTGACCGACTTGACGATCGCCTGCTGGGGATTGGCCACCTCCCCGGCGGAGATTCCCAGCAGTTCGATCCCCTCGTAGGAGCCGACGATGATCGACATCGAGAAGAAGAAGCCGGAGACCCCACCGGTGAAGAAGCCGCCGTGGGCCCAGAGGTTGCTGAAGCCGGTCGGGTGGCCCCCGTTACCGAAGCCGAAGAAGATCACCATGAAGCCCAAGAGAATCATGAAGATAATCGTGATGACCTTGATCATCGCGAACCAGAACTCCAGCGACCCATAGGCCTTGGCACTCGCCAGGTTGGCCAGCACCAGGAAGACGATGATCACGATTCCGGCGATCCAGGTGTGCATGTGCGGCCACCAGTACTTGAGGTACTCCGTGGCCGCCACCACCTCGGACATGCCGACGACGATGTATTCGAAAACGTTGGCCCACTTGGCCAGGTAGCCCGCCAGGGGGTGAACATACTCGGTCGCGTAGTCGGCAAACGAGCCGGTCCCCGGATTGATGTAGATCATCTCACCCAGGGCCCGCATCACGATGTAGAGGATTAACCCCACAAAGGCGTACGCCAGCAGGACGGATGGTCCGGTCCACTTAATCGTCGAGGTCGCCCCCATGAACAGGCCGACCCCGATCGCTCCACCGAGGGAGATCATCTCCATCTGCCCCGCCGTCATCGACCGCCGAAGCTTCGGTGCACTATCTTTCATTTTCTATCAGATCCCTTTCCTATCCTAATTCTAGGAAAGTATATTATAATTTCGTATCAATTTCCAGGTTTTTCTCATTGTTTTGTAATCGAAAAGGAGCACCCCCAATGGGTACTCCCGTGATCTCACTTGATATTAAGACTGTTCTTGACGAGCATCTTGACATCGCGGTCGGTCGAACAGTTGTTGATGGCGTCGGTCACCACCCGCCGGCATTCCCGGGTGTCGAGCTTGCTCATCATGCTCCGCGTCCGCAGTACCGTCGAGGCCGACATTGAATAAACATCCAAGCCCAACCCCATCAGCAGCGGCAAGGCCCACTTGTCGCCGGCCATCTCACCACACATCGCCACCGTGATCTTCTGGTCATGAGCGGCATCGATCACGTGCTTGATCAGGCTCAGGAAGGCCGGGTTGAGGGGCTGGTAGAGGTAGGACACGGCGTCGCTTCCCCGGTCGGCGGCGAAGCTATACTGGATCAGGTCGTTGGTGCCGATGCTGAAGAAGTCGACCTCCTTGGCCAGGTTAGCGGCGTTGACGGCCGCCAGCGGGATCTCAATCATGATTCCCAGCCGGATGTCATCACCGATCCCCGGCTGCTTGACCTGGAGCTCGGCCTTACATTCATTGAAGATCTGCTTGGCTTGGCGCAGCTCCTGGACCGTGGCGATCATCGGGAACATGATCGAGAGCGGTCCGTACTGAGAGGCCCGGATCAGTGCCCGCAGCTGGGGCTTGAAGATCTCGGGGTGGTCCAGGCAGAGCCGGATGGCCCGGTAGCCGAGGAAGGGGTTCATCTCCCGGGGCAGGGGCAAAAACGGTAGGGGCTTGTCACCACCGATGTCGAGGGTCCGGACAACCACCCGCTTCCCCTGCATGTTGATGATCACCCGGCGGTAGGCCTCAAACTGCTCATCCTCGCTCGGCAGGTGGTCACTGTTCATGTAGAGGAACTCGGAACGGAAGAGCCCGATCCCCTCGGCCCCCTGCTTGATCACGTCGTTGACGTCATCGGGTGTCCCGATGTTGGCAGTGATTGAGAAGCGCTGACCATCCTTGGAGATTGACGGGGCATCGACCAGCCGGGCCCACTCGGCGGTTCGTTCATCGAAGCCAGCCGCCTTGCGCTGGTAGGCGTCGACCTGGGCGTCGGTTGGGTCCACCACTACCGTCCCGCTCAAGCCGTCAACGACCATCAGCTGACCGCTCTGGACGTTGGCGGTAACGTCATTGGTCCCGACCACCGCGGGAATCCGGAGAGTCCGCGACATGATCGCCGCGTGACTGGTCCGCCCGCCCCGGTTGGTTACGATCCCCTTGATCAGCTTGGGGTCCATCTGCGAGGTATCGGACGGGGTCAACTCGTCGGCCACGATGACTACCGGGTGGGTGATCGCCGCTAGTGTCGGCAGTTTCTTCCCCAGCAGGTGACTGAGGGTCCGCTTGGCGATGTCCCGGACGTCGGTTGCCCGCTCCTGCATGTACTGGTTATCCTTCATCGCCGCCAGCATGTTGGCGAAGTTCCCGGTCACCTTGCTGACGGCCTCCTCGGCGTTGACCTGGAGGGTATCAATCTCATTCTTGATCTGGCCCAGCATCTCCGGGTCGGAAAGGATCGTGATGTGGGCGTCAAAGACATCCAGTTCTTTGTCGCTCAACCGTTTTCGGGCGTTCTCCTTGATCTGCCGCAGGTCAGCAATGGAAGCGGCAAAGGCCTCCTTGACCCGCTGGTACTCCTGATCCGTATCCGCAATCCGGCGCTTTTTGAACGACAGGTCCGGTGTCGTCAGCAGGTAGGCCGGGGCAATCCCCACCCCGTCACTGGCCGCAATTCCCTGAATGTCTTTTGGCATACTATTTCCCCCTCTAAACTTAAGCCGAATGTTTTGCCTACTAGCATTATAACCTATTTTAAGAGGCTCTATGATATTCGGTAAGGATAAGATGATTTCTTATCTTTACCGTTTTTTGTTACTTGTTGTACCATTGATTTAAAAATGAAAAAGACAACTGTCTTAAGTTATCCTCATAACCACTCAGTTGTCTTA
>DXAA01000006.1 GCA_019117285.1 Candidatus Limosilactobacillus intestinigallinarum
ACATCTGCCACAGTTGTTCCCTTTGCTGAGCATTGGGATATAGGCGGAGTTTAATGCCTTTTATAATCTGCACCATTTCTACCACCATTCCTTCATCAGCGGTCAGTCAACAAAGTTAATTAACATCTAAACACCAATCGTTCTGTTAAACATATTATATCATATCTTAAAACATACGTTCGATTAAAAGCTAAAAAAGCCCCGCAACGCCGACAGTACGTCACGGGACCATCCAAAGTTGAATTTAGTGCCACCAGAGCTTGATCAGGGCCTGGGTACCATCGTTACCCAGACCACGGTCGTCGACGAGCTCCGTGTAGAGCCGCTTGGCCTCGCTGGTGGCCGGGAGGTTAAGGCCCATCGCCTCGGATTCGTCCAGGGCGATCCGAAGATCCTTCAGAAAGTGCTTGGCGAAGAATCCCGGGGTGTAATCGCCCTTGAGGATCCGTGGGCCATAGGAGCCGAGGCTGAAGTTCTCTGCTGCACCACCTTGCAGCGTGGCGATGACCTGCTTCAGGTCGAGGTGGGCAGCCTTGGCGTAGACCAGGGCCTCGGTCAGACCGGTCATCGTGCCGGCAATCATGATCTGGTTGGCCATCTTGGCGTGCTGGCCACTACCAGCGGGACCGTAATAGCTGACCGTTTTGCTGAACTGGTCGAAGAGGGGCGGCAGGTGGTCAAGGACAGCGGCGTCACCGCCGACCATCACCGTCAGGGTGCCGTTCTTGGCGCCAATGTCACCACCGGAGACCGGGGCGTCGAGGACGTGAATCCCACGCTTGGCCCCCGCCGTGTTGATCCGTTGGGCGAGAGACGGCTTGCTGGTGGTCATGTCGACCAGGTACTGACCGGCCGTGGCGTTGGCCAGGATGCCGTCATCACCAAAGTAGACCTGCTCGACATCCTGAGGAAAGCCAACCATCGTGAAGACAATGTCAGCCTGCCGGGTGACCGCGGCCGGGGAGTCGGCCCACTGAGCACCGTTGTCAAGGACCGCTTGGGCGTGGGCCTTGGTCCGGTTGTAGACCAGGACCGGGTTACCATGCCGCAGGAGGTTGTTGATGATCCCGGTCCCCATGACGCCGGTGCCGATAAAACCAATCTTATTCATATCTGTCGCTTCCTTTTCTTCCCATTATAGCGGAAATCCCGCGCTGGCGGTAAGACCTGCTTGTGATATAATCAACCATAAAACCGAGAAAGGAAGCAATCCTGTGAAACGCTTTTTCAAAAACCAACGACTGACGGCGGGGGTGGCCCTGGTCAGTCTCGTCCTGCTGGTCATCACCGCGTTGCCGAGCCTCCACACTCCCAAGTGGCTCCAGATCATCATCCTGGTGATCTTCCTGATCTGCGCGGTCGGGTTCACGATCTCGTCGGGACTGGAGCGATACCGCAATCACCAATAGTAATAATAACGGCTTCTGGCCGCCGCACTGGCAGTCAGAAGCCGTTAGTTCGTTAATCGAGGGTAACCTCACCCGCCACGTCGGTCGCAAAGAAGTTGGCAATGGCCTGGACGTCCATTCCCTGACCCAGGCCCCACATCAGCTTGGTGATGGCGCTCTCCGACGTCATGTCGTGGGCACTGATCGCGCCTTCGACCAGGGCCTGGCGCCCAACCTCGTACTTGGTCAGGTCGCTACGTTCGTAGAGGCACTGGCTGGTGGCGATGACCGGGATGCCCTGTTTGATCAGCTCACCGACCGCGGCGGCAATGTTACGCCGGATATAGGTCATCCCACCGAGTCCATAGGCTTCGATGACGATCCCGTGGCAGTCATGTTTGGCCAGGGCCCGGAGCAGGCGGGGGTCAAAGCCGGGGAAGAGCTTAAACAGGAAGACGTTGGTGTCGATCTTGGTGTTCAAAATACATTGCTCATCGGTTCGCGGGCGCTTGGTCCGGATGGTGAAACCGTCGGAGGTCACCTCGGCTACCGGTGGGACATTGACGCTCTCGAAGGCATCGAAGGCGGTCGTCCGGACCTTGACACTCCGGCAGCCCCGCATGATCTTCCGGTTGAAGGCCAGGTAGATGTTGGGCTGGAGGTTAGCAGCCGCCGCAAAGGCCAACTGGAGGTTGTCGGGGGCGTCACTCAGAATCACGTTCATCGGTACCTGGCTCCCGGTGAAGACCACCGGGATGTTGATGTGCTGGAGCATGAAGGTCATCATTGAGGCGGTGTAGGCCATCGTGTCGGTTCCATGTGAAACAACAATGCCGTCGTAGTCGTTCCGGTTGCGGTAGATGGCCTCGGCGATGATCTTCCATTCTTCGGGCTGGATGTTGGAGGAGTCCAGCTGGAGGATATCCTTGACGGTGACGTCGTAGGGGACACTGCCGAGGGTCCGGACGAGCTGCTCACCGCTCTCACCGGGGACGAGGCCCTGGTCGGAAATCACCGAGGCGATCGTGCCCCCGGTAGAGAGCAATAGAATTTTCTTTTGTGCCATGTCAAATCACCCGTTTTTGGTAAATATTGTAAGGGGCGGATCGCCCAAAGGCAAGGCCCTGCCGGCACGAATTCTATCCGACGTGTTGTCAAAGCTTGGCCCAGCATCTACAATGAATGTAAGCGATTCATTGCATACAATAAGGAGTGATCAAGGATGACAATGGGAACGTATCAACAGGTTAAGGACGAACTGAAGAAGCTGGGAATCGACGACTATGACGTGGTCGACCACCCGGCGGCCCACACCACCGAGGAGGCCGACAAGTACATCGCCGGCCGCGCGGGGGTCCGGACCAAGACGATGTTTCTGAAGGGGAAGAAAAAGAAGTTCTACATGGTGATCATGGATGACAAGAAACGGATGAACTTTCACGAGTTCCAGGACCTGACCGGGGCCAAGCGGGTCTCGATGGCCCGGCCCGCGGACCTGGAAGAGCAGTTGGGCCTGGCGCCCGGAATTGTCTCCCCGTTTGGCCTGCTGAACAACACCGCCCATAACGTCCAGGTCTACTTTGACCAGGACATTGTCGACGAGCCGATCCAGACCTTCCACCCGAACGAAAACACCCACACGATCTTCATCAAGACGTCGGACCTCTTCAAGTTCCTGAAGGAAGAGGGCTATGAACCGGAAATCATTGACCTATAGTGAACTACTCGGCCATCAATGACCGAGCTTCTGGGAACATGGGGTAGTATTTAGGATGTTACACCTGTATTCAGGATGCCTAACTTACGGAACCCCACTCTTTTACCATGGCTAGTCCCTAGCCAGCGGCGTTTAATCCTTGATGCAGGATATTAACTGCCGCATTAATATCCCGATCGTGGTGGGTGCCACAGTTTGGACACATCCATTCACGAATGTTGAGTGGCTTAGGGCCACTATGGTAACCACAGTGGCTACAAATTTGGCTAGTGTAGTTTGGTCTAACTACCACTAAACGTTTACCATACCAGGCACACTTACATGCCAACATGGTTCGGAACTGATACCAGCTGGCATTCGCGATCGACTTAGCTAGGCAATGATTTTTCTGCAGATTCTTGGTTTTCAAATCTTCAATGACAATTACGTCATACTGCTTAATTAAGGCCGTCGTTAATTTGTGCAAATAATCTTTTCGTTGGTTCGCTATCTTTGCTTGGTAGCGGGCCTTTTCTTGTCGGGCTCGTTGCCAGTTCCGGTAACCATCTAATTCCGCCTTCATGGTTTTGTGATTATGGTTCCATTGACGGATGGCAACCATTGCTTGATGTTTCCGTTTGGCATATTTACTTTGCCACCTTGTTGCTTGCTTTTCCGCCCATTTAGCATTAAAGGTTCCGTACTTAATGCCATCAGAACTAACGGCGAGATTAGCAATGCCCACATCAATCCCGACCGCTTTTCCCGTCTTACTTAAGTGTTCGGGAGCCGCAACCGCCACTTGTAATGATAGATAGCAACGCCCCGTTGGCGCAAGGCAAATCGTATAACACTTAATTTTGCCATTAGCTAACCAGGTTGTTTTACTAGTGCGAATGCTCCCCAGTTTAGGCAATCTCACCCGCCGCTTAGCAAGTACCCGACAAACCGATCGTCCAGTGTAGGCCTGCTTGGTGGAACGACGCGATTTAAATCGTGGGTAACCACCTTGGTGCTTGAAGAGCATCTTAAAGGCTTGGGCAAGGTTGTGATTAACCACGAGAAAACTAGTTGAGTCACTGGCCTTAAGGAATGGATATTCCTGCTTGAGTCTTTTCAATAAGTAGTTCATGCCGTATTCATTGACGAAGTGACTGCTGGGATTGTTATGATAACGCTCCCTCGCCATCGCCAACATTTGGTTCCAAACAAAGCGATCGTTACCAAACATCTGTCGCAATTGTTCTCTCTGCTGAGCATTGGGATATAAACGGAGCTTAACGCCCTTGATAATCTGCACCATCTTCACCACCATTCCTTTATCAGCGGTCGGTTAACATAGCTAATTAATATCTGAGCACCAATCTTTCTGTTAAGTATATTATATCATATCTGAAAACATACGTTCGATTAAAAACTAAAAAAGTAGGCAATTCATCACATCCTTAAAAGAACGTGTTTCCTTGCCCACTTTCAAAAATTGCCCCATCGGCCAGTCGGCTGATGGGGCAATATTATTTAATTAGTGATCGACTTCACTGCTGATGATGTCCTGGTTGAGGGCGTCGATCTTGACCTCGGTGGTCTGGTTGCTGTCGACCACTTCGACCTCCCAGGTCTGCTTGCCTTCGTCATTCTCCAGGGTCCACTTCTGTCCCTGACCCTGCTTGGCTTCCTTCTCGGCCAGCTTGTTAGCGGTCTTCCGGCTGATGGTCTTGTTCAGGTCCAGGGCTGAATTTTGATCATCCTTGTCAAGCTTGTTGGAGTGGCTCCAGGTGATCTTCCCGGTCTTGGCGTTGATCGCCGCCGTGTGTTCCTGATCCTTATCGAACCCATCGATCTGGTACTGATAGCGGTTGCCCTTTGGTTCCAGGGTGATCTCTGAGATCTTGGCGTCCTTGAACTCCTTCTGGAACTTCTTGACCGCCTGCTTTTGGCTGATCTTGATGTCCTGGGTCTTGGCCTGGGCGGCGTTAACCGTTGGATTCGTAGCCAGGCTAACCCCGCCGATGGCACTGGTGGTTAAAACAGTTATGGCCATCAGACGCACGATGCGGGACTTCAGTGAATGTTGTCTTGTCATCTATAAACCTCCTGTGAATTAATTGTTCGTACTTCTTTAATATCAATTATACCAGTTTCATAACGGATTTAATGCACTAGGGTGGTTAAAAATAACATAAGAAAAGTGATGCCATAGCAATAAATTTATCTTTTTATTAAATGAATGGTACTTAATCAATAATTAAACCAGCGCGTGTCTAACTTGTAAGGGCTGGTTCCGGGCTAAGCGAATTTTACTGAAATCATGGGAAACCGCCATTTTGGGCTGATGGTTATCGTCAACCTAAAACCAAAATCGCGAAAACCGCACTTTTGGGCAAATAGCCATTGAGAAAGGGACGTGAAAACTGCGAAAATCGCTTTTTCGCAAAATAACAAAAGTAAATCCCCGCAAAACACCATTTTCGGCATTTTGCGGGGGTTATTAATTAAACGTATTTACTAAATTTAGTCATTATGGGCGCAGGCGGTTGAGCATCCGTGGGAACGGAATGTTTTCCCGGATGTGGTCCTGGAGGGTTACCCAGGCCAGGAACCGTTCCAGCCCCATCCCGAAGCCGGAGTGCGGCACGGAACCATACTTGCGCAGGTCGTCGTACCAGCCGTAGTCTTCCTTGTTCAGGCCGTTTTCTTCCAGCTTGTTGGTGATATATTCGTAGTCGTAGGAACGCTCGGAACCACCGATGATTTCACCGTAGCCTTCTGGTGCCAGGAGATCGGCACAGATGACTTCGCGGTCATCCTCAGGGTTGGTTGGCATGTAGAAGGCCTTGATTGCCCGTGGGTAGTTCATGATGAAGACCGGCTTCTTGAACTGGTCAGCCAGGTAGGTTTCTTCTGGGGAACCGAAGTCGTCACCGTACTTGGAGTCAAAGCCGCCCTCTTGGAGCATCTCGATGGCCTTCTTGTAGGTGATCCGTGGGTACGGCAGTTCGGTGAATGGCTTCAGGCTGTCCACGGAACGACCAACCATTTCCAGCTCGGTAGCGCAGTGGTCAATCAGGTCTTGAACCAGGTAAGCAACGTATTGTTCCTGAATCTTCAAGCTTTCGTCTTGGTGCATCCAGGCCATTTCCGGCTCGATCATCCAGAATTCAGTCATGTGCCGGCGGGTCTTGGACTTTTCGGCCCGGAAGGTTGGACCCATCGTGTAGACCCGACCGAGGGCCATGGCCCCGGCTTCGGCGTAGAGTTGACCGGATTGAGAAAGGTAGGCGTCGTCATCGAAGTACTTCACGTCGAAGAGTTCCGTCGTACCTTCTGGTGCACTGGCCGTCAGTTCAGGGGCGTCGAACTGGGTGAAACCATGCTTGTCAAAGAATTCCATCGTGGCCAGCTTGACCCGGCTGCGGATCCGCATGAGTGCCCACGGTTTGCGGGAACGCAGCCAGAGGTGACGGTGGTCGAGCAGGAAGTCGATCCCGTGTTCCTTGTTACCAATCGGGTAATCCTCACTGGCACCGATAACTTCGATGTCCTTGATATGGATTTCGTAGCCGAACTTGGACCGCTTATCTTCAGCAATCTCACCGGTGACGTAGAAGCTGGTTTCCTGGTGCAGGTCGTGCTTAGCCAGGTCGAAGGTTGCTTCATCGACGTCGTTCTTCCGGATGATCCCCTGGAAGAAGCCGGTCCCGTCCCGCAGTTGCAGGAAGGCGATCTTACCACTGGACCGCTTGTCCGTCAGCCAGACACCGATCTTGACGGTTTCGCCAACGTGCTTAGGTGATTCACTAATCGTAATTGTTTCCACTGTTGAATACTCTCCCAACCTAATTTATTTTACAGAATTTGAATATGTGCTGCTTCACACTTCTTCAGCATATCTTCTGGCCAAACGCTGGCTTGTACCTCACCGACGTGGGCCTTGCCCAGCAGGAGCATGCAGAGCCGGGATTGACCAATTCCTCCACCAATTGTATATGGTAATTCGCCGTTGAGCAACATTTTATGGAATGGCAGCTTGGCCCGGTCCTCGGCGCCGGCCTTCTTTAGCTGTTCACGCATCGATTCTTCGCTGACCCGGATCCCCATGCTGGAGATTTCCAGCTTGCACTGGAGCGGTTCGTACCAGAAGATGATGTCCCCGTTGAGTTGCCAGTCATCGTAGTCGGGTGCCCGGCCATCGTGCGGCTTACCGGAGCGCTTGAGCTTGTCCCCGATCTTCATGATGAAGACGGCGCCCATCTCCTTGGCGATCTTATCCTCACGCTCCATCGGCGTCAGGTCTGGCCAACGGTCCTCCAGCTCCTGGGTGGTGATGAAGTGGATATCATCCGGCAGCTGGTAAACAGCGTCCGGGTAGAGTTCCCAGAGTTCGCGTTCGATCCGCTTGATGACCTTGAAGATCTGACGAACGGTGGCCTTCAGCGTGGTCTCGGTCCGTTCTTCCTTGGCGATGATCTTCTCCCAGTCCCACTGGTCAACGTAGATGGAGTGGAAGTTATCGACGTCCTCGTCTTTCCGAATGGCGTTCATGTTAGTGTAGAGGCCTTCGTGCATGCCGAAACCGTATTTCTTGAGGGCCATCCGCTTCCACTTGGCGAGGGAGTGGACGACTTCAATCGTCTCGTCGGGCATGGCCTGCATGGTGAAGGAGACCGGCTTCTCGACCCCGTTCAGGTTATCGTTGAGCCCGGTACCCTTCTCGACGAACATTGGGGCCGACATCCGTTGGAGGTGCAGCTCGTGGCCGAATTCGTCCTGGAAGTTTTCACGGATAAAGCGGATTGCCGCTTCGGTATCACGGATTGACAGCTTTGGATCGTAGTCCTTTGGAATAATTAAACTCATAAATAACACTCCTTCAATCAGAATCGATGCTTGAGAGCGAATAAAAAAAGCCCTTCGTCCCCATCAACTAAGGGACGAAAGGCTTTATTCCGCGGTACCACCCAAGTTGTCTGAAAATAAACTCAGACCACTCTTTTCGAACACGAACATGTTCTACCGGCGAGGTAACGTACCGGGGACGGCTGAGCCTACTCTGGTCGGGACCATTTGGGTCAGCGGCACTGCGAGAAAGTGTTTTTCAATCGTCCAGGGTCGGCCGGCTTCCCACTGTCGCTGGCTCACTTGACGAATGCGGCGATTTACTCTTCTTTCTCATCGCTTTTGAAATCTTTAATGATATTCTAACCTGTTTTTTAGAAATTGCAAGCACTTTTTAAAAAATATTTTATCTGGTCGTGCGTAGGTCGATCCGCGCCACCTGACGCAGGATGGCGAAGACAATCAACGCTTCGATCGGCCAGGTGATGACCTCCTTGGGCAACCGGATCGACAGCAGGGCCATGAACGTCCGACCAGTACTCGACGAACTGAGGCTCATCAGGTAGATCCACAGGGTCGTGAAGAGGACGTTGGTCACGAGGATCTGGAAGAACTCGTAGACCAGGGCCCGCTGCCAGGTGACCTTCTGGTTGTAGAGGAACATCCCGGCGATCACCCCGGAGACAAAGGCCGACAGGGTAAAACCCGGGAAGAAGAGGGTGCCCGAGCTCAGGATGGTGTTGGCGATCAGGTCGTTGATGACCATCGCCAGACCACCGATCCAGGGACCTAGGAAGTAACCGATCAGGGCGGTGGCGATAAAGCCGAGGCCGACCTTGACGACGGCCGGATCACCGACCGAGAGCTTGCCGAGGACCACCTGTAGGGCGATCAGCATGGAGGCCAGGGTCATCTGCCGGGTGGTGAAACGAGGACCAGAAAAAGATAGAATTGACATTGTCAAAACCTCCCTAAGATTATTTTGTTAGGGACGACATTGACGCGTGTCCAATGTGGTGAATGCGGAAAACCCAAGCGGCCGGTGCGGCCTCCTTTCGACGTTCACATTCCGTTCCGTCGAACAATAACTCGTGAGTTCCTACCCCAACTGTCGGTAGTATACGATGTATCCGGGTATTATTCAACCTTTATGCCCGCAAATGTGACAAAACAAGAACAATAAGTGCTAATTTTAATTTTAAAGTTAACGAAATCACAAAGAAATTTTCTTTTGGGGACGGATTTCGTATGATAAGAGCAGTGAATTTTGAAGGAGGATTCCATAATGCAAAAGCGGGAAATGGGCTGGTTGGCGGCCTGCGTGGTCACAATATTGGCGATCGTCCTACTGGCGGTCCTGATGATCCCGGGGCGCGGGGTCCACTACGTCTCATCGGCTACCCTCCAGCGTCACTTCTATCTGCACAATGGCTGGTATTATGATGGCCGTGACTGGGCCTTTGTCCAGGGCGGTCATAAGGTGACCGGAACCCGGCAGATCAATGGGGTGACCTACCGCTTCGGGCAGAATGGCAAACAGATTCTGCCCTATAAGATCAGCTACCAATATCAGCTTGGCAGTGGGCAGGGGACCAATCAACCGGCTACGCCGAAGTACATTATCCTCCATGATGTTGGTAGCCGGGCCGACGGACAACAAGCGGCCAGCTACATGCAGCGGACGGCCAACAGTAGCCAGGCCTACACGAACTTTGTGGTCGGCAATGGCGGGACGGTCTACCAGATGAAGCGGCCGGGAACCGTGGCCTGGGGCGCCGGTACGACCGCCAACCAAAACGCGCCCGTCCAGATTGAGCTCGGCCACGCCCATAGCACGGCCGAATTCCGGGCGGACTACCAGGCTTACGTGGCCCTGGTCCGCGACATGGCTGGTAAGTATGATATTCCACTGAAACTGGATCAGGGGAGTACCAACACCAGTGGAATCAAGAGTCACCGCTGGGTCAGCCAGCACATCTGGGGTGACCACCAGGATCCCTACGAATACCTCACCCGCTACGACGTCAGCAAGGCCGACCTGGCCAATGCCCTGGCCGGGAAATAAATACTCGAAAGCGCCGCTCATGATGGCACTAGTGCCTGTCAAGTATACAGTTCAAATAGAAAAATAGTTTATGCGGCTTGAGCGCGGAATTTTTCCGCGGTCAAGCCGTTTTTTGACGCATAAGCTCGTTGAGTGTTGAAATATTTAATAGCTTC